>JBBDUI010000002.1 GCA_040903985.1 Candidatus Saccharimonadales bacterium
CTAAAACAGCGGAAGCTGTTTTACTTTCAGCTTACGGTTTGTCTTCCTCTTCCAGACAAACCGTATCGTTTTGTCTGGTGAACAGCCAACAGCTTCATGGTTCTTCCTTTTTCCAAACGAAACAGTCTGCCCCGCTCTTCCCTGTAATATACGCGCCCCTATGAGGATATTGCATGAGTAGATTTAGATTGTATAATAAGCTCATATTATGAGCATAGACAGAGATCCGTGCGAAGTTTTAAAGGATTCGGTTAAAGACCCTGAAAATGGGGAGTACTTACATTCTTGTGGCAGCATAGTCCAAGGTAAGTTGGTTTATTTATCGATTTTAGGTCGATATGGCCTGAACTCGGCAGGTCAAGGAGAGGTAGTTAACGTAGTTCAGGCGTGCTGCCCGCCGTGCGGTATAGAACCCAGCACCTACGGCAGTATCAAACCAGAAGATACACCTACTGCTCGTGATGATGATGTGGTTGAAGGTATTTAGTTCGGATACAATCAACTCCTTATACTGCGAGTAGTTGAGGTCTTTGCTGACTAAGCACCACTAGATAAACAGCCTAACACTCAAGTTACTTATCTGGTGGTGCCAGGGGAGGGATTTGAACCCCCGAAGGCATAAAGCCGTCTGATTTACAGTCAGATGCGTTTGACCACTTCGCTACCCTGGCTAATTTAAGTGAGAGCTCGAAGGTAGATAACCTACCAACTTTCACTATTGAACTCTACTACATTTAACTTATACATGAAATAAGTATGGAGCCACCTGTCGGATTCGAACCGACGACCTACGGTTTACAAAACCGTTGCTCTAGCCAGCTGAGCTAAGGTGGCAGGTAGTTTTATCATTATAGCTCCCGGCTGGCGATTATTAAAGCATGTCCGGCACTTACCTGGCTTGCTGTCGGCTAACTTCTTGCATATCACCGGTAACTCCCGTAGAATATTACTTTGAAGTTTATCAGAGGTTTATCAAATGGCTAAGAAAAAGGGTGCACGGCGGATTATCGCGATGGAATGTATCGAATCCGGACACCGCAGCTACACTACAACTAAGAATTTCCAGAATACGGAAGACCGTTTAGAACTGCGGAAGTTTAACCCTATGCTGCGTCGCCATACGATCTATCGCGAGTCAAAGAAGAAGCTACATTAGAAACCAAGCATACAGGTAAAGGAACTGCCATCGGAGGCAGTTCCTTTACTATTCAGGTGTATTATAGCATATTCATACAATGATTAATAGAATTGTCAAAAAATGCACCAGCAGATACAATGACTTACATTAGTACTAATAATTTAGAATTTATCTAAGGAGAAAGGTGTTAGTTTGAAACCAGACCAAGACGATAGTTCGACATCATTTTGGCAGAATATTAATAACGTTAGAGAAAATGTATGGTTCGCCTTAAGTACCATGTGGAGACTTGATAAGAAGCTATTCATATTCTCTAGCTCCATTTATGCGTTTCAGGGCTTAACCCCAATACTCATCGCATTCTTAACTGGTCAGCTTATCGATTTTACTATAGCTGCCTCTGCGGGCACGGCCGGACTAATGCTGCCGTTATCTATGCTAGCAGCGCTAGCAGCTACCCAAGTATTGTTTTCACACAGCTTTAATATGCAATACTACATAACGATTAGACTCAGAAAAGTCTTCAGTATGTATTTAGCCGAGAAAGTTTTTGATAAGTTCCAACAACTTGATCATAATCATTATGAAGACTCAACATTCAACAAGCTAGCAAATAAGATTACCTATAACGTTAATGTGATTTCACTAGTACCAGAACGTACACTGCAGTTATTAACACGGGTCTTGCAGCTTGTGGCTACCACGCTCGCTATTATAGTATTGAGCCCGTCAATAGTTCTGCTGCTGTTTGTTAGCATCATACCGCTTGTCGTTACTCTCATGAAAACAGCTCGAGCTCGATGGCAGGTATGGGACTGGATAGATAACGAATTGCGCTTGCGCAACTATTTGGGCCGTACGCTCCAGAATGTTGATGAAGTGAACGAACTAAAGATTTTTAAGCTCTCAACATACTTTCGAGCTTTATGGCGGAAATACTATAGTCGTACCGAAGACGCCCGGATCGATGTCGAGCGTCATTCTCAGAAACGACTGCTAGGTTCGAGCGTCTTTGAGGGCCTGATTCAGTTTGGAATCGGTGCTATTCTGTTGCTACGAGTAGTTCGGAACGCCGCCTTCTCGCTCGGGGACTTCGAATTCTATAGACGATTGGTAGCTGACTTCTCGAATGCTAGCGGCCAGATGGCAAGCGGGTTTCAGTCATTAAGCGAATCAAATCTTTTTTTGCACGACTATCGTGATTTCATAGCACTCAAGCCTCAAGTCAAACATTCCAAAAAACCAACTCATATTAATGAGAAGGTGACACCAAGAATTGAGTTTCGTGATGTCGGCTTTAAGTATCCAAAATCAAATAAGTATGTCCTGCGTCACTTAAACATGATCATTGAGCCGGGTGATGACATTGCGCTGGTAGGAGCTAATGGAGCCGGCAAAACTACCATCATTAAGCTTTTAATGCGGTTTTATGACGTGAGTGAGGGCGAGATATTAGTAGACAATATCAATATTCGTGATACCGACATTTCACAATGGTATAAGCAGGTCGGGGCTTTATTTCAACAATTCAACAAGTACCCCTACCTCAAGGTAAAACGTAGTATCGGTGTTGGAGATGTGGCGCGTGTAGATGATATCGAAGGTATACAAGCGGCCAGCGAAAAGGCTGGCGCACATGCATATATAGATAAACTTCCCCATAAATACGATACCGTTCTGACTAAAGTATTTGACGATGGCACCGATTTATCAGGAGGGGAGTGGCAGAGAGTCGCCTTGGCGCGAGCTTTCTTCCGGGATGCAAATATCTTAATCTTAGATGAACCGACAAGTGCCGTTGATGCGAAGGCAGAGTATGAGATATTTGAGCGAATTAACGCTACTCAAAAGGAGAAGACGACCATTATTATTTCTCATCGCTTCTCTACGGTTCGAAATGCCGATAAGATATACGTGATAGATGATGGTAAGATTGTTGAGGCGGGTAGTCACGAGGAGTTGATGAAGCAATCGGGTATGTATCACGAGCTGTTCGAGACACAAGCTCAGGGCTACAGGTAGGACAGTTAGTCTCGAGGGTACTGCTAGTCATGTTTAAGAGCAGAGGAATAATTATGCGTTATCCTAAAACACCAAAGCGTCCGGCAGTAGACAAGCTGCACGGTCGTGAAGTCACGGATGATTACCGCTGGCTGGAGAAGGCCGACAGCTCTGAGGTCTTGTCCTGGGTAAAACAGCAGAACGAGTTAACCCAAGAATATTTCAGCTCTACGGTGGTGGAGGAGATATATGAAGAGTTGCTCCAAGAGCACGATGTCTTTTCGCGCGGTGTACCTTACCGCTGCGGCGTACGTTACTACTGGTATGAGCGTCAGCCCGGTCAGCAGCACCCGGTACTTTTTTCTGCGCTAGACCCGCGCGATGAGACTGATAAGCAGGTGGTGTTTGATGTCAATCTATTTAGTGAGGACGGCTCGATTGCAGCTACTTTCTTTCAGTTGTCACGAAATGGCCGCTCCGCCGTTTATGCCCTGCAGGAGAAGGGCAGTGAGTACGATCGGGTCTTTATCCGTGACTTAGTTAGTGGTGAGGATGCGGAGTTTTATCATGGTCGTGTCTTCTCTATGGACTGGTGCGAGGATGAACGCGGTTTTTACTATATGTGCAGCAACTATCAAGCCCAGGGCGGAGATGAAACCGATGAGTCACACTATCAACAGATTTACTACCATCGCTTAGGCGAGCCACGCGGAGACGACAAGCTTATCTTTGACGCTCACTCTCAACAACTACCTAAAGACGCCTGGTTGGATGCCCACGATTCACAGGATGGTCGCTATGTAGCCATCAATGCCGGGGTTGGCTGGAGCGAACAGCACGTGTTTTTGCATGATAGAGAATCAGCTACGACCGTAGAATTACTGCCAGAGCTTGATGCTCGATCTTCGCTTGTACTACTGGACAACTATATTTACCTTGATACCGATTATCGAGCTAATAACCGCCGTCTGCTTCGCCTCCCGGTTGAAGAGGCTGGCGCTAGGATTGAGGAGTGGGAGGAATTTGTACCTGAAGACTCCAGCCGCCTATTAGATGACTGGACTGTTACGCAAGATGAGATCCTGCTCTGCTATACCCATAATGCGGTCGATCAGGTCGAGCGAGTTAAAAGAAGTGACGGTGAGAAGATCGGCAGCCTAGACATTCCGTCCTTATCAAGTATCGGCTCTCTCGCTACACACCGTGACGATAGCGACTTTTACTATTCCGTCACTACATTTTTTACTCCTAGCACCGAGTATCTTTTTAATTCTAAAGCTCAAACCTCTGAACTATTCTACGCTGATCCGCGCAGTTTGGACGCAAGTAGATATGTAGCCGAACAGCGTTGGTACACTTCAAAGGATGGCACACAGGTACCTCTCTTCTTTGTGGCACCAAAAGATTATCAAAATCGAACTGACAATCCGGTACTACTTACCGGTTACGGCGGCTTTGCTACCAGTATAAACCCCAACTATGTCGGCTCACTGAAGCCATGGCTGGAGCGCAGCGGTATCATCGTCGAGCCAAATCTACGTGGTGGCGGGGAGTTTGGTGAGGAGTGGCACCAGGCTGGTATGCGGGCTAATAAGCAGAATACCTTTGATGATTTCATCGCTGCTGCAGAGTACCTGATCGATGCCGGGGTTACTCAGCCTGAGCGTTTAATTATCGAAGGTGGTAGCAATGGCGGCTTATTGATAGGTGCAGTAATCACCCAGCGACCTGATCTCTTTCGAGCGGCTGTCTGTGCAGTGCCTTTGCTTGATATGTATCGCTACCATAAGTTTTTACTGGCGCACCGCTGGACTCATGAGTACGGTCATCCGGATAAGAAAACCGAGTTTAACTGGCTGAGTGGATATAGCCCATATCATCAAGTGGATGATAAACAGCTGTATCCCAGTCTGTTCCTAACTGCCGGAATTAACGATAGTCGGGTGCATCCGCTACATGCTTGGAAGATGGCAGCTAAGCTGCAGAATGGTCATTCCGATAACTTCGTACTACTTAAAACCGATATGGCCGCCGGCCACGGTTCGGGTAGAGGTTTCTATCAGGCGGTCCGCGATGCAGCGGAAGAAACAGCCTTCATGATAGATCAAGCCCGCCTTAAGGGCGCTGAGGATTTGAAATAACGGCACATATTCGTGATAATGAGGTGATGGCTATAGGGGTGTAGCTCAGCTGGCTAGAGCGTCGGTCTCCAAAACCGAAGGCCGCGGGTTCGATTCCTGCCACCCCTGCCAAATATTAGAACCAGGCACATTTTGTGTCTTTTTCTTTGCTTGTGCGATGGCTCTAAAGGGGTCGTTTAGTATATAAGACAATCTCTTATCATTTAGTTCAACGTTCGATATTAAGTACTCCAAAAGCTTCTGTTTAAGCTCATAGTTCGAACATTCAAAAAGCTCTGAGGCTCGTTGAGCCAAATCCAACAGATATGAAGCAGTTACTTGAAAGCTTTTGTTATCTTTAGCTAGACGCTTGAGTCTGTCGTTTAGTATTTGCTGTTTACGCTCAAACTCATTGGCGATTTCGTCATGCCTCTGCTGAGTAATACGTCCATCTAATCGGTCGTAGTATAGTGTCTTTAACTTTTCTTTAAGTACGTCATACTCACGGCGCGTTTGGTCTATGCTCTGTGAGAAATAGAGTTGCTGATTTTCGTGTCGCTTCTTAAGCTCTATTATGACTTGCGGTATGAAGTGCTCTGGTATTGTGATGCTCGCTATATCTTTGCTCACACCATCGATTACCAAAGATTCTGCCGTATTAGGATTCCCGCAACTATTCTGTCCTGAGCCACTACATCTCATATAGACTTGCTTTCTTCCCCAATATGAAGATACCGCACGTCCACACCTACCGCATTTGACCAATTTCTTAAACGTAAACCACTCTGAGTTATGTTTTGTCATATCGTGTTTGCGCTGGTCTTTTACTTCCATGCATTTATTGTATAGCTCTCTGCTGATTAGGGGCTCATATATATGAGGGTAATACCGTCCACTGTGTTTCATTACTCCGTAATAGAACGTGTTGGTAAGTATTCTTTCTATATAGGACTTGCCAGGTGGTACAGCCTTGCTAGTAGTACCTATAAACCCGTCATTGGCTAACTGTTTAGCTATAACCTCATATGGTATACCCATAGAACGTAGCTCAAATGCCTTAACAATATACGGTGCTCTTATTTCGTCTACTACTATAGTCGTATTTTTGTCGTCTTGTCTGACGTTTTTGTAGCCTATAGGGGCTCGGTGAACCCATATGCCGTCTCCTAACATCTGCTCGAATCGACGCTTAACATTATCACTAATTGCATCGGAATAGTACTTAGCCAGTGCCATGCCAATCCCAAGCCTAAACCAGTCTGCAGCCGACGAGGTATGATTTATTATTAAGCTATCGTGCGGGAAGTGAAGTTCTATCTTACCTTCTTTAACTAACTGCTGAAGAGCTTTTACTTGTTCTTGGCTTGAATCACGAGTGAAACGGTCGATCTTATCAAACACAACCCAACAATATTCTTGCAAAGACTTGATGTGTTCTGTTAGCTCATTGAATTTTGAACGGTCGTCTTTATGGGCACTTTCATCAAACTCATAGTACTCGTACTCTAGTTTGCATTGTTCTGCATACCTTTCTAACCGTACCTTCTGAGCTGGCAACGCAACACGTTGCTCCTCGTTTGATACCCTTGCGATTAAAATTAGTTTAGTGTCCATAATCTACTCCTTATATCTTACCATAACTTAACAGTATGTTTAACTAGTTTTTATACTATCTGACCCATGTGAGTTGGCTCGAAATGCTCTAAAGATTGACTTATGTGCTGGAAATATTTGAAGCGATGAGACTGAGGTTTTTTCAATAATGGCTTAATACTGTACCAGGCGTCTTTACCGTAACAAGACTCCAGAACATTCCTTAACTCACGTATACCGACCTGACCAGCTATAAGCAGACCGCTAACTACTGCTAATGTCGTTCGAGGTGTAGCGTTAGGGTTTTCTTCTGCTACGTTCTGCAATAGTTCATACGGTTGCTCTAAGTCTAGTGCTAACATATCGACTGAAGCTGTCAATTTCTCCCAGTGCTTTACTAAAAGTTGTTGGCATAGTTTCGACTTAAAAAGGGACTCTAATGTCCACTCTTCTAAGTTTGTAAACGCCCTTTTAATAGAAGCTCTACCTACAAGCCTTACTTCATATCGAAATATTTCAAGAGGACTTAGTTTTTGTAGCCTTTCCAGCAGACTTATCTGAATAACGCTGTCTTTTTCAAATGCACGTTTTTCACTTAGTTTTGCTTTGCGTAGGTCTGCCAATTTATCGTAGAAAGCTATGTCTAGTGAATTGCAGTGTATATGTACTACATGACCGTCTCGAAAGTCTGTTTTCTGCAAATCATAAACCTTACTTACGTCCAGTTTACTGATAGTGGTAAGTACGGTCTGGCAGGCTGTGTAGTTACGAAATACTACGTTCTTGGACGGGTGCCAGACGCTTACATTAGCGGTCGCAAGTTGTTTTTCAGAAAACATATGCCCTGTAAGTTCACACAGCTTTTCTTGAAGAACTAACAATAATTCCGTGTAGTGTACATCAGTAAGCTCATTAAAGTTATTGCCGAAAACAATTTTTGGTGCCGAAAACTCTATAGCTAGTTGGTACATCACTCCCGCCTTACTCGGTCGTTTATGCATGGTAAGACGGGGCATGTATTTGTCTGCTTTAGCGTAAGACTTTGAAGGATTGAGTGTCGCCTTACCATAATTAAGACTCTGCACAAGTTCGTCGATAGTGGGCACAAATCTAGAGCCATCAAGCTCTAAAGGGTTATTTATAGCTACGAGTAGTTTTATCGTGTCTACCATGGGAAGAATTCCTGTAGTCAATGCACTTTTCTCTATAGCATTCATCATCTTCGCAAACAGAGTTGAGGAGGTACTTCATATCTTCATATAGTTCTTCCATTTCAGTGTGACCGATTCGTAAAAGGTACTCCTCCGTAGACTTTCTCAAACAGCCCTTGCATAGCTTACACACAACCACTCTTTCATGATTCTTATTGTCGGTACTCACAACTATTTACCTCCTTGTTTTACTGCATTTCTTTTCAAGCATGCTTGAGCGATGCCCTTCTTGACTGCTTCTGAACGAATGCGATGTTCGTCTTTTGCTACTATTTCTAAAATTGCTTTTATCATTTCACTTCTTGGGTATTTCATTGCCATCTCCTGATTTATTACGTTGCTTTTGTGCGAGGTCCATTTGAATGAGCACGTCAAGAAATCCAGTCAGAGTGGCGACCGACTCATCGCTCAGTACCCCATCAACGTCACTAGTAGCGACGTCTGAATTCTGTATTCGTTCTGACGGTTCTTGATTGTTAGTCATTAAAATAGCCTCATGCTATGAGACTATTACGCATCTATAAATGTTTGTTTGGAGGCTCAGCAGAACTCTAGATTAAGTACTGCTTCTCATTAGAACTCACTGTTTCTCGTAATCAGTGATGTTAAAAGATTTATGATTTTCTTCATTGAATTCTATATTGCTAATAGAGGGGCGGAACATAATTTTGCCAGATCCTGTTCGTGGAAAAAATATATCTTTAAGAACTCCCGTTATACCCATATCTCTAAGTGCTGAGGAAATTTGTCGAGACGTCACACCTTTTACCGTCGAAACTGTATTTGGATTTTCAAAAGCCACTTGAAGAAGCTTGTCTGCAGGTGAATCAAGCTGTGGCTTGGCTAATACAATTTTATCGTTTAGTAGTAACTTTCCGCCCATTGGGTTATATCTTAGCCAATATTTCGGACTAGCATTGTACTCCCGTTCAGTAACCGCTTTACGCATAGTTTGAATCTTTTTATCTTCGAGCTTGTTTATAAAGTCCTCTAGCGTGAATAGTCGTGCTTCGAGCGTAACGACATATTCTTCAAGAGTTTTAGGGACATCAGTGAGTGAACCCTTGCTAAGTTGGGGGTGGCTGAAGCGATGAACATAATGGTGTGACTCACCGAAAGCTTTAGAAAGTAATTCTCGAACAGTGCTATTCCACTGGTCAATAGTGTCCGTAGGCAGGACATTACGTCCAGTGAGGTCGATACCCTGAGCTATGAGCTGAGTTACTTCGCTCAGATTAGCCCCACCAGTAGCAAGTAGTTTGCTTAGTTGGTCAATGATGTTTTGAATCTCTTCGGGGTTCTTTTGCATATATCTTTCAATTCTCAAACAGCTGTTAAGTCGTGTATAGTTATAGTATGCCACAATCTGAGACAAAAAAGCCTAGATTACTCACGCTTCGACAAGCGTGTGAGTTATTAAATTGTCACCCGAACACGCTTCGTGCATGGGACAAAAAGGGTTATCTAGTCGCAGTTCGTTTCGGTACTAGAGGCGACCGCCGATACAAACGTGAAGATGTAATGAAACTATTAGAAAAAAGGAAATAACAATGCCATCAATTCAGTTCAAGGGCAAAACGTTCGTACAGAATCATCACTTAGCCGTACCTTATCATCAGTTAATACCGAAAAAAGACAAGAGTCTGACCGAGTCTGTAAGCCTGCATGACAACCTAGTCATTCAGGGCGATAATCTCCTTGCTCTTAAGGCACTACTGCCTACGTACGCTGGAAAAATAAAATGTATATATATTGACCCGCCTTACAACACAGGTAATGAAGGTTGGGCGTACAACGATAATGTAAACAGCCCCTTAATAAAGGAATGGTTAAAAGACAAGACACCTGTTGATAAAGAAGATCTTACTCGGCATGACAAGTGGCTATGTATGATGTTACCGAGATTAAAGCTTTTACGAGAACTACTAGCAGATGATGGCGTCATATTAGTAAGCATTGATGATATTGAGCAAGCTAGGCTTAAGTTGCTAATGGACGAGGTATTTCAAGAGCATAACTTCATCAGTACATTGGTATGGAAGAGTAGGCAAAACAAAGACAATCGTAGCCTAACTGGCGTATCAAACGACCATGAATATGTACTGGCATACGCACGAGATATATATGTTTCTAAGTTGTTTATTGGAGATGAGCGAAAGGTGGAACAGTATAGCAATCCAGATAACGACCCTAGAGGCGACTGGGTGAGCGGAAATATGGTAGGCATACTACCCGAAAGTCAGCGCCCAAACTGCCATTACGAACTAGTGAACCCAGACACAGGGGTAAATTACGGTAAGCCCAAGTTGGGCTGGCGATACGATAAAAATACAATGTCTCGTTTAATTAACGAGGAACGTATTTTATGGCCAAAAGAACCTACGGGCAGACCACGTAGAAAAGTCTTTTTAAGCGAGATGAAAGATTCAACCACGGGTTTTTCTAGTGTGGTAGGTAAAGATATTTATACTCGGCATGGCTCTGCGGACATAGATGAAATATTTGGTGAGCGTAAGTTTGATTTTCCTAAACCAGTAGCATTTGTGAAATCACTATTGCAACAAGTAACAAATGAAGACAGTATAGTCTTGGATTCATTTTCTGGTACAGGTACAACCGCCCAAGCAGTCCTTGAGCTAAATAAAGACGATGGCGGAAATCGCAAGTTCGTCTTAGTTGAAATGGAAGATTACACCGACGAAATAACCGCAGAACGTGTCCGAAGGGTAATAAAAGGTATACCCAAGTCTAAGAACGAGAACTTAAAGCAGGGACTTGGCGGTACGTTCAGCTACTTTAAGCTAGGCGACCCGATAGAAACCGAAGGCATACTAGACGGCAGTAAATTACCAAGTTATCTTGAGTTAGCTCGGTACGTCTATTACACGGCAACCGGTGAAGAGTTTAACGAATCTAAGCTAAATGAAGGTACGGGTTTCATAGGGTCTTCTAAACACCATGACGTATATATGATTTACAAGCCTGACATTGAATACTTAAAGCAAACCGCCCTTACCCTCAATAAAGCACGTGAATTACGAAAAAAAGCTGGTAGCCGACCATTGCTAGTATTTGCTCCGACTAAATACGTTGAGAGCGGAGAGCTAGATGAGCTAAAGATAGATTTTTGCCAGTTACCGTTTGAGATATATAAGGTTGGTAAGTAATGGAGCTGAGAGAGTACCAGAAAAAGGTAACAACAAAGCTCTCGCAGTATCTTACAGAGCTTGTTAGCGAACGAGAACGCTTTATGCGTGTACTGGAAGCTGACGCCGAATTAGCAAACGATATACATTACCCAGCAAAAGCTTGGAAAAAGATAGGGCTAGAAGACTACCAGAAATCTTTTAATGGCATAAGTCAGCCAACCCCTAATCTGTATTTCAAAGTACCTACTGGTGGCGGTAAGACCCTATTAGCAACTCATTCAATAGATCTTATAAATAAGGTATACCTTAATAAACAGAACGGTATGGTGCTCTGGATTGTCCCAACCACACAGATTTATAAGCAGACTTTAATTGCTCTAAGAGACCGTAATCACCCATACAGACAAGTGTTAGATGTTTCGAGTGGCGGAAAAACACTAATCTTAGAGAAAACCGACCGATTTACACCTGACGATGTAGCGGAAAATCTATGTGTAATGCTGTTAATGCTTCCATCCGCTGCACGTCAGAGTAAAGAGACACTAAAAGTCTTTAAAGATAACTCAGGTTATACTGAGTTCTTCCCTGCAGAAGATGCCTATAGGCTACACGAAGAGTTAATGGCTCGTGTGCCAAACCTAGACACGTTTGGAGAAGAGGGTTATATATGGGGCAATCTGCCCAAGACTTCACTCGGTAACACTCTGAAGCTATTGAACCCTATTACAATAATTGATGAAGGACATAAAGCTTATACTGAAAATGCTCGTAACACTATTTTCGGATTCAACCCTTCATTCGTATTAGAGCTATCAGCTACTCCGCCAGAAAATGCTAATAAATTGGTGGAGATAACGGGTAAAGAGCTCAATGATGAGGAGATGATTAAGCTAGATTTGCACTTAGTAAACAAGACAACTGCAGGCTGGAAAGAAACACTCGCAGAATCAGTTTCTATGCGTGCTGACCTTGAGACTAAGGCAAAAGAGTATGAGCAGAACACCGACAATCACATACGCCCCATCACTTTAGTCCAAGTAGAACGAACGGGTAAAGACCAAAGAGACGGCAATTATATACATGCTGAAGACGTTAAAGAATATCTTATTAAGCAAGCTAACATACCTGAAGAGCAAATAGCTATAAAGTCATCGGAAAAAGATGACATTGAGGGTATAGACCTTCTGTCTAAAGACTGCTCCATTAGGTTTATAATCACTAAGCAAGCCCTCCAAGAGGGTTGGGATTGTCCTTTTGCGTATGTCCTTTGTGCTCTTACTAAATCACAATCAGAAACTGCTATGACCCAGCTTATCGGTCGTGTGCTTCGCCAGCCTTATGCAAGAAAGACAGGAATCAAGGCTCTAGACGAATGTTACGTATATAGTTTCCAGCACGACACAGCCAAACTAGTAAAAGGCATTAAACAAAACCTAGAGGGCGAAGGACTTGGTGATTTAGTGGGTCGTATATCAGTAGATACTGAAGACGATGGCAACCCCGACTTTCTGCAACCGAAAAAGACTGAATACCGAGATGATTTTAAGAAGTTTGCAGGGAAGATATTTTTGCCAGTATTTGCCATTGACGACGGCTTAGGCTGGCGTGAGGTACGGTATTCAACCGACATTTTAAGCCGCATTAAGTGGTCTAAAGCTTCGTTAGGCTCTCTTTCACAATTAGTACTTATGAATAAGTCTACAGACGACATTGCAGTATCTGTAAGCGTAGATGATGATGGTAAGCCAGTGTCAAGGACAGTAGCAGAGCGTAGCTATGAATCTAAAATTGATAGTGAATATATAGCTAGGCAAGTTATTGATATTGTGCCGAACCCTTGGGTAGCGTATGAGATTGCCAATAAAGCAGTTGAAATAATGTTAAAAGATAATGATATTGAAGTACTAGCTAGTAATCTGGTCTTTTTTATAGAGCATCTGAGGGCTCTCTTGCTTATAGAGCGAGATAGACTAGCTGAAGAGGTATTTCGCTCTCTATTAGGCTCAGATGAGCTCAAGCTATACCTAATCGGCGATACACCGCTAAGGAGCACAGCTACAGTTCGCAGTAAGCAAAGAATGAGAGATCTTCACGATGAAGAGCTACAAAGAAGTTTATTTGATTATGTCCCAAGCGAGGACATGAATAATCTTGAGGAGGCTGTAGGTCTGTATTTAGACGAACAAGAGCAATTATTATGGTGGTACAGAAACTTGGCGAAGGCAGATTACCGTATTCAGGGCTGGAAGCCTAACCGTATTTACCCTGACTTTTTAGCTGCTGAACAGTCATCGACTGATAAAACAGACTACAGCAAGGTCTACGTCCTGGAATCAAAGGGCGACCATCTCGCTAGAAATGAAGACACCGAGTATAAGCGAACAGTTCTGGATTTATGCAATGAACTAGCAGTGGAGACTAGCTGGAATGAATTAGATACTGGTCAATTTGATAAAGTCTTTCACTTTGAGATGTTAGACGAAAAAAGCTGGAAATCTCAGCTCAATAACCTGCTTACTGGAAAGTCTGAGACAACCATGAAAACGAAAAGGAACTAAAACTTTGTCATCACTCAACGAAGGCTCTGTTTGGAGAAAGTGGGATTTACAAGTCCAAACAAGATTAGACCAAAATTATACTTGCTTGGGTAATAGTCTTGAGCCTAGTGAGCTAGATAAACTTGCAACTGCTTCAGGCTTAACGAGTACAGAAATTAAGGCTCAGGAAATGAGCATGTCAGCTGAGAAGTATGCCAAGTTATTCGTTAATTATATCGGTTTATTCACTGATATTAATGTGATAGCTATTACTGACCATAACAACGGCAAGGACATCGACTTATTATTACAAGAAGTCTCCGATAGCCCTTACGACCTCACTATATTGCCTGGAATCGAAGTTGCGTCTAATCATGGCATACACATCTTGTGCGTCTTTGATTCTGAAAAATGCTGGAAGGACAACTGGGAATCAGCAATAGACCATTTTTTAACTGAAATAGGTCTTACTTCTTCACGTTTCAACGCAAGCAAACAACCTTTGAATGCTTCCGCTTCATCGCAAGAGATACTTGACTTAGTATCTACAAAGAACGGGGTAAGCATATTCGCACACATTAATACCAGCAGAGGCTTATTTATGCAGTCCAATACTGCAAATGGTGGTACGGCACATAGCGACATCTATTTGCATGAACATTGCCAAATTGTACAAGTGCCTCACAGTGGCAACCTCTCTTCAGGGACAGTGAACATAATTAATGGCAAAGACCCTCAATATGGAAACAAATCAGTTACAAAAATAAAATGCTCTGATTCTCGGAAGCTAAGTGACATCGGTTCTCAATTTTGTTGGATTAAGTCTGATGCTACATTGAATGGGCTGAAACAGGTTATATACGAGCCTACCCTTCGGGTTAAGATCCAGGACACTAATCCATACGAAGATAATCAAAAATTGGCCTTGAGCTCGTTTAGCGTTGAAGACGGCAGTGGATTTAAAATTTCCGACCAAACGATTCCTTTGAATAGAGACCTTGTGGCGATTATTGGCGGAAGAGGGAGCGGTAAAAGCCTATTGCTTGAAACGATAGCAGTTGTAAACGAAAGTCATGGCTTAAAAGATAACAATGGAAAACCTAAAGTTATAGAGAGCTACCGTAACTTAGGGGCAACAGCCAAAATATCACTTGTGCTGAAGGACAAAAACGGAAATGAAGAGAGTTTTAGTAAGAACTTGACAGAGCATACTAAAATGGACTTGCCAGTTCTGTATATAGGTCAAGAAGAACTTTCGTCAATCGCTACAGATGATAAAAACTTAACTCCGACGATAACCGCTTTTCTGGGTATCGAAAATGACATCATAGAGAGCGACAAAATCGAAGGCATAATTACTCACGATTTATCGCAAATAGAACATTTTAGTACATTATTGAATGAGCTTGAAGAAAAGTATACCAAACTCTTTGAAGTAAACGACAAGTCATTTTTGGAGAAACTCAAAGACTATCGTCTAAAAAAGGAAAGCCAAATAAAGAGGTTGTCTTCCACTGAAACTGAAGTCCTGGTAAAAAAACTTAGAGTCGTAATCGAGCAAGGTCAGAAGATTAAAAATGTGCTTGAACGCTTACCCACCTTAGAGGCAGAGCTTAAGGTCATTGCAAATGGGAAAAGTATCGAGGCAACTAACAAGTTGCTTGCTGACATACCTGCTCTTGAAGGTTTTACTATACCTACCATAGAAATAACAGCACAGCTTGAAGCAATAAAAAATAGTGCTGATGCTATGGAAAAGGAAAAGAAAGAGCTGACGGAGAACTACCATACGATTCTAGAAGAGCTAAAGCGACAAGGAGTCAAGGAAGACGTACGCTTACTCACAGAAAGCATTCGGAAATTGCAGGACGAAATTAACGACATCGACGCTGATGCAAAATCTTACGAAACAGCCATTTTAGAACTCGACAACTACCGAGAGGAACTCAAGGCCATGGGTCAGTCATTAAGTAATCTTGTCGGCGGAAGGGTCATAAAAATTAACGAGGCTTTTCAAAACTTCGTGAATACGAATGAATTATCAGATGAAGACGAACAACAGTTATTCAGTTCCATCATAAAAGGCGTAGGTGTTGAAGGTGAAATCACATTCGATGAAACTAAACTTATTAAGATACTAATTGATGAATGCTTCGACTCTAGAACCGCTAAAGATAAAGCTTATATTCGTAAAGCCATAATGGGTGATGATGGAGTACAGCCCATTACGTTTAAGGGATTCATAGACTTCTGGAAATCTGGTCTGATATGGCCTTTACTCGAAAAGCTCAAATTTAATAAATATGGCAATGTAAAATTCATCGACGTCATTTTCAATAGGTGGAATGAATACATAAGCGTCCGTACCAAAATAAGCTTAGATAACATACCTGTCGAAAACCTCTCACTTGGTCAGAGAGGAACTTTACTTTTAAAAATATACCTTGCCAGTGCTACCGATAAGCAGATATTTATAATAGACCAACCTGAAGACAATTTAGACAATAAGTTCATCACTAATGAAATGGTACCTATGCTAAGAGCCATAAAGCAGAGTCGCCAAGTAATTTTATCAACCCACAACGCTAATATAGTAGTTGGCTGCGACGCAGACCAGGTAATCGTCGCAAGACTAGACGAAAAGAAGAAAGCTGACAGGAAATATGCTAGTGGTAGTATCGAGAGTGAAGACATTAACCACTACATTCAGACGATATTAGAGGGCGGTAGTGAAGCCCTGGCACATCGTTATCGTCGCTACGTCTCGTAATTAATCAGTTGTAACTTCTCATTATTGATACTAGACCTGTTTATTAAGATTGTCATGTATAGTGGAGCCCCTTGCGTCCAGTATTTATGTCCATCTATATCTAGATATTTATAAGTTTGATTGCCAAAGTTTTCTGTATAGCCATACTGTCTTATTCCCATTACCATGTGCTCAAACCAAGGTCTTCTGTCAGGGTTCCAATGAGTAACGGTGTACTCATGTGGAGCGTTTTTATATTTATCTGATTTAGCAGCCTGCCACCGCACGCTTTGTATGTAAAGCCTACAAAATTCTATAAAATCTTGTTGTTCTTCGTTATTTTTCATTTTTCTCCTTATTCTTACTAAAGTCGGGGTCTTTTCGTTCCAAGTACCAACGTATAGTAGGCAAATCACCTCGAATAATGGCGTCTATAACTCCTAGCCTAGCCCTTTCTTTAACTGTGTTCTCAGATAGCTCTAAAATGTCTGAAAAGTGTCGTTTATTTCGAATGTGATAATAGTAGGCTTCGTGTGATATACCAGTGGCTTGACATGCTTTCCTGATGCTCAGACCACTCTCTCTTGCCACTACGACTTTCCTGACAGTCTCAGGTGTGATTACAGTTGGTCTACCTAGTGTTTCTTGAACTGAGCGACGCATAAGCTTACACAAGCTCCTGTGCGGTTAATAACGTTCCCGATAGGTTAAATGTTTCGACTAAGCTTTTTAGTCTATAATCTTCATTAGCAGCTAGAGCTGATGTTTGAAAAGCGTCCGCTATCTCCTGCCATAGAAAACTAAACACTCCTTGCGGAGTGCTTAGTTTTCTATGGCAGTGCGATAGCGCTGGGATCGAACCCGCCTACCGGACTAATTAAATAGGCTGATATGTGGTTTGCCCGAGGTGTAAGCCGCCCGTTATAATAAAAGGTATAAAACTACTTAGCAGACAGGAGATACCGATGAAGATCAGTAAAGCGCTTTTTACCGTTATAATTATTATCACGATTCTAGTGAGCGGTGCGATGGGATACTTAATACGCACTCTCCAGTTTGATGAACGAAAAGCCGAATTAGAAGAGGAGGTTCTAGAGCTTCGTCAGGATGTCGAGGCCTTAGAACTGCAGCTAATAGACGAGACTACTGCGGAATAAACGTACCGTTTTAAACCCAAGCAAGTTATACTGGAAGAAATGTCTAACCTACAACAGTCATATCCATTTCAGACTGCTGGTGCAATCTGCGAAACCAGCCTGGCCGTACTACCACTTGGTACAAGCTTAAATGAAGTGAGGAAGTTTCTTCATGATAATGGGGATAGTTTGGCTACGGCTGACTATGTATATGCAGTAGATAGTGACGGGCGATTGATGGGATTGGTCTCTCTGCGTCAGGTATTTATGCACGATGCAACCATTCTTATCGATGACCTGCTTGAACGAGAAGTGATCAGTATCGCCCCCCGGGCTGATCAGGAGCACCTCGTGCGTCTCGCCTTAAAACACGAACTGAAATCGGTACCAGTAGTGGAGCGTGGCATCCTCATCGGCGTTGTGCCGCCCCATAAGATTCTCAAGATTCTTCATGATGAGAACGTTGAGGACTTAGTCAAAGAAGCCGGTCTAGTCCAACGCAGTTTAATCAGCGGTAAATCACTAGGCATCCAGATTCGCGGACGGCTACCTTGGTTGCTTTATGGTACGTTTGGCGGGTTACTGGCCGCCGGTGTCGTGCAGAGCTTTGAGCGGGCATTGACAGAGGAGCTGCTCTTGGCCGCTTTCATACCGACCATAGTCTACTTGGCTGGGGCCGTCGGTAATCAGGTACAGACCATCTATGTCCGCGCCTATGCCTTCGGTCTTTCTCGTAGTTTAGGCACCTCGATTCGGCGGGAACTATCGGTAGCTAGCATTATTGGAGTGCTAATCAGTCTAGTGCTAGCCGCCACTATCATGGCCTGGCTTTCCCAGCCAGTTTTAGCATTAATCGTATCTACCGCCGCTCTAATCAGTATTATATTTGCCGGGCTGGTGTCTGTAATCATGCCTTGGTTATTCATCAAGCTACACTATGATCCGGCAGTAGCGAGCGGACCCCTGGGCACAATAGTTCTTGATGTAAGTAGTATCCTAGTCTACTTCAGTGTGGCGCAGTACATTCTCCACTATATCGGCTAGGGACGGTTTAGTTGCCACTATACTTACGCCTAGGCTACAATACTGCTAATGCTAATTAGAGATAAACTGTCGCACCTCCAGCAAGACCATTCGGTTTTTATCGTTCAGATAATTATCGCCATTACCGTCATCATCGACTATTCTATTTCCAATACGATCGATACCAATCTCGGAGGATTGTTCTATATATTGCCGTTACTGGGTATTATCCCCACGCTTTTCTTTCCGGTAGGTGACTACACTGCCCCGCGGGTGCGTCGTCTACTACTCATCCTTCATCATGCTATCGTAGCGGTGCTGCTGATATTCTTTACCGACGTATTTGGTCCTTATTTTCAGCTACTGATCTTGCTGCTTTTCACTTCAGCTATTTGGAACGGCTTGCGCGGTATTGTAGCCAGTCTATTTGTGGCCTACGTCACGGTCGGTATCGCTAGCTGGTACCAATTTCAAGGTAATATGACTCCTTCCCAGTGGTATCAGCTGAGCCTTTATTTGGTT
This sequence comes from Candidatus Saccharimonadales bacterium, assembly GCA_040903985.1. Taxonomy (NCBI): domain Bacteria; phylum Candidatus Saccharimonadota; class Candidatus Saccharimonadia; order Saccharimonadales (SeqCode); species Saccharimonadales bacterium (SeqCode). The sequence continues at coordinate 19,180 of JBBDUI010000002.1, forward strand.
GGCCTTACGGTCTTAGGTCTACTGTTCGAGCGGGTGACGCACAACTATCGCCGTGATACTGAACGGCAAGATGAAGCCAATCAGAGTCTCTACTTCGAACGAACTCGCCTACTTAGCTTAATTAATAGTATGGCCGATGCCGTGGTGGCTACCGATCAGCAAGGGAAGGTATTGCTTTATAATGGAGCGGCCTTAGAGCTGTTTAACACTAACGAATCACTCTACAATCAGTCGCTTGAACATCTTGTCCAGTTGAAACAGCCTAACGGCGAACCTTTTGAAGTTATAGCCGCCGCCCAGCAAGCTTCAGGTACCTTAGTACGTGATGATATCTACTTTCGGGCCAGTGATGAATCGGAGATCGATATCAACCTGAGCGTCTCTCCGGTTTCGTCGCCTGGAAGTGAGCAGAGCCGGGCCGGCTTCATCTTCGTCTTACGGGATATCACTAAACAGAAGACTCTCGATGAGCAGCGTGATGAGTTTATCTCTACCGCCTCACATGAGCTGCGTACCCCAATCGCTATCGCTGAGGCCAATATATCTACCGCTATGATGCCGAAGTTTGCTGATCAGCTGAGCGAGGAGGGCAGGAAGCTACTAGAGCAGGCCCATGAGAACGTACTATTCTTGAGTAATCTAGTTAACGATTTGCACGTCCTGGCTCAGGCCGAGAAGGGTCGGTTGGAGATAGATGTGGCCGAGGTTGATCCGGCTGATTTCTTAAACCGTCTGCAAGATGATTATCGCCAGCAGGCTACTGCTAAGGGCCTGAAGTTTGAGCTTGAAGTAGAGAAGGCTGTCCGACCGATTACCACCAGCCTGGACGCAGTGAAAGAGATCATGCAGAACTTCATCACCAATGCCATAAAATATACTGAAACAGGTACGGTTACCTTAATCGCTCGCGCTGATAGTGAGGGTGATGGTGTAGTGTTTGCCGTCAAAGACAGCGGTATCGGCATATCGGCGTCTGATCAAAAGCATATCTTCGAGAAGTTCTATCGTTCGGAAGACTACCGGACGCGACAGAGTGGCGGCACTGGTCTCGGCCTCTACATCACTAAGCGACTAGTCGAGCGAATGGGCGGACGATTATGGTTTGAGAGTCAGCTTAATAAAGGTTCTACCTTCTATTGTGCGCTACCGGCCGAGCCTATGCTTGCTGATGAGTCACCAACTGGGACTGACTGACGTCTCGCTGCTTCCAGGCGACCGCCCCGCGGCGGTGACGCAAGATGGAGGCCATGAGCAGACCGAGCTCGAGCAGGCAGATGAAGGGTAGGGCTAGAATTCCGAGGGAGGAATTACTGACGTGCCCGCGGATAGTTACGAGCCAAGCCGCCGCCACTATCAGATATAGCCAGGGGTAGAGAGCTAGGCTAATTAAGGGCAGTAAAGTTAGTGAGAAGTGCAGCAGACCAAGGCTATAAAAATCGCGGTATAGTGGCCACAAATAACGAATCCGAGATTCGATCAGGCTACTCGGCTTCTTCAGTAGCACTGTATCGAGTCGATAGTTATTGAAGAAACGGAATCTCCCGGTGCGACTAAAGTGGCGAGCCAGCATCAGTTCGGGCAGCATTACCTCTGGATAGCGTGCAAAGCCACCGTGTTGACGGTAGGCGGTGGTCTTAAATATCTGCAAGCCGCCGTAGGCCGGAGCTAAAGCGGTGCTCTGGTGCGGGATAAGGAGTATCAGCCAGTTCAGCAACGGGTAGGAGAGGATCTGTCGACGCGACTGCAATAGCAGCTGGGGTAGAGTGGAGAGGCCGTCTAGTTTGCCAGCCACCATCGCCCGAATCAGCCGGTTCAAGCCCTTAGACTTAAGTAGTACGTCCGTATCACAGAACACCAGATATTCGCCACTGGCTGTCTGGGCCAATTGTTGACAGGCCCAGTTCTTGCCTACCCAGCCATTCGGTGGTGGTAGACCTTTCATAAAGCGAACTCCATCTTGGGCAAAGGCGCGGATTTTTTCGGAAGTAGCATCGCCAGAGAGGTCGTCCAGGACAATAATCTCTAACTTTGGGTAATCGAGAGCCAGCGCCTGATGCAGGCTGTTTGTGATGGCGTGGGTCTCGTTCCGCGCCGGAATCAGCAGGGAGACAGTAGGTGCTTCAGATGTGTTTAACGGCTTGCCGACAACTCGGTTCGACCAGCTACTGTAGAGTGCTGTGAGTAACAGACCACTGGCTGTGATAGTGACTATGAGGAACAACATATGTCCTATGCTATCATAAGTAGCCTCAACCCTAGCCCGCTAAGGCGATTTCAACACGTACTGATGATTGACAGGCACTAGTGTTATACCGTATGATTGACAAAAGCCCCGAAATGCAGGCTTTTTTTATTTGGAGGACCGTCCGGTTATGCGCGCACTGCTAACGTATTTTAAGGAGTCCTGGCACGAGCTGGAAAAAGTTACTTGGCCGGATCGTAAGACTACGATTCAGCTAACGGTAGCGGTTATCATACTCTCACTGCTCGTGGGCGGATTTATAGCAGCCGTGGACTACGGTCTTACCGAAGTGCTACAACAGATAATTTTAGGATTGTAAGGAGTTAGAGAATGAGCGAAACAGCCGAAGCACAGCGGGCGTGGTATGCCATTCATACCTATTCAGGCTATGAAGACAAGGTGTCGGACAATATCAAGCAGCGCATCGAGACGTTGGACCTAGCCGATAAGATTTTCGACGTTATCGTACCGAAGGAAAAACAGATCGAGATCAAGAACGGTAAACGTCGCGTGGTCGAGAATAAGATCTTCCAGGGCTACGTGCTAGTAGAGATGATTCTATCTGAAGAGTCATGGTATGCCGTGCGCAACACTCCCAATGTTACCGGATTCGTCGGTAGTGGGGACGAACCAACTCCAGTCGGTGAGGACGAGATCCGTTCGATCAAGAAGCGAATGGGTGTGGAAGAGCCGAAGTATAAGATCAACTTCACCCCGGGAGAGTCCGTCAATATCACCGACGGACCATTTAAAGGCTTCGATGGTAGTATCTCTGAGATCGATGAGCAAAAGGGCAAGATTAAGGTATTAGTAAATATTTTTGGACGCGAAACACCGGTAGAGCTAGATAGCTTACAGGTAGAGAAGGTATAAGGAGTAAATCATGGCTAAGAAGATTGTTGCGAATATCAAGATGAGAGTGCCGGCCGGGAAGGCTACACCGGCACCACCGGTTGGCTCTATCCTGGGTCAGTACGGTGTGAATATGATGGATTTTATAAATCCGTTTAACGAACAGACTCGAGATATGCAGGGTAGTTTACCGGTTCACGTGACGATTTACGAAGATCGAAGCTTCACCTTCATTGTTAAGGGTCAACCGACCGATGATTTGATTCGGGAAAAACTCGGTATCGATAAGGCTTCCGGTGAGCCAAACAAGACTAAGGTCGGTAAGCTCACTGCCCAACAGGTGGCCGAGATTGCTGAAGTTAAGCTAGTCGATATGAATACCGATGACCTAGAGGCTGCTAAGCGTGTGGTCGCCGGTTCCGCTCGTAGTATGGGCGTCGAGGTAGAGAAGTAATAAACTAACGCAACAGTGGGACCTCGCTACTAGCGGGGGCTTGGACCACGAAGGAGATAAGATGGCTACAGAGACTGAAATTAAGAAGATGAAGCGCGGTGAGCTGAATGAGTTTGCTGCCACTCTCGGGCTTAACCCGGATGAGTACGCTCGGATTGATGACCTGCGTAGTGCCGTATTTACGACTATGAGTGAATCGGCTACAGAAGAGAGCAGTGAGACTGCTGAGGAGACAGAGACAGCTACACCGAAAAAGACTAAACGCACTGCTAAATCGGCCCCGCCGGCAAATCCTCCTCGCCCTCGTGTTGAGCGTCGTAGTAAGCGCTACCGTGGGGTACTTAGCGAAATCGATAAGAGTAAAGAGTATGAGCCAGCCGAAGCTATAGCGCTCGCTCAGAAGACATCAAATGTTAAATTCGACGCAGCCGTCGAGCTGCATATCAACCTAGGAGTCGATCCTAAACAGGCCGATCAGTTAGTCCGCGGAACGCTTGTCTTACCTCACGGTAGCGGCAAGAGTCAGCGTGTGGCAGCTCTCGCCCCTGATGCAGAGCTGGACAAGATAAAGAAAGCCGGCGCTGACTTAGCTGGTAACGAGACCTTGCTAGAGCAGATTGGTAAAGGTGAAGTCGAGTTTGATATTCTCGTAGCCCACCCAGACATGATGCGTGATCTAAGTAAACACGCTAAGACACTTGGCCCACAGGGGCTGATGCCTAGCCCGAAGGCCGGTACGGTTACGGCTGACGTCGCCAAGACAGTTAAGGAGCTCAAAGGCGGACGTATCGAGTACCGGGTAGATCGCTACGGCATTATTCATCAGATTATCGGTCGGGTCAGCTTCACTTCAGAGCAATTGTTGGAGAATCTCGAGGTGCTGCTAGGTGCCGTTAAAGGGTCACGCCCCAGTTCTATCAAAGGAACTTATGTTGAGAGCTTAACCCTTACGACCAGCATGGGACCGGCTATTAAGTTAGCTGCTAGCAGCGTACAGGGCGCCTAAAACTACAAAGTATTTAGGCTAAAAAGAGAGTTAAGAGCGAGGCGTAGGTCTCGTTCTTATACTTCGGTCAAGGTAGCTTGACTGGACATTAGCGAATTATCTCTCTACACTATGCCTGGAGATAAAGGTGCTATGCATCCAATAAAACAAGACATTTTAGAAAAGCTTATCCTGAGTCAAGGATTGCGCTTTGCAGCATTACGGCCAGTCGAAGTTGAGAATAACCACTTCATCTACTACCTCAGGCAACTCCAAGACGAGGGCATGGTAGAGAAGACTGATAATCTCTACCACTTGAGTGCACAGGGTAAGCAGGAGGCCGAGCGTATGAGTTTGGCTGGTTTAAGCGTACGTCTGCAGCCTAAGATCGTCACCGCCCCCGTTTGCTTTCGAGATGATCGGCAAGAGGTGCTTCTTTTCCAGTGGGCTAGAGAGCCTGGGTACGGTAGGTACAGCTTGGTTAACGGTAAGCTCCACTTCGGGGAGTCGGCCCTCTCAGCTGTCGAACGTGAGTTATTAGAAAAGACCGGTCTCAAAACAAAACTTAAGTGGGCCGGTAACGTGTACATTCGTGAGTTCGGGCGTGGTGAGTGTAAGAAACACCAATTATCTCATGTATTTGTAGGGGACGACCCGACCGGAGAAATTATTAAGTGCACGGCTGGGGTGGCAGTCTGGGTGCCCATAAACACTCTGATTACTCTCGATCTCTTACCAGGCACTCGGGAGATTATAGACCTGCTAGATATAGGTAGGCTGTTCTATGAAGAACTCGAGCTTAGCTAACCATGTCAAGCTCATGGTTATTCGTATGATCTATACTATAATGTGTGCCACTTAGGTCAACTTTATACGGGGAGAAATTATACATGAGTGAGCTATCTTCTGGTCTTACTACTCAAAGCTCTTACGTGGAAATTCACCAACGATTTGCGGATAGCGAATACGGGCAGACGTTAGCAGGGGTTATACGTTACGACCGTTACCGACCAGAGCAGGTCGACCCTGGGCAGTGGCGGAAACTTCTAGGAGCCGACGTTAACTGTTTGGAGCATATGCCAATCACATACGGTATAGCTCGTCAGTTCGTTCTCTACCATGAAGCGGAAGACGATTCTCCTGTTAGGTTTAGTAACTTCGAAACGTATGTGTTCCTATTGGCTGCTAAGGTTCATGATTGGCAGGAGGCAGTAGTAGGGGATATTAACTACGAGCTTAAGACGGCCGATGATGAGTCTGTTGAACGTACGGTATTCTCCCGGCTCTTCGATGAATTCTTCGATCTGGACGATCCCAGACGTGACGAAGTCAAAGCTCACCTCGACACGATTATATTCGATAGAGACTCCAAGTTAGGCCATGCTTTTAACGCAGTTGAACGGATCGGGTATTTGCGTACCGGCCTTCGAGCCTTTAATGTAAGCCCAGGACAGGACCAGATTCTCACCGAGCATCTGGAGTGGCTGGCTACAAGCGTGTTATCCAACCAAATAACGTCACTTCTAGAATACGCCGAGGTGTACCCTTACGTCCGACACTATCTAAGGGCTAATGAGAGCCGTATATCGGCCGCCTTCGGTGCCCTAACGGTCGAGGTCTTTATGCGCCATGGACAAGCTGAACCGGATCGACACCAGGTTTACATGTTAGCCCAGACCGCCTGGCGCGGCCGTGTACTGTGAATGCGAATTAAAGCTCTACTTTAATTAGTTCGATATCGTAGGTGGCAAAGATATCTCCAGCATCAAGTCGGGAGTACCCTTCGGTGTAGTAGACTTTGCTAATGCCTGCTTCGGCAACCAGCTTAGCGCAAACGGGGCAAGGGAAAGTAGTGACGTAGAGGCTGGCTCCTTCTAGTGCAGTACCATTGTGGGCCGCTCGGGCAATGAGGGCGGCCTCACTATGTATCGCTTTTGATACCTCGATAAATTCACCGGCGTCGAAATTACTACGCGGATCGCCGAATGTGTTAGAGGAGTAGTCTTTAGCCACCAACGGTCGATTGTGGGCTAGCAGGAGTATAGTACCGCCCTTAGTTACGAGTGATCCCACCTGTCGCCACCAGTCCGGGCTCTTCTGAGCTTCATCAACTGCTTTAGCCATTAGCTCTACGTCTAACTTCTGGCTTGAGAGTTGGCGGTGAGCCGGGGCCTCACTGTCTTGCGTACTAATCTGTCGGTCCCAACGGAGGAAAGTGGAGATTAGTTTAACCTTCTTGCGGTCGAGGTACTTGTCTATAATCAGCTGAGATACGTCTTCGTCCGGCATAACTATCGTGTCGTATTTATTCAGTGTAGTTTTGATAGTCTTCTTATTAAGGACGCCGATCTTTTTAGTGGTTTCGATACTGTCGACTGCGCGGCGCATTATATTGGGCTCTATAGCTCTTATATCTCGATCGAGTCGGGGTATTTCTTTCAGTAAGTCTTCGCCAATCAGGTATATATCACCCACATGGTGCTGAAAAAAATTTATATAACCCTGATGAAGCGCAGGGACATAGGCGACTATAGCTTGGTTCGTCATTTATTACGAATTCTCTCTATGAACTGTTTAGTAAGGGTGTGTATCTCTTCCGCTAGCTGCTCCGCTCCGTCGATTGTCAGACGTCTGATGCGCGCCGTCGTAGAAGTAGTAGATTGAGGCGTGAGAGTGACTATCTGGCCGCAGTGCTCTTCATACTCTTTTTTTAGATCATCTGGAAAGTCCCCGGTGCTGGAGGAAGTTACCAGAATATCCGGTTTAACCGCGCGAATCAGATCGCCGATGTCGTGGTCGAGCTGGCGTAAAAATACTAGGTCGACATGACGTAAGTGGACTAACATCTCAATTCGTTCCTTTTCGGGTACGATCGGACGGCTTTTGCCTTTACGTTTGCGGGTGAGTTCATCGGAATCGATGCCGACAATTAAAATATCGCCGTACGACTTGGCCATTTCGAGATATTTAGCATGTCCTTCGTGTATTAAATCGTAAACACCCTGGGTTAACACAATCTTGTGATTATCTGCCCGTAAGAGGGTTAGAAATTCACTTAAAGTCTCAAAATCAGCGATTAGGCGTTGAGCAGAGTTGCTGCTGTTTTGTTTAACAACAGCTATATCAGGTATAGACACCACCTTTTTTCTTGACATACAGGAATTATATTGATGCGACGGGCACAAGTCAAAAATAGCAATCTACTATTAAATAATTACTGCCGGCGCGGGGTGATATGAAAGAGTAGCGGTTTTTGACTAAAGTCTACTCCTTGAGCCGGTACTATAAAGTGGATGTGCAGATGGTGGACAGTCGCGCCCGTTTCTGAGGGGTCACCGAAACGCATAGCGATAGCGCCACCCTTGATAGCAAATTTCTGTTCTAAGTCCTTGAAGTAACCGAAGGCCTCAGTTAAGAACTCATCGCTTAGCTCTTGGATACTAGTAGCATGAAGTTTAGGAATGGCCATGATGTGGTAGTCGGTATTCTCGTACGGATAGCCGTTATGCACTAGAAATGAGTGTTCGCCTTCAGCAATGATATCGTCTTTCTCGCCGTAGAATTCAGGAATGTGTTCGGGACACATAAAACAGATTCCGCGTTCAGCGATGCTCTCCATCGCGGCACGTTGATCTGCCTGACGGGCATTAGGGAGATAAACTGTGGTTGGTGGGGTGTCTTTAGATTCGTTCATATTCAACAAAAGTGTAGGGATATCGGTTGTTTTCATCAACCTCGTAAGTTTGACTACGGGATACTTCTTGCCATTCGGGAGGAATCTCCGGGAAGTAGGTATCCCCAGGGAAGTCGGCCTCAATCTCTGTTACTACGAGTCTATCTACAGTCGGCATAGCGATACTATAGACCCTACTGCCCCCAATCACGTAGATACCCCCCTCATCGGCGGCACTCTCGTAAGCTGATTCGAGTGAGTTGACTACGGTGCAGCCGAGAAGCTGTAGATCTCGCTGTTTAGTTAAGACGATGTTATGTCTATTAGGTAGGGGTCGACCGATTGATTCATAGGTGTGTCTTCCCATAACAACTGCGTGGCCGAAGGTAAGCTCCTTAAAATGACGCAAATCTGCCGGTAACTGGCCGTGCCACGGCATCGATCCCTTGTAGCCGATGGTTCGGTTTCTGTCGTAAGCGACGACTATTGTTTTTTCAGGAGCCATACAGTTATCTCCTTATTGCGGGGTCGGTATATGGAAGTAAGGGTGAGCATCGTATTCATCCAGCTGGAAATCATCGGGGCGATAACTAAAGATATCACTACGAGGTGCATCAGACGGTGATTTATCAGATCGAATATCAGGATCGACAGGTACTTCGTTAGAAACCAGGACTCGCGGCAGTGGCTTCGGCGCTCTATCTAGCAGTTCTTCTACCTTTTCAAACTGATTCTCATAAATATGTGCATCTGATATGACGTGAATGTAAGCTTTCGGTCGATAACCGGTAGCTTGAGCTAGCATTACGGTAAAGGCGGCCCACTGGGCAATGTTATTGACAACACCTACTGGCACATCACCGCTTCGTTGGAAATGCTTCAGTGTAAGATCACCGTTCGCTGTAACCCGGGCGTGCAGTACGGTACCGTGACAAGGTGCAACGATAACCTTCGAATCATACCCTGGTGCTCGAAAACTTTCGGGTGGATACCACGAAGTTATCATATGGCGGCGGAGCTGAGGTAGGTGACGAATCTGGTCAACCATGGCTTTGATTTGGTTAAATGGCTCCCCGTTCCGATCTGGGAATGCAGCTAGGTTGGGGCCATATGAGGCGCTGCCGAGGTCACCTTCAGCTAGCCCAAGCATAGCGGTCATTTCAGGTGTGACCTGGCCTTCCCACCATTTACGTGGCATGCCGTAGCTCTCTAACTCATCTAAAGTGTGAGCTCCGTTCATGAAGCCGACAAGTTCACCGATAGCTTTGGGAAATACTTTGCTTAAGTTACGTTCAGTGATGAGCGGGAATCCATTAGTAAGATCGTAGCGCATGGTATGCATGTCGATATAACGGGCAGTGGCCGGTCGCTCTACACCTTCCTCGTCAAGTTTGAGCGCAGTTACTTCTTCCTCGCCTCGGAGCATAATTTCCTCTAGTAGCTGCCGGTACTGCGTATCCGGCTCTCTATCCTCGTTGTATCCTATAGGATCTATAAATTCTGCACTCATAAATAATAAAACTCCTTTGTCCATCATTTTACCTCATAGACAGACGCATAGCATGCATAACTATTATGGTGGAGATATGCTAGGGCGGGAGAGGGAGGTATGACCGGGTGGTGGTCGGGGTGGTCGGCACGGCGCAGGTGGGTTTATCCACCAATTGTGCACCCTTCGCAGCCGACCACCCCGGAGGAGTTACACCATCTAGATGTCGTTGAGACTACCGGGCCGGTACACGAAGACCGATGAGCTTGCCCTCTTCCTCAATGGGTAACAGCACTCCTCGTTGGATGCATCGGTCTACGCACTTCTCGATTGCCTGTCTGGTGGTTCTCCGGGCGGTTGAGCAGCGGAGGAGATCACCGGCGATGTCGTCGCGGCGAGTGAAGTACGTACCACCCTTTTTTCGAACCAGCGCCACGATCTCCCGCTCGGTACGCTTGTTGGACACTGTCCCTCTCCCAAAATGTAAATGTACACTCGAAAAGTTACCCTTCGAGCGGTGGAATCAGATGATTCCATGCAAGCCTTATCGTTAAAACTTGCATCGAGTCACCCCTATCGGCAGCTAAGCTATAGACTCACCTTAAATAATAAACAGCTAATCTGTCAAATACTACTGTGTAAGTTGTCGGTAGGACAGTACATGCCCCTTACCGGCTTCCTTAGTGGCGTAGAGGGCATCGTCGGCCTGTTTGTAAAGTTCTGTCCAGTTTGTCTGATCGCTCAATGAGCTAACCCCGGCCGAGATGGTACAGTTGAACTCAGTTCTACCGTTATAGCTGATGTCGGTACCGGCAACCAGGCGGACTAGGTCGACGGCAATCCCTAGAGCGTCATCTTCATCGGCATCGAGTAGAGCTATCACGAACTCATCTCCACCAAAACGCGCGATAATGTCATTCTCACGCAGACGAGCATTCATCGCGTCAGTAACCGTCTTTAAAGCTGCGTCTCCGGCTGGGTGGCCATAGGAGTCGTTGATAATTTTAAAATCATCTACATCGATGCAGATTAGAGATAGCCGGGCCGTATTAGGGTTGTCGTGTCGGCGTCGCTTAAGCTTACTCCATTCCTCGTCAATTAACAGCTCAAAGCCACTACGATTTACTACCTGAGTGAGATGATCGATGTTCTTCTCCGTCGTCAACCGTTCGATCTCACGCTGTTGGAGCTGGATAGTATCGCGCATATCGCTCATGCGGTCACGGATAAAGGCTTCCTGCGCTAGGTCGTTCAGCTCATTACTAGACTGGCGTGCGAGTTCATTTATCATAGTTATGACATTATATACTACAATAGTCAATTAATTCAAGCTTTGACATCAGGTAGAGGGATAGGCTATACTCTCCGACAGTGAGCCAAAGACCGTAGCGCTCAGCCCTAAAGGTTGAATTAAGAATGCTACCGAGGTATATCCAACTAAGTCGGAACTAAGCCTTAGTTGGCAACAGCTAGATTGTTGAATATATCTCTGACTGGTCGGTGTCAGAGATTTTTTAATGCTCACTAAACATAATAACGAGGTACCATCATGGCAATTTCTCGTACACAAAAAGAAGCCCAGGTTGAAGCTCTGAAAGAAGAGTTCACTCAAAGCAGTATGACCGTAATGACGGCCTATAGTGGTCTAACGGTGCATGAGGCGCAAGCGCTGCGCAAGCAGATGCGTGAACTGGGCGGAAACTTCCGCGTGGTAAAGAACGCGATGTTCAAACTGGCCGTAGCCGACAGCTTTAAGGATCTCGATCTCTCACAGCTCGAAGGGCCGATCGCCGTCGCCTTCGGTTACAGTGACCCGGTAGCACCGGCTAAAACTATCAGTGACTACGCTAAGAAACATGAGTCATTGACACCACTAGGCGCTTTTAACGCTCAGGGTGAATGGTTCGATGCCACCCAGGTGGCTAAACTGGCCAGCCTGCCAAGTCGCGAGCAGTTGACGGCGCAACTGGTAGGTACTATCGCAGCTCCACTAAGTGGATTCGTTAGCGTCCTACAGGGTAACCTGCGTGGACTAGTAACGGTTCTCGACGGCGTCGCACAGGCTAAGGAAGCATAATTAACTTAAATTAGATAATTACTCGATTAATTCGAGTTAAAGGAGAATATCATGGCAGAAGCAAAAGATAAGACCGCAGAGGTCGCAGAAGAAGCAAAGACCGAAATTCCTAAGAAGTTTGAGAAGCTGGTAAAAGAGATCGAGACTCTCAGCACACTGGACTTGAGCGAGCTAGTTAAAGTTCTAGAGGACCACTTCGGTGTGTCAGCCGCCGCTCCAGCCGCCGCCGCTGCAGCTCCAGCTGCTGAAGCTGGCGAAGCTGCCGAGGAAAAGAGTGAGTTCACTGTAACTCTAACCGATGCCGGCGCTAGCAAGATCAACGTCATCAAGGCGGTACGAGAGATCACTGGCTTAGGTTTAGCCGAGAGTAAGGCCATTGTTGATGGTGCTCCGAAAGCCGTCAAAGAGAACGTAGCGAAGGACGAAGCTGAAGATGCTAAGTCTAAGCTCGAAGAAGCTGGCGCTACCGTCGAGCTAGCCTAAGCTAACTCAGACATCGCGCGAAACATTATACTGCTCGGGCAAGGGTCCCGAGCAGTTTTTGTACTCGGCGCCAGACCGGGATAGTAGCTTGTATAAATGTTTTGACTTTTGTATAGTAAAACTGATACAGTGATGGGGAAATAAAGTTAGGGAGCTTTATTCTACGTTTTATTAATTAGGACACAAACATGACAGACATAGCAGACAAACAGCTAAAACGCTTGCGGGCGTTGCTTGACGAAGCAGAAACAAGTGTAGCAGCAGCCAAAGAGCTGCTGATTAGTCTTGTCGGTGACGAGGAGACCGTAACACCCAGTTCTAGTGAGCAGGAAATCGGTAAGGTAATTGAAGGTGTGTTTGACGGTCAGAATATGATTGGACCGGATGGTAAGACCTACCCGGTACCGGCCAACTATGCCTCTAAGTCAAAGCTAGTTCAGGGTGATATCCTAAAACTAACCATCGCCGATGACGGAACTTTTATCTACAAGCAAATTGGTCCCGTACCGCGCAAGAAGGTGATAGGTACCGTCGAGCAGAAGGGTGGCCAGTACTATATCAAAGTGGATGAGCAGGACTATCGGGTCTTGCTCGCGAGCGTCACTTACTTTAAGGCTCAGGCTGGAGATCAAGTTACCGCAGTAATCCCTGAAGACGATACGGCCGAATGGGCCGCTATCGAAGCCGCTATTACGAGTTAAAAGCCGCTCAGCTCGCCTCCGATTTCCTCTAGTCGGAGGCGAGCATAGTTTTTCTTAATAACCGTTAGACTTGTAAATTAGCTCTGGAAATTATGGCCGATGTGCGCCATACTAGAATCAGAAATTGGAGGAAAACTAACACGTGGGCAAAATAGCGCTCTATCGTCACTATCGTAGTCATGATTTTTCCGATCTGGTAGGGCAGAATCATGTCTCTGTTACGCTGGAGCAGGCTATTAAGGCTGATCGTATCAGCCACGCATATCTCTTTACCGGGCCTAAGGGAGTGGGGAAGACTAGTGCGGCTCGTATACTGGCGCGACGTGTGAACGAGATTGAGGAGACAGCTCACCACCCTGATATTATCGAAATCGATGCTGCTAGTAACAACGGAGTCGATGAGATTCGCGAGCTGCGGGAAAAGGTGCACATAGCCCCCAACTATGCCAAGTATAAGGTTTATATCATCGATGAGGTGCATATGCTTAGCACTGCCGCCTTTAATGCTCTACTCAAGACGCTTGAGGAGCCGCCCTCCCACGTCATCTTTGTATTAGCTACTACCGAACCGCATAAGCTGCCCCAAACTATTATCTCGCGCACGCAGCATTTCCCCTTTCGTCCTATTAGCCATAGCGCTACCCAGAAGCACTTAAAGTCGATTGCTAAGCAAGAGAAGATAAAGATTAGTGATGAGGCACTCTCCTTACTAGCTACTCTCGGCGAGGGTAGCATGCGGGACAGCATTAGCTTGTTGGATCAGGTCAGCACTAGCGCTACGAGTGAGATTACGGTGACGCAGATAGAAGATATGATCGGGCTAGCCCGCACCGAACAGATCGCGAGTCTCATCACAGCCGTAGAGGCGCAGGATAATGCAGCTATGCTCAAGGTGTATGACGAGCTGCTTGAGAGTGGTATCGCCCCACAGCTGTTAATGAAGCAGTTATTATCCTACGTTCGTCGCCAGATTCGCGAACGGATTCAGGCAAAACAGCCGTTAGCCGTGCTTCGCAGCCTGCTGGAGCAGTTAAGTAGTCTGCCGCCGCATACGGTTAATATCGAATTTGCGCTTGAAGCCCTACTACTAGAAGCTGGCTCGAACCCAACAGATCGAGTCGGGCCTGCCCCGGCCAAGAATTTCCGGGCCCGAATCGTGAAAGCCAAGCCAAAGTCGGTCGAGACAGCTAAACCGAGTGAGCCTAGCCTTGATCCGACTGCTACAACAACGGACTCTACCCAGCTCGATCAAACAGCCTGGATAGAGGCACTAAGCTTAATTAAGCAGCGACACGGAGCGCTCTACGCTCTTTTAAGTAACACTGACGTCACATTTAGCGTAGATAGCTGTGAGATTAGTGCGCGCTTCCAGTTTCATTATCGCCGCTTAAATGAGCAGCGAACGCAAGCTTCGATCGCTGACGCACTGAAATCAGTCTGTGGTCGGGATATTACAGTCAAGATTAAGTCCGATGCTGCTGCTAAGGCTAAACAGCCACCACCAGAGCCGGAGGCGGAGCAGGAGGACTTTGACGTGATATCCCAGGTCACAAATATTCTTGGTGGTGAGGTAGCTCATGGCTGATAAGGTCAAACTCCCACCACAGAACGTACAGGCCGAGAGCAGCCTGCTCGGCAGTATCTTGATCGATCCAGAGGCACTAACTAAGATTGCCGATACCGTTCGGCCGGATGACTTCTACGAGCAGCGGCATAACCAAATATTTACCGCCATGCTGCACCTCTATGAGCAGCGTAAGCCGATCGATGTCTTAACCCTCTCAGAGAAGTTGGAGACTAGTGGGAGCATTAAAGCGGTCGGGGGCTCCAGCTATATTACCGAATTAGCTAACTCGGTACCTAGCGCCGCCCACATCCATGAATATGGTGAGATTGTAGCCAAGAAGGCTACTCTGCGCCGTCTCATTAGTGCGGCCCAGGAGATCACCAACCTCGGCTTTAGTGATGATGAGGATACAGATGCGTTAATCGATCAGGCTGAGCAACTGCTCTATGGGGTTTCTGAGAATAAAGGTCACACCGGCTTTCGCGCTATCGGGGACGTGTTAAATGAGAGTTTTGACCGGATTGAGGAGCTAAACAAAAACAAAGGTCAGCTCCGCGGGGTACCGACCGGTTTTAAGGGACTGGATAACAAGTTGGCCGGAATGCAGGACTCTGACCTACTTATCCTGGCCGCCCGTCCAGCTATGGGTAAGACGTCATTTGCGCTTAATATCGCCCATAACGTAGCAGTTAAAGAGGGCATTCCAGTGGGTATCTTCAGTCTGGAAATGAGTCAGGAGCAGCTAGTCGATCGCTTACTCAGTGCCGAGTCAGGAGTAGACTCCTGGAAACTGCGCACCGGAAATCTAGAAAATACCGACTTTGCCAAGATTGGGGAGGCGATGGGTGCTCTATCTGAGGCCCCAATCTTTATCGATGATACTCCGATGGCTAATGTCATGGACATGCGGACTAAGGCTAGGCGTATCCAGAGTGAGCACGGTCTCGGCCTGATCATCGTCGACTATTTACAGTTGATGAGCGGGCGCGGTAACTACGGTGAGAATCGAGTCCAAGAGGTTTCAGAAATCTCGCGGGGCTTGAAGGGCTTGGCGCGTGAGCTAAATGTTCCGGTTCTAGCTCTATCACAGCTTTCTCGTAGCGTAGAGTCACGCAGCCCGCAAATACCGCAGCTGGCCGACCTCCGTGAGTCCGGTTCGATTGAGCAGGATGCCGATGTAGTGATGTTTATCTATCGTGAAGAAGTCTACAACCCGGAAACCGACCGACAGAACATCGCCGACATACTAATTAAGAAGCACCGTAACGGGCCGATCGGTGAAGTCGAACTCTACTTCCATGCCGAGAAGACTCAGTTTCGATCAATCGAGCAGAACCGCTAGCCATGTCTGCTATCTGCGCCACTAATTTGATTTACCGATGAAGCTACTAGATAACACTTCCAGTCAGATAGAGCGCGGAAAACTCACCCTACCTAATCGTCGCCAAATCTGGAAGTGGGTGGAGCTAAAACGTGAGGAGCTAGGAGACTGGCTAGTTGCTAATCGCGAACTGACTTTACTAGTCAGTATTATAGTTCTAGCTGCTCTGTTTCGGCTCTGGCAGCTGCCAAGCCTGCCCTACGGCCTACATCCAGAGGAGGCCGCCAACGGTCTCGACGCTATCTCTATCTTGCAAGGAGATATCCAGCCCTTCTACGAGTCTGCTGGGGGACGAGAGGGGCTGCTGTTCTACCTGCAGGCTCTAAGTGTAGCCATTTTTGGCCCTACTATGTTTGCCTTACGGCTGATGCCCGCCCTAGCTGGCATCGGAGCAGTATTCATGATTTATCTGGCAGGGCGGGTCTGGTTCTCCCGTCGGGTCGGGCTAATGGCTGCATTTTTTATGGCGATTTCGCCCTGGGCCATTCATATGAGTCGGCTAGCACTACCGGCAGCACTGCTGCTTCTTTTAGTGCCGACTATCCTCTGGCTGTCAGCACGGGCACTCCAGACTAATAGAGCAGGCTGGTTTGTAGCTACCGGGGTCGCTATCGGCCTGGGCTTTTATGTTCAGCCGAGTTGGCACGTTTTGCCTTTAGCTCTCGCTCCACTCCTACTCTTTAGTCGTTATTTTTATCGTTCTCAGCTTCGCCAGCTTTGGCAACCGCTCTTGATAGTCCTACTCAGTGTCCTGGTGACACTACTGCCTTTTGCTGCCTATATGGCGACTAACAGCTCCGCCTATTTTGAGCGGCCCACTACAAGTGTCTTTAATGCTGAGCAGCGTGATGAGCCGCTGGCTCAAGTTTTAGTCGAGTCGGTGGGGCGTACCGCGGGTATGTTCCATATAGCCGGAGATCGTAATCAGCTACATAATCTGCGCGGTGAGCCCCAGCTCACAGCCCTGGTCGGTGTACTCTTCTTGCTAGGTCTTCTGTTGAGCTGGCGGCGGCGGCATGACATTCGCTACACGGCGCTGGTATCGCTACTTGCGGTCCTGCTACTACCGGCGGCACTAAGTATGGGAAATGTCGCTCCTAGCGCATTACGGGCGGTGGCGGCGGCTCCTATCATCTACATCTTAGCTGCTATTGGGCTGAGTGAGCTAATTGCCCGCTGGCGCGGTGTGTTTCCTCGTAACCCACTAGCACTTCACTTAGCTATAACCATCATCGTGGCCGCAGGTGCTATCACTACTATTTATAGCTATCAGCGTTATTTTGTGGCCTGGGCTAATGCACCTCAGACTTTTACGGCCAGTTACGAGCCGATGCGGGCGGTAGCCGAGTTCATGCTGACTCACGATATCGACGGCACTTACTTTGTGGTCGCTAGTGAATACCAAGTATTGTCGGTAAGCTTTTTAACCGACGGTAAGGTCGAGTACATCCAGGTCTCTCCACCGGATGCGGGCGAGGTCGAGTTAGCGGTCGGAGATAGGTTAATCGTGCCTTACCTTAACCGCGAGCAGGACATCGAGCTCGGAGCTGCTGCGCTCGATCAGGTAACCCAGATCTCTCGCTATCGCTCCGATACAGCTTTATTCACGCTGTATCGAGTGGAAGAGTAGTCTATTATCCACTCATTTCGTCCGTAGGTTTGCTACAATAGGAGAGTACTTAAATATATGAGGTGTTTCAGATGAATCCTAAGCAACTAATGCAATTACGCAAAATTCAAAAGGAACTGGCTCGCGAGGTGGTCGAGGTCGAGGCTGGCGATGGTGCCGTCAGAATCCAAATCAGCGGCGAGCAGAAGGTCAAAAGTGTGAAGATAGATCCTGACAAGGTGGCCGATACGACTAAACTTGAGAAGTGGCTGGAGTCGGCTATCACGCAAGCTATTACTAAGTCACAGCAGATCGCAGCCGATAAGATGAAGAGCGCCTCGGCCGGACTGAATCTCGGAATTTAATGCTGCCCAAACCTCTAGAACTTCTGGTCTCTGAACTGAATAAGCTCCCCGGCGTCGGGCCTCGTACAGCCGAACGCTTAGCTATGTCGATTCTACGCCGTGGAGCCGGCGAAGCCAGTCAGCTCTCAGAGGCTTTGACGAGTCTGCACGCTAATATCGTCGAGTGCAGCCAGTGCCACAACCTTGCTAGTGAGCCACTTTGTTTTGTCTGTAGCGATCCGAAACGTAGTCGAGACGTGGTAGCGATAGTGGAAGACGCTCTAGACGTAGTAGCGCTAGAGCGGGCTGCCAGCTTTGACGGCGTATACCATGTCTTAGGTGGTATTATCTCTCCCGTCGATGGCATCGGCCCCGACCAGCTCAATCTTGCCTCATTGAAGCGGCGCGTAGAAGGGGGAGGTATCGAAGAGTTGATTCTAGCTACTAACGCCAGTGTGGAAGGAGAAGCTACGGCACACTACATTCGTCGGTTCTTACCGGATATTAAGATTACTCGTCTAGCCCGTGGGCTGCCGATGGGCAGTGATCTGGAGTATGCCGATCAGACCACCCTAGTTCGGGCGCTAGAAGGACGGCAAACGGTATGAACTATACTCCGGAACTTTTACTTCGCTTCGGCACATTGTTAGATGAAGCCAGTCATGTCGTGGTCATGCAAGCCGAGCATATCGATGCCGATAGCCTTGGCTCCAGTCTCGGTCTCGAAGCGGCTCTTACTAAGTTGGGCAAACAAGTTACACTCTACTGTCACGATGAAGTACCGAGCTACCTGAAACATTTTCCAGGACAGGACCGGGTGACGCAAAATCTACCAGGTAAATATGACCTGGCTATCCTGGTTGACTCTAGTACTCACAGTCAGATTGAGCGGACCTGGAGTGAGCATAAAGCCGCTCTCTCGCGCCGTCCTTTTGTCTGTATTGATCACCACGTCTCGACTAATAATCAGATCAATGGAGCCAACGTGCTGCTGCTGCTTGACGATACTGCCGGAGCTAGCGGCCAACAGGTAGTCGAGCTGGCGCAGCACTATGGCTGGGAGCTTGATGCTGAAGCTGCCTATGTCCTAGCCGCCGCCATCAAATCCGATACCGTTAATCTCTCTACTAGATATACCAGTGCCGCTACTTTTCGGGCGATGGCCTATCTAGTGGAACAAGGTGTAGATCTGGAGGAGCTCAGGCTCAACGTAGAGAAGGTCAGCAGTATCCCAGCCACCCAGTTGCATTTACGAGCCGAAGTATTAGCCCGTACTAGTTTTTTTAAGGATAATCAGATCGCCGTCACCTACTTTACCGCGGAGGAGTATAAGCTGCTAAGTGAGGACAAGCTATTGATCGAACGTACTAAGCATGAGTTGAGAACACTCCAGGAAGTCGAGATTGCCGTCGTTATCACCGAACGTAAAGGCTACAGTAACGCTTCAATGCGAGCTAACGTTGGGGTAGCCCGGCTTACAGCTGAACATTTCGGGGGCGGGGGGCACGACAAGGCCGCTTCTTGTCGGTTTGAAAACGCCACTCACACTGAAGTCACCGAAGCTATCGTGCCAGTTATTGAGAGGCTACTGGATGAAGCTCTATAGCACTCTAAACAAACAGGTTACAGAATTTAAGCCGCTTGCCCCCGGCAGGGTAAAGATGTTTGTCTGCGGCCCGACCGTTTACGAACTGTCCCATATCGGTCACGCTAAAACCTACATCCAGATGGACGTCCTAGCGCGAACTCTGCGCCGACTGGGCTACGAGCTGACCTACTTGCAAAACATTACCGACATCGACGACCGGATCATTACTCGAGCTTGGGAGCGGAGTGAGGACTGGCGAGAGCTGGCGAACCATTTTGAGGCAGAGTACCTAAAAGATATGACCACGCTTAACAATATGGCTGTCGATACTTACGCCAGAGCCACCGACCATATCGACGATATTATTCGTCAGGTGGAGGCGCTGATGACGAAGGGTCACGCCTACGAGATAGCAGATGATGGCATCTACTTCGAGATCGCCACTTTTCCTGATTATGGTAAACTGTCCGGTCGTCAGCAGGTTGGTGAGCACGACTCACAAGCGCGAATTGATCAAAGTGAACATAAGCGTGGCTGGAACGATTTCTGTCTTTGGAAGTTCCACAAGCCTAATGAGCCGGCCTGGGATGCACCGTTTGGTAAGGGTAGGCCCGGCTGGCACATTGAGGATACGGCTATCAGTGAACACTACTTCGGACCCCAGTACGATATTCACGGCGGAGCCATCGATCTCATTTTTCCGCACCATGAGGCCGAGTTAACACAGATGGAGGCCATTTCCGGTCTCACTCCGTTTGTCGGCTATTGGACGCACACCGGCTTTCTGCAGGTGGATGAGGAGAAGATGTCGAAGAGCTTAGATAACTTCTACACCATCCAGGATGTAGTGGACCGAGGGTATGACCCGATGAGTTTACGTTTAGCTGTCCTACAATCACATTACCGCTCACCGATAAACTTTACCTGGGACACTCTCAAATCGGCTCACACCCGTCTGATGGATTTAAGGGCCATGGCCGATCTACGGTGGCAGCTGTATAAGGATGAGTCAGCCAACTCTGATATCAGCTTCGATAAGTCGAGCGAATCTTTCCTGAATGCGATGGCTAACGACCTCAACTCGCCCCAGGCTCTGGCTCAAATAGCGAACGATGAAAGACTATTCGCCCAAAATCTGATCAGTGAGAGTCAGCAGGACGGTTTCATTAATTACTTACAGACCATTGATGATGTGCTAGGCCTAGGCCTACTTAGCTCTAGTGACATTACTGAGGAGCAGAAGGAACTACTGCAGCAGCGTGAACACGCCCGCACGGCGGCAGACTGGAAAGCAGCCGATCTAGCCCGAGACGAGTTAGCCAAGCACAACTTAGCCGTACGGGACACTCCGAAGGGTCAGGTCTGGGCGCGTACCTAGTCTTTATCGGTGTGTGAGAGCTTCAGGCCCACCTTTTTCGATGTAGTAGTTAATCAAAATCTTCAGACAGGCTCCGGCCGGTATGGCTAGAAGAGCACCGACGAAGCCAGCAATGTAAACCCCGACTAGGGCAGAGAGTAGCACAAAGAGCGGTGTCATACTGATAGTGCGAGACTGAATGATCGGCTCAAATACGTTATTCTCGATTTGCTGATAGATGATATAGAAGATACCTAGCATGATAGCCGTCACTATAGACTGCGAAAGTGCGACAGCGATGATTATTACCGCGCCTAATGTGTTCCCGATGAGTGGAATAAGTCCGGTCAGCCAGATGACCGCTGCCAGCGATACGGGCGCCGGCATACCTAGAATGGTTAGCAGGATTAAGGTAGTTGTAGCTGAGATCGAGGTGACGATCAACTGGCCGTTGACGAAGCCGGTTACCGCCTTATACATCCGTGCAATTAAAGTGGCCCCACCTGAACGTAATCGTTTCGATAGTTGCCTAGATAGCCCATCGATCCATGTAGGCCCTTCTATAGTCAGATGGAAAGCTAGGGCCACGGTAAAGACGAGCAGTAAGAGGTTAGAGAGCAGTCGATTAATCAGACCTATAACAGTGCCGGAAGAGGCAGCTAAGCCGGTAGCTACATTGCTCATCAGTGTTTCGATACTACCCACTAAATCGACGCTATTAAGCCAGCGACTCAAGGTGCCCTCACCCATTTGCAGCTCATCTAGATAGCTCGGCAACTGCACGGCTAACTCACGACCTTGAGTGCTAATGACCGGCACTATCAGTGCCACAATTAAGCTAACTATCAGACCGATCAGTATGAATACTAGAGTGGTAGCCAGCCTGCGATTTTCACCCGGCATGTAAGGGCTTAGACGATTCACTGGCCCGTTGACGGCTATGGCGATGAAGCCAGCTACCACGAAGACGCCTAAAGCCGATCGGATATGGTAGAGCACTAGGGCTGCAGCTACTAGCAATAAAACGACACCTAAACGCCGGATAATACTTTCGGTCGATATGTCGATCGTTACCGTCACGGCATCGACCTAACTGTGGGCCAGATTGTGCTGTTCTAAGTAGTCAATGACGAGAATGCGGATACAGCCAGCGATCGGGATGGCCAGCAGTCCACCTAAGATACCGGCCAGCGTGATACCGACAACGACCGAGGCCAGAATTAAGAGCGGTGACATACCCAGTGATTTAGACTGAATAGCTGGCTGGATGACGTTATTCTCAACTTGCTGGTAGGCGACGAAGTAGATAGTTAGAATCAGTGCGACTGTGACTGATTCGAATAGTCCAACTGCGATGACCAGTACCGCACCTAGTGTCGCACCGATGACCGGGATAATGCCTAAGACCGCCACGATACCGGCCAGCGAGAGGGCAAAGGGCACACCCAAGATAGCCAGTATGATGAAGGTGGCTACACCGTTGATGGAAGCGATAATGAGCTGACCGTTGACGAAGCTCGTGATGACGTTATACATGCGCTGTACCAGCTTCTTACGGTGCTTGCGATTCCCCTTAGGCTGTAGCTCCCAGAACTTCTT
Source organism: Candidatus Saccharimonadales bacterium (assembly GCA_040903985.1). Lineage (NCBI taxonomy): Bacteria > Candidatus Saccharimonadota > Candidatus Saccharimonadia > Saccharimonadales (SeqCode) > Saccharimonadales bacterium (SeqCode). Next base: position 41,581 of record JBBDUI010000002.1, read on the forward strand.
CACCCATTTCGGCCCTTCGACTAGCATGAAGAAGGTGAGGACTAGTACAGTTAGGGTTGATACCAGGTTAGAGAAGACGCGTTCTAGCACTGTGATCACCGGTTCACCGGCACCCGATACCCGGTTTAGCACGCTGTCCTGTAGATTGCCCGTTCCTTCGTCTAGATCGTAGTAGTTGACCACAGTACCTAAGAATCCATCAGCTTCCTGCAGCTCCTCTATGTAGTCAGGAAAGCTCTCGACAAGTTGTACGGTCTGACGCACGATTGGTGGCATTAGTGAGGTAGCTAGGATAACGACTAAGGAAATAGCTAGGATATAGACCGCGCCAGTAGCTAAGCCACGACTCTTCCGCGGCATTTTCCGCACCAGAAAGTTTACGGCCGGCGAGAGGGCAATAGCTAAGAAGAAAGCGACTAAGATCAGCATTAGAGCGTGACGAGTAGCTAGGACTAGCTGTACGGCCAGCACGAAGCCGAGGCCGATCGCAAAGACACGGAAGATAGTGCGGTTACTAACGTCGACCTTTAGTTGCATAAGTTCACTCAACTTTTTCATTCCCTCTAGTATCACTTACCTAAGGCCGATTGGTCAAGTTTGCGAGACTCTTATACCGGCTAAGTAGCACCAGATCAAGCGTTTTGGTACAATACCCTTGCTCAGTAATTATAGTATTGAGGCCAAAACAAAACGATACTGTTTTGTTTTGAAAAGGAAAAAGAGCGAAAAGTTGAAGTTTATTGCGTTATCGTAATAAACGAAAACTGACAGCATCTTTTGACGTTGGGGAGTGGCCAAAAAGGTAGTGGCACCAGTTTTTGGTACTGGCATGAGGGGCGAGAGCTGCCAGTGGCAGTTCGAGAGCCGGAGCCACGACGGTGGCGAGGCGGGCCCGACTGAATTTCCAGCAGGAAATTACAGGTGGGTCGAATCCCTGCATAATTAACAATTCGAACCCCCCCCCGCTATCTCGGGGTATAATAGAGGTACATAATGGGGAGTGGCCAAGTGGTAAGGCACCAGTTTTTGGTACTGGCATTCGGGGGTTCGAATCCCTCCTCCCCAGCCAAGCTTTTAGGTATACCTTCTGCTATGGCTAAAAGCTTTGTTAGAGAAGGGGTATGGATTCGAACCCGAGAGGACATAAACTGCCTGTGGCAGTTTATGGTTACCTTGCTTGGCCGAGCGAGAAACGCATTTCGAGCGAGCATAATAAACACACGAATCCCTCCTCCCCAGCCATTACGCCTATGCTTATAAATTTATATCTGGTGACCTCCAAATTTGTTATAGTTAGCATATGATCCACATAAACTATAAACTACAAGAATCTAAGCTACACGGTGTAGGATTATTCGCAGCTCAAGACATCAAGAAAGGTGCGCTAGTGTATACTGCCAGCCCTCTTCTCGATCTAGATCTAACTCAAAAAGAATTTGACCAATTAAACAAAAAAGAAAGGGAGGAAGTATTGTGGTGGGGGTTTTTTGATGTACCTAGCCAAAAATGGCACGTGGACTTTGATGTATCAAAATTTATAAATCACTCATTTGATGCGAGCTTAACACAGGACGAAAACCACGACGAAGCATACCTTGTAGCTACTCGTGATATCGGGGCTGGCGAAGAGCTTACGCAAAATTATTTAGAATTTGAGTCGAAAGATGAATTGAAAAGGCGCGGAATAGAAACCTAATGTACTTTTGGGAAGTTGCGAAGTTCATCCACTAAGGGCAGCCATATTTGAGTTTAATTACATTCTGTTATTATATACATATGAGTGAAAATGAACCAGCGCGCCAAGAACCACCCCTTACTCGAGAACGTCTATTAGTTGATATGATAATGTTTGATGCTGACTGTGGTGATGGTGATTACAGGACTCGTATTCCAGCAGATGGTAGTAGCCATCCTCCAGAAGTGGTGTCTGGTGAAGTTATTTATGACTTACGACCAGAGAATGAAGGTCCAGTAGTCAAATTCATAGAAGAGTCTACTAAATAATAGGCAACCCGTAACCTACTTTTTAGTTATATTGATTCCAATATAACTAAATGATAAGTTGCGAAGTTCATCCACTAAGGGCAGTCAAGCATAAGCACCACGATAGACTTATCCGGAAAACCCTTTGTGTTTGGTATGATCAGATGCATGGGGAATAGAGCCGCACCGAGTTTAATTGAAGTACGTGAAGCAATTGAAGCTTCATGGAGCGCCGATACGGCCTACGGAGCGGTGTTCACGGAAGGAAACCCAGCACTTGGGAATTGTTATCCTACTTCGCGGGTTGTGCAGCATTTCTTCCCAAATACCGAACTCACTGAGGGCATAATCTTAACTAGTGCAGGTCAGGAAAAGCATTTTTGGAACATGCTCGTTGCTGATGGCACTGAATACCATATTGACCTTACGTGGCAACAGTTCCCACCGGGTTCAGTAGTTATGGATTATGAAATTCGATATCTTCACAAGCTTAATGACGGCGAAGATGCAATTAGACGTGTGGAATTACTGTTAAGCCGCGTTAAACAGTTTATTCAGATATAACCGGAAAGTTGCATACTAACTCAGCTGGGGGTAGTCATTGATATATGCTCCACACCCATATTCCTCTCATTCTCTAAGCCAGCAAGCTCAAAGCAAGTTTATGCAAATCAGGAAATCTGAGGCTACTATGTTGCAGGAGGTCTGCTTGATCTATCCAGAAAGCATTTGAGCATTCTACGTTTGGCTTAAAGAAACCAACTGGATCGTAATCACCCTTACATTTAATATGCGCAATACTTACTCTATAGCCATCTTCACTGTGAACGCCATCACTGTGATAGCCGGCTACATCAAATATGTGCAGGGTCACATCCCTTGCATCTGTAGAGAAAACTGGACTAATTTCTTCCTCTAGACACCGTGATATCCCATCTGCCACACCTTCGTCGGTATGAAGAGTCTCTGTTGGTATGGTGATTTCTTCGCCTCGCTGAAGTGCTAAGATCTTCCCGTCAGAATTAGTTATGATGATAGCTACCCCATCATTTGGGGCAGTTTCGTACTGCTCGATAGCAGTATCTAGAAGTTCGTCGATAGGATTACACTCATACATTGAAGTTATTAAACAATAAATACTAAAGATATGCAACTACTACGTCGGGTAAGGCGCAGCAACTACATAGTGTATCCCCTCAGGAGGTGTAGACTTGGGTGAACTTGCTTAAGTATCTTGGATGATCCTTCAACCAGTAGCCTTCACTATAAGTATGAAATAATGTAAAATTTATTGTATTAAAGAGAGGTACAGCGATGGCGGAGAAGATGCTACCTATTATGACCCGCAATAATCCGGAAGTTATGGCCGGAATACTGAGAAGAGTACCGCACGCACTAACAGAAGAAGCACCGAGAGACCTAAATGAATCTGACGGAGAGAGTCTCGATAGACAGCGAAAAGTAGCGGCGACAGGTAAGCTAATAGCAGACTTACTAAAAAGCCTTGACGTCGAGCCTGAGTCTAGATCTATGCCCACAGGAGACGCGTCTACTCGGTCTGCCGATATCGAAGGATGGACAGTACTAGACCCGGAGGATATCGCTGTAGCCAATGGGGTGTTCTTAGCTACAAATGGTGCGATCAAGAGGTTGTGGCATACAAGGTATGGGTCCATGAGTAGTACGTTTATGCATGAATGTTGGGAAGGCTCCTCTGAAGCTATGTGGGTGCTAGAAAGTCAGCAGTTCCAGCATGGGATCGCTAAGCTGATTGCACATGCCCAACAGGGTACTGAAGTCGCTGCGATAACTGATGCAGAAAGCCTGTCATAGATTTGGTTTCTGCATAAAGTGCCTTGTTCTTAAGACGGAATTTAACGAGTCTTAAGCGACTAATATCTTCTTGGAACACGTCCACTAGCCCTGAAATACATTAGTTAAGAATAAAACTACATAGCAGATATAATGTAGCTTAGCTGGTACTGATATAATGTGCGTATGGGTTTTATAGACATAATCATTGAATACTTCACCTCAGATAAAAGAAGTAAGAGGCTCATACTTCTAGCTTGTTTATTGGCGTTCGTGTTCATAACATTATTTATAATTTTATAGTATGGTTCGAACCTGGTCCTTACCGATATAGTCAAGCCCAGTAGGGTATAAACTGCCTATGCTTGTGAATACTCATGGTAATCGCTTAGAATTAACTACATGATTGGCAAGCCATACGCAGTAGAGTTAAAGACGCTTGATGATTCTAGTTGCGATGTCGTATTTGAGATTAGACCTCCAGTTGAGTTCATCAGTGAAGAGGCGAGAAAGGCATTTGGTCGGACTGTCCTAATGCTCATAAACCGAAGGGCTGATACGAGAGATCAAGTACTTGACGATGGAATGGTTGAGATTACCCACGATAAGCCGAATGGTGAGTCGACGATGGGTTATGCCAAAATTAAAACTTTGCGTTATGGATCAGGAAAAGAGATATTTACCCAGGCTTTGCTCCTAGCACTGAATGGCGACGCTCCGGACCTCTACGCTGATGGTGCTGTGCCCTGGGAGTAGGTACTGTTAGCCTATTCGTTCAGCTAGAGACTGTATCGAAGCAACCGGCTCGTTAAACACTAAATAGTTGTTACTAGTGCCCATCATTTATAGAGGAAAGTTAAGCTTTAAACCCCTTATACTTTAAGGTAAAATATTCATAAGCACAGAATGTGTAGAACTGTATCAGTTGTTGAGAAAATAAATAGGAATTTTTCAGTAGGAGTATCTTGGGCTTAACAATAGTCGACAAAAATAATTTTTATGTCTCCGGAACCTCTATCGCTGTCTCCTGGTCGGCTAATACTCAGGTTGGAGATATGATCTTGCTGATTGGGGTAATCAATAGTTCCGCTTCTTTTGATGTGAACGGATGGAATTTTACTTATGGCAGGGGAAGTTCAAGAACGGCAGTAATCTTAAGGAAGTTTGCTACTTCTTCTGGCACCAATGATTACACCTGGTCAGGATGGAATTCTTCACAAGTAAGAGTAACTACAGTAACCTTGCGCAGTACAGATGAGTACAATATAACCCGAAACTACTCTGGTGAAGATATCAGCTCTGCAAACCTGGCGGGAGAGTGGGGGAATAGTGGAGTGGCATTTATTGCTGCAGCCGATACAACAGGCTTAACCCACACAACTCCTAGTCCTAGCTACTTTGGATTTGCCTCCCCTGAGATTACTGGATACTCAGGGCCGCATACCGACCCTACTGACGGATACAGTGTAAGTTTTAACAGTAGCAACAATGCCATTGCGTCAATTGTCGTGCAATCTAGCAATAACACCACGCCGAGTCTTCCTGTACTCACTAACCCTGAGACCGCTCGCTATCAAGGTGCTTTTAATCTTGGCTGGACTTTTAATGATGCAGACGAGGATGATTCACAGTCTTCTTATTACCTAAGAATCAAGAGAAGACCGTAGTGGCTGAATATTATGTAGGGTCGTTTACCAAGCAGAATATGACTGGCAATCAGGCTTTTACCGGTATTGGATTTACTCCAAAAGCGATTATTTTCTGGAGCGCAGGTGAAGCACCAACAGCAAATGGAACATGGGGCGATCATTTATACCATACAGTAGGATTTACCTCCGGCCCGACTGAGTCTTATTCAGTATCGGGTGCATCACAGGATGCAGTTGGTACTTCGAATTCTTCTAGATCAATAGCTGCAAAGTGCATACATCGGTCTAGTGTGAGTAGCGGGACTCGTGATGAAGCGGATCTGTCTTCTTTTGATGCTGATGGCTTCACGGTTAACTGGACTACCAGTTCTGGAGCTACTTCTCCAGAAATAATGTTCCTTGCTATTGGTGGGGATGATGTCTTGGCTAGAGCAGTAAACTGGACTTCACCGACATCTACGGGTAGTAAGCCGGTGACCGGGGTAGGATTCACTTCGGATCTCGTCCTACACACCCATTCGGGTTCAGCAGGCGCACTACCCATCTCTTCACCATTAATGTACGGAAATATTGGTGCAATGGACTCATCAGGGAACGAATGGGTTAACAGTATCTATACCCAAGACGCCCAAACCACTTCTAATACTGCGCGATACCAGCGCACAGATAAGTGTCTCGCATTTTCTGATAGTACGGGTGTCAATGAAGAAGCGAACTATGCCAGTATGGACGCCGATGGCTTCACACTCAACTTTACATCTGCACTATCTTCCGCGTATCAGTGTATCTCCTTATGTCTGTCGGGTATCTCTGCTAGATCAGGTTCTTTTACACCTAATTCATCAACCTATTCGGTCTCAGGAGTAGGCTTCCGTCCTGAGGCTATGCTCTTTTCGATGACATATCAGCAGCCTAGCACGCCTCAGCCCAATGCGGCTTGGTCGCTTGGTGCAAGTGATGGTACTAATCATAGGGCCGTAGGTGTCGACGATGAAGATGCGCTTAGCACCACCTCGGCAGGCTCGATTTGGAGCAACTCAGTGGTTGCTTACAATAGTGAAACTGCAAGTTATAGGTTTGATAGGAAGAATACTGTAGCACTTGACTCTTTTGACTCAGATGGCTTTACAACTAGTAAAGTTGGTGGAGCACAAAGTGAAACCTTATTTCTTGCTCTTGGCACACCAAACGATCCACCAAGCACAACGGCTTTGGCTCCGATAGACAGGACAGCAGTTAATCTAACCGAGGGTGTAGACTTTGAATGGAGCTACTCCGACCCAGAGAGTGGCGCACAAAGTGCATGGGCACTTAAGCGCCAGAAAGATAATGGGGATGGCACCACCGATAGTGAAGAGTGGTGGCGGAATGAGGCATTAGATAATTGGAATAACCCGACACTAAACCCACCAGCTACTATGGGAGCATCTCCGGCTTCAACTGCTACAGCCTATTCGAATCAGCGTAAAATTGATCGAACTCAAAACGGTGTACTGTGGGCTATGTACTACAACTCAAGCAATGGTGCTATTTATGATAAATACTCCACTGATAATGGTCAGACATGGACTACTGGTGTCCTACCATTTTTGTCGGGCGGAACCATAAGCTACACAGGTAACTTCTCGTTTTTTATTGATATCGATGATTACTGCCATATTGTTTATAAAAATCCTTTCGACGGTTTTATCTACTACAAGAGAGGAATACCCGACGATGCTTCTCGCACTGCGTACACTTGGAGTAGTGCATTTGCAGTTCAGAACACTGATATATATTCAGACTACCCAGATATAATTGCTTTTCGCACCCCGGGATCAAGTCCTATAACTTGGGAAGTATGCATAGTAGCCTCTTGGACGAATGGTACGCTATTCGCTCAATACGAAAGACTGCATATAGCCAGTGACGGGTCTATAACTGGCGGCAATAATGATGGTCTTTCACAAAACCAAGGTATGGCCATGCTGAGCAGCGCTACTTACAGCACTAGTACACATGCATACCCGTCTATAGATTTTAATCATACTGGTGATGGTAAGACTGTAGCCGATAATACGCCACACTTGTACTCTACATGGTCGACCGGTGCTACAGGTTCAGGTAGAGGTATTAGGTTTAAGAAGGCGACTCATTCAGGTGGATCGTGGTTATGGGGCACAGAACGGGAGATCTCCTCAACTCACTATGTTGCTGCTCATAATTACTGTAACTGTATTTTTGATGGTACAAGAGTTATCATTGGGGGCAATCTTAACGATGGCGGATATTACAGTGTGGTTTTTTGGGAGCGGGACGCTGCAGATACTGTTACAACAGGCCCGATTTATGTGTTAGATAATGGAACTTCCGGGAATGACACATCAAGCTTTGCGGCACGAGGGTCAGTTACATATGATGCTGACGGTAACCTATACTTCATCGGTCTTGGGGCAGGCTCGCCCTGGAGGGTATGTCTCCAGAAGTGGGATCGGGCCACCGAGTCTGTAGAAGATCCTGTAGTTATTGATGAGTTAAATATAAACTCCTACGGTAGTGATGTCTCTCTCAAGCGCGGCTACTCTAACAACCGTATAGAATTTATCTATACTGACGGTACCAGTTCACCATACGACGTAACGTATGGCAGCATCGAGCAGCAGACTCTCCCCATTGGCTGGATAGATAGCGAAGTCTGGAACGATGGAGATGATACTTCAGTTAGTATCTCCAACTGGAGTAACGATGATGATACCTATACTTGGAGTGTAGCCACCAAAGATGATGTTGGTAGTGCCAGTTCCTATACCACCGCCAGGACCCTTAACCCCTTCCAGTGGTGGGATGCTTCTACTTCTTCCTGGGTATATATCGAAACAGAAAACATATCCTCAGACACCGAGGTAGCTGTAGCTAACCTTTCTGCTGGTAGCTATAAGTGGAGTGTAGCTACAGAGGACAGTGCTGGTGCTAAAAGCAGCTATGCTACTGAACAGACGTTTGAGATTATTCGTTTTGAGCGTTGGGGTGTGGTGCAGATTTAATGGCAACAGTAACATACGCCTCTACCGGCACCTTTTCTGTACCTGCGAATGTTTATAGCGTCCACCTTGATTGTTATGGGCATCCAGGTGGAGCCTACAGCTATAATACTCGCGGAGGCCGTGCCTACGGGGACCTTGTTGTTACTCCAGGGGAGACCTTATATATTGGGGTAAATATAGGGGCTGGCACCACCACCTCCGGCGGTAGTGGTGCTGCTTATTCCTGGGGTGGTGGATATTCGGATGTTCGTAAGGGCGGAAACACGCTTAGCAATCAAAGAGTTGTTGCGGGTGGCGGCGGCGGCCAGTCTTATACTTACACAGGGAAAGGTGGTAACGGTGGTGGTTCTTCCGGTGGAAGCGGTTCTACATCGCAGGGTGGTTCAGTTGGTGGTGGTGGAACCCAGTCTTCTGGAGGTTCTGCCTCGGGTAACGCTACCGTAGGAACCCGGGGACAGGGAGGTAACGGTGGCAGCAGTGGCGGGGCTGGCGGCGGCGGTTACTATGGTGGAGGAGGTGGCTATAATTATGCAGGTGGTGGAGGTGGCTCTGGGTATATAGGGGGAGTAACCGGCGGAAGTTATAGTACAGGGGGGAATCCAGACAACTCAGCTAAAGTAGTAATAACTTATACTCCTAACTCTATCCCTTCGACTCCAACTCCCTCAACGCCAACCAGCGGTTTGCGACAACAGGATGGCAGTATTAACTTCTCCTGGTCCCATTCCGATCCTGATGGAGATGCTCAGGCTTCCTACGCTCTGCGTAGGCAAAAGAGCGGTGGTGGTAACGAATGGTGGGATGGTACTTCCTGGGTGATAAGTGAAACGTTTGTGTCTACATCTACTCAATCAGTTTCTATTAATACTTCAACATTTGATCCTGGTGCCTACACCTGGAGCGTAGCTACCCGAGATAGCGTCGGTGCTACATCACCATATTCTTCTGCCAGAACAGTAGAGATTATTCGTTTTGAACGTTGGGGGGTGGTGCAGATATGATCCTTCTTTCGGACATGTAATTCCTAGTTTCTAGCACCTTAACGACTGAAGTAGTGTAAGCCTGATGGATGCCCTTTATGGATATTCGTAACAGGTACACTCTCTGGTGGCTCCGATAGTACTAATGGCACTTACTTCTAGGAGAAGTTGCAAAGTTCCCGATTTTTCATATATGATAATTATCAAATACGAAGGGATTGCATGATGGCTGAGACACTAGCTGAAAACCTTGGGCTTGACGTGAGAGGTGTAGAGCTTGCCCATGAAGCAAATGATGCATACGACTTACTTCAGTCCGGTATAGAAAAAGAAGCGTACATATCTACAAAATACAGAAGAAGGGTGTATACATTGCAACTAGCTCAAGAGTTGGCTCATAAAGTAGGTGAGGAAGAGACCGATCCGGCAGAAGTCAGATATAGTACAATAGTCGAGCAGGCGGGGGCACTCATCGGCCGAGAAAGATTTATTTAGTCTGGAATAGTGGCGTATATCGCCATGGTAATTCTAGCCTACAGTAAACGAGCTTACTCCTCCCGTAGTATCTTCTCCATCACCTTGCCTTTAGCTAGCTCATCAATTAGCTTATCCAAATATCGGATCTCTTGCATTAAGGGCTCTTCGATATCTTCTACGCGGATACCGCAAATCATACCCGTAATCAAACTTCTAGAAGGGTTCATCTTCGGAGCGGCGGCAAAGAAGGTTTCGAAGTCTGTCTGGTTTTCTAGCAGCACCTCTAACTCTTGCGGACTGTAGCCTGTTAACCAGCGAATGATTTCGTCTACCTCTGCCTTTGTGCGACCCTTCTTCTCGGCCTTTTTGATGTAGTGAGGGTAGACACTAGAGAAGCTCATGGTGTAGATGCGATGTTTTTTCATCCGTTCTCCTTATCTCGGTGTTTTAGAATTATCTTTAGCATCAGTGCCAGGACTAGCAGAGTGACACCGAGAAGAAATGCGCTCATGTAGGTGCTACTCAGATACGGCATGATTAGCGGGGCCATGAAGCTAACAAAGTTACCGGCTAACTCCATCGACCCTTCGCCGGTTTCCGATCGAATCGTTCCAGAGGGCGTATTGGGGTTGCTCGCAGCTATAGCCATAAACAAGATGCCCGGTAGACCGGCTAAGAGAAGCAAAACTCCGGGTGTAACTAGGCGTCCTAGGCGGTAGCTGAAGAGCACCGCCATACTCAAGAGAGCTAGGGCTATGACCGTAGCGATAGCGAGATACACGCCAATTTGCCTATGTCCAGCGCTAGTCAGAGGAGAGATTAAAACCGCATCATCTTCAATTTGGACAATTGCTTCCGTATCACTGCTTATATCCTCCGCCACTCCTCCGGCACCTACATCATAAAAGCGTTCAGCAAAAGCTGAGAATATCTTTAATCTTATCTCCCTGGGGCTCAAATTATCCAGATCTTCAGCCGTAATAGTCACGTTTACGCCACCAAAGGCGACTACCGTCTCCTCGTTAGCATCTAAATCTTGCCGTAGCTGCTCGATATCGAAATCACTATCGATGCCTTCACTAGAAGTTAAACCGGCTAACGTGTAGCTAAGAATATCGACCGCTGGTTCTTTAGCCGTGAGACGGTAACTGGCTGTTAGTAGCAATACGGTAGCAAGGAACGGCAAAGCTAGCAGGGCAAGTAGCCACTTTAAGTCGACATGCCAATAAGGATGAGTTATTGTATTTTTCACTAACCTTACTATAGCTTATTGTGCGATAACTTTTGTACCCCAGTGGCTCAGCTCACCTGCTTGATCAGCATCTGTTATTATTTTCGGTTGAGAATAGACGCTTTCGCTGCCTTCAATATGATGGAGAGGACACGGATAGACGCATTAAATCACTTTTAACCCGCGACAAGCAGTTTCTCAGAGGTAAATGAAATATTCCTGACTATATCTATCAGGCGTAGTCACTGAGAGCATTTTTGTCGGATAAGCTATTTATTGTAAAGCATGTATAGTATTGTATAATATTCTTTATGGAAGAAATAAGATTTACGTTAAGTGATGTATCGTCTGAGGAATACGACCGACTAAGACGTCAAAGCTTGGGTGAAATATCTCTAGCACTGAAAGAGAAGCATGACGAACATTTTCGTCAACTTGCTACAGACTGTGAGCCTTATGCACGTAAAGTGAATGAACTGCTTGAAACTCACGGGGGTGATGTTGCGTATCTGTATACTGGGTCTACAACGGGTGGGATAGAAGTCGATGGAGTGGTCCATGGAGAGCAGGAACCTGCAGTTAGTGTAACTGCATTTTTTGCATTCGAAACAGAGTTAGAAGGTAAGCATTCAAAGGTTACCGTGCTCGATATGAAGCGTACCTATAGCGAGTGCCATTTCAATGCACTAGTATTTGCTAGAAACGTAGAGACAGAACAGTTGCGTCTGTTTAGGGTTTCTACACAAGGATCTGAGTTATTAGATGATGGGCTCAAAATGTATTTCTTTGAAACACTTGGGTTGGACATAGTCGGTATTAGTGAGGGTGGGTATGGTTGGATTGAGATGGATATTCAAAAGCTAGTGGATGAAGTTGGAACTATGGGTGTGTCTATAAAATCCTTAGCGGATGATCAGCGTATTAGTGATTTCGTAGATATGTTCATTAGAGATGCAGAAAATGAGCCTATATATTCTGGTCTGTGGGCATAATCTAGTGAGTCATAGCTTTCCCCTTTGCTAGCTCATCGATCAGCTTATCTAGTTACGGAAGTTATGCCGAGCGATACTTGTCCTATTTTTCGTAAGTGCTCAGATTGTCCTAACGTTAACTCATAAACCCACTACAACTTGAGTAGGCAGCAGGATGATTTACAAACTTTAAAAGATGAAATTGGTAAGCCTAGTTTAAGCCGCTATACTAAATAGTAACTATGAGTGAAATAAGCCAGCCACAACTAGACGCTACCGATAGACTACTTGTCTGGGTAGTGATAATTGTTAGATTACTACTGGTGGGATCGGCTATTATCGGCTTGCTGACGCTAAACTGGCTCGAGGTGTTTGTCAGCCTAATGGTACTAGCTATGACTTACGCCGTCAGCTTCATCGAGCGCTGGCACAAGATCAACATGCCACTCGAGATAGAGGTTTATGCCGTACTGCTCATCTATGCAGCGCTATTCTTAGGCGAGATGCGCGGCTACTATGATCGTTTCTGGTGGTGGGACTCAATCATGCACTTCACCGCGGCCATAGTCTTCGGTTTTATCGGTTTCATGATCATGTATGCCATCTACCACCGCAATAAGCTTACGGCCTCGGCCGTGCTAATAGCCCTGTTCGCTTTTACCTTTTCCATGACCATCGGTGCCATGTGGGAGCTGTTTGAGTTTAGCTTAGATGAGCTCTTTGGTATGACGACCCAGCCGAGCGGACGCGATACCATGATCGACCTCTTGCTCAATGCCATCGGCGCTACTATTACCTCGGTAGTTGGATATTTCTATATCAAGACCGGCAGTACTGGTCTGTTTCGAAGACTAGTTACTAAGTTCATGCGCGATAACCCACGCATTGCTCGGGTAGTATCGAGTCGAAAGAAGACTTAACTCTAGCTAAGCTATAACTAAACCGCTAAACACTTACTGAGCCTCACCTTAATGCCGTAAGGGCTGTTGACTAATAATACAAACATTATATAAGATAACAGAATGTCAGAAAAACTATCATCTCGCCACACCGAAGCTGCGCTCATCAGCGAGCTCGACCATATTTATGGTTTGCCCCAGGAGGGCTTACGCATATTCGGTTCTATAGGACGAAGCGCACTGTATGGCACTATTTATAACGATAGCTCTCGTGAATTTACTGTTAGGCGGGAACACCCACTTGGTACTATCAATCGACCTCGAGATATCGACTTATTGGGCCTATCAGCTGCAGAAGCTGAAGGCCATAGTCCCTTCCCGGTTGATGCCACCGGAATGAAGGATGGATATGCCGCTCTAACTCGTGATCGTAATGATTGGTATCTACTGGCTACTCATCACGGTTTTGCGGAACAACTCCATCCCGACGTAATGGAACCGATTGCAGCTCAGGGACTGTACGGAGCAGCCATCCTGACTGTGCCGCTACAGACGCATCTCGGCATGCACGGGATAACTGGTTTACGTAAACGTGATGTGCTGACTCGCGACCTCATGCTAGAAGCTCATCGTGATTTAAACTTAGCAGAGCAGAAGCGAGACGAATTATACGCTCCATTTATAAAGTTAGCCCATCTCAATTCACGAGTAACTTATCTAACACTGCGTAATGCTTATCGGCGGTACATACCTAACAGTGTGCGACTCAAGGCAGTACCAATAATGCGAGTTATAAAAGGCATCCTACAGTAGACGCACTCGAACTTTTAGTTAGTTTGCATCTATACTGGTAATGTGAAATCTATACTGCTTCAACTAGCGACTGATATCAATAAACGCTCTACTTGGATACACCTTGCTATAGCTCTAGTTATATTTACTGTGCTGGCGATCGGATTTGCCCAGCTGCTGGAAGAGGTGCATGAGGGTGATACTATGTACCTAGATAAAATCGTGCTGCAGCAGATAGGGCAGAGCATTACGGACTCCTGGAATAGATTCTACTCAATTGCCACTAGATTTGGTGGCACTCCCTTCATCACCCTAGCGACTATTGTTCTACTCTACGTACTGTTGTGGCAGAGATGGTACTACAGAGCTGTCTTTATGGTAGTAAATGTAGTGGGAGCTGGAGTCGCTACTACGGCTATAAAACTATTAGTTGGTCGTGAACGACCTAGCTTGTGGGAACGGATTGTGGAGGAGACAAGCTATTCATTTCCAAGCGGTCACGCTGTCGGTAGTATGGCGCTAGCTATTAGCTTGGTCGTAATCTGCTGGCCTACTAGATGGCGCTGGTCGGTAGTGATTTTTAGTACGCTCTACGTGCTAATCATCGGCTATTCACGTCTCTATCTCGGGGTTCATTATCCAACGGATGTGATCGGTGGGTGGCTACTGGCCCTGGCTTGGGCCATGACTAGCGGTAGCCTGCTATACGGCTATGGACGGCGGAGGCGTTATGGGTAGTTGACATGCTGTTCACCCAACTCAGACCGACCTAACTATTGACAGAATACGTTCTAGAGTAGATAATCTTAAATAATTAATGAAAGTGTAACCATGAAAAGCCCAGTACTCGCTGCCATCGTCAACTTTGTCCTACCTGGATCTGCTTATATACTGCTCAAACAACGGGTACTATTTGGCGGTCTGATTTTAACTTCAGAGCTAATATACCTCCTAGCTCCTCTGCCACCTGCTGTAGCTGAGGCACTAGATCAATCCTTAGACAACTTTCAGCTTGGAGACTGGAGCTTAGCTATTACCGCCTGGCTGATCTATGCTACAGCGTTCGCGATTGATGCTTATCGACTCGCTGAAACTAATCTTTCCAGTTAGATACTAGCAACCAGGTTAAAGAACTGAGTTATTTGTGATGTCCGAGTTTGAACTAGTACCGATTACTGAAGTAGATGTAGAGAGAACTGCTACCGATCTCCATGCCTGCCTGCAAGAGCAGGAGACCTATCGGCAATTAAAACGTCATCTACCTGGCCCGCTTAGCTATGGTGAGTCGATTGAAGCAGCTGAGCAGCGCTTGATTAACAATCAGGAAATAGCCAAAGAAGACAGCCGTTTTAAGCCATTCGTGCAGCTTCTAGGTGAGCACGCTATCGGCATAGCAGTCCTAGACGAGCGATTGGAAGCTAAGCGTCGCCGCTTAATGGCCGGTATCTATATCGGTCACATCACAACCACTGGCCCTAGCACATCTAGCTGGATAGCTAGACCTTATCAAGGTAGGGGTTATGGACGGCAATCGTTGGAAGCGAGAATTAAGATCGCGACCGTAGAGAATGGACATGACGGACTTTGGACAGTAGTAGATACTGGTAATGATGTCTCTAGATGTAACGTAATGGCGCGTGGTTTCGTACCACTCTATACGGGCGGGAGCTGGGTGGGCGGGCAGACTTTCAAGGATGCGACTGTCTATCAGTACCTTGCTTAAGTGCACTAGCTTCCGGAACGAATAGGGTGCCATCACTGTGACGCCTTATCTCATCGGTGCACATTAACTCTTTGAGACGTAGATCGAGAAGTGAGGTGTCCATCTCTAAGCGAGATATAGTGACTAGATCATTACCGCGTAATGACACGCCTAAGCTACGGATGGTGTCGACTACAAGCGGGATACTAGAACTAAAGGCTATAGTATCACCGTGAAAAGGCTGACTTAGCTCGGTAACTAACCGGCCTTGAGGTACTAAAGCTCTTGAGCCGTTTGATCTATAATAGTAACGTTCCAGCCTATCGAAGGGCTTAGTATAGATAGAGAAGCGGATAGGGGTACCAGTGTCATTAAGTCTACGTAACTCATCTAGAGACCAGCCCCGACTAAAAGTATCCTCATCTGGATGGAGAAAGGCGACCTGAGACAGTGTAGCTATAGCAGTATCTAGCTCTTCGTCTTCGTGCTGACGACTGACGAGGCGCAGCAGAAAGGGCTCACTATCGACCGTCTGTCGGGGAGCTCTTTCTAAATTTCCAGACACCTTTTTGAGTAGACCTCGTTTTATTACGCTTACGCTATAATTTTTATTGTATGCTTAATCTTTGGTTTGTCTAGTACGCCTTACCCCCTACGATCTATTAGATAAGACTAGACCAAGATAGGAGGTTAGGCTGCCAAGGGGCTCAGTTAACTGCTTCGGTGTCAGTAGCTGCTATGAATTGTCTGTCGACTGTGCGAGAGAACTCGTCCACGGCAACCAGTACTGGCAATGCCGCTCGACCTTGACTAGTGAGGCGGTAGAGAACATCGGTTCGCGAGAACTCCCGCCGCTCTATCAGCCGAGCAGCTTCTAGCTTGCGTAGCTTGGCGGTAAGTGTAACCGGATTGATGTGTCCCGTTGTGCGCTGTAGCTCACAGTAGCGTAGCTCACCCTTAGAGAGGGCGGAGATTATGCGGAGAGTCCAGTAGTCACCTAGCAACCGAAGGCTGGTAGGACAGATGTTGGTAGTGGACTGAGGCTGATTCATAATAATTACTTGCTACAAAAAATATAGTAGCCTATACTCTAAAATTAAGTGCTATATAAAATATAGTAGCATTTTCGAAGTCGGTAAACTACAACTAATTGATCAAAGACTGTAACAGGAGACAATATGATAACTATCAAAGTAATCGCTGGATCAACTCGACCCGGTAGGTTTAACCCTCAAGTAGCAGAATGGGCTCAGGAGACTGCCAGTAGGTTCGATGATGAGGTTCGAATTGAGCTAGTCGATCTGGCCGAAATTAACCTACCACTGCTAGACGAATCAGTACCGGCCTCCTCAGGAGAGTACGAGCATGAGCACACCAAGGACTGGTCTAAGGTAATAGCTGAAGCGGACGGCTTCATCTTCGTTACTCCCGAGTATAACCACTCTATCTCGGCCGCCCTGAAGAATGCCATCGACTACCTCTACGCCGAATGGAGCTATAAGCCCGCCACAATCATCAGCTACGGCTCGGCTGGCGGAGGTACCCGGGCCGCTGAACATCTGCGCGGAATCTGCGCAGAGATAAAAATCTACGATCTACGTGAGCAGTTGATATTGGCTAACTACTGGGATCGTTTGGATGAGTCGGGACAGTATCAGTTTAGCGAGGGCGAGGAGACTGCCCTGGAGGCTCAACTAAATAGTCTGATATTCTGGGCAAAGCAGATGAAGACTGCGCGTGAGGAGCTAGCTCAAATAAGCTAGGGATTGCTCATATAGACTAAGCCCGACCGATTCTTCAAGAGTATATCGTTCAGTACAAAGCCGGTAGCCGTAAGTAGCCTGAATGACGGAATCGCTCGCATCAACTGGTATAGTTAACCTAAAGTAGTTATATAAGTTAACGGTTAGCTGACCACCAGCTAACTCAGCTGTGGCGGCTAACACCCGCCTTAATTTAAGAGGTTCTATGATATTGTCCGCCCACATTACAGAAAAGTCGTTCGGTAGTTCTCAGCTACATAGTAACGTTGATCTTGAGATTCAGGAGAGAGAGAAGGTCGGTCTGATTGGCCGCAACGGAACCGGAAAATCTACATTATTCCACATTTTAACTGGTGAGGATACCGACTACCAAGGCCAGATAAAGGTTAAGCGAGGCGCTACTGTAGTCAGTAGTCGGCAGGAACATTACGGTTTTGAGGCCAAGAGTGTCTTAGAGTACATTCTCGGTGACTTACCTGAGTATCAAGAACTAGCCCACATCATCGATACCTATCCGCAGACGATGGGGAGCAATCCTCGTAAAATTCAAGCATATACCGATGCTCTAGAACGCTTCGGAAAACTAGAATACTTCGAGATTGAAGGTGAGCTAGAACAGTCCCTAAAGCAATACCAGCTTACTACCACTAATCTGCACCAAAGTTTAGGCTCACTTAGTGGTGGTCAGAAGCGGATGGTAGAGTTGATCAAGATGCAGCGTAGTCGAGGGGATATCATTTTGATTGACGAACCGACCAACCACATGGATTACGTGGCTAAGAACACCTTTATCGAGTGGCTAGATGCAGCGAATGAGGCAGCTCTCATCGTCACACACGACCGAGACGTGCTGAATAACGTCGACCGTATCATCGAACTCCGTGACGGTATAAGCTATTCATTTCGCGGTAATTATTCGAGCTACTTACGTACAAACAAAACTCAAGTCACATCTGAAGTTAGTACCTATGACTTAACCCAAAAAAGAATACAGACTCTCGAACAGGACGTCATCCGTTTTAAACGCATGAAGGAGAAGGCGCGAAACCCGGGCACCATTAAACGATTTAAGTCTCAAGAACTAAAAGCCCGAGCAGAACTAAACAAGCTCTCAGAGCTGGAGAGGCCTTCATTCTGGATCGACCAGGAGACGGCACTTGAGATGAACGATAAGGTTACTAAGGCGTATGACAAGTACAAGGCAACTAATATTCGCGTGAGTACACGTAAGAAACAGCGTGAGGGGAGCGGCAAGGTCCTAATTAAAATCGATAAGCTGAGCTTAGGCTATGACGAAGATCCGCTATTCGATAAGCTGAGCTTAAGTTTACGCGAAGGAGAGCGTCTGCGGCTACATGGACGTAACGGAAGTGGTAAAACTACCTTAGTACAGGCCATTATGGCTAGGGCGCAGCATGAGGTGTCACCATCACAGCAGTTCAGTGGTAATATCTGGATCGAGAATGGTATCCGGATCGGACTATACGAACAAGCAATCAGCCCAGGCTATCTATCCCTAACCTTAGCTGAGGCTATAGAGGGCATTCATCGGAGCTTAGATTTGCCGGTCAATCAACAACGCGTCAAACAGCTATTGAGCGACTATCTCTTTGATCCCGGTAGCGATGGTAAAACTCCGGTTAAGTTGCTAAGTGGCGGACAGAAAGCACGGTTGCAGCTGATAGCTATGCTAGCTGGTGATCCACAGATACTGATCCTCGATGAGCCGACCAACCACTTAGACCTCCCCAGTATTGAAGAGCTAGAGAATGCTCTATCCGACTATCATGGCGCTATCATCTACGTCTCGCACGATAGTTTCTTCGCTGACAAACTAGGGGGCGAAGAAATAAAGATTGGTTCCTAGTCAATAAGCTACTCTTAATTAGTGGGGCTAGAGGGCTTTTAAGCCTTAGTTAGTATTTCTAGCTAAAACATAATCGTAAGGGGATGGGAGCTGTAGGGGTGGCTTCTCGATTGCCTCAGCTTCATTCTTTTCTGCTCTCAACACACCGGCCCCGATTAGCTGCAGCTCCATCTTCTCGCTTGAATGTTTAAGTCTCGTGAGTCGAGCGTGAAGTTCAGCATTCTCACGATCAATGTTGACGTAATGAATGCCATAACCTACCATACCCGCCAAAACAACGGAGAAGGCGACTACGAGAGTAAATACAAGTTTAGAAATATACACTACTCACACTCCTTGGCACACATATACTATAGTTATATAGTAACTTTTTATCGTCGCTCTATCCGTGACAAAACGCACAACCCCGGTGCTAACAAGATAGCTCGTTAATTACAATTAAGTAGGTCTTACTCAGTAAATGGGGGTTAAGAGTAAGCTAGCTGCTTAAGCCGTTTTACATCATTAACGGTGATGTATTGGGTGCTATCAGTAGTAATAATTTGCTCCTGTCGAAGCTTAGATATCTCACGTGAGACTGTTTCTCGAGCGACACTTAATACGTAAGCTAAATCCTGATGAGTCAACGGAGCTATGATTCGGATCCCAACATCAGAGAACTCACCAAAGGTAGTAGCATAGAAAAGAAGCTGATGTGCTAGGCGCTGATAGGATGAGCGAAGTGCCAGATTCTCTAAACGTTGAATATTAGAAGTCAGTCTCTCACCGGCCACCTTTAGCAAATCACGATAAATCAATGGATCATGTTCTAAATCGGATGACAGTGTGGCCGCCTCTAGACCATACAGCTCGACACTAGACATCGCCTCATAATAGAAAGTCTCGGGCCCTCTATACAGATCTTGATCAAAAATCTCCTTCATAACTACCGTTAAGGGGAATACTGAACCGGCCCCGTATACACTTTGAATACTTTGTAGACCATCAGCAGTGATGAGGTAACGTTTAACAAAACCTGATTTAACCATTAATACCAGCTGAGTTTCGTCATCTGTAGTCTGGATGAGCTCACCTTTACTGTAGGTCCTTGTTTTGCCCTGGCGTAAGGCTATTTCGAGATCGGTAAGTTTCATGTCATTACTCATGGTTAAACTAATACAACCACTTTCGGCCTATTAGAGTCAACATGAGTCGTATCGATGGCAGTATCTAGCTCCACACATCATCTTCTATTCCTCTACTTATAGGTGGTATAATAGACAATCAATTTAAACTTATACAAGGTTTATTTATGTCAGAGAGATATCAGCGGCCTAGCGAAAGATTTTCTGATTACGCTGCGGATAGCGGTGTCTTGCTTTTTGAGCAGTACGCTGGTGAGGAGCCAAACGTCGGTGAACGGTGGAAATATTACGATTTGGCAACCTCGCCCATTGACTTTGAGCATGAAATATTGAGCCTGCTTGATCTTGATGCCGACGCAATCGTGGCAGATGTCGGATGTGAGAGGGCTACCCTACTTCAAGATATGCGCTTAAGGTACCGGCATCGTGGCGCTCTAATCGGAGTTGATCTCTATCCTGAGAAGTTAGCGGCGGTTTCCCAAGAACTGAACGACCTCGGGGCCGAAGGTATTCACTTTATAGCCGGAAATGCTAAAGAGTTACCGCTAAAAACCGATTCTCTAGACGCACTGTTCTGCCTATTTATGCTCTACCACCTAGAAGACCCCAGGGAAGGATTAAGCGAGATTAGACGTACCGTTAAACCTGGCGGTAAAATCCTAATCAGTACTAGCGGTAAGACTAATAAGAGACGCCACCGTGAGATAGAAATGGAGATTGCTTCCTATCTAGGCATAAAGCCGCCGCCAATATTTACATCTTCATTTAACTCTATTATCGCTGCAGAAGAGTTGCCGAAGTGGTTTCAAGTGCAGGGGCGAATCCGCCAGGCCGGATGGGCTAAGATCAAAAGTCAGTCGGGGTATGAAATTTACCGAAACTCGCTTGCTACTATGAGAAGCACCTTTAGCCCAGCGCCTAGTGATGAGCAGTGGGATGATGCCATTCGTAATGTTTTGGTACCAGCTATAAACTACGATATCGACCAGCAACCGATGTACGATGGGAGCGGCACCTTACAACCACGTTACTTCCGAGATACAGTTGAACGCGACTTCTTTATCTGTGTTAATAACGAGCCGCACACTGGCTGAGTGGAGCGATTTAGTCACCCTAACTCCAATACAAAAACTATTAATAAAAACCCAACCGGGACCTTAACTTAGACTCAAATAAGATCATACGACAACCTGAACTTTGCCCCAAAATGTTATAATCAAAAGAGCTGTAACGGAGAGGTAAAATGCCGAGCCCGTATAAGTCGCTGTCCCTAACGGTCGGTGTGCACTTTTTAATTATGTTTGCGCTAACCTATGTCGCGGTTAATGCATTTAGCGATATATTGTTCAGTTTAAATAAACTTTATATGGCCGTGATCATGGTAGTACCTATGGTAGTCCTAATGCTACTGTTCATGAGCCATATGTTTGAGAATAAAAAGCTTAATAAGCTAATCTACCTAGCCAGTGCAGCTCTATTCCTGCTAATTTTTGTAGCCATTCGTGACCAAACTTTTAGTGACAACGAACGTTTCCTTAGCTCTATGATTCCGCATCACTCTAGTGCAATCGTCATGTGTGAGCGTTCAGAGTTAACCGATCCGGAAATCATCACACTCTGTGAAGAGATAGTGGAAACTCAAAAAAAAGAAATCGATCAAATGAATGCCATTCGCACGCGGTTAAACCGGTAGCAGCTAATCGGCCCCCCGATTTCTCGCTTGACGTTAAACTATCTCTATCTGTAGGGCGCTCCTAGTCGGTGGATGGTGTAGAATATTAGGTGATGCAGGATAATGGAGCAACTAAATGGCTACAACCTCAAAGAATGCTGCGAAAAAAAGTCTTAGATTTGAAAATAACACTGACCTGCTGCTCTACGGCTTAATATTTATCCTCTGGTATGCTTATCTGTTCATGACCCTGGCAACGCCAATCGATGTACCATATGATCTGTCTAACAATATAGTTTTAACTTTACGCATAACTATAGCTGCACCGTTTTTAGCTATCTGGTTCTCCGGCATCTATGCTTACATCAGAACAATTGCTTACAGCCACGCCTTAAGGGGGTGGGCTGGTGAGATTGCCTTTAAGCGCATAGCCTACGGTATCCTCTTTCTGTTAAGTGGAGCAATCATCCCCTCGCTACTTAGCACTTCCTCTAACTATTTCAGCCTAGACGGTGGTTCTGAAATTATAGTAACGGTTTTAATTAACTATTTCCGAGTAGTGCCATACTTAATAGCTTTTCTATTGTTCTTCGATGGAGTCCGTCGGTTAAGTCGAGCTGAGAATATATTTATCCCTGTTAAACGAGCTGTTGTTACACTTGCTCCGTTATTAATTCTAGCCTTCGTTTGGCTTGAGATAATCTTCAGTAATCCGCTTAGGACTGATGGCATATACCATCTGCGGGATAGTTTGATTATCTTAACCCTAGTCCTGCCGTCGCTTACTGCCTGGGCTCTGGGCGGACTGGCCGCGCTCAGTTTTCACAACTACGCGGCTAAAGTAAGTGGAACCATCTACGCTAAGGCCCTTAAGTTTTTCGTAGTCGGTTTAGTGGCCGTAGTCTTCAGCTCTATCATGCTACAATCGTTTACTTCACTCGGCACTGAACGATTGCTAGAGCTCCGCATTCGAGAACTTCTACTGATCATATACATTTTTCTAGGTTTACAAGGCAGTGGATATTTCTTTATGGCTAGAGGGGCAAAAAAACTTACTAAGATTGAAGTTGTCTAGTTATGGATTCTATTTATCAGAAGGCACTGAGAGTTACCTCCGACTACCTCGGTCCGGCAGCTGATCGTTTCTTACGACGCCAGATATCATTTCATCTAGAGAAAGAACCAGAACACCTAACGCCTGCCGACGTACCCTTACTAGCGGAATGGGTAAAGGTATCAATCGCCATCTTGACCGAGGATAAGCAGATGGTTGATGAGTTCGGTAAACGTTTTAAAGCTTTGGTCGAGTAAAAATGAGTAGTTCGCAAAAGCTGCCAAGTAATGCCGCTAAGCTCGATGAGTTGATGGAGGTGTACGTTAGCCGGCTAGAGAAGAAAGTGGCCATGGAAAGTAAAAGCTTACAGATGATGGCCGATGCTGTGCCACAGATAGTCTGGATGGCCGATCCCGAGGGAAAACCAGACTACTACAATATGCGGTGGTATGCCTATACTGGCCTCCCTCCCGGTTCGGAAGGCAGAACGCTAAACTGGAGTAAAGTTCTACACCCAGAGGACGAACAGAAAGTTAAAACAGCCTGGCAGCACTCGGTCAAGACAGGAGAAACCTTCGAAGAGGAGTTTAGGTTAAAGAAGCACGAAACCGGTCAGTACCGCTGGTTTCTAGGTCGAGCAAGATGTGGTCGTGACCCTAAAGGAGACGTCATGCGGTGGTTTGGCACGAGTACAGATATTCATGAGTACAAACAAGCCCAGCAGGATAAAGATGAGTTTATCGCCATTGCCAGTCATGAGCTGAAAACACCTATTACTAGCATTAAGCTGTTTACCGAGGTGATTAAGCGACAATTATCTGAAAAGCGTGACCAAAAGTTAGTCCAGCAGTTCAACCTAATGGATGGTCAGGTGATGCGCCTTAGTAATCTAGTAGATGATCTGCTTGATATATCACGCTTAGACGCTAGCAAACTAGACTTCCGTCAGGAGAAGTTTAATATCGATCAATTGATAGATGATACAGTGAGCAATTTCAGACTAACCAGCGCAGATCACATCTTTCATACGGAAAGCACTCCAAACTTATTGGTCTGCGCCGATAAGCATCGGGTTGAGCAAGTGCTAGTAAACCTCATCACAAACGGCATTAAGTATTCTCCCGACGGCAGTACTATAACCATAGCGGTGAAACGCCAGAAGATGATGGTGATAGTAAGCGTAAAAGACGAAGGGATAGGTATACCGAAGTCACAACAAAAACAGATCTTCACTCGTTTTTTCCGTGTCGATGATCCACGCAAGAAGCAGGATTCCACAGGATTAGGCCTCGGTTTATATATTTCGGCCGAAATAGTTAAACGGGAAGGCGGCAAAATATGGCTGGAAAGTACAGCCAACAAAGGATCTACCTTCTACTTCAGTCTACCGCTTGCCGTTTAAATCAGCCGCCGGTAATCACTAAGATTCCCGCTACAGGAATTAAAAATGATACTATGTAACATGATATACCATCGACTATAAAGTAAGTCGTGGTACTATCCGCTACTAGTTGCTAAATAAACACTTAACACCTATGGAGTAGAGATAGTTATGAGCCGAAAGACTAAAACGCACAAAATTTTAATCATAGATGATGAGGCAGCTATTCTTAGCGCCTTGGAATTGTTTCTAGAACAAGAAGGTTATGAGGCAGAAGTTTCAACTAGTTTCGAGAAGTATCTCAAGTCATCCAAGCGACCTCGACTTCCAGATCTAATTATCCTCGACATTTTACTCGGTAATGAAGATGGACGTGCTATCGCTCGCCGCTTCAAAGCTAGTACCGTAACCCAACGCATACCGATTATTATGATTTCAGCTCATCCAGATATAGCCGAGATGTCCCGAAGCGCCGGTGCAGACGCCTATCTGCCTAAACCGTTTAATACTGAGGTTATCTTGCAGACTATCGATAGGCTGCTTGAAGCAGCGCCTTCATCCTCTTTGAGCTAGCTAATATCATCAGCTTTCAGCTCCGCGATACGGGTGCGTAAACTGGCTTACACAAGCTTTTATTGTCTGTAGCAACTGAGTAGTGTACACTATTAAGCATAATAACTTAGTAAATAAATACGCCACATGGATTCACATTTAGTTCTAATTGCGCTGCACCTACTCGGATTTGCTTTCGGTGTGGGTGGAGCTACGGCTAGCGATGCTATTTTCGTTCGATCCGTAAAGGACGGTAAGGTTACCCGAAGTGAGTACAACATCCTTAAGACTGTATCGATAATCGTTTGGACTAGCGTCACCATCCTCATTCTTTCTGGCACCCTCTTGATGTTACTCGAACTACAGCAGGGAGGAGACATACCACGACTTGGCTTTAGCTTCTTTCAACTTAAACTGACCGCTTTCGCCTTGCTAGTAGCTAATGGCGTCGTCTTCCATTTCAGGGTTTTTCCCTTGCTCAAGAGTACTATCGGGCAGTCGTTTAGAGAAGAGGGTGTACGACATAAATACTGGCTATTTGCACTAACTGGTGGGATATCTATCGTTTCCTGGTATACGGCCTTTCTAGCCGTAGCCTTCTCTAGTGTGCTGATAGATTACCCTTATCTATTCCTACTCAACATCTATGGCCTGCTAATCTGTGGAGCTGCTCTGAGTGCTTACCTCGTACTTCATTCCTTCGCTATGGAGAGGGGACTAGTCTGGACTCTATCTACCATCTACCGTCATCCATTCGTAGTTAAGATGGTATTAGTCGGTCTACTCCTAGTAAGCGGTCTACTAGCGCAGGGCTATGAACTATTTCTGACCTAGTCTAAATGAAGCGAGAAAACAAATAATTGGAGTTGGAGAGTACAAATGGATAACTTAAAACGACAGATAGAACAGTTAGTTGAAGGTGATGTCAGCGCTGCCACGACAGATTTAGAGCGAGCCAGTCATGATGCCAGCCTATTTGAGATCGTGCCTGAGCTGGTAGTAGCCCCGAAGACCAGCGACGATGTTGCCGCTCTAATAGGATTTGTCACCGCCCAAAAGACCGAACATGCAAACCTCTCTCTGACTGCCCGGAGCGGCGGTACCGATATGAGCGGTGGGGCGGTGAATGAGTCAATCATAGTCGATATGAATAAATACCTGACCAAGATCGGCCAAGTAGAGGAGATGCGGATCTCGACCCAGCCCGGTGCCTTCTACCGTGACTTTGAAGCAAAAACCCTGGAACATGGATTAATCATGCCCTCCTATCCTGCCTCGCGCGAACTTTGTACCGTCGGTGGCATGGTAGCAAACAACGCGGGAGGGGAGAAGTCGCTGCAATACGGCAAGACTGAGCGCTTCGTCGCCGAGCTGGAGGTAGTCTTAGCAGATGGTAAAAAATACCACATCCGCCCCCTAAATCGGCAGGAACTGGACGCTAAGATAGCTCAGGGTGATTACGAGGGCAATCTCTACCAGGCCATATTCGAGCTAATCGATAAAAACTACGACCTCATTCAGGCTGCTCGCCCCCAGGTTAGCAAGGATTCGACCGGCTATCATCTCTGGAACGTTTGGGACCGTGACAAAGAGATATTTGACCTCACTCAGCTCATTACCGGCTCCCAGGGTACGCTCGGTTTAGTAACCGACATCCGCTTTCGTTTAGTCATCGCACCTCAGCACTCTGGTACTCTAGTCATTTTCCTGCGCGAAACTAAAGATCTAGGCCAATTAATTAACGACGTCTTAGCCCACGCGCCGGCCACTTTCGAAGGATTCGATAACTACACTTTAATGCTTAGTTTTAAGCTTTTCTTTTACTTCCGGAAGAATCTAGGCTGGTGGGGGATGATCAAGCTTGGCATACAGTTAATCCCCGATGCGATCAAACTCTTACGCGGCATCCCGAAAATGGTGCTCTTAGTTGAGTTTAATGGCGCTACACCCGAAGAGGTGGCCGACAAAGTATCCGCTATGCATACTGCACTCAAGCCTTACGGACACGACGCCTTATTCGAGGAGGATGAGACTGAAGCTAAAGCGCGTAAGTTCTGGATTATGCGCCGGGAAAGTTTTAACTTACTAAGAAGCAAGGTGAAGAATAAGCACACCGCCCCGTTCATCGACGACCTAGTCGTTCCCCCAGAACACTTACCGCAGTTTCTACCCGAAGTACGTGCGATTATTAATAAGTACAAGTTACTAGCTACGATCGCCGGCCACATGGGTGACGGCAACTTCCATATCATCCCACTGATGGAGATCGAGAAACAATCGGAGCGGGACAAACTGGAGCCGGCAATGCGTGAGGTAAACGAACTAGTTCTAAAATACGGCGGCTCTCTTTCTGGTGAGCATAACGACGGTTTAGTACGCGGCCCATGGCTAGAAGAAATGTACGGTACAGAGATGTATGGCATCCTCAAGCAGGTCAAGCAGATATTCGATCCGCAGAACATCTTTAATCCACACAAAAAGACCGATGCTACTTGGGAATACTCTAGCGCCCATATTCGGAAGAAGTTCTAAGCCCTCCATCCTGATTAAAGGCCCTGAAATGCTATAATAACTAGACTGATTAGTGAAAATTAATTGCGATTAAGGTAGGACTGTTTTGCTTATTAGAACGTATTACCGTCTGCGTAACTTCTTCATGCGCGGCTACCGCCGCTTCTCTAGCTATTCCTTGCGGAAGAAAGTAGGTATCATCGTCGGCTCTGGTCTAGCCTTTCTGATCATAGTTCCACTCCTAACTTACGCCTATTTCGTGCGTGACATCGCTAACGAAGAACGTCTGATGAACCGTAACAGTACTGGAGTTATCCTCCTAGATCGACATGGTGAAGAGTTTTACCGCGCATTTAACGCTAATGCCACCGAAACAGAACGAGTACCCTTGGAGCAGTTGCCCCAGCAGCTAGTTGAGGCCCTAATCGCTACCGAAGACCGTAACTTCTATGAGCATGGTGGCTACTCAGTGCGTGGCATCGTAGCGGCCCTTTACGGCAATGTACTTAATCGTGATGCCACTAAATTCGGCGGCTCTACCATCACCCAGCAACTGGCCAAGAACGCCCTCCTAACTAATGACAAAAACTATCTGCGCAAGTACCAGGAGCTGTCCTTAGCCATCGCCATCGAACGTCACTATGAGAAAGATAAAATTCTAGAACTCTATCTCAACTCTGTTTATTTCGGTGAGGGAGCTTTCGGTATCGAAGATGCCGCCCAGACCTATTTTGCCAAGCCCGCCACAGAGCTTACTTTAGCTGAAAGCAGTATCTTAATCGGTATTCTACCAGCCCCTTCGGCTTGGTCGCCCATTACCGGGAATCTTGAGCAGGCGCGCGAACGTCAGGAAGTGGTATTGGATAGCATGGCTGAAGTCGGTTACATCGAAGAAAGCGCAGTCACCGCTACCTTAGCAGAGCAACTCGAATTCCAGTCTATCGAAGTAGTGGGCGAACAGTACGCCATTCACTTCGCCGAGATGGTTATCGATGAGTTGGAAGAGCGCTACGGCGAAGAGAGGGTGGCCCGCTCCGGTTTCTTAGTCACCACCACCCTAGATTTGCAGTGGCAGCAGTCTGCTGAAACCGCCGTCACGCAGCATCTAGCTCAACTGCAGTACGCTGAAGTCGATAACGGCGCGGTCGTAGCTATCGATCCGGAAAATGGGGCTATTCGCAGCTTAGTAGGGAGTAGCGACTGGAGTAACGAAGAGTTTGGCCGAGTCAATATGGCTACCGTACCGCGTCAACCCGGTTCCAGCTTTAAACCGATTTACTATGCCGAAGCGCTAGCCGAGAAACAGATCACCCCGGCCACTATCTTAGAAGATGTCCCGACAACGTTCGGAAACAGCTACGAGCCAGAGAACTTCGACCTAAGTTATCGCGGTGATGTTACCGTGCGCCGAGCTTTGGCCAACTCACTTAATATACCGGCCATCAAAGTGATGGAGCAGCTGGGAGTGAGCGAGTCGATTGCCGCTGCTCAACGCCTAGGACTCGATACTATCGATACATCAACCGATTACGGTCTCTCGCTAGCCCTCGGTACGGCTGAGGTACCCTTAATAGATATGACTAACGCCTACGCAGCCTTCGCAGCTAGCGGCATGCAGCATGAGACGGTACTTATAGAGGAAATCGATAATAAATATGGCGAAACAATCTTCCGTTTTAACAATCAAGGTAGTCGCGTGCTCGATGCTGGAGCGGCATACTTGATCTCCTCTATTCTTTCGGACGAATCGGCCCGAGCAGAAACCTTTGGTAGCAGTCTATCAATCGGTCGCACGGCAGCGGTCAAGACCGGCACGACAGAAGACAACCGAGATGCATTAACACTCGGCTACACTCCGGAAATTGCCGTTGGAGTCTGGGTGGGGAACAACGATAATCGTCCGATGAGTGCAATCGGTGGTTCTACCGGAGCCGCCCCGATCTGGCGCAGTGTGATGCAGACTATTACGACTGATATGCCGGCTGGGGAGTTTACCCAACCAAGTAGTATCACTTCTGCCTTAATTTGTTACGGGAACGGTCTACGCGCTAGTGAGGCTTTTGCCGGGGCCTACCGCGAATACTTCCTACGTGGCACGCTACCTAGATTCGGCTGCGCAGCGCCCGAACCGGAACCGGAGGAGGAAGAACCCCCTGCCGACGAAGTCGAAGAAGAAGATACGACACCGGATGAGCCAGAGACAGGACCACCGGAAGATGATACCGGTACCGGGCAAGATAACGGTGGGGATGATGATACTGGGCAACCAGATGACGGTGATGATCCAGATGAAGATGATAGCCCGCCTGGAAATGGCGGACAGGGTCAGAATCCCAGCTCCGGCCAGACTCAAGCCTAAGTAGACCTTTAACGCTTCTTGTTACGTAAGTTGCGATCAAGCTCGCGTTTACGCAACCGAATACTCTTCGGAGTCACTTCCATTAGCTCATCATCTTCCAGAAAATCAAGTGACTGCTCTAGGCTAAAACGAGTAGCCGGGGTTAGCTGCACTGTGCCATCACTGCTCTTACTCCGCATATTGGTTAAGTGCTTCTCCTTAGTAACGCTAACGTCTAAGTCCTCACTCCGGCTGTTTAGTCCGACTATCTGGCCGCTATATACTTTCTCGCCCGGACCGACGAAGAGGGTGCCGCGAGCCTCAACCGACTGTAGTGCGTAGGGAGTAGTCACAGCGCTGTCAAAGGCGATTAAGGCGCCGCTGCGTTGCTGATCGAGATCAGGGCCTTTTGGTTGATAGCCTTTTAGCATACTGTTCATAACCACCGTACCCTTAGTCTGAGTCACCAAGATATTACGTAAGCCGAGGTAGGTACGGGTCGGCATCTCATAAATTAGGCGTGCATCTCCGGAGCTAAGGTTAGACTGAGAGATAGCTACTGCCCGCCGCTTGCCCATTTCACTCTGGACAGTACCGGTATACTCGGCCGGTACTTCGATCGCGACCTCTTCAAATGGCTCTAAGGTCTGACCGTTCTCCTGACGATAAACCACTCGCGGCTGACCGACCTCAAACTCAAAGCCTTCTCGGCGCATCGTCTCAATTAAGACACTTAGGTGGAGCTCACCCCGGCCGCTAACGATAAAACCGATCGCTTCCGGTTCGAGTTGGAAACCGATATTGGTCTCTAATTCTTTCTCTAACCGCTCGGCGATCTGCCGTGAGGTGGTGAAGTCGCCTTCCTTACCCTTTAATGGAGAAGTGTTGGGACCCAAATATATACTTAGGGTTGGGTCTTCCAGCTTAATAACCGGTAGAGCATCCGGATGCTCAGGGTCAACTATGGTCTGACCAATCTGTGCTTCACTCAGGCCACTGAGCGCGATGATATCACCTTGCTCGGCACGCTGAGCTTCCACCCGGGCTAGGCCTCGATAAGTATAAATCTTATCTACTTTTCCGGTAGAGGTGATGCCGTCTGGAGTAGCTAGCGCCACTTTCTTTCCAGGCACCACGCTGCCCCGACCGATGCGGCCGATAGCATATTTCCCTTCATAGTTGTCCCAAGCTAGGGAAGTGACCAATAACTGTAAACCTTCACCCGGGGTAGGCTGTGGTGCCGGCACCTGCTCGATAATGGCATCTAATACGGGGGTAATAGTAGTTTCCGAATTAAAGTCTACCGGCATAGTGTCCCAAGCCTTACCATCTCGCGCTACAGCGTAATAAATCGAGTACTGTAGTTGTGATTCGATCGTCGCTAGATCCAAGAAGAGATCGGCTAGCTCGCTCTCAACTTCCGCGATACGAGCTCCTGGCTTATCAATCTTATTAATGATCACGATCGGCACCAGGCCGGCCGCTAGAGCCTTAGATAGGACGAACTTGGTCTGGGGCATCGGGCCTTCCTGGGCATCAACTATTAGTAAGCAGCCGTCGGCCATATGCAAAATACGCTCGACCTCACCGCTAAAGTCGGCGTGACCAGGTGTATCGATGATGTTGATGCGATGCTCAGCATACTCGATAGCGGTGATCTTAGCAGTAATAGTGATACCACGCTCCCGCTCTTGGTCGTTAGAGTCCATTAGCAGCTCTTGACTCATTTCGGCCTGATTATCCCGGAACAGATTACTCTGCTTGAGAAAACTATCGACCAAAGTGGTCTTGCCATGGTCGACGTGAGCTATGACGGCGATGTTACGAATATTATTTGACATATCCGCGTAGTATAACAGCATTCGGGGTTAATTTTGAGGGCTAAACCATAAGATGCGAACAGTAGGCCCAGACCCAGCGGGGTAGCTACGTGTGATCTACATCACAGATAATGTAAATTTATTTGCTTCTTAAAGCCAATAATGCTACTATAAATAGTAGTAAATAAAGGAGATACCCACATGTTATATACAATCATCGTCATCCTACTAGCCCTCTGGCTGTTCGGACTTTTATTCGAAGTTGCCGGCGGCTTAATCCATCTACTACTAGTGGTAGCATTGGTAGTCTTCATCTATAACCAAGTCACTAAACGCCGCGCCTCGGTCGAATAGGTAGCCGCAGTAGATAGCCGGACCGTTTCAGCCAGTGTGCTAGCGGTCTGGCGCATTAAGGACAGATAGTGTATAGTTGTAAACTGTGCCAACTGCCCAAACAGGTGCAGGCACTATTTTAATTTAGAACTTTCAAGATGAATACGAGACTTCGATCTAAACTCGCTGTTCGTCAGCAAGTTTAGAAAGAGGTTACATCTATGCAATACAATTCAACTTCTCGTGGTGGTACACGTTATCGCGGCGGGAATCAACGCAATCGCAGTGGCGGAGGCGGCAACCGTCGTCGTGCGCCCCAAAAAGGCCGTGGCAACCAAGGCCAATATATCCATCCGGATAAATTCGTTAATAAGATGCCAGTAGCCGATCAACCAGTCTTTACAGCCACTCATAGCTTTAGTGACTTCGGACTGTTCCCGGCCCTTGAGCAGACCTTGCAAAAACGTGGCTACAGCTCACCAACAGCTATCCAAGATGAGGCGATTCTGCCCGCTATGGATGGTCAGGACGTGATAGGCATCGCCAACACTGGCACCGGTAAGACCGCCGCCTTTGTGCTACCGATTATTCACCGCCTGAAGACTGGCCAAGCCGATGGTCAAGTGCTCATTATCGCACCAACTCGCGAGTTAGCCGGGCAAATTGATGAAGAGTTTCGCAGTTTCTCTCAAGGACTCAACCTATACTCGGTCGTCTGTGTCGGCGGTATGCGTATCGACCCTCAAATTCGGGCCTTACAACGCCGTCCCCAGGTCGTAATCGGCACTCCCGGTCGACTGAAAGACTTGCTACAGCAACGTAAGCTACATCTAGACTCTACCGGTATCCTGGTCCTCGATGAGGCCGACCGCATGCTAGATATGGGCTTCCTACCCGACATCAGGTTCTTACTTGACCGCTTACCGACCAAACGTCAATCGCTGTGCTTCAGCGCGACTATTACGCCAACCATCAAGGACCTAATGGATCGGATGATGAACGATCCGGTCTCAGTCTCAGTTCGTACCGGTGATACCAGCCGGCAAGTAGCCCAAGATATCGTTCGGACTACTTCTAAAGAACACAAGCTAGAGGTACTGACTAATCTCCTAGCTCAACCGCATTTTGAGAAAGTACTAGTCTTTGGTCAGACTAAGTTCGGCGTACAGCGTCTAGCCGATACTCTCAGCCAGCAAGGTACGCCAGCCCAGGCCATACACGGTAATAAGACCCAGTCCCAGCGTCAACGAGCTCTGAAAGCCTTCAAGGACGGTCACGTAGACATCCTAGTCGCGACCGACGTCGCTGCTCGTGGGCTCGATATACCTAACGTCAGCCATGTCATTAACTTTGACCAGCCCCATACTTACGACGACTACATCCACCGTATCGGGCGTACTGGTCGCGCCGGTAAACGAGGCGAGGCCCTGACCTTCATCTCACAGTAAACTGGCTCACCCCACCTCGTCACAGTAGAGTGGGGTGGAGTCAATAGCTGCTATAGTTATGTTTAAGTATATGAACTACTTAACTCAACAGCTAAAAGAGCAGCTCATCGCCATACGTAACTCAATACTGTTTGAAGCTGTATTCGTCATACTAGTTATCATCAGCATCGCACTACTACTTGGCGAGTTCGTGCTCCCAGTATCGTCCACGACCATACAAGCTTTCGGCCAAATCAACATGGCTATCGCTTGGATATTTCTGGCAGACTTCTTTTTAGGACTACTCATTACACCCGATCGACGGCTATACCTAAAGTCCGACTGGTTTCTGCTACTAGCCTCAATTCCGGTAAGTGAGTACGTCTTCAGCTCACTGCGAGTTTTCCGCTTAGTCCGAATTTTCCGTATTTACGGGACAATCAGCCGAAGCCTAGCCATACCCCACCTCCGCTTCTTATTTAAGCGCCGGCGCAGACACTAGTCTCAGCACATTGGTATAATGAAGATAGGCAAATTAGAGTAGCAAGGAGGCCGCAATGACAGATTCACAAATTGCTCGTCAAGCAGCTGATCGACGAGACAACGCCAAACGCTTAGAGCGCGAAAAGGTTAAGAAAGAACAGCGGGTCAGAAGCCTAGAGAGAGAGGCCAACCGCCATAAAGCTGGTGCGGCTGGGCATATCCTAGGAATGCAGGATAGCTCCGATATACAGGCAGCCAACTATCAGCGTGAGGAAGCTCAGGAAGCTAAAAACGAAGCCGAGGAACTAGCGGCAGAGGTGGATGAATTAAACGCTGAGAAAAAGCGCCTAGAAGAGGAAGCCGACCGGTTAAACGAAGAAGCTAAAAAAGCGTAAACTCCCGAAATGACCGTTGACTAGCTATCACGCAGTTCCGGCTTAGGATTAATGATACGGCGCAGCTGAGCTTGATCTTTTATGATGAGGTGTTTGTCTTTGGCGTTCACAATATCCTCTCTTCTGAGCCACTCCAACTCCCGGGATATCGTCTCCCGAGCCATACCTAAGCTATCGGCTAAGTCCTGATGGGTTAGGGGTAATTCGATGATTATCTGATCATAGAGCTCACTAGAGAACCGCTCAGCCAGGACTAGGAGATGATAGGCTAGCCTCTGCCGGGCGTGTTTAAGTGGCGAGGCTTCCACCCGACTCAGGTAAAGTTCGTAATTATTAATCAAACTGACCACTAGCTCGCGATACCCTTCAGGGTGTCGCTCGAGATATTTCATCAGCTTATCTGCCGACTGAACATAGACCTCCACCGCCACGATTGCCTCGAAATATACCATCTCACGGAGATGGTAGGGCGAACGACCTAGATTAGCCCGTAGCGTTGGAGCTAACGGAAAGATCGAGCCTGGACCGTAGATACAAAGCACATTATAGTTTCCCTCACTTGTTATAGCGTAAGACTTAACGTAGCCGCTCTCCAACATAAACACTGGGCTACCGTTTTTTTTAGAATCATAAATGATTTCTTCCTTATCAAACTGAGTACGTGTGCCGGTCTGAAAGAAAGAGGCTATGAGTTGAGGCTGAGACTGCTCGAGCATAAAGGTTACTCTTTCTCACTAGGATACTTATCAGTATAGCTGATGACGTGATAAACATCACTGATACCCCCTCAGCTATGCGATATAGTTTAATTCCGAAACACATGTGATGTCATAGCCACACGTGAAACGGGTGAGGTAGAAAAGTAAATAAGGAGGTGCAATATATGCGTATTGCCTTAAATAAACTAGACCGTAGGGCGACGTCGGTACCCCTACGCTTAATGGCCGAGCGCGAACGGCCGCTCTATGCCAACCATAGAGATCAACTCCGGCTACTGTATCGTAAAATTAATGATAGGAGTAGAAGTTATGTATCACCCCGGCCCTACATTCATTACGCAGACCGGTTTTCAAAGTCTAAAAGATAGGCTCGATCAACTCGGTCGTAAGCGGACTAAACTCGGACACGATCTCCACGCCGTACAAGAGCCTGGCAAACGCGTAGAGAATGGTAGTTTCTCTACGATCTGGGACCAGAAACTACAGATCGAGGAAACCATTCACGACATAAACGCCACCTTGCGTAATTCCAGCGTCATACAGCGGCCTACGCGACGTCTGCGCATAACCCTCGGTAGTCAGGTCAAGCTCAAAGGGGGTGACCAGATGCGCGAGTTCACCCTAGTCGACTCACCGGAAGCCAATCCGAGTATAGGTCTAATCTCCTATAAATCCCCGGCTGGTAGCTCACTGCTAGGCAAGCGCATCGGTGAGCAAGTGGAGATCGGCAACGGTAAGAAGATTACCTACACCATTCTCGACATCAACTAGCTGGATCACACTGTCCCTCCCAGTCACGCAGCGCCTCGCAGCTGTAGCGGACTGGGAGCAGAAAATCTTCGAGTGAGTTTAAATACGTCATCGTGCGACTGGTTATATGTTTTACGAGATCCTCTTCGACATTAGGCTGAGTAAGACTGTACTCGGCCTCCGCCGCCCAACGTAGGGTATGAGTGAATTCATGCACGATTGTAGAGTTTAATATCCAGTTCGGGTTCCTAATATAAGGTGGAGGTACCTGCTCTACATCCAACACCCCAGCCTCAGCATGCGTCGGATAGTCACTCAAAGCAGTAGACCCCGGCGCGATTACAATCGGATGGATACGCGGCTGCAGCTCGATAATGTCCTGGAGCCACGATAACTCCTTAATTCGCCATGGCACTGAGCCTCCACTAGCGTGACAGCTAGAGCGGGCGCCCATCTCATTTACAGCGCGGCGTGATAGCTGCAAACCATTGATGCATTTGCGCGGATCACTACTAATTAAAATCGGTATCTCGTGACCGGCAAACTCGCCTGCACTGAGACGCTCTCGGAGACACTCCATAGTGGCACTGAGACGGGGGATCTCATATGGAGCCTCGAAAGCAGCGAGTAAAAGCCGCTCCAGGCCATCGCTATCGATCAGTAGGTCTCCTTCGGAATAAATCCGCACGGTTATCCCGCTATCCTCCATATACCTCGACTCAATCTCGGAGAAGCTACTCAGTTGATCTAGGGTCTCGTTCAAATTAACTTGAGTTAAATCCTCATGCTGAAGTGGGTTACGCGAGTTATGATTCGGTATCTCTAGCTCCGACTTCACATCTGGCAGTTCACAACCAGGAAAATCAGGCACGGCTTCCGGCTGAGCAGAGCCAGCTCCACTACTACAGCCCGACAGCGCTAAACTGCCGGCAGCTAGATAGACTGCCAGTTTCGGGGCACGATTTCGAGCTACAAACTCCAACCTAATCTACCGGCTAAACTCTTCGACCTCGGTTTGGTCGAAAATATTATCTATGAACTGTTGAATCTCACTAAAACCGCCACTTCGTGGTACCAGAGAAGACCCAGCTTCATTTTGAACCGGTACTAACAGATTTGAAGTGTCGATCACATACTGGCTTGGAGTCTCAGCATCAAGTTGGCGGGCCAGATTAGCCAGCTTGAACATCTCTAGTCGTGTTAAGTTGGTCGTAACGTGTGCTTCAAAGACCGCTAATAATGATCGTATAGTCGAAAAGTCAGTTAGTACTTCTCGACGCATGATCTCCGTCTGCAGTGCCACCACGACCTGCTGCTGGCGGTGAGCGCGATCAAAGTCACTGGTCGTCGTCTGACGCGAACGAGCATAGCGCAGAGCAGTTTGTCCATCAAAGTGGTGTTCTCCCGCCTCGATAACTAACGGTTCATAACCGTTATAGCCGGGGGCTGGATAGAAAGGATCCTCCAACAGCTGTTCGACTTCGACCGTGATCCCTCCGACCGCATCGATTATTTTCTCAAAACCTTCGAAGTCAAGAGCTAGATGGTAGTGGATCGGAATGTCAAAGTGCTCCTCAATCGTAGCGGCCGTCAGCGCTGGTCCACCACCGCGATAATCGTAATTTTCTCCGTAGGCGTGAGCGGCATTGATCTTAGCTGAATCAAACCCAGGGATAGAGACGTACAGATCTCGAGGGATACCGACTATGGCCATCTTTGGACGCTCGCTATCTGAGTGATCGATGCTAATCAGCATTATCGTATCGCTCAGCTTTGCCGCCTCATCCACGCCTAGAACTAGTAGATTCGTCCTCCCGGCGTGATTAGCCAACGGGATAACTCGTACATACCAATAGCCAGCAGCGATTAAGAGGGCGGCCGCTAGAATAATAACTGCAACTGCTGCTAGAACGAGTTTAAGTAAGTGATGGTGTTTGGGCTTCTCACTATGACGCGCCTTTCTGCGTTCACGACGAGTTGGCTTATGGCTCTCCTCCGGAGATTTATCATCAGGTTGATAGTAAAAATAATCGATCATTAACTCTATTCTACTGCTAAATGTGAAAAATAAACAAAAAGGACATAATTTGCATCGTTCGAAAATGCTCGCTACACTACACCTCATGCGACGTAAAACTCCAGCCAGCCACCCTATCACTATCGCTGTTCTATTAGTGGTCATGGTGGGGGCGAGCGTTTTCCTCCTTCAGCAGCCAGATCAGGTCGAGCTGTCTACTAATGAGACGGCCAGTCAGTCTACTGAATCCGACTCTACCGGCTCAGT
The DNA here is from genome assembly GCA_040903985.1 of Candidatus Saccharimonadales bacterium. NCBI lineage: Bacteria > Candidatus Saccharimonadota > Candidatus Saccharimonadia > Saccharimonadales (SeqCode) > Saccharimonadales bacterium (SeqCode). Next base: position 79,573 of record JBBDUI010000002.1, read on the forward strand.
TCCTCTCGACATCGACAGCATTGGTGATCTGTCACAAATTGTACCGACCGGTAGTACCTCACCCCAGAGCACCAGCTCAAACCCACAACCGACTCAAGGCAGCAGTACCTACGCGCAATTCGAGGGCACCCAGCAAACCGTTCAGCCGCAAGCTAGCACCGCCAACTAGCGGCACCATTTTCGTAATAAATTTATTTGCGATCGTCAAAAAAGTCGTTACAACCTACGCCACCTAGGAGTGAATTGCAGGGGAGAAACGTCTAGCTAGCACTCTTGACGGTAGAGTGCCAGCTGAGCTAAAATTAAAGTACGTAAGTAACTTATAAGGAGGTACCACTATGGCACTTATTCGTTATAACAACCCCTTTAAAGAGTTGGAAGAGATGCAAAACCAGCTCAATAAGCTATTTGACGAGTCATTAACTTCAACCGCGAGGTCAGGGCTGACTACACCTACAGCCGATGTCTACATGAACGAGGATGAAGACAAGCTCATCGTCGAAGCGCACCTGCCGGGCTATGAGCAAGACGACGTCGAGTTGCAAATCGAGAACGGCGCGCTCATCATCCGGGCCGACCGCCAGGAACGAAAGGAGCAGGATGAGAAGCGTAAGTACATCCTGCGAGAAAGCTCCAGCAGCTACTACCGCCGGATCGGTCTGCCGAAAAATGTCGAAGCCGATAAGATTATGGCCAACTTCGACAACGGTGTACTAGAAGTGAACGTACCGTTTAAGGAACTACCGAAGCCGCAAACCGTCAAGATTGAAGGAAAAAAGAAGAAGTAGTCAGTACCACTAATCATTGCGATCCGCCTCTCGTTTACACACTGCATTTAGTGTTGTATAGTATAGACAATTTAGTGGAGATATACGGATGCATGAAAAAAACGGCCTGCGATTTACGAGCTGGGACGATGTAAAAGAACACGAGGGTACGGACACTATCGAGCGCATAAGCCCTAACTGCGATCTCGACCGGCCCGATTTGCCCGATGAGTTACGTGAGGAGATGCAGGCGCTTTATCCGCCCGAAAACTGGGGGCCGCTCTGGGATCTAGAGGAGCGCCGCAGTTTTATGTTTAACCGCATCATCAGTGTGGCCGCAGAGGGGGAGATCGATGCAAGAACGATTGTAGCTGCATATCGCTCCCGAGATGCGTTGCAAAAACTAAAAGAAGATGCGAAAACTCTACTTCGCCGCCAAGCCGCCAGAAATGAATTTCGTCGCCTAAAAATAGCTAGTCGTAGCCTCGAGACGGCGGACACAGCCTAGTTAAGATCTGGCTACACCAAACGCTATATTCTTGTACCATAGAGGTATGAGTTTGTATCAATCCTTAACTCAACTACCGACCGCCCAGGCGGCTCAACTCCTGCTAGGACAGACGCTCGTACGTAGCCAGGGCACTACGGTGCTGGCCGCGCGAATCGTCGAGACTGAGGCCTATCATCAATCAGATCCGGCCGCCCACACTTTCCACGGTCCTAGTAAGCGCAACCAAACGATGTTCGGTCCGGCTGGACACGCCTACGGTATGCACCACTGTCTTAACGTCACTGCCGGCGAAGCAGGGGAGGGGGCTGGGGTGTTAATCCGAGCCATCGAACCGCTAGAGGGACTTGAAGCTATGGCTCGAAATCGTAAACTGCCCCGTGTAGTGCTAGATACTGCTGACGGCATCCGTCAGCTCGGCAGTGGGCCGGGTAAGCTAGCTCAAGCTCTCGGTATCACTCTCGAACTAAACGGCCACGACCTAACCCGACCGCCCCTGCAGCTCATTGAGACGGGTACGGTAACCCCGACAAGCATCGTCACTACCACCCGCATCGGCATCACTAAAGCGGCCAGTGAACCACTACGATTCTATATTAAGGACAGTTCGTTTATCTCGCGTCCTTAGTAACGGTCGGCTTGCTTCCGGCTGGAGTAAAAGTAGTAGGCGAAACTCATGATGAGTAGCAAGATTAACAGCCACCACCATAGGCTCATATCGCTGTCTGCTACCAGATCGACTTCAGCTTCTGTCTCGTTCTCATCCGTAGCCTGGAGTACTTCACCGTCGTCCTGACTCTGTGCAATTATATCGTTATCGTCCTGTGCACCTAATACTTCACCTTCAGAGTCAGCTGTAACACCAGTGTTGGTACTAGTTTGCTGAGCTGGCTCTTCTGTGTCGGTATCGTCATCATCTTCCACTGCCGGATCTGCACTTAGGGCTGCGAAAGTGGTGAAATGCCATGTCAGGATCTCGGTATTGCCATCGACAATCTCATAACATTCACCATACGCCAAAGGATTAACACCATTACACTTAGAGATCATCTCCCATCCACCATCAACTGCGTAGCCCACATTGTTTGCTTCCACGCCTTCGAGAACGACAGTAACTATCTTGTCGAATATCAATGTTGCACTATCAGAGCCGACTTTTAAGGCCGTACCGTTAAACGTAAAGCCGCTCGGAGCAGCTACATTAGTATCTGCGCGAGGTGGAGATAGTTCTCCGTTCCAGCTAGATGGGGCCGATATAGTTGTATCATCTGGTATCGTTACGAGTACATTCGACACTGTAGATGCACTACTTCTAATCTCAATTGGCACAGAGCCTAAGGAGTTTAATTGTACCCGCCGCTCAACGACTATATCTACCCCGTTAACACTAAGTGTATCGGCAGGTCCATCCACTACCTGGCTACTTAAATCGAGCGAGGTATTGTCACTAAATGCTATGTGGTTAATATCACTCGGTAAATCAGCATTACCTGGTGTAGTACCGCCAGGCGTAGGTGATCCTGATCCAACTACTATAGTATCGTTTGAGTCAGTTGTACTCTCGCTAGCCTCCTCGATCGTAGTGAAGATTGTGCAATATTTAACTGTAGCTGCAGTACATGTTCCGTTGCCACCCTGAATGTAGATTGCTTTATTGAAAGTATTGTCAGCTATAAGAGCCGATACATGGAAATCTGAACCATCTATAATTGGTTCATAGTCTGCGCTCGTGTAAGCTTTAGCGGCTATCCCGCCCGAAGCGATGTTAAATTCATTGTCAACGATGTTGTTGTCGACAACTACCCAAGAGGTAGAGCCGACACCAAGACCTTCATCTGTAGCAGTCACATCATTATCACTAACAGTATTACCACTGTTCTGTAGGCTTATACCATGTCTAGCATCTATATCATTTCCTGAAATTAGAGCACTACCTACGGAATATTGAGTGGTGGTCTGAATACCCGTCAAAGTGTTAACGATGCGGTTAGACTCAACCGTTACTCCTATACCTGATACAGAGACACCTACATTAGAACCAACTGCAGTACTTTCGATTCTGAATCCCCGCAAAGTAGTACCATCGGCGCGTAGATCAACTAGACGCCCAGTATTACCTATAATTGTCGGGCTTAAGCTGGTAACAGCCTCGATTGTTAGCCCTGAATTACCACCAAAAGAAGTGCCAACTGGAGCATAAGTACCGGCACCAACTCTAACAGTTGAATCTGCAGGTGCTAAGTTAACTACATCTTGAAGAGTATCACCGTCATGAACTAAAAACGCACCATCTGCAGCGAACTTAAGTAAGGGACTATTGCGATAGTCACCAATCGCCCACTGAGTGTCTTCTTCAAACTCGAAACTATTAGAGTTAAGTAAGCTCGTCAAGTCTCCGCCACTAAGTAATGTAACGTCAACACCTAGACCAATACCTTCATTGTTATTAATAAAGGTATTGCTGGAAATTAGCAGTCCTTCAACTCCATCAGTACTACCTATACCTGCTTCATTATCGATGAAGACGTTACCGACAATCGATACATTAGTAGGAGCTGTACCAGCAAACTGCAGAGAAACTCCAGTATTAAATCCGGCAATTGTGTTGTTACTAATAGTCAAACCGTCACTTCGCGCCGAGCCGATACCACGATCGATTACGTCTGAGCTGCCAACTATCTCAAAGCCGTCGATGGTTACATTATTTGCATCAAATACACGAATTTCCCCCTCGATAATAGCATCGCCTTCAGTTAACGATTCTAAAGTTAGGCCATTCTGGTTGATTAGAATATCCTCGTCATAGTTACCAGCTTCTACGCACACTGCTCTATCATCTGTGGTAACAGCGTCAATAGCAGCTTGGATAGTCTCGTAATCTTGTCCTCCACCAACTCTGATATCACAGTGATCGGTAGCCGATACAGACACTGGCACAAGAGCGAGAGTACTCGCAAACACTAGAGAAGCGACCGCTAGTGTGTGGATCGCCTTAGTTAAACTTTTAATCTTTCGCTCTACCCACCCTGGTATAGCGTTGCCCATTACGAACTCCTTTTAAGTTTATAGATCTATAAATATGGTGTCGTGGGTTCGCTACTAGCTCGATGTATTTCAAGCGACCAGGTGAAAAATACACTTCAACGCTGACTTTTTGCCTGTTTTAACTGTTTTTATTGTAGTTATCCTAATCACGGCAGAATAGAAAATAACAAGCATGAACATTATCTAGAAATATTTCAAATAAACCACATCCGAGCTACTTCTTATCTAACACCGTAATAGTAGCTTCTTCGAGTACTTCGAGCAGCTTCTGCGCCTGAGCGGCGGCAGTGTAATGCGCGACTATCCGGCGGCTCTCCGCACCCATCGTTTTACTTAGCACCGGATTAGATATAATGTCGGCCACCTTTTGCGCAAAATCGTCCACGTCATTGTGAGCAAAATAGCCATTCACGCCATCCTGCAACACTTCGGTCACTTCGGGATCACAAATCACTAACGGCAAACCGAGCTGAGTCGCTTCATGTAGTACTAGGCCCTGTGTATCGGTCAGAGAAGGAAAGACGAAGACGTCGCCACTGGCATAAGCGGCGCCAAGCTCTGACCGTGCTATCTTACCGGTGAATATGATGTCTTGCGCGTGAGTCTGCTCGGCGGCTAACTCTTTGAGCAAGGGTACGTGCTGATTACTGTCTCCGACCAGGATCAGTTTAGCCTCCGGCACTCGCAGCTTAATCTGGTCGAACGCCCGAATTGCCAACTCTAGGTTCTTCTCACTGCCTAGACGGCCGACATTTAATATTATTTTATCTTTCGCACCTAACCCCCAGCGTTTCCGAAACTTATCGATTGCAGCCTGATCAGTACCAAGCGGAGTGATACCGGTCGGGATGACGTGAATCGGGGCAGTAGTCTTCCAAGCGCGCAGCTGAGCGGCTACCTTGCGTGAGGGAGATACAACTGCCTGACAGCGGTTATGCAGTACGGTTAGCATCTCAGCCACTAATTTCTGCGTCCAGTGCTCTGTCTCATCACGCTGGGAGAGTGAGGTTAGAAGTTTACGCAGTTCCGGAGCTTTAGCCCCTAAAGTAAGTGGAGAGCCCATCACCTGGGCAATCACAGCCGGCACCACCCGTGGGTAGTGCCGAATATATTCATATAAATCGGTACAGTACATTGCCACTAAGGGCGTATCATTCTTCAGTGCAGCATATACACCTAGCATGCCAATCTGCCCTGGAGTAGTAAACTCAATCACATCGAGCTGGAGCTCGCGAATTCGCTTGACCTGCTTGGGCGGGAAGAAGAAGCTAGTCATCTGGTCCTCGAAAAAAACGTCTTTTATAGCCGGTATGCGCAAGATGCGACTTGCTTCGTCATAGACTACTCGTTTTATCTTAATGCCCGGGGCTACTACGAACACTTCGTGTCCCAGCGCCTCCAGCTCACGCTTCGTCTCATCGACTACAAAAGTGATGCCGTTAATGGTCGGGTGGTAGGTGTCAGTAAAGATGCCGATGCGCATTATTGGATTACCAGCTTTTGATAAATCGCTACATAGGCGTTCAGCATGATCTCGTGCGAGTGTTCGCGCTCCACAATCTGGCGAGAAGCCGCCCCGTAGCTTTTTAGGCGCTGCGGGTTACCTAGTAGATCGATCACCTGGGAAGCTATAACCCTCGGCTCTAGATCTGCCAGCAGGATACCGTTCTCACCCGGGCGAGCTAATTCGCGTAAGGCAGCAATGTCGGCTGCTATCACAGGTAGGCCGCAAGCCATCGCCTCTAGTGTCACGATACTTTGCAGCTCTGCCGGAGAGGTGATGATAAAGCTATCAGCCGCATTATATAGGGCCGCCTTATCTGCTTCCGCCACAAAACCTGTGAAAGTTATATCCTCACTTAAGCCTAGCTCTGCCGTTTGTCTCTGCAAACTATCGGCGGCCTTACCCCGGCCGGCTATAACTAAGTGGGCGGGAGTCTGCTTAATTATATGAGCCATAGCCTCGATTAAGACATCTAGTCGCTTCTCGCCGTCCACTCGTCCTAAGTAGAGTAAGAGCGGCCGATCCTGAGGCAGGCTAAACTCTTTTACTACCTTGGCGGTATCGATTCCCGACCGGAAAGTCTCCGCATCGACGCCATTCGTCACCGCTTGGGCGGCTTGATCGAGGCCATGCCGCTGCAGTAGAGCGACGGCGGTCGGAGTAGGGGAGGTGACGAAATCGGCCTTATTATGAAACCACACCAGATAACGCCAACAGAGACGAGAAAACGACTCTTTAAATAGTTTCAGCAGAGTTAAGTTTAGATAGGCGTTTTCCGGCATGAAGTGATTAGTAGCTACTACCGGAATCTTATACCGACGCGCCCAGAAAAGCGCCGACCAGCCGATGAAGCTAGCCATGTGAATGTGGATAACATCCGGTTGGGTCTGTTTGATGATCTCTCGACCGTGCCAAAACGGCCAGTAGCTGACACGATAGCCTCGGTTAGCAAAAAAAGTGAGAGACTTCTCGCGGTAGATGGTATAGTCACCGTCCTGTTCAGTATACGAACTCAGCTTACTACCCGGTGCCCACACACTAGTAGATAGACCGCGACGGTTTAAATCCTGGACTAGGCGTCGCTCGAACAGGGCGCCACCATCGTAATTCGGCCAGTAACTTTCACTTACGAGTAGAATTTTCATGCAGTAAACAGTATACCAGTAGCGACGAACCGTGTATAAGGGGCTTTGCCCTATTGCAATATTACCTATATTATTGTATTATAGTGTCAATTTCACGGCCATTCGGCGGTGGGAAAGTTCTTCGACAGATAGGATGATCAGGATGCGTAGATTCGTAATCGGTCAGAGCGTGATCGCTCTGATAGCTGTCTTCGTACTTCCACTCGCGTACCAGTTCGGACCAGTAGTCGCCTTCGGGGTGGCGCTGGGAATCAGCTGGATTCCGATGCAGCTGATCGCGCGTCTCTTCGAGCACCGTTCGCTCTGGCCGCCTCGCAGCCAGTACCGTTCGTTCTTCTGGGGAGATCTGCTACTGCTGCCCGGAATAGCCGCCTGTATCGCGCTAGCGGTCAATCGGTTACCGGCAGGCGATCACTGGTTTCACCAGAGATGGTGGAACTTGTTCTCCCTGCTGGTTGGGGTGATTGCCGGACTGATCTTTCACGAGGCCGATCGTGACAACTACAGCTCGAGGGAGCTTAACTCTCCAACCAAGCTGTGGCACGACTGGTTCGTCTACCCGGTATTCACCTACTACTTGCTCAGCCGCGCTCCGGCGCTGTTCGAGCGAGTCAATGGCATCACCGTGTTGGCGATCGCCCTCTTGGCCGGCTGGCTCTATCTCGGGCTCACTGACGGCAAGCGCGACTACCCCTATGCCCACGTCGGGTATCACTGGGGTGACCGGACGCCGTCCATTTCCACCTTCTAGATCATCCTCTCGCTCACCGGAGCGCTCGTCACTGCAGTCTGACTGCGGCTGACGGGCGCTCCGTTTTCATTTAAGCGGACTAATTTTTCCGAATTATATCGCGATAGACGTAGGCACTGGTGCGAATGGTGCGTTTCTGATCCTGACGATCTACTTGCACTAATCCAAAACGAGGCCAGTAACCGGTCGACCACTCATAGTTATCTAGCAACGACCAGTAGAAATAACCCCGGATATCGGCTCCATCTGCCATCGAGCGCTGCATGGCCGCTACATGGCGAGTAATAAAATCGGCTCGGCGTTTATCCTCGGCATCGGCGATGCCGTTCTCCGTTATATACATCGGTAGGCCGTAGCGCTTTAGTTTCTGGGTAATCTTATACAGCCCTTCGGGGTAGATCTCCCAGCCAAAATCACTCCGTTGCTCGGCCGGAGCCGGCACCTCCCACTGACGCAGACGGGCTACTCGCGCGCGAAAATGAGCCCGAGTATAGTACTGTACACCTAGAAAATCTTGGGCACCTTTGGTATGACGAAACTTACCGCTACCACCGTTATAGTCCAGCGCCCAGGCTACCGGCTTGAGCCACCAGTTGCCAGCTTCAAACAGAACGATGCTGTGCGTAAAGCCGATCTGGGCTAGCGGCCGCTGCCGTTTCATTACCCTATAAGCCGCCTTATGGGCTGCCACGAAACGGCGCCGTGCCAGTAGATACTTCAGAAAACTCTTCTCCTGATGCGGCCAGCCGGGCCAAAGAGGAGAGCCTAAGTAGCGGGAGATGAGATAGCTCTCTGGTTCATTAAAGGTAGCCCAGAATTCAACTAAATCGCCTAGTTCCGTGCTCACATATCTTGCATAGCGCGCAAACAGCTCTGGGAACTCTCGACCATGCCAGCCCCCGGCCGCTTCCAGCCAGGTCGGATCGCTGAAGTGGTGCAGGCTAACGAACGGTGTAATGCCGGCCTCGTGTAGGGCAAGCAGTACCTGACGGTAGTGCTCAACTGCCGCCTTATCAAACTTGCCTGGTTTCGGCTCAATACGCGACCACTCGATCGAGAAACGAAAGCTGTTTAACTCAAGCTCCTGCATCAACGCAATATCCTCGGGGTAGCGGCGGAAGTGATCGCAAGCCAAACCATTTATATAGTTAGACCTCTCCTCAGCCTGTGTCTTCACTTTGGGCCAAGCCGGTATATCACCATAGCGGCTCTCGGCCGTCGCCATCCAATCCTCGATGTGATCTTTTTCCCATTCGGTCCAGTTGTTGCGTTGATGGCCCTCGATCTGATGGGCAGCCGTTGCGGCACCCCAGAGAAAATCTCGCGACTGAGAGTCTGCTGTATTCATATGTCTCACTATAGATATGTTTCAGTATCAGCACAATTGAATCCGATACCGTATATAACGTATATAATGATCTCATGAAGCTTTCCCGTTCTACCTCTCGCCGCCTACTCTATAGCTGTGGCGCACTCTCGCTGAGTCTCGGTATAGCTTTTCTAGTCGTACGCTTCATCCCTCACTCGACTCCAGAGTATGGCGTCACCTTCAGTGCGAAATATGCCGAAGAGCTAGGTCTCGACCCGAACGAGACCCTAGAAGCTATTCTGAGTGAGCTAAAACCAGCCCATGTACGTCTGATGAGCTACTGGGACCGACACGAACGTGACCGTGACCGTTACGACTTCACTGAACTGGATCAACAATTCGATCTAGCCGAACGCTACGAGGTAGAGGTGCTGCTCGCCATTGGTCAAAGACAGCCACGTTGGCCGGAGTGTCATGTACCCGAGTGGGCCAAACAACTATCAAACACTGAGTATGAAATGGCTCTGCTCAAATATCTCCACACTGTGACTGATCGTTACGCTGACCAGCCAAGGCTAGAGGGGTACCATTTGGAAAACGAGGCTGCTAACGCTAGCTTCGGTCGGTGCCCTCCTTTCAATAACGGATTGCTGCGACAAGAATACGCGACGGTAACGGCTGCTGATCCGGATACACCCATCACTATTAGTGTCAGTAATCAATACGGTATACCACTACAGCCACCGCTCGCCGACGAGTATGCCATGTCAATCTATCGCCAAGCATACTTCGAATTGGGGGGAAGACAGATCTATTGGAACTATTCATTCGTCCCAGCCGAATGGCACCGGCTACGCGCCTGGGCAATCCAGCTCATCCACTGCCGCAAAACCTACATCCACGAGCTACAGACCGAGCCGTGGGGTAGACAGGCTACCGTTAACCTGTCCCTAGCCGAACAGGCCGCCAGTATGGACCCGGATAAGCTGCGCGCTAACGTCAACTATGCCGAACGAATCGGCACACCGAAAATCTATCTCTGGGGTGGAGAGTGGTGGTACTGGCGTCTCCAGAAATTTGACGACCCGACCCTCTGGCACACTGTCCAAGCCATCTTCAACCAACCTGAAATCTAAAACCAAGATTTAAATTTAGACTACTGCTGTTTTGTACTGACTTTTTTGACGATCGTCAAAAAATTTATTACAAGTTTTTTTGACTTTGGATGGATATTTAGTGCGATCTTGGCTTTAGTTATAGCTAATTTCTAGTATCGTCGGGACGGGCAATCCGCTTCTTCTCAGTCACGTTAAATGCTTCGAGATACTTACCAAATAGCAGCCGAGTCTGAGCATTCAGAGCAGCCATACTACCGAAGACTATCAAGGTGACCGGCACAAAAGCCCACTGTAGCACCATCATCACGCTACGCAGCGGACCGTAACGATCCGGCCGCGGCGGCAGACTCATCAGACTGCTTGCAATTGGTGCTAGGAGACCGATTAAAGCCCCGGTTTGGATCAAGCTGACGATGGTCGGTAACTGCACGGCTAAAATCGAATCCGATGCCTCAACATTAATCAGTAGCGGCAGCCAGCCACCGCCCGCCAGAATGATCGGGGCGACAACCCAACTGAGATAGCCCTCGATCTGCCGAAAGTTATGCACGATTCGACTAGAGAGAGGTATCTCCGGCTCATGAAATGAACGGCGTAGGACGAACGGAGTATCGGCCACCCCCCAGGCCCAGCGACGTAGCTGATAAAACTGCGCCTTAAAGGTGCGCCAGTAACCTTCAACCAATACAGCATCCTGATAAATCGGACTGAATATAGGTAAGACTTTATGCTCGCCCTTGTAGGCGAAATAGGTGCGCCAGTACTGATGTCCATCCTCGACGATCGAAGCGACATTCCAGTAGTCAACATCGATAAGGGTTTGCAAGCTCTGGGCATGAGCCGAGAAGTTACGCAAACGGTGGGGTCGTAGCGCCTCCATCAACACCCAGAAGCTATTACTGACCGCGATGACCCGCATCAGAGCCGGAGCGTCCCAGATGTTGTTAAAGAACATCGGAATCGGTTGGTAAGAGTTATGTGTCCGGTTCGGTGTGATGGCATAGCAGTAGGCTGCCTCAGCAAAATAATTCGGACTGGGACGGTTATCGACATCAAGTGTCGTCACCATCACTTGCTCGGGATTAATCGCCTGCTCCTCGATATAGCCGGTCAGCCAGCGCGCAGCATAGGTGATATTACCGGCCTTAGCCTTGGCTTCACCCGGCATATCGGCTGGATGCTCGATCGCAACCGCGGTTTTAAAGATTGGCGCGTGCTGAGCTGCTAAAGCCCGCGCGGCCGCTGCCGTCTCAGCCCCACCCCGTGCCTCGTGGGCGATGATTAGTATCATCTTATGTGCATCGTAGTTACTATCGATCACGGCCTGCACGGTCGAAGCTAATATCTCAGCATCTTCGTTATAGATCGCAATAATTACTGCATGGTAGATATCTTCCGGTGGCATGATCGTATCTCTAGCTTTATGCGCCGACACCAGATACTTACTATAGTATTTTATAACCTGTCGCTCGCGCCAATTCTTAGCCTTACTCAGCCGCAGCTGTAAACGCTCCAAGGCGAGCTCTGTATCATTCAAATCCATCAGCCGTAGTTGCCAGTCAACCCGACGGCTGAGCCGCATCCGCCAGTAAGCACGAATTAGACGGTTACTATAGCCAAATATCTTGGTCAGCCACCACAGCGTATAGCCGATCAGTATATAAGCGGCCGTAACGATCGAAAAGTAACTCACCACGATCACTATGATAAAAAAAGACCAGGACATCGCCCCGGTTGCGATTTCTAGGACGCGCTGTGTACGATCATGATACTGACTGCCGGCGACGGTTTTCATACATAACCAGCGTATAGACTTATAGGTACCGGGTAAAGAGCTAGGCGGAGACACAAGGGTAGTAAGTCTTCCACTCAAAACGGTATAAGTAATAGTAATGAGTACCGCTACCGCTCATCCGAAAGCCAAAATTTCAGTATAACGCCCCCAACGCGTTATACTTATTAGTATATGTTAATCGGTCTACACGTATCATCCAGCGGGGGAGTAGAGCAGGCACCGGAACGAGCCGCTAAAGAAACCGGTGAGGCGCTACAGATATTTGCTGGCAGTCCTCGGATGTGGCGCAAAACTATCTTTTCCAGCGAGCAAGGTGAAGCGTTCCAGGCCAATATGCGCCAGCACAATATCGCTCAGGCTTTCGTCCACGTGATGTACCTTACTAGCTACGGAGCGCCAGATACTGAGCACCGAGCAAAATCGGTTGATGCCTTCATCACCGCACTTACCAACTGCGATACCCTAGGTTGTCGTGGTGCCGTAACCCATCTCGGCTCTCATAAAGGATTAGGTTTCGAGCAGGCATTGCCGCGCATCGCCGCCAGTTTAAATAAGGTCCTAGCTAGTGATACTAAGGCGCAAGTAATCTTAGAGAACTCAGCCGGTGCTGGCGGCAATATTGGTAACAGCTTTGAAGAATTAGCCGCCATAATTGAAGCTTGCGATAACCATCCCCGATTGAAGATCTGCCTCGATACAGCGCACGCCTTTACCGCCGGTTACGATCTACGAGGAGAATCCGAATGGCAAACACTAATGCAAGAGTTCGATAGCATCATCGGACTTGACCGCCTGGCTGTCATGCACCTGAATGATTCGAAAGCCGAATTCACCAGTCGAAAAGACCGTCACGAAAATATCGGAGACGGCTATATCGGCAGTGAGGCCTTTACAGCCATTATCAACGACGAACGACTCAGTAGCACCGCCGGCATCCTGGAAGTACCTGGTCTAGATGGTAGTGGCCCTGATCAGGCTAATGTCGACCGCCTGCGAGCGCTTCGTCGTGGCTGATTACCTCAAGCAAACCAGCGAGCCGCTCTTTCCGGATATATTTTGGAACAAACCCATAAACAAACGTGCAGCTGGATCATTACTCATGCTCGGTGGCCATGGTCAACAGTTCAGCGGCCTGCAGGCCGTCTACACTTTAGTCCAGGCCTTCGGTGTCGGTACTGCCCGATTGGTACTACCCGACTCATTGCGTAGTATGGTTGGCGCCATGGAGAACGGGGTCTTCCTGCCCAGTACACCCTCAGGCTCATTTGCTAGCAGTGCGGCAGAAGAGGCCATCGTAATGGCCAACGAGCACGATGGCGTGCTTCTACCTGGCGAGCTATCAAACAACAACGAAACGACCAGCTTCCTAGAATCATTAGTCACTAACACTAAGAGCCACATCTTTACCAGTGGAGAGGTCATCGAACAGCTACTCCCCGTTCCTCATGCTATTGCAAATATTGCGGGCTTCGTTGCCACTCCACTGCAGCTCTCGCGCTGGGCTAAAGCGCTGCACGTTCCGATTTACGTCAAGACACCGGACCTACACAAAGAAATTGAGCTCCTGACTGCGCTAGGTGAACTAGGTGATCAACTCCTTATCTCCTACACCCCGCAGCAGATTATCGCTAACTATGGTGGGGAGATAAGCGTAACCCCGACCAATGATGCCACGTTAAGCGCCGTACTAGCCGCCATCACAGTATTCTGCCTGCAGCACACTGACCGCTTCCAAGCAGCTACTAGTGGAATCTGGCAAGCTACCCACCCACGTCCTCTCTAGTACTACCAGCACTACACGCTATGTCGTGCCTTATTTTAAAGTTACCCCTATATGCATAAGAGAGATACTCTACTCATGTGGTGCCGGAGGAGAGACTTGAACTCTCACGAGATGTAACTCTCACCGGATTTTGAGTCCGGCGCGTCTACCAATTCCGCCACTCCGGCTTCACATATTTAGAGGTCCGTTACTTGGCTTCTGCTACCACGCCACAGCCACACTATGAATAATACCGTACCTAGACAGATTTTGCCTGTTCTAGTGACCATTTAGACAAGTTGCAACTCTTTCAAAGTAAGATAACAGGGGTGGGCACTTGAGTAATTACCGGAGTAATTTTACTATAATAGTTATGGATGAAATCGACCGTGGATAATTGGCCACAACCCCACCAACCACAACCAACACCCGATGGTGATGGTATCGCCCAGAATCTACCTCCTAGCACTGTCCCAAACCCAGTGCAGCCAGATAGTGCGGCTACACCTAACCCTGCACCTGATAGTCTAGAGGCTGCTCGTCAGGCCGTTGCAGCCGCTCATCAAGCAGCAACTGAACAGCTACCGGCCGATACAAATGCTATAGAGGCGGCCACACCACCATCTAATACGCCGCCGGCCAACCCTCATGAAGCTTCCGATTCCGTACAGACTTTCCAACTTCCCACCATTAATAACAATCCAACACCACCTAACCAGCCTTCCGTAGCCGGCAGCACTTCAGACGCACCTGCATCGCTACCTCCAGTAACCCCCGGTTCATTGCCGGGTATCCAGACCTTTAAGCGACGGGAGGAGAGTCCACGAACCGCAAGAGGGGAGTCCACTTCACTACCGACCGGAAATAATGAGCAACAACACTACCACGACACGCCGCAGAAACCACGCTTCAACAATGCCCAACGACCTGTCTTCACCCCGCCACCAACCAGCCCCGCACCACCACTCTTTCCCGCCGGAGAAGGAGTAAGCCTAGCGGATGCAGCACCTACGACCTCACCTCAGACCGTATTCACACCCAACGAATCAGTACCAGAATCCGCCTATAGTTCTGTACCGAACAGGGCCGAGCCGGCTGCACAACCGTTAACCGAGCCCTCTCCTCCGGTAGCCCCAACTAATCCTACCCCGCAGGTAGATCCTTACCCGCCACAGCCGGTAGAGGCAGCGAATCCAGTGGTATCCAGTACGCTACCAGTAGCCGACCCCCAGCCGCAGCCAGAGACTCATCCGAGCCCTGATACGTTACCGATGAACCCACCAGTAGACCGATCTAATCCTAATACGTCGCCCCCCATCCCTGAAGGAACCAGCCTACCCATAGCACCACCGAGTTCGCCTGTACCGCCGCCAACTCCTGACCCGCCCGCGCCAACTAACACTACTGTCGCACCAGTCCAGCAGACTAGCCCGGACGCCGCTGGGGCTACCTTTGAACTGCCCGGCCCGCCTACCGCCGCAGTACCACCACCAGCTGATCATACTCAGCCGGTCGTAGCTACCACTGCACCGATTGAGAAGGCAAAATTAAAGGCCACTCAAATAACCGATAAATTAAAGAAAGCTAACTTTAAGCCGCTTATCTCTGCAGCCGTAATTGGTATTATCGCTTTCACTATTTTTAACTCTCAGGTCATCCTCGGTCAGGTCCAGTACTTAACCACACCCAGTGGTGGGGTGGATGCGCCAATCGGTGACGTAAACGCTCTAGCTCCGGCAGGAGAGGAGAATAAAATTCTTATCCCCCGCATTAATGTCGATATTCCGGTCGTCTACGACGTCAAAACTTTCGATGAAGCAGCCGTACAGAAAGGCCTAGAAAGGGGAGTAGTGCATTACGGTACGACAGCTCTTCCGGGTGAAATCGGTAACAACGTTATAGTTGGCCACTCCTCACACAACTGGTGGGATAGTGGCAAATATAAGTTTGCTTTCATCCTATTAGATAAGATGGAGGCGGGCGATCAAATAGTCCTCCACTATGACGGGGTGCGCTATGTCTACGAAGTCGAATCGAAAGTAGTTGTCAGCCCAGACGATGTCAGTGTACTACGGCAGACCGATGAACCAACACTGACCTTAATTACCTGTACGCCACCCGGAACCAGCTGGCAACGCCTCGTCGTTAAAGCCCGACAGATCAGCCCTGATCCGACGGAGAATAAGGCTTCTGCTCCGCAAACGGACACGACGGTTGAAAGCCTACCCA
The DNA here is from genome assembly GCA_040903985.1 of Candidatus Saccharimonadales bacterium. Taxonomy (NCBI): domain Bacteria; phylum Candidatus Saccharimonadota; class Candidatus Saccharimonadia; order Saccharimonadales (SeqCode); species Saccharimonadales bacterium (SeqCode). The sequence goes on from JBBDUI010000002.1 coordinate 95,506, forward strand.
GTGATTCCGGCGGTGGCTTCTTCGATTTTCTCGGCGATCTATTCTAGCGCCGAACGTTGCAACATGAAACGACCGGTTAGAGCGTTCTTCCCGATCGAATAAACCATCCGCTCACGACGACTACCACTAACCCCGAAAGCCTCAGCAAGGGCTAACTGTTCCTGGTGTTTACCGTCAAACTCCAACAGCACCGCGCTACCGGCTAAGCTGGCTAGTAGATGCCAGTCATCATACCAGCTGAGGGCTGCGGTGGGAGCTGTTTCCAGTTCAAAGGCATACAGTTCACCGTGATTGAAGTCGTAAGTTAGAAACTGGGCTTGATTCTGCATTACTAGAAAACGGCGACTGGGATTAAGATATATTTGAGCAGCCGCCCGCAGAGGCAGGGTACGTGTCCGAACCTGGCTATCTACATCAGATAGTAAGGTTACTTGCTCACGGGTACGATTATGTAAAATCAACACCTTATCATCGTTATAGACGGTCAAATCAAGTGTGTAGCTATCGTTACTATCTAGTTCGTGTACCGTCCGGCTTTCACCCTCAACTAAGTGGATGATACGGGTACCGCTACTGTGGGTCTGAACTAAATACAGCTCGTCGCCCTGCAAGTAATATGCACTGACATCCTTAGCTACTGGCGTGACTTGCTCTGAGGTAATATCTAGCGCAACTAAATCTCCAGCGGTTAGGGCATAGAGTGTCTCCGAATCAGTCGAAAAGTCGAAGCTAGTAGCCCCAGCTCCGAGAAGTTCATTTAACGCAAGTGGTGTGCCCTCACCCTCAACTAATACCAAAAAACGCTCAGCATTAGCACCTTCGGTTGTAACTAACAGCCGACTACCGTCAGTGGACCATTCGATAGCTGTGATCACTGCTTCACTCGTCTCGGGCAGGGTGAATATGGTGGTTAGCCCGGAGCCACCACTACGAAACATACGCACTTGTTCCTGCGGAGCAGCTTCGACGACCGCTACCAAGCGCTGATCGTTCGACTGATGTATCAAGCGCGGCTGTCGCAAGTTCGCAATCGGAGTAGTTCCGACCGTATTAGGAATTAAAAGCGGGTATTCAACGTCTAAAACCTCACCAGCAAGCACCTCGACCCGCTTCTCCCATGGACGATAACCATCAAGGAACAAGCCGAATGTGTACTCACCTGGAGCAAGACGCAAACGCTCAGGCGTACTATCTACCTGTTGGCCATCTACCCAAAGATCGGCCTCATCTGGCGTCGAATCTATTAGAGCTAAACCACCGGTCGTGAATTCTCCAGACTCCCGATCGTACATGTAGCCTTGTCCGTAAGCCACGAGACCGATCGTGCCAAGAATAATGAGTAACATTAGGATGAGATATCCCAGCGGTTTGCTGATATGAATAATTCGTTGCTTCACTGAGACATAGTATACCAAAGCTGCTATCGAACGGGGGCATCACCCCTAAGCACACCGAGGGTAGTTCTGCTTGATAGTTGTTAACCAATACCCGATACTAAAGCTATGTTTGCTAAACGTATAGCCATCGATCTCGGTACCGTCAATACGCTGGTCTTTGTGCCAGGGAAGGGGATAGTGGTTAACGAGCCTAGTGTGGTCGCGATCAACAGTGACGACAACTCGATTGTCGCTATCGGTGCAGCGGCCGAAGATATGCTCGGACGTACTCCGGAGGCCTTGATATCACATCGTCCGTTACGAGACGGCGTCATAGCTGATTTCCGTATCACACGAGAGATGCTAAAACATTACATTAACCAAGCTATCGGCCAGTGGCGCCTGGTCAAGCCCGACGTCATGATCAGTATCCCGGCCGGTGCCACCTCGACCGAGCGCAAGGCTGTCATCGACGCTACCCTAGCAGCCGGAGCCCGTAACGCCTACGTCATTAACGAACCGGTAGCAGCCGCCCTAGGTGCTGGTGTACCGATCACCGCACCACAAGGTAACATGATAATCGATATCGGCGGCGGCACCAGTGAGATTGCCGTAATCTCGCTCGGTGGCGTAGTAGCTCAAGCTAGCGTGCGGGTAGGGGGGAACAAAATCGATGCCGCTATTTCTGAGTACTTACGCAAGACACACAACCTCTCGATCGGCGAGCGCACTGCTGAGACGATTAAACACACTATCGGTCGAGCAATTGCCGATGAGGAGAAGCACACTATGAAGGTGCGGGGTCGCGATATCATCGGCGGTTTGCCGAAGACGATTGCTATCTCGGATCTCGAAATCATCGATACGGTGCAGGACGTACTGGAAAAGATTGTCTTTAGTATCCGAAGTGTCATCGAGCAGACCCCGCCCGAACTAGTCAGCGATATTATCGACCGGGGCATTATCCTTACTGGCGGGGGGGCTCGTCTACAGGACATTGATAAACTCTTAATTAAAGTGATCAACGTGCCTATTATCGTAGCCGAAGACCCGGAACTCTGCGTCGTTAACGGCGCGGGTATCGCCTTAGGTGATCTAGCCGAGTACCAGAAAAGCCTACTCGGTTCCTCCACATGAGCCCCGGTATTTATGACAAACGCAGTACGGATAAGGTAGAATTGACAGCAAAGCGAGCAATTCATGAGTAGACTAAACCCACCCCTAGACCTGGAAAGTAGACGATGAAAGTCGCCTTAGTCCATGACTGGCTTAATCAGAAAGCTGGCGGTGCCGAGCAAGTATTAGACCAGCTGGCCACCATCTTTCCCGAGGCCCCAATCTATACCATGATCTATAACCCGGAACGGTTTAACTACCCGGAAGAGCGCATCAGGACCAGTTTCTTGCAGTCCGCCCCAGACTTCCTCAAACAGCGCAGCCGCTACCTACTGCCGCTCATACCCAGCGCTATCGAAGCTTGGGACTTCTCTGACTTTGATGTCGTCATCTCTTCCTCCTGTGCCTTCAGCAAAAACATCATAACGCATGAAGGAACCATACACATAAGCTATTGCCATTCACCGATGCGTTTTGCCTGGGATTACTGGCCTATGTACCTTAATGAACAACAGGTCGGACCACTCCGCCGTGCCGCCATTAGACGCATGGTCGGTCGCTTGCGCCTGTGGGACTACGCCGGGGCCGCCCGGGTCGACCACTTTATTGCTAACTCCAAGACCACCCAAGCCCGCATTCAGAAGTACTACCGACGTAGCTCGGAGATTGTCTACCCGCCAGTTGACAGCACTCCACACCAAGCCGATAAAGATGATTATTACGTAACCTTAGGCATGCTAACACCATACAAGAAGATCGATCTCGCGATCGAAGCCTTCAACATCTCGGGTAAACCGCTCAAAGTTATCGGCGACGGGCCCGACCGTACCCGACTCGAAGCGCTAGCAGCTGAAAACATCGAGTTTACCGGCTATGTCACAGAAGAGGAGCGAACTCACTTACTAGCTAAAGCCCGAGGCCTGATCTTTCCTAACATCGAAGACTTTGGTATCGCTCCTGTGGACGCCATGGCTGCCGGTACAGCGGTTATTGCTTACGCGGCTGGAGGTGCTACCGAAACGGTAATAGAAGGGCAGACTGGTATCTTCTTCACTGAACAGACTGCTCGCGCCTTAAACGAAGCGGTCCTTAAAGCCGAGACTCAAGAATTTAAGTTAAGTGATCTTCACGCTCGGGCTGATCAGTTCAGTTACCGCCAATTCCACGACGCCATCATCGCAACCGTAGAACGCCACTCTGATGTCGAATAACGTGAGAGTCACCATCCTGGGAGTGAACATCGATGCCATCACGATAGAAAGTGCCATCAATAAGATCATCCAGCGCAGTGATCAACCTGGAGCCAGCTTCGTCGTCAAGCCCTACGTCGAGTTCTTCCGAGGCGACCACGCTAACTTGCTTAATTCAGCTTGGCTCTGCCTGCCTGACGGGGTGGCGCTACAGTGGGCCGCCTACTATCAAACCACGAAGGGAACACTTTGGCAGCTGTTAAAAACACTTAGCGACATCGTCCTTCGACCGGCTCGTCTCCATCAAGTACTGCCGGATAGATTCGCTGGCACTAACTTTACCTGGCCTCTCCTGGAAGCGGCAGCGGTACACAACCGGAGCGTGTACTTAGTAGGCTCACCCCTGTATGGAGATATCAAACACACACAGAAGACTCTAGGAGCTGCCATACCCGAACTTAATATCATTGGTACTCTACCGGGACGGGACGAGAGTGGTCACTTCTCACCCCACTTAGAAAGCCGCTTATTAGCAGCATTACAAGAGCTCAAGCCGGATATAGTTCTGATCGGCCTCGGCTTCCCCCGTCAGGAAGAGCTTATCGCCCGTCTACTGCCCCAGCTACAACACGGTGTCTTAATCGGGGAAGGAGGGACTTTCGACTATCAGCTCTTCGGCGGACAGCGCCGGAAAGCCCCACGCATATGGCAAAAACTCGGCGTGGAGTGGCTGTGGCGTTTGCTGTTAGAGCCGAGCCGAATTAAACGCCAGTGGGCGATTCCGCAGTTTATTTGGCAGATTTACCAATTTACAAAATCAGGGTCAAAAGCGTATCATGGAGATAATCGACATAAACATAAGCGGATTAAACGCCCATGAAATGCACTACCTGTCAGCAGACGAACTTTAGCTCCATCCACGGGCGAGTCTTCTGCGCAGACTGTGGTGTCGACGCCGCTAATCGTCTGCAAGCTTTTCAATCTCAGATTAAACCGCCGTCGCTACCGCCTAAAGTCGGTAGCGACCATCTACTCGATCTCAGCCAAGCACCAGCACAACCACCCACCCCAGCTGTTATGCCAACTGTTACTGCCACACCCAAACCACCGAAAGCAGCTGCTGCGACCAATACATCGATAGCTGGACTCAGCCGCTCCCAAACCTCTGAATTGACACCAGCTCAACCAGCCGCAGCTACCCCAGCACCGGACGTACCCCGAGCCCGTTCTAGTTGGCAACCGGCCGGTAATCCCAAATCGAGTAATCCTACTACCACTTCCGAATCAGTAATGCCGCCGGCGCCAGTACCAGCCGCACCTGCTCTTCCTGCCACCCCGATGCAGCCCCATCAAACCTACAGCCTGAAGGAAATTGCCGAAAGATCTCGTGCAACTCCAAATGAAGAGGCCATACCTGCCCAGCCAGATAATACTGCAAATAAGCCTCGTCACCGGCTCCACAATCTCTTTGGTGGACGTCTCTGGCGAACCGGGGCGATTGCACTCAGCATGCTTTTGCTGACTGGTTATGTCACTTACCTAAACTACCCCAACATCGCCGTGCGCGTAGCTGCTAATCGGGCTAATATCGAAGCTCGCCTGCCTGGCTACCTCCCACAGGGATACGGCTTCGACGGCCCGGTATCCTACAACCCTGGTCAGTTGACCATTACCTTCCGTGGCCAGGAAGACAAAGGCATCACCCTGACCCAAAGCACGACCCGCTGGGACTCCCGCAGTTTGCTGGAAAACCACGTCAAACTCTCAGCCAGTACTTATGATACCTACCGCCAGAATGGTCTGACTATTTATACCTATGACGACCGTCACGCCGCTTGGGTGAACAGCGGTATGTTATATGAAATCGAAAGTGAAACCCCACTCGAGTCCGGTGACATCATCAAGATGGCGAGCAGTCTCTAAGCTACTTTTAGCTTATTTGTTAATATCTAAAGTTTATGTGCTACTATAGCCCTAACAACCATTAGGGAGTTAAGGCTATGAGTGATATAGAAAAAGCAGTTACCAGCTACCCGCAACCGGAATTTACGCAAGACCAAGGAGAAGATGACCGGCTCGAACTACGTCGCCGGGAGTTGTCTGGCTTACGAATGGCGCTTGATGGGGGCGATCCCGATGCTATTACCGAGGTTGCCGCTCGACTACGCCAGAGCTTGAGTCCGGAACTAAGCACCTGGTTTGAGCTAGAAGAGGCCCTAGGTCATCAAGTAAAAGAAGATGAGTGGGCCACCCCAATAGCTCCCTCAGCCCTAATCGATGGATTAGAGCAAGCCATCAATAGCGTATTCAACAACCTTTACCATGAAACGGACTTAATTGACGCTTTTACCATGGAAGTACTCGGCTTTGACAGATTAAGTCGACTCCACCGCTACGCCTCATAGGAACTACCTGATTTTGTGCGAATAATACAATGATGATATTGATCGATTTCATACCGCTAGAGAGTATTTTCTATCCAGCAGTGACAGATAACTCCTAGTATCAAGAACTATCTTAGCGGTGTACCGCCTGACATCCAATCGATTGCCTATGACCTGCAACCTAATAAACTAATTGGCAAGCAGGAAGTTAAAGCGATAGAGAATAAAGCTGTAAGTACACTTAACCGTAAGCTAGCTGACCTTCTAACGAAATGTTACGGTGTTACTGCCGACGAGTATTTGCAACAAAAAGCCGCTTCACTCGGATTTAAAGCAGTGGTTAAATAGACTTATTTGTGTGCTACTATAATCTTAGAGATTTCAAGAGAGATGTAGGATATATAAATGAGTATCGGTGAGCAGACTAGTCCAAATAGTGAGAGCAGAGAGTCGCACGTCAGCGAATATATCGCCCGTCTGGGCACACGTATTAGCGAGCTAGAAGGCTTCAAGCATGCCCTCAATACTCAGGATGAAAATATAATTGAGAGTGCTGCCGAACGTTTGCGAGACGTGCTGGCTCCTGAAATAGCCCCTTGGACGGAACGAGAGGAAACACTAGCCCAGTATGAACCAGGTGCTATCGATGCTGGTGGATATCCGGTAGTGTTTGGTATTGCCTATCGCACCATGGCTGATGCACTCCACAATACCTTCGCTGGCATAACCGCTAGCCCAGTTATAGTTAATGCATTTGAGAAAAGAGTGCTGGGCGGAGGCAGGGGAATCTCCATCCGAGCGCACCAAATACTAAAACGAGATCAGCGGGCTGTCCTGAAACAGGACGGATATCACTTTACTGGTCCGATCTTAAAGGTATAACGCTCACATCCGCTTAAGCCTTGCTTAGTTTATAGTTTAGACTTTAAAATAGTTCTCCCTTACACTAGTAAATATGAATAAAGCCAACATTCGCGTCCGTTATGCCCCCAGCCCAACCGGTCTTCAGCACCCTGGTGGAGTACGAACTGCACTTTTTGCCTGGTTATTCGCCCGTCGTAACAGTGGCGACTTCATTCTCCGCATCGAAGACACCGATAAGGCCCGTGAGGTCAAGGAAGCGACCGACTATATCTATGAATCGCTGCGCTGGCTCGGCATCGAATGGGACGAAGGACCAGATAAAGGAGGGGAGTACGGTCCGTACAGACAGTCCGAACGTCTGGAGCACTACCGTAAATACGCGGAGGAGCTAATCGCCCGCGATCTAGCCTACGCCGACCCCTTCACACCCGCCGAAGTCGAACAGTTCCGCCGGCAGTCTCAGATAGAAAAAAAAGCCTTCCTCTTCCGGAATTTTCGTCCGGAATCGCCACCCAAATGGAAAGAAGGGATGCCGTTACGCTTTAAGGTACCCCAGCTTAAGAGCTATGCCTGGACAGATGCCGTCCGCGGTGAGCTGAGCGCCGGAGCCGAGGCGCTAGACGACTTCGTTATCTTAAAATCCGACGGTTACCCGACCTACAACTTCGCCAATGTTGTCGATGACCACCTAATGAATATCAGTCACGTTCTCCGTGGCGAAGAGTATATCTCTTCGATCCCGAAGTATCTCTCCTTATATGAAGCCTTCGGCTGGGAAGCGCCAATTAACGCTACTATGCCCTTAGTACTTGGAGCAACCGGAGGCAAGAAGCTATCTAAACGCGACGGCTCACTGCCGCTGCTGGAATACCGTAAACTCGGCTATCTGCCCGATGCACTTAACAACTTCCTAGCCACCCTAGGCTGGAATGACGGCACGGTGCAAGAAATATATACCACCGCTGAACTTCTAGAGATGTTCACTCTCGAGCGCCTACAGAAAGCGCCAGCCCGATTTGATTTAGAGCGGCTCAATTACCTTAACGGAGCTCACATCCGCCGACTCTCTCTGGCTGAACTCTACCCACACACGCAAAGCTTCTGGCCAGAAGGAGCGCAGAAGTACGATGATGATTATCGGCGCCAGGTACTCGCCCTTGTGCACGAACGGCTGAAATTTTTCAGCGAGCTGCCAGAGCTCACTAGCTTTTTCTTTACCGAACCGACTGCCCCGCCATCCTTCGCTGTCGAGGCAATCGACTGGCTGAAACAGGCGCATGAACTACTAGTCCAAAGTGACTTCACTGAAGCCGACCTAGAGAGCAAACTGCGTGGGCTAGCAGCCACACTCGAACTCAAGCCCGGTAAACTCTTCATGGTACTTCGTCAAGCCATCACGGGTAGTCCGGTAGCACCCGGCTTATTCGAGACTCTGCACGTGCTGGGTCGCGACACTACTATTAGTCGACTAGAGCGCGCTATTGCCGCTTAATCAACTTACGCTTAGCCCTAGATAAATCGCCTAAATCCTGAGAGAATATCGGGTAGAGCCAATCAATTTAACCAAAGTATATACCAACGCTATGTCTAAGCTCACCAACTTCAAAAGATTTCTCAAAAAACACTGGAAGCCTCTCGTAGCCACCCTCGTCATACTGGTGGTCGCTGGCAGTGCCTGGGCGCTACAGCTCAAGCCAGAGTCAAACGGCAATCGCATCGACCGTAACACTAGTAGTCAGGAAGAAGCTCCTATTACTGAGGCAGCACCGCTAACTGGAATTGAGGTCACGCCCGACATAGCCCGACAGCCGGTTACGGCCGTCATAATCGAGAACTCACCCAACGCACGACCCCAGTCGGCCCTAAATGCTGCCGACATCGTCTTTGAGGCCGTAACTGAAGGGGGTATCACTCGTTTCTTAGCCTTCTTCCAGCAGCAAAACCCCGGTAAGATCGGGCCAGTCCGTAGTCTACGTCCGCCCTTCCTCGATTGGATCATGGGTTTCGATGCACCGTTTGCCCATGTCGGAGGTAGCGCTCAGGCATTACAGCTAGCTGCGCAGCGTGGCGCTAAGAGTCTGAATCAATTCAGTAACGGCGACGCCTACTACCGTAGTAACGATCGCGTAGCCCCCCACAATATGTACACTTCTATCAGTAGTTTACGCGCCCTACAGAAAAGCCGTGGTTACAAGCCGAGCTCGTTTAAGAAGATTCCCCGCAGCGATGATGCTCCGGCTGCCGAGCCGGTCGCCACCCGCATTACGGTCGATTTCTCTAGTTCTCTCTATCAGGCCCAGTTTCACTACCAGGCTGAAAATAACAGTTATAGCCGTTACCTAGCCGGTAGCCCGCATATCGACCGCGAGACCGGTGAGGCAATAGAGACTAAGAATGTAATCATTATCAAGATGCCTTCGCGCCAGAACGGCCAATATGTAGAAATGGACACCATCGGTAGCGGTGACGCAGTACTATTTAAAGATGGTACCTCTCGTAATATTCGCTGGCGCCAGAGCAGCTATAACGACCGCATCGAACTGCTGGATGGAGAGGGCGCCGAGATTAAGCTTAACCGCGGCAAAAGCTGGTTCAGTATACTACCCAGCGGTAGAACGTTAACGGTCGAATGAGCTGGCATCGACGACTCCTCGCTCTTATCCTACTGACCCATCTCCTACCGCTGTTACTGCTCTGGATAATCCTAGAGATGACAGAACTCACTAATCTAAGTCTAGTGCTGCTACTGCCGCTGCTCACTGCATTTCTATTCAGCTGGGCACTCTACTGCAGTCTGAGCCGACCGCTCAGCCAGCTTTCAGCCGATATCGAGAAGGTAGCAGCTGGCAATCTCTCGACTCGAGCTGGAACCCTGCCCGGAGTTTTCGGTCAGATCAGCACAGCTCTCGACACCATTACCAGTAAGCTTCAGGAGTTCGTCTCCCGTACTCAGGCTGAGACCGAAGTAATGGCCGCTGAGGCTAACAGGTTGCGTATGATACTTAACTCGATTAGCGACGGAGTGTTCGCCCTGGATAGTGACAAACGCATTATTCTTTTCAATAAGGCGGCTAGTAACATCACTGGACTTAATATCAAGGCCGTAGCCGGTCAACCGGTTAATACTGTCCTGCCGCTCATTCGCCAGAAGCAGCTCATCTTAAGCGAGTGGTTCGACCAGTGTCAGGACACCGATATGCAGCAAACCTCCTGGGAGAACGTCACCTTCACTAACCGAGAAGGGGAGGAGCTGACTCTCGACATCGACGCCCTCTACATCGGTGCCGATCCAAACGGTGTACGCCTACTAGTAACATTTCATAATCGTACTGAAGAACGCCGGGTGGAGGATATGAAGGTCGACTTCGTCGCGCTCGCCGCTCACGAACTGCGCACCCCGGTGACCATCATTAAAGGTTACTTAGAAATATTGGAAGAAGAGGTTGGGCCACAGCTAGCACCCGAACACCGCGAGTTCATTCGCAAGCTCGAGGTTTCGGCTACCCAGCTATCTGGCTCGATTAACAACATCCTGCATGTCTCTCGCATCGAACACGGCGAGCTAAACATGAACCGAGAGACACATGAATGGAATGAAATCGTCCGCACTGTCGCCTCCGAGCTGAACCAAAAAGCCATCGCCCAAGGAAAGTCTCTGCTCCTTAATCCCCACCCGAAGGAGCTCTACGTTTCCGTCGATCAAGTCAGCATCACCGAAGTCATCACTAACCTGATCGATAACGCCATCAAATACAGCAAACGTGGACAAAAGATTACAGTTAATGTCAATCGTAGCAAAACCGGTATCACGACCGAAATAGTCGATCAAGGTGTCGGTATTCCTGCTAACGCAGTCGGTAAACTTTTCACCAAGTTCTACCGCTCTCACCGTACGCGTACCAGCCACCGTGGCACCGGGCTCGGGCTCTACATGTCTAAATCGATCGTCGAGGCACACGGGGGGCGCATCTGGGTCGAGTCAAAGGAAGGCGAGGGCTCTACCTTCGGCTTCGAGCTCCCGGAAGTTGCCAAAGACTCCGCTGGTAGTGATAATGGTAATATCACCCGTAGCGTTCACGGCTGGATTAAGAACCACTCATTATATAGAGGATAACTATGGCAGACACCACACACAGCGTACTATTCATCGAAGACGACCCGTTCATGATTGATATGTATACACATGTGATGGAGAAGCACGGTTACTCTGTCGAGTCGGCTACCGACGGATTAGAGGGGCTGAAGAAGGCTCAAAGCGGCAAATATGACCTTATCCTGCTCGACATCATGATGCCGGAGATGCTGGGCATCGAGGTCTTAGAAAAACTACGCAAGGATGAAGCCGATTTAGAAAATACCAAGATTGTCGTTCTAACCAACCTCGCCCAGAGTGAAGATTCACGCCGGGCACTCGAGGCCAAAGCCGACGGCTACCTTATCAAAGCCGATGTCACCCCCAGTAAGCTAGTGGAGCTGATGGGGAAAATACTGGGGAAGTAGATCGTCTATAGGACAAGCGATAGGGTAATACAGCTTATACTTGACCCTGATGCCGTATAGTAAGCCTAACTACAACAAAAAGACTCTGAAACATTCCCTTATGTACCCTAATCTGGAAGTAAAACAACTTCAACTGTTTTAGGGGAAACTGTAAATTTAGTCTGACGTGGTGACCCCGGCGGGATAGCGCTCCGCTATTGTGTCGCTCCGTTACTCGAAGCAGGCTTCTGCGTTACTCACTCCTTACGTACCCATTTTGCTTCGCAAAATAACGGGTTCGAATACTTCCTATCGGAAGCTACCAATAAAAATACTCATCGCAAGGATGAGTATTTTTATTGGTGACCCCGGCGGGATTCGAACCCGCGATCTCTTGGATGAGAACCAAGTATCCTGGACCACTAGACGACGGGGCCATATAGTATTTGTCTGTCCGAGCGCTACTTATTGTAACTAATTATCCTAACCGCCGCAAAGTGAAACAAAGAAGGGTAGGGCGCGCCCAAAATAGTGGCCTGTACCACTCGATGCTATATACTAGTTTCTAAGCATAACCATCAGGAACATATGGCCCGTATCCGTAGTAACTATCAGAAGCTCCAATTAGCACTGTTTTGCGGCAGCTGCCTGATCATCCTGCTCTACCTTGTACTGTTTTATGCCCAAGTACTTGGTCCCGGTGAGCTACTCGGTACCTCGCCACTTAACCTAGCTATAGCTGGCCTCCACGTTGTCTATTTCATTCTGTTGCGTAGTTGGTTAAACGGGCACTCGACCCTGAGCGCTACCGTAGCTGACCTAATCTTCTTCAGTCTTAACATCCTAATCCTCGTACTGGTGACCGGTGGGTTCCAGTCGGCCTATTTCGTCTTTTGGATCTTCATCATTCTCATCTCAGCCGCTCTAGGCGCCGAAGTTATGTACGCCTACACCGGCATAACTGCCAGCTACTTCATCGTGGCCACTCTACTGTCTAACGACTGGCTCGGCTACCTGCATCACCATGCCGCCTACCTAATAGCCAGCTGGATAGCCGGGGGCTTGGGCCTCTGGCTATGGCGTAACCACCCGGCGGCCGAGAGTAAGGACCACCAGGTAAATCAACTGTCCGAGAAGCTCAATGTTGAACAGATTAAATCGGAGATTCTACTTAAGAGCATAGGTGATGGGGTAGTAGTCATTAGTCTGGATGGTGAGATTCAGCTCTTCAACGGGCCGGCTTGTGTTATCACCGGCTGGCCACAAGATGAAGCTATCGGCGTCAACTACCGCAGCGTTCTCATCCTTGAAGATGAGGCTGGTAAACAGCTAACCGATGAGGATGACCCCTTCCACAAGGTTATGAGCTCTAAATCCAGTGTCCGCCGTACCAATCTAATGTTACTTAATCGTAATCAACGCAAGATCCACCTCTCCCTGGTAGCCTCACCTATATTTAGTGGCAGCTCCCAAGTCACTGGTGCTATCGGCGTCTTCCACGACATCAGTGCCGAAAAAGCAGCCGCTCGACAACGGGACGAGTTTATCTCTACCGCCTCGCATGAGATGCGCACCCCGGTAGCTGCTATTGAGGGCTTCCTAGCCCTAGCCATGAACGATAAGGTAGCCCAAGTGGACGATAAGGCTCGCATGTACATCGAAAAGGCCCACGCCTCGACCCAGCACCTCGGCAAACTTTTCCAGGACTTACTCTCAGTCACTAAGCTGGAAGACGGTCGCCTAGCTAACCACCCAGAGCCATTCGAGCTGGGCAAGCTGATTAAGACCGCTATCGATGAACTTAACTTCAAGGCGGAGCAGAAGAATATAGAACTCAAACTAAAATCAAGTCACGAAACCGGTAACATCAAGGCCGACAACGACGTTCTACCGCTTTTCTACATCAACGCCGATCCCGAACGAATCCGCGAAGTCTTCATTAACCTGGTTGATAACGCCATCAAGTTCACACCGGAAGGTCAAGTCAACATTTCTATAGGTGGCGATGACCGTCAGATCACCGTCGGTGTGCACGACCAAGGTATAGGTATTCCCAAGGATGAGATTCCGCACCTTTTTCAGAAGTTCTACCGTATCGACAGCTCGGCCACTCGGGAAATCGGCGGTACTGGCCTCGGTCTCTATCTCTGTCGCACCATCATCGAGCTCTACAACGGCCACATCTGGGTCGAGAGCGAGGAAGGGAAGGGCAGTGACTTTTACTTCTCCTTGCCCCGTCTTACCTACGCTCAGGCCCAAGAGATCAAGGCTAAGTTAGAAAAAGCCCGTAAAGGCGTGCCGAAACCCCAAGAGCCAGGGGAAACAGTTGCACCAAATACAACAAATACGTAGAATGGGATTAAATGACTAAAGTACTACTCGTCGAAGATGACATTAACCTCCGAGAAATCTATGCGGCTCGGCTCAGCGCTGAGGGTTACGATTTAATCACTGCCTCCGACGGAGAAGAAGCCCTATCCAAAGCCGTTTCCGAAAAACCCAGTCTGATCGTCCTCGATGTCATGATGCCGAAAATCAGCGGTTTCGACGTGCTCGACATTCTGCGTTCCACGCCGGAAACGGAGACCACTAAGGTCATCATGCTTTCCGCCTTATCCCAGCAAACTGATCGAGAGCGGGGTGAAAAGCTAGGGGCGAACAAATATCTAATTAAATCCCAGATCACGCTAGAGGATGTCGTCTCTACCGTAAAGAGCATGATCGAAGAGGGGGAGATGGACGAAGCAGCCGATGATTCACCCACCATCGTCACCACTGCTAGCGGACGGTTACCAGGTGACGATACGCCGGCTACTACTCCCACACCTGATGGGGCTACACCAGCTACTCCGGTAGATCAAGCGACCACGGATGATGTCGCCAGTAATGATACGCCAGCCGATCCTCCCATCTCACCCCAAGCTCTAGGCTCCACCGCAGATGAGATTGCCCACATCGACTCGCAGATGCAGAAGAAGAATCCTAACCAACAATAACCCGTGCGATTAAACCGATACCTCGCCCATGCCACCGGTAGCTCTCGCCGTCAAGCCGATGAGATGATTGTGACTGGCCGCGTTAAAGTTAATGCTACTACAGCTAGTCTCGGCCAACAGGTCGAACCTGACGATAGGGTCAGCCTAGACGACGAAGCAGTCACCCTTAGCGAGCACTTGACGATCGCGTTCCACAAACCTGCCGGTTACGTCTGTAGTCGCCGTCAGCAGGGGAGTGATCCGACCATATACGAGCTCCTTCCGTCCCACCTACATACCCTGAAACCAATAGGTCGACTAGATAAAGACAGTCGCGGACTCCTACTACTAACTACTGACGGCCAGCTAGCGCAGGAGCTAACCCACCCCAAGCACGCTAAATCCAAAGTCTATGAAGTGATGCTCGACCGCGAGCTAGAAGACACGGATCTGTTCCAAATCAAGATCGGTGTCGAACTCAACGATGGAGTGAGCCGACTAGAGATTGAATCGTTAGAGGGTAATGCTAAAGCTTACCGCATCACTATGCAGGAAGGGCGCAATCGCCAGATCCGCCGCACTTTCTCTAGCTTAGGTTACGCGGTGATCGACCTCTTTCGCACCGCCTTCGGCACCCACAAACTCGATGACCTATCTGAGGGCAGCTGGCGCGAACTCAAACTCTAGCCCACACCGATCTCCATCACATCTTACCCAGTGTCCGAGATTAGTAAACTGTACTTTTTTACTTACGATCGTGAGTAAAAAAGTACAAAATTATTATGGCTTAAGATAGGAGCAAAGATGAAGTTTGTAACAATTTTTTTGACGATCGCAAACAAATTCATTACAAATTATTACTGAGAGAATGATTAATATTTCATAAAGAAAAACCACGGTAGGCTTTCGGTGACGAGATCGCAGAGCGATCAAGTACTGAAAGTTACCGTGGTCGGTGGGCCGGGTTATCGTACCGGCTGGTGTCTGTCGATAGATCGACATCCGTACGGTGGAGAGTAGCTATGTCCTAGCGTTTGCCAGAACCGCAGCAGTCTTGGCATTTGCCAGAACGATCACAGGTAGTGCAGCCCCAGCTCGACAAGCCTCCGGCACCTCTCCTGTCGCCCTGACCACGGCAGTCCGGGCACTTCTTAGTGCCGTTGCAGCCAGTACAGCGGGCCATCGTGCGCTCCTTGGCTCTACGACCGCTCAGTGCCTAGCCGGGAATCCGATGGAGCACGAGCTCACCTGGATATAACCCCTGCGTGAACGATAGTCGAACAAGCCATTCATGTGCAGAGGAAATACTCCCTCCACGCTCTTGTCCTCGATGCGGCCGACGAACTCAAAGGCGTTAACCCTAAGGTCGTCACCATCCCAATGCCTAATGCTGTCACCATCCCAATGCCTAAGGCCAGTGATGACTGCCTCGCGATGGCAGTCGGCGACGCAGAACACCACTGTATGCGGGTTCTGCTCATCAAAGGCATACTTCAGCGCATCACACAGTCCGTCTCGAGAAGGTCCGTCCGTGAGGGGAAGTCTTTCGATGGAAGCCATACGGCTCTCCTTGTGAAGGTGCTTCAATGATATCCCGCCGCTGGCGGGACCACCTCTCCATACGGACAGGAATTGAGTGGTCCTGGTGGGACTCGAACCCACGTCCTCTGCACAGATGCAGGTGAGTAGCTTGCGCTTGATAGGCTACGGCCGGCGCCGACCCTAACCTATCCTCACCAATTCAATGCACAGCGCTCTACCTGGCTGAGCTACAGAACCAATATTTTATATTAAAATAATATCGTCAGGTAATGTCAATAGGTGTTATCTGTTACAATAGAGCGTATATGAGTAAAAACCTTCCCATCGTAACCATCGTGGGCCGTCCCAACGTTGGCAAATCCAGCCTATTCAATCGCCTGCTCGGCGAACGTAAAGCTGTTGTCTCCGATACAGCCGGCACTACTCGCGACCGCGTTCAAGCCATTGTAGAGTGGGGTGGACGAGATTTTTGGTTAATTGATACAGCCGGACTAGAGGCAGCTGAGAACGAGCTAGAGGCCTCGATGCAGGCCCAGCTCGAGGTAGCCCGCTCCCAAGCTGACGTGATTCTAATCGTGATCGACGCCAGCACTATCTTATCCGACAGTGACAACCGTATCATCAAAGACGCCTATAAAAGCGGTAAGCCGATCATCGTAGCGGCTAACAAATCCGATCGTAAACACCCTCAGGTCGAGTTCGACAAACTTCCAGCTAAACAAGTGGTGCCGGTTTCGGCCATTCACGGTACCGGCAGCGGTGATTTGCTTGATGCCATCATCGCCCACGTCCCCAAAGTCCGCGTAGATGCAGAGCTCCCGCCAGCTATAGCTATCGTCGGTCGGCCGAACGTAGGTAAATCCAGTCTACTCAACGTCCTAGCCGGTGAAGACCGGGCTATCGTAGCTAATGAAGGTGGCACCACCCGTGACGTTAACGATATCGACATCGTCCATGAAGGACTGCCCTGGCGACTGCTCGATACGGCCGGTATACGTAAGATTGGCAAACGCGCCCACGACATCGAACAATACTCGACCCTGCGCACGCTCCGCGCCATCAATGATAGTGATGTCTGCGTGCTAGTAACCGACGCTAACGAGCCGGCTACCGGGCAGGACCAACGCATCGCCGGCATGATCAAAGAGGCTGGTAAGGGTATGTTAATCGCGATTAACAAGTGGGACTTGACCGAACGCAGCGATGCCGATGTCCGTCGGCTTGAACTCGAGTACCAACGACGGTTCCAGTTCGTCTGGTGGGCACCATTAGTTATGACCTCCGCCACTACCCGGCACAACGTTTTTAAGATCATCGAGCTAGCTAGCACCATCCAAGCTAACCGTCAGCGCAAACTGACCACCAGTGAGCTTAATACCTACCTCCGCGACGCCATGAGCGCCCACCCACCGGCCGGATTGAAGAACCGCCACCCTAAACTGAAATACATCACCCAGACCGAGGTCGCCCCACCGACCTTTACCGTCTTCGGCACCCATACGCCGTTTCTGCACTGGTCTTATAAACGGTTTCTCGAAGCTCAGCTCCGAGACCGCTATGACTTCACCGGCACCCCAGTTCGTTTTCAATGGCGTAGTAGTAAAAAGGAAGAGGCAGTATGAAATTAATAGTAGGGCTCGGCAACGCCGGCAACCGTTACGCTAACACCCGGCACAACGCCGGCGTGATGGCACTGAATCACTATACTCAGAAAAAACAGGTCCGTTTTGAGCACAAAACTAAGTTCGAGGCCGAACTGGCGAAAAAGCAAGACACCATCTTTATCAAACCACTAACCATGATGAACCGCAGCGGACTGGCCGTACGTAAAATCAGCGAGTTTTACGACATTCCGGTCGAGGACATACTTATCATCTACGATGAGCTTGCGCTGCCATTCGGCACCATCCGCAGTCGCGGCGGAGGGCAACACGCTGGACATAACGGCATCAAATCCATCATTAATCACCTAAAGAGCGATAACTTCGCCCGTCTGCGCATCGGTATTGCAAACGAATTTACCTCCAAACAGCCCGCAGAAGAGTTCGTATTGCAGTCCTTCTCCAAGGCTGAAAATAAACTCCTACCAGAGATATTTGAGCTGAGTAACCCCATCATCGCCAGCTTCGCCGAAAGTGGCGTGCTACTGAAAGAAACTCATAAATACGAGCCGGAAGAGGACGAGCCAGACGAGCTAGTATAGGCTAGTAGACCCCTAAAACGAGCAAGGCCACTCGGCTTAGGGTGGGGTATAAGCGAGTGGCCTTGCACATCCCTTCAATTCGTAAGAGTAAGTTGCGACACTAACTTCTCGTGAATTAAAGGGAAATGACAGTGCCCAGTTACGCTGGAGGGTAAATCACGCTAAAAGCATGAAAGTAACTAGGCAATGTCGTATAGTAATAGGAGGTGCTTAAGAGTGTTAAACACTCTCACCGTTTATTTTTATCATTTATTTGTATCTTTGTCAATACTATTGTATTAACAAATGACTATCTCAACCATCACCCGCCGTTCATCAGCCTATCCTCAGCTGTTACGCGAGATCGCCCATCCGCCCAAGCAGCTCTACGTTTGCGGGGAACTACGTACTGATTTGCCTCTAGTCGCTATAGTCGGCACGCGTAAGCCAACCCGTTATGGACGGGAGATCACCGCTCGATTGAGTGGGGACCTAGCTCAAACGGGTATCGGCATCGTCAGCGGCTTAGCCCTCGGTTGTGACGCCATCGCTCACCGGGCAGCCCTAGAGGCGGGCGGCTATACTATCGCCATCATGGCCTGCGGTCTGGACCGACTCTACCCAGCCACGAACCGACAACTGGGTATCCGTATTCTCCGGCAAAAGGGCGTCATAATCAGCGAATATGATAGTGGTATGCCGCCACTCAAACAGAACTTTGCCGTCCGCAATCGTATCATCTCCGGTCTAACGCTGGGCGTAGTCATAACCGAAGCGGCCGAGCGTAGTGGCTCGCTGATTACGGCCACCTTTGCTCTGGAGCAAAATCGGGAGGTAATGGCCGTACCCGGGAACATCACTAGCCCTTTAAGTGCCGGTACGAACAATCTCATCAAGGCCGGCGCCACACCGGTAACTAGCGCTGGCGACATCCTGACGGCGCTCGATCTAGCTACTACTGCTAATCCGTCGCTGGCGCCCTCCGGCAGTAGCCCCGATGAAGCAGCCGTACTAGCGCTCCTAGCCGAGGGGGTGAGCGACGGCGATGAGCTGCTGCAGCGATTAGAATGGGAGCCAGCCCGCTTCAACCAAGTCATCACCCTACTAGAGCTATCCGGGAAGGTGCGCAGCCTCGGTGGTGGGAAGTGGATTAGTAACTAACGTGGTGGCATCTTACGTTCAACGACGTGACGATACAGTCGGTCGGTAAAGCGTGATAAGCCACAATCGATAATCGCATCCAATCCACGCAAAGTCAGCACAGCCTTATCCCACTTACTCAAGCCTGTCTTACCATATTGATCAATCTGACCACAGATAAGCGTATGAGTCGGAAGGAGTAACTTACGCAGACTCGGCTCATCTATGCCAGCCCGTTGACTCAGCAGTCGCACTACACCTGGCTCCACAGGTACGCTAGCGTAGGCATAGGCCCGTAAGAAGGTAACACTCAGCCGTCTATAAGCGTCCGGATCCTCATAAAATACTTTATCCAATTTGCCTGTCATGAGTAGGTCGCCTCGAAACGGTGTATCGGCCTCGGCTAGCTCATGGCCGGCCGCCACCACCCGTTCGGCATCTTCTAGAATCAAGCCGTCGGCATAAGTTATATATGCCGCTGCATGATACTTTGAGGCATCATACTCGCATTCAGTTGGACGATATTCCATAATCCCTTAATACTTACGCACTACTACGCAACTTTGCAAGCCTAAGCCTTATGCCCTAGAGTGCTATGATTAAGGCTATGCGTTACTCCACCCCTCAGCCGGCCCGAGGTCCTGATCAGGCTCAAATCACCGATCTCTTCACCCGCACCCTCGGCGGTACTGCCGAGCCGTACTTACTACCCACCTCAGCCCGACAGTGCTTAGTCGTGCATCAGTCCGAAGAAATAGTCGGCGCGATCACACTCTCACACTACGAATCATTAGTCGCTCTCTTAGCCCAGCTGAATATCGACCCCGACGCTCAGGCCGAACTGTCGCAGCTGCTCGGCGCAGTAGAGGGCAGGGTAGGGCTGATCGACCAGGTCGCCGTAGACCCGAGTCACCAAGGCCAGGGTTTAGGCACCACTCTTATCCAGAGTGGGCTCCGCTGGCTGCAGGCCGCGGGTGTAACGCAGAGCGTGACTTTCGCCCAAGTCCACAGGGACAGTTGTCCGCTGGCTGGCGCGCTGGAAGCTAACGGCGGCCGGATGGTAGGGGAGATAGCTAACTTCTGGACGACAGCTTATCAAGCAGAGGACTGGCAGTGTCAGCATTGTGAAGCAGATTGTCACTGCCAGGCCCGCCTCTACCTCATAGACTGATAGTAATTTCCATTATATAATATTGTGATATGGAAGAGTTGAATCCTAACCAAGTCCCAAAGACGGCCCAGGACCACATCAGGGCCATAGATAACGAGTTGATCCTCTACTGGGACGATATCATCGATTACCTAGATGTCCAGGAAGGCCGGATCTTCGGTACCGAAGCCCACGAGATTCTCGATGAAGCGGCGCGCCTGATTAACTACGGCGGCTTGGTCCCACCGGAGAGGGAGCCGGTAGCCGTAAACGATGCCTTCTACCGCGGCGGCCTACTGGGCTGGCGCCTAGTGGAGGAGCTCCTTGGTGGCGGCTACTCGGAACGAATCGCAGAATACCCGATCGACCTGATCGAGCCGACTGAGGGCTTTACTAGTGAGCTAGAGCGTTATCAAGCATTGGCTAGAAGCATCTGGGAGCTAGGCGGGCATGGCTATGATCGAGCGAGTGCATATCACACCTGGCTGGAAAGCCTGGAAGACCAGATCGCTCCAGAAGGAGCCGACCACCACTACTTACAGCATGGCTTCGGCTTTGTACTACAGCTAGCCTACCGACTCGAAGATCAAGCTGCCCAACGTGAAAGTAAAGAAGACCTGGCCCGGATGCAGGGTGAGGCAGACGAGAACGTCGATTGGGACAGGGTAATAGCAGATATATATAAAAAAGAATCACGCTAAGCTAAGGCCTAACGAGCTACGGCAATTTATTTAACGTACTTATGCTTGATAGTGCGAGTCTGATAGAGCAAAATAACAGCTGTTATCGCATACCCGTGATAGCCTAGCCGACCTATTCAAGGGGTCTACGCGATGCACCTTGCCATCGTCAGCCGTGCCGTGCTGGACAGTCAGCCGGCTACGGTCGCACTTAGCCAGAAGCTCGGACCGTACGGACCGGTCATCATGATTGAACCGTTCGAGGCAATCATAGCCCAGCTGGAGGGGTTCGAGAACGACTCGGAGGAGTACCGCCTGGAAGGCCGTCGTGCCTTTACCGAGGCGACCACTCACTCCGACTGCCTCGAGCAGTCCCTAGAGCGAGTCCGGCACCTCTGCCTCTCGCAAGACGAGTGGGACCACCGTCCGACCCGGACCCTCATCGAGCGCTGTCTCGACCCGTGGTTCGAGGAGATCGGCATAGTTGATCTCTCCATCTGGATGTGGAAACCAAACGGACAGACCTGGCACTAGATCGGTCCTGGCGGCGCGCTCAACTATTCTCAACTGAGAGGAGCGCGCCGCCCGTCACTTTTATCCACTATTCCGTCTCTTTATGCTTTTGCTCGCGCACATGGCGCACTATGGCGCGGGCGACCACCACACTACCAGCGCTAACCATGGTTAGTAGAACTATCTTCCGGGCTGCCGTTAGACGACTAGCGGCTACTGCTCCATCGTCCTCAAACTCTGGCAGCCCACCAATATCTTGATCAGAAGGCAGCTCGGATAATGTACTATTTATTAGATTATTAATAGGTGTGTCTCCATGAACTAACCGTGCCTCGGTATCGACGGCCTCCAGAACATCAGGGTCTTCGAGGTTATAACGGCTAATAGGGAGCTCCATAGTGGCTCAACTCTAGCATACTTTGTCTCAATCGGAGTTAAACCTTTGCTATAATCTAGGTCGAATATAGAAGAGGATGCTATGAAAATTCAAGAATTAGATAACACTGATACCGGCTACCGGCCCGATAAGCAGGAAATCATTGAGTGGCTCCACACTCAGACACTGGGTGTGATCGCTACCCTGGATGAGACCGGTCAACCCCAGGGAGCGACAGTAGCTTTTTCCGAGACAGAGGACTGCGAGCTGATCATAGGCACAAGTGAGACTTCACGCAAAGCCGCAAACATCGCTCGTGACGGCCGCCTCTCCTTTACTGTTACTTCACCCGAACAACGTTACACTGTCCAACTCGAAGGCATAGCTCGCAAACTCAGCGATGCAGAGTTCGAGCCTTACGCTGAGCGGCATTACGCCAAACTCCCTGCCTCAGCCCCATTTCGTAACGTCAAAGAGCAGTGCCATATCCTCATCACTCCCACCTGGATCCGCTTCAGCGACTGTAACCCTTACCAATGGGTCCTGACGGAATACCAAGTAGAGGACTAAACCGCCATTAACCAGATTATAAAAATGTGTCTTCTTAAGCTATATCACATTATTCTGCATTGACAAATGCCATAATTATGCTATTATAGACAAGAATTTTCTCTATCTAGGAGGGGGTTCGCTATTTGATAACGGAAAAATGGTCTGACTCACGGTGATATAGGTACGTTAAATGCACCTATGTCACCGTGAGTCACCGTGACTTATGGGATTGCATAAGGAGAGCACGATGAACAGCATAATGATCAGCCCGGCCATCGCACGGGCCTCTACGATCATTCGCCAGAAGGGCATCATCGTGCACTCCGTGCACGAAAGGGTCCACGCTCTCGATGACCTATTCGACGTCAGCTACGCTAAACTGGCGAGCGACGCCATCATCTGGATCGGAGCGAAGCACCACGAGAAGGTGGTGCAACGACTCCGAGCCGCAGTGGCTGCCGACCGTCCGGATCTGCTCGTCAACCTCTTCGAGGAGGTTGCACAGCTTCAAATCACCGCTCAGCGTGAATACGACGATCTGGTGAAAGAGGCCTGGAGATTCTACGACGCGCCAGATTTCGCAAAGATCCCCGCTCAAGCGCGTGCAGCCATCTTTGACGGCTGCGAGGATCCACTCGTTGGCGAGCTGAGGAAGGTGGAGCAGCTACGCCAGGCAATTGTCGTAGCTGAAAGGACCTTCCGGTCCCTCTCCAGAATGCCGAACCGGCAATCTGAGCGATCCCGGCCCAAGTCGAGCTCCAGCAAGGTCCCAGGCGTCTGTCGCTCACACAACTGCAGCACGCCACATGCGAGCAAGAGCGAGCATGATCGTGACCTACGAACCAAGATGCGCGGTCGAAGCTAGGGCAGCTAGCCCTAGCACCCGGCGGGGAAGTGGTGCAAATGAGCCGAAACGCTCAGTCCCAAGCACCCTCCCCGCCGCGCACCATGAGCCCTGACCATTTTTCCGCGCTCTTTTTTTGAATTAGAGTAGCTTTTATAGAACAGAGATATGGCTAGTAGGCAATACTGCATTGCATAGTAGCCAGTTCTCAACTAACTTAGTAACCACCGATTAACGAAATATCTCATGCTCTGACAGTTGGTACCGAGTTACTTGCAAATATACTGGATACCGAGTCAGACCATCGTTGTGGGAAGAGGCTAACTACCGGCTAGGCAAGAAGCGTTTAGCACGCTAATGCTATAATTATAGATAAGTATGAAGCGTATCAAGGAGCTAGATAAGCTTGATCGACCGCGGGAGAAACTAGCGCTCAAAGGCCCTAAAGCCCTATCGGACCTTGAGCTCTTACAGGCTCTAATTGGAAGCGGCAATAAATACACTGACGTATCTAGTATAGCCAGAGAAGTAAAGAAACTTCTACGTAAGCACGGCTCTGACATATCCTACAATCAACTAAAGCAGGTAACCGGTTTAGGAACAGCCAAGGTCACTGAGATACTCGCATCGATCGAGCTTTCAAAGCGCTATCTAGTCGATGACGATCGACCCATCATCGACTCGCCGGAAAAAGCAGCGGAGCAGTTATCTGATATTCGCGACAAGAAACAAGAGTACTTAATCGTTATGACACTAGATGGCGCAAATCGATTGATAGAGAAGCGCACTATCGCTATCGGCACTCTTACGAACAGTCTCGTCCACCCAAGGGAAGTCTTTGCCGATGCCATCACCGATCGAGCAGCTGGCATAATCGTGGCTCACAACCATCCAGGTGGCAGCCTCGAACCGAGCAAGGCAGACTTAGAAGTAACGACTCGCTTAAAAGCATGCGGCCAGTTACTAGGAATAATAGTAATTGATCATATCGTTATCACGAACAGTAAGCATACAAGCCTAATGGTAGGATTTTAGCATGAATATGCATATGTAAAGTTAACGATACAAGTTTTAATAAGTATATTCATACTAAAAGTTTAGCTATCTACTTTACATATGTGTAATTTGTAGGTAAAATGCTTGTATGGCTAAGAATAATGAATATATTGCCGGTACTACTCGAAAAGCCCATGCTGACAAGGGCTATGAATACTCATATTTCCTTCCGAGCCCAGCCCCTATAACCTTTGACCCGAAAGACCCTAAGTTAGCTCGGCTTCTAGAAGAGGCGACCCACAAACTAGGTGAACTAAATGCATATGCACGGTTTGTTCCTGATATTGATTTCTTCATTCGCATGCACGAAACGAAAGAGGCCACAGCCTCAAATAAAATAGAAGGTACCCAAACTAACATAGATGAAGCACTCATGCGTGAGGAAGATATTGCCCCAGAACGTAGAAGTGACTGGCATGAGGTGCAAAACTATATACTGGCCATGAAATTCGCCATCGATAATCTAGACAAGCTGCCAATCGTAACTAGACTCCTTAACCAAACACATAGCATACTTCTCCAAGAAGTAAGAGGCTCTAGTAAGCAGCCGGGTAAGATTCGCAGCTCACAGAACTGGATCGGTGGCGCTACCCTTAAAGATGCACGTTTTATCCCACCGGCTAGCGAACACATCCCGGAGCTACTAACTGATTTGGAAAACTTTCTCAATACGGACGACCTAACTCTACCACTGTTGATAAAAGCAGGGATCGCTCACTACCAGTTTGAGACTATACACCCATACCTCGATGGTAACGGTAGACTTGGTCGACTGCTCATTATCTTGTATCTAATAGATAAGAAGCTACTGCACAGGCCCATACTATATATATCTCAGTTCTTCGAGCAACACAGAGAAGAGTACTATGATGCCCTTAGTAGGGTCAGGAGCCATAACGATCTTGAGCATTGGCTGAAGTTCTTTCTCGTAGGAGTAAGCGAGACAGCGGAGAAAGCAGTCAATACTCTACAAGCTATCATGCAGCTTCGTCATACGAATAGCCAGGAGATCCTAAAGCTTGGTCGACGAGCGCCTAAAGCCGGTAAATTAATCGAACACCTCTATAAGGTACCTATTATATCGGTTAATGAAGCAGCAAAAGTGGTAGGTATGACTCCACAAGCAGCTAACACTCTTGTCGCAGAGATGGAAAAGATCGGTATACTGAAAGAGATAACTGGTTTCAGCAGAAATAGGTTATTCATCTATAGCGCATACATCGCCCTATTTGCAGATGAAAGTAGCTAAGAAGGATTAGCATGGATATTCAAGCACTAGAAAGACAACTCTGGCAAGCAGCCGATACATTACGAGGGAATATCAGCTCATCAGACTATAAATATGTCGTACGCTGAATCGATATGTACTATCTCAGAATTATATCTGGATACCCTGTATAGACACGTAGCAATCCGTCGTCCCGCTATAATCTTAACTGCTCCAGCAAAGTGAAGCCTCTAAAACCGCCCGATCCGGATCGAGCGGATTATATCGAGTGCGGTCGCGTACTCATCCGTCTCGTCAAAGCTATCAAGCGGCACAGAGTGAACAGCCAGGTCATCGGCTAAATCAGGCGAGGAGTAACCGCCTCCGATAATGTAAGTGTCCTCATCGGCACCGTATTCGCCACCGAGCGACTGTCCGGGTTCGAGGACGAAATTACCAGCGATGAAGAAGTAGGCGAAATTATCACTAGAGTCCAACCCAAAAAAGGAGATACTAGTCTCCTCACGCTGGTTCTCGGTCGGCTCGGTGTAGGTCAGCGTCTCAGAAGCCCTAGCAGCGATACCACGGCCGATATATGCTCGGTCCTGCTCGCGGGCACCTTGACGCAGGTAGATCTTAAAGTGTCCGTCCACACTAGCTCCATCCACCGTCTGAAAGCTAAGGGCGGGGGAGCGAACCAGGATCGTACCGGCCTCCTCATCCTCGGCGACGGCCCAGTTATTAGGATAAGTGAACTCTAAGGCCGGTTCGCGGGAAGAATAGGTCTCTTGCTTGACCTCTACTACGTCCTCAGCCACTTCCTCGGCTGCCTGGGCGGCTGCTTCCTCAGCTTGGCGGGTTTGAGAGCGATCGTAGAAGTACCAGGAGCCGTAGGCTAGGCCTGCGAGCACACCTAGAACCAGGATCGTAAGGAGGATCTTGTTTCTAGTCGAGTGATTACTGACCTTGTACATGTTAGAGCTATTGTACTACATCCGCCGAGTGTGGCGCAGGCACTGCTATACTGAAGGCATGAATCGAGATGAGCTAGACCGAGATGAAGCGATAGAAGGGGAGCTGGTCGGTAGTGTACCGATGCGGCGGGGTGGTCGGCCTCATGGTCCGGCTCGCTCGCCTAAGTCCCTACGCCGCTACCTAATCGGTGGAGTACTGCTGCTCTTACTACCGGCAATCCTTCTCATAGCCTTCATCTTAGGCGCCGGCTATCTCAGCGAACAGCTCCTACCACTCTTACTAGCCAGCGTGGTGCCCCTACTGATAATTACTCTAGTGCTCATCCCACTCAGCCGCCTACCGGCCTGGCGAACTCGGGCTATCCGGCTGACCTATGCCAGCTCTTTCCTCTACGGCATCACCGCTTGGATGCTGGCCTTCATCATCACCCTGCAGCACTGGGGTGTGCTGGCCGTCATCCTCGGGCTCCTCATCCTAGGTGTGGGCGTAGTACCGATCGGACTGCTGGCGGCTCTGTTTAATGGCGAGTGGGGAGTACTGCTCAATATCGTGGTCTTGCTAACGCTGGCCGCCGGCTTCCGCCAGTGGGCGCTTAACCGCCGTTTGCAGTAGTATAAAACGTAGATAATGCCTTTAGCGAGTGCTTAAGGTGTTGACAAAATTACATAAAAGGCTTATGTTTAGGGTATAAAGTAATAGGAGTAAGCGCTATGAACAAAGGTGTAGTAAGCACAATCGCCCTCGTCTTAGTAGTAATAGGTGGTCTTAACTGGGGCCTCGTCGGTTTCTTCGAGTACAACCTCGTCGACGAGCTCTTCACTGAAGGCTCAGGCCTAGCTCGCACGGTATACGCATTAGTCGGTCTATCCGCACTATACGTACTTTTCACCGGTGTGTTCGCCAAGAACAGCGACAACGCCAGCGTCTAGTTACTTCTAGATCAGTTACATCGAAAAGACCCCCCAGATCGGGGGTCTTTTCCTTATTCGGGATTAGTAAATTGAAAGATATAGAGCGGCTACTAAGACAAGGATTATAATTAAGCGTAATACGGGTTACGACAGACCGGGTCTCTGCTGTAGTATAGGGAGTAGCAGTAACTAAAAAGCGGAATTAATTATATGGATCTACTCAGCTTCGCTCTCGCCTTCGGCTCCGGCTTTATCATCGCTTGGACGCTGAAGCGACCCCTCAAACAGCAGCGGACCATCCGTAATCCCGACACCCAGGAGAAACACTACGAAGTAGCTGCTAACCACCAGCGAACGCAGGCTAAGACGAAGCGCAAACAACAGATCATCGACTGTATCGATATGAATGGGCAGATTAAGAGTCGTGAGGTGGAAGACATGTTTGGTGTCTCCTCGGCTACGGCCACCCGCTATTTAAGTGAGCTAGCCCGAGAGGGAAAGATCAAGAAGCAGGGCCAAGGCAGAGGCGTTCACTACACACTCTAACCCTCAATCATGAGTGATTCGATTATAGCAAGCTAGAACAGTTTGCCGGCGTGACGATTAATGATATCCAGTACGGCTGGTCCGTAGTTCTCGGCCCGCTTCGGCCCGATTCCGGGTACGTTCATCAGTTGAGCTACGGTCGCAGGTCGCTCAGCCGCTAAGGCAATAAGTGTCTTATCATCAAACACGACGTAGGCTGGTACTCGCAGCGTTGCAGCTTGAGTAGTGCGCCACTCCTTAAGCACTGTAAATAGTTCGCGGTCATACTCTGCGTAATCAGACGCAAGATTGGTCCGAATGTGGGCCTGTAACTCATCGAGCTTAGCCCCTTCCATGGTGTCAAGCTGAGCGATGACCTGCTCTGTCTGGCGGCGCAGGATAGCATCGAACTCGGCGATGTCGGGACTTATCTGCAGAGCGGTGCGGTTAACGCCGCGTAAGAATAATCCGTCGAGACGACGCAGGCGCGAAAGGGCGACGTAGCCCATGCCAGGCGTAAAAGCGCGGGAGAGATCGATTTCGGCGCTATCTAAACTCATGCCCTGACTCTTATGCACCGTGATGGCCCAGGCGAGGCGGAGGGGGTACTGGCTGACTTCGGCTAGTACCCGGTCGTTATCCTCGATCTTCCAGGTATGCCGCTCGAGCGTGATGGTGCGGCTGGTAGCTAGGCGAATGACCGGCTTGCCGTCCTCGAAACCGACCACCTCAGCCCGGGAGCCGTTGACGAAGCCGAGACTGGGACTGTTGGCTACACAGAGTACTTGAGCGCCGACCTTGAGTTCGAGCACTTCCGGAGCTAAGCAGCTTTTCTGTAGCGATTCGATGAAGGTTTTACTACCACTAGAAGTCATAGTATAGGTATGTGATTCATTCTCTAGCTGCTGCAGGCGAGCTGCGTTCAGCTTATCGACATCGAGATTGTGCGAGTAGAGACGCGTCATATCAGGGTCGTCCGTGACCTCTTCCAGCCGGGCCTGGAGTAGCTCCTGCAGAGAATCATCGACCTCCCCACGACGGATACCGCGTAGCAGCTCTAGCATGGTAGCGTCCTCGTCCTGGCGGTGCTGCTCACTGAGATAGCAAACCTTGAGATTGAGCTCGTCCCAAGCCTCAGAAGTGTGGGCAAAATCGATACTATCGCCATAACGGGTGATAGGGGGGAGCTGGAAAAGGTCACCACAAAGAATGACCTGCAGCCCGCCGAACGGTTTATCACTATTTTTAACCTGCTTGCAGATCTGGTTCAGGAGATCGAGCCGGGCGCCATCGAGCATGGAGATCTCATCGATGATCAGGACACGGGTACGCTTAAAACGACTCTTCAGCTGCGGCCGAGCGGCCAGGCGGTTGATCTGCTCCTCGCTCAGCTCATCGTGGATACCGATGCCACTCCAAGAGTGAATCGTCATACCGCCGATGTGAGTGGCCGCGATGCCGGTACTGGCGGTAACACCGATGCCAATGTCGTTAGCCCGGGCGTAGTCGATGAACTGGTTTAGAGTATAGGTCTTACCGGCACCGGGTTCACCGGTTAAAAATACATTGTGACCGAGCTTCATAACGGCAAGCGCCTGGGACTGCTTCATAACTACTATGGTAGCACTCTTACATAGCGGCTATGCTTATTTATGCTCCTCTGCTATACTGACGGCAAATGAAACGCATCAAACTAAATAAAAACCAGTTTCCACCTCAAGCTCTATATCTCATCGCCGCCAGCCGTATCGGCCTGGGCTGGATATTTCTCTGGAGCTTTCTAGACAAACTCTGGGGGCTTGGATTCGCTACTTGCCGCGATAGCGCTACCGATATCGTCAACCAAGGCTGTGCCTCGGCCTGGATCAACGGTGGCTCTCCAACTAGTGGCTTTTTGCAGTACGGCACCTCCGGGCCCTTGGCCGAAAACTTTGCCGCTCTGGCCGGCTCAACCTGGGCCGACTGGCTGTTCATGATGGGACTACTTCTGATCGGTCTAGCGCTTATCCTCGGTATCGGCGTCCGGGTCGCCACCATATCGGCCAGTCTACTACTAGCCCTGATGTATCTCGCCGCTCTGCCACCACCTAACAATCCTTTCCTAGACGACCACCTAATCTACATCCTAATGCTAGCACTGATCGCCGTGACCAACGGTTCTCAGCGCTTCGGCTTTGGCCCCTGGTGGCAAAAACAGCCACTAGTAAAGCGGTACTCTATCCTACGCTGAGCCCGGCTGCAGGTTCCCGTCATGGTTGGTATAATAAGAGGATGAACATCGCCGATCGCTGGGTAGAAAAAGAGGGTAGGCTAGAGACGACTGTCGATACGGTCGACTTTCTGGGCGCCATCACCTTGATCCAGCAGATCGCTGACATCGCCGAGGAGCAACGCCATCACCCTAATCTGCACCTACACAACTACTCGAAACTAACTATTTCCTTAATCAGCCACGACGCCGGCCAGGTAACGGAGCGAGATCGGAAGCTAGCTGCGGCCATCGATAACATCCTCTAACCTCAACTGCACTTAGACTTGTTCATAAAATATGTTTTTCAATATGTCAAAACCTACTCTGTAAGCTACTTTCAAAAAGTGTCCGATCGGACACTTTTTGAAGATTAGGGACTAAAGCTAGTGAGGGGGGTGGTTGGTAAAAACAGCAAAGAAAAGAGCCCTGGACGCAGGAAGTACCGACCGTGAGGTCGATAAACCGGCGAGCCAGGGCTCGGGGTGGATCGTAGCGGGGAGAAGGAGAATCTGCGGTGCGACCATCAGACCGAGTCTTCGACAGCCGGTGCTTGCAGTGGTGCAGACAGGACCAGATCATCAACAGTGACGCAGATGGAAGGGGGAAGAACCCTATTGAGCGCTTCGCATACTTCCTCTAACGCGTCTGGGTCAGCCCTCTTGAACCCGTAAGCACGAAGTGCAGTGCGCTCAGGAAGCCGCACGTACGCACACTGTATCCTTCCGTCATGGTGGTAATGCACCAACCGCTCCGGTGAGCGACGCTGATGCGTGCTCGGCCGACTTAGTAGCTGACGGAGGAGGGCTAAGACAGCTCTCACTGAACCCTCCTTGCTACACCCGGTGCACGCACAGGACCTAGATACTCGACCTTGACCCGATCGAGATCGATCATACGTCGACGACGCCTGTATGGCACAGCTGCGGCCAGCAACTTACGAGTTACTGCCTCGACAGCCGTTTCCTCCCCGCGCATAGCGCGCTCGATCAACGCTGAGGAAACGGTCAGTACATGCAGGCTGGACCCATAGTCGGGAACGGTGACGTAGAGGTAGTAGGGCTGGAGGGGAGGGGGTGACCATGCCAACATCATGTATCCTTCGGTAGAAATATCTCTGAAGTATGTCACTGAACTGTTCAGGCTCAAGTTTAACCTTGAGCTCTACGTCGCTGCGCCTCCCACTCGGTAGCCTCCACTTGGAGCTGGATGCCCTCAAGAGAGCGCTGTCTCCTGCGCTCCAACCACGAGTTAAAACGTGAGAGGGGCAGTATTGATGAGAGGTAGTGCATCACTAGCACTAGCAATACACCACCGATTGCAATCCCGAGCGGAACACTCTCCGGTGAGCTGAACAGGGACAAGAATGCCTTCATCAAACACTCCTTGCGGGTGGGTGGGGTGACACCGACTATCTACAACGGTGGGCAATATAGAAAGTATGCCGTAGCAAGACAGTCTATATTCTTCTGGGCCAACCGGTTCTCCTTCATTATTTAAGGTACTACGAACGCATCAATATTGACACATAAGAGTGCCGTTGTCAAACATATTACAGGGGTGGAAAATATCCGATAGGGCTATCTAGGCACGAAGAGACGGATACGCTTACCGGAGGTGATAGCCGACTGCCACTGGCGTAGCACGGAAGGGGGGAGGTTGAAGGTCACCTCGACTCGACCGTCCTGCAACTGGCGGGTACCGGTTGGGTAGTAGCGGCCCCGAGAACGACGCAGACGTCCCGGTGATACCTGCGGCATTAACATTACATCGTGATATTGAAGAGCGCGAGCCATAGGAAACCCCCTTTATTTAACTACTATTAACTTAGTCTTAGTATATACGAACAATAACCGAACATGCAAGTCTTGTTTTATAGAAAATATGTGCGGATTGACGATTAATTTGATTAATATATTGATAACAATGACTGTTATACTGACTGGTAATGATGCCGACCTACTTATCGAAATCGAACTTCATGCACTGGCTAATTCACCCGGCCTATCTCTGGCTAGAGAAGCATGAGAAGAAACGCTTACCGCCCATCACCCAGGCCGATGAATTTATGTTTAGTAAGGGCCACGACTTTGAAGCAGAAGCACGGAAGCTATTCCCAGAAGGGAAGTTGGTTGATGCAAAACCTTGGGAGTTTGCCCAGCTCAAAGCCCAGACTGTCGCCTTAATGGAGGCTAGGGAGGAGACTATCTTTCAAGCTACTGCCTTCACTGAGCGCGGTCTACTGGTTAAAAGCGATATCTTAAAAAGACGGGGGGAGGTCTGGGACTTGTACGAGGTGAAAAGCTCGACCCGGGTCAAGGATGACCATTTAACCGATCTTGCTTTCCAAGCCGTCACTTGGGCCGAAGCCGGCATCACCATTGAAGAGGTTTACGTGCTCTACGTCGATCGGGAATATGCTCGTGGAGAGAAACTAGAGCCGGAACGACTGGTACGGCAGGAATGTGTTAGCGAGGCCGTTATGGCCCGAATCCCTGGTGTAGAGCGGCAGATACCGGCAGCGCTGGCCACGCTAGAACGCAACAGTTGTCCCGATCTTGACCCGAGTCACGCAGGCAACTTAGGTGTCTGGCTACCACTCTACTTTCACCTCAACCCAGAGTTAGCTGCTGACCATCCCCTGCGACTAGCTCAGCTTAAACCGGAAGATCTGGCCCGACTACAGCAGCTTGGAGTCGAAAGTCTAACCGAAATCGAACGCTATGATGGTTTCAACGCCCGTCAGCAGAGCCAGATCAAGGCCTGGCAGATGGAGTCAAGTATAAACCATTCCGAGATCGCGAACTTCCTGAATAAGCTCGAGTTTCCGCTCTGGTTCTTAGATTACGAAACGATCTCTCACGCCGTACCGCTTTATCCCGGCACCAAGCCATACCAGGATGTACCTTTTCAGTACTCCTTGCATAAGCTCGATAGTCCGACGGCCGAGCTCAAACACTTTGAGTATCTCTCCACTAGTACCGAGTTTCCGGTACCTAAACTGCTAGAGCAGCTACAACAGGACTTAGATGGGCTAGGCAGTATATTGGTCTGGTACCAGAACTTTGAGAAAGGGATGAACGCCCGGATGGGTGAATTTTGCCCCGAGTACTCCGAGTGGCTAGCGGCCGTTAACGGCCGCATTCGCGACCTGATGATCCCGTTCTCTAGCGGCTGGTACGTCGATAAGCGTTTCGTCGGCTCGGCCTCGATTAAGAATGTCTTGCCAGTACTAGCGCCGAAGCTGAGCTACAAGACACTAAACGTGCAGGACGGTGGTAGTGCCCAAGCCGTCTGGTATGATGCGGTCTTCAACGATCGTGGTAGCGCCAAGACCTACGACAACCTACTGCAGTACTGCGCTCTCGACACTCTGGCCATGGTCGAGATCTACAACTTCCTAATTCGTCTCAGTCGAGACGATGAGCGGCCGGCAACTGGACAGCTGGAACAGGCCCAGCTTTTCTAACTAAGCATTTGCAATTACGTTTCGGCTGGGTTACATATATAAGAGCTCGCAACTTCAGGTTCGAGCGAGCTCGCTATCATTTTTAATATTTTATTCCCTGCCAGACTGTACCGGCTATCAATAAGTAATAGATAAGGACCTTTTACAATATGAGCAAAAACATCGTCATCGTCGAGTCGCCAGCTAAGGCCAAAACCATCGAGAAATTCCTCGGTCCCGATTTCAGCGTCACCTCTAGCTACGGCCACATCCGCGACCTACCGAAGAAAAGCACCGGCATCGACATCGAGAACGACTTTGCTCCAACCTACGAGATTAGTCCAGATAAGAAAAAACGTGTGAGCGAACTGAAGAAACAGGTTAAAGCTGCCGAAACTGTCTGGCTCGCCACCGATGAAGATCGAGAAGGAGAGGCCATCGCCTGGCACTTATGGCAGGCACTAGACCTAGACAAAAAAGAGGTTAAACGCATCGCCTTTCACGAGATCACTAAAACGGCAGTACAGGAAGCGATCAAGAACCCCCGCACTGTCGATCAGAACCTAGTAGATGCACAGCAAGCCCGCCGGGTACTCGACCGTCTAGTCGGCTACGAGGTCTCTCCAGTACTATGGCGTAAAGTCCGACCAGGTTTAAGCGCCGGCCGTGTCCAGTCCGTAGCCGTACGTCTAATCGTCGAACGTGAACGTGAGATCGAAAACTACACACCGGAACACAATTTTAAGATCAACGCCCACTTTAATATCCAAACTGGGGGGGAGATCGTCGCCGAACTACCAAAAGCACTCGACACCTATGATGCGGCAAATCAGTTCATGAAAGCGGCCGTTGACGCCACCTTTAGCGTCGACGAGGTCGAAACCAAGCCTTCAACCCGTAATCCAGCAGCCCCGTTTACTACGTCTAGCCTGCAGCAAACGGCCGCCCGCAAACTCGGCTTTAGCGTGCGCCAAACTATGACCCTAGCTCAACGACTGTACGAAGCAGGACATATCACCTACATGCGTACCGATAGTGTAGCTCTGGCTAGCAGCGCTACAGCCCAGGCCGCAAAACTAATCGAGCAGACTTACGGTAAAGATTATCACCAGCCACGAACCTTCAAAGCTAAGGCCGGCGCCCAGGAAGCACACGAAGCTATCCGTCCCACTGACTTCAAACGCGAGGAAGCTGGGGGTGACGCCCAGCAGCAGAAGCTATATGCTCTGATCCGGGCTCGCACCATAGCTAGTCAGATGGCCCCGGCCCAACTAGAGAAGACAAGCATACATATTAAGAGCTCAAACCACACCGAACGTCTCATAGCTAAAGGTGAGGTGGTGCAGTTTGCCGGTTTCTTAAAGGTCTACCAAGACAGCAAGGTAGCCGACACTCTTTTACCCCGCGTCGAACCCAGCGATGTACTCGAGCTAACTACACTTGAAGCTCGTGAAACCATCAAACGCGGACCGACCCGATACAATGAGGCAGCCCTCGTCCGTACCTTAGAGGAGATGGGTATCGGCCGACCATCGACCTACGCCCCGACAATCTCAACGATCCAGACGCGCGGTTACGTAGAGAAGGGCGATGTAGAGGGAACAGAGCAAACTATCAAGATAATCACTCTCATTGACAACAAACCGATAGAAACAGAAGAAACCGTGCTCTATGGCCGTGACACTAATAAGCTCTTGCCAACCCAAATCGCGCTGCTAGTAAACGATTTCTTAACTAAAAACTTTGCTAGCATCGTCGACTATGACTTCACTAAGGAAGTAGAAGAAGAGTTCGACCGTATCGCTGATGGCAAAGAGCGCTGGAACGCTATGATCGCTGATTTCTATGGCCCGTTTCATAAAAGTATCGAGGCCGCCGAAGACCTCAGTCGGGAAGAGGCGAGTGGGGCGCGTGAGGTCGGCATCGACCCGAAAACCAAGAAACCAATTATCGCCCGCATGGGTCGCTACGGTCCGATGCTACAGCTCGGTCATGCAGAAGACGAAGAGGAGAAGCCCAAGTTCGCACCCATCCCACCAGGTAGGAAGCTGCATGAGATTACTCTAGATGAGGCGCTGGAGCTGTTTGCTCTACCCCGCACGGTAGGAAAGACCGAAGACGGAGAAGAAATCACTACCAACTTCGGCCGGTTTGGCCCCTATGTCAAGGTCGGCTCGACCTACGCTGCTATCGGCGATGCCGGTGACCCATTTAGTATCGATGAGGCTACGGCTAGACGGCTAATCGCCGAGAAGCTAGAGAAGGCTCGCAAGACCGAAATCGCAACTTTCAACGGTATCCGGGTGCTTGATGGCCGTTATGGTCCATACGTAACAGACGGGAAGAAGAACGCTCGCGTACCAAAAGAGATGAAACCGGAAGAGATAACTGAGGAACAGGCTAAAGAGCTCTTAGCCAAAGCTCCGGCTCGTAAAAAGCGCCGCCGCCGTCCGGCGCGCTCCTAGTTTCTCCACAATTAGCATCAATTTTCAATTGACACTAGTTTATCGTTGTTTTATAATCATATTAACTTAAGGATCGAATCATGGAGACAACCGCTACCCCTGCGCTCAACATCCAGCAAATTGCTGCCAACATCCTCGACACCATCGATAAAGAACGCGAACGAGAAATCATCACGCGACGCTTCGGCCTGCATGGTCGCAAGGAGACTCTAGAGGAGATAGGTAATCTGCTTGGCATCACCCGTGAACGCGTACGCCAGATCGAAAAACAGGCGCTCGATAAACTACAGCAGATCGAACACCCATATCGCGAAACCCTAGAGCAGCACTTTACTGCCGCTCTAGAAGCCCTGGGTAGAATTGCCCCCTTGCATGAAGTAAGCGCCCACTCAGGCACCGAGGATCACGCCCACGTCAACTTCTTGGCACACCTGATTCCAGAAGTAGCCGTCATCCCAGAAAACGATCATTTCTACCACAGTCTAGCTCTGAGTTCACACCACGACGTTAAAAGCGTTAAACAGCTCCACGATGAGTTAATTAAAACCGTCAAACAACACAAACAACCGCTCAGCCTGTCTGAACTGCACCAGAGCTTCGGCCAAGACATAGAGGAGCACCACCTCCACGGTCTAGCCCGCTCCAGTAAACTGCTGGCCACCCTAGATGAGCGCTGGGGGCTAGCCAGTTGGCCTCAGGTCAACCCGAAAAGCATTCGAGATAAAATCTATATTATACTGCAGCGCGAACAGAAGCCGATGCACTTTAGCGACATTGCTGAGAACATCAAGAACTCCGATTTTCGGCGTAAGAACGTGACCACCCAAGCCATCCATAACGAATTAATCAAGGACAAGCGTTTCGTCCTAGTCGGACGGGGAATTTATGCCTTAAACGAGTGGGGCTTCAGTAAAGGAACAGTAGCCGACGTGATCGAGAAGGTGCTGAGCGAAGAGTCACCACTACACCGAGATGAGATAATCCAGCGTGTTTTAAAACAACGCCATGTAAAACCGACGACAATTATACTAAACTTACAAGGGAAGGAGCAATTTAAGCGAGTGGCCAAAGCCACCTACGCTTTAGCTGAATAATGAATGTAATTTTCGAGATTATCTTTACGCTCATCCAATTCCTGGGCCGCCTACTGTTTGACTGGAATGGCTGGATTCTAGTAGTGGGCATTCTAGCTTACCTAATCTGGCAAAACACCCGCAAACAACGCTGGGTGAGTGACTCCAGCTATGCACTGCTAATGCTGGAGGTCCCGCGGGACAACGACAAGCGCGAACTGTCAGCCGAGCAGTTATTTGCCAGCCTACACGGTATCCTGCGCCCCAAGCAGGAGCTACTGCGTGAAGGAGCGATCCAGGAGCACATCAGTTTCGAAATCGCTTCGGTTGGACAGCGAATCCGTTTTTATATCTGGACGCCACACCACTTGAAAAACTTCGTCGAAGGACAGGTATATGCTCAGTACCCTAGCGTAAATATCCTCGAGATTACCGAAGATTACGCCCGGACCGAGCAACCAGAGGACTCCTACACTCAGTCGGTCGAGCTAACGCTACAAAACAGCGACTACCTGCCAATCCGCACCTTTAATAGTTTCGAGGTCGACCCTTTAGGCGGGATTACCGCCGTACTAGCTAAGCTGGAAGAGAACGACGAGCAGGTCTGGATTCAGGTACTGGCCCGACCATTAGAAGACAGCTGGCACCGCAAAGGTGAGGCCTTCATTAATAAGGTTAGAAATGGCCGAGCCGGTAGTAGTGATGTAGCTGGCGATTTCTTAGCCAGTTTGCAGCGACTACTACGAGATTTCTTCGTAGCCCTCTGGCGACCACCGGAAGGTGATGGAGGGGCCGGAAAAAAACCGGAGATCTCCGATCAGCAAAAGGCGATGGCTCAAGCCGCCAGCGATAAGATCTCAAAATTAGGCTACGAGGTTACTATCCGCCTACTTCACACCGGTAACGACAAAAATCTGGCCCGACTACGTATCCAGGCTTTAGTCGGCGCCTTCAAGCAGTTTAACGACACCACCAATAGCTTCAAGGTGAAGAAGACCTACTACCAGGATGATGCGCTCTCCCGCTATAAGGCTCGCTTGTTTATTGATAAAGGTATTATCTTAAATATCGAGGAGCTAGCCAGCCTGTACCACTTACCTCATTCTAATGTCGAGACCCCTAGCATGGTCTGGGCTAATTCCCGTACAGCCGAACCACCATCAAATCTGCCCACCACTAAGGACGTACCGGGCGATCAGCTTAGCCCCTTGGGTACTACCAATTTCCGCGGCCACAACCGCCAGTTCGGCCTCAAGCGTAACGACCGTGGCCGGCACACCTACGTGGTAGGGCAGACCGGAACCGGTAAATCCTACTCCTTATTACTACTCGCTCTCTCCGATATCTACCATGATCATGGCTTCGCTGTCATCGACCCCCATGGCGACCTTGCTACCGATGTCCTACGCTACATACCGGAACATCGAGTAAAAGATGTAGTCTATTTTAACCCTTCAGATACCGATTTTCCCATCGCTTTTAACCCACTAGAAGTCACCGATCCTAGCCTTAAAAACCACATCTCATCAGAGGTAGTGGGCGCACTTAAACGTATGTTTGGCTACTCCTGGGGTCCCCGGCTTGAGTACATCTTACGCTATACGATCTTAGCCCTGTTAGATTCGCCTAATTCGACCCTACTAGGTATCACCCGTATGCTGACTGAGAAAGACTTCCGAGCCGATGTTATAGCCAAGGTAAAAGACCCGGTGGTACGTAACTTTTGGGTTAACGAATTCGCCTCATGGAACGAAAAGTTCGCCTCTGAAGCCGTAGCCCCAATCCTAAACAAGGTCGGTGCCTTCACCGCTAATCCCTTGATTCGTAACATCATCGGTCAGCCGACCAGCGCCTTTAACGTGCGAGCCATGATGGATGAAGGCAAGATATTAATCGTTAACCTCTCTCGCGGTCAGGTAGGGGAGGACAACGCTGCCACCCTGGGGGCTTTGATGGTGACGAAGATCCAGCTGGCAGCTATGTCTCGAGCTAGCATTGCCCGCATTGAAGACCGCCGGCCCTTCCAACTCTACGTCGACGAATTCCAGAACTTTGCCACCGACTCCTTCGCCGTGATTCTATCCGAAGCACGCAAGTACGGCCTCAACCTAACCATCGCTAATCAATACATCTCACAGATGCCCCAAGAGGTGCGCGACGCCGTTTTCGGTAACGTCGGTAGTATCATATCCTTCCGAGTCAGTGCTGATGATGCACCATATCTCGCCAAATACTTTGCGCCCACCTTCGAAGGGGAGGACCTGATTAAGCTTAATAACCGCCACTTCGTCATTAGTATGAGCATCGACGGAGAAAAAGTTCCGGCCTTTACCGCTCTCTCGCTCAATGTACCGGCCAGTGAGTCCGATTTTATCCCCCAGATTATCACTGAGACGCGTAATAACTTCAGTTCTTCCCGGGCCGATGTCGAGGCCCAGATCAACGCCTGGGCCGAGCCAAAGCGAGGCAGTGAAGGGGCCAGACAACCCCAAGCTCAAGCAAACGGTGGCCGTTCACCCCGTCATTCCCAGCAAAAGCCATCAGAGAAAGCTCAGCGCTCCACCAAACAGCCCCAGCACGTCCCCAAGACACAGTCCCACCGTACCACTCCGGCCACCGAACCGGCCCCGGATGGCAAGATCAACCATGGTGAGGTGATCCGGCTACGCAAACGTCCCTAAAATCAGGCTGAGTTCTAGAGAGTAGTAGTTAGGTAGCAGAGGTCTTACATAACTAGAAAAGATAAACTTATAAGTTCTGGAACGTTAAGTTACGTCTCTACCCGGTCCTGAAGAAATCGATATTTTATAAGTGTGAGATACTATGAATTGAGTGTATGGGTGTTTGTAATTTGTTCGGTTTCAGTAGAAATAGCTAATTTACAGGGGTCATCTGGCTGATTGGATCTAAAATGGCTATAGGGGTGGTCATCTGTTAATTATCAGGCGATTGAGACGCAGCGAAGACCCAAACAGATAATATAAACCCTAAGAGGCAGATTTGCTCGCCATAACGCATGGAAGCATAGCCAAGGTCCGAAGTGGTTAGGAAAGAGTGGAGTGGCTTGATTCGAACGGAGCATAATCCAGAAGAAAGGTCAGAGTGATCCGCCAGCCAGACGGAGAGAAGGTAAACTCGAACGTGAATGTAGTGCGTAATGCTACGTCGCACAATGTATATTTTGCGAAGCTTGAATATAGTGTCCATACACGACTCAATACACCTAGGCTCTAGGGCACTACCGACGAGAATAGGGGGCTGTTAAGCCTTTAACGCTCCTCCGGCAACTACACTGTAGTCTTTAACTCACTCCCTTAGTGGTCGCACTGAGCTCTGAATTCAACTCGCGTAATAACCACTAGCCCCAGCCTGTAGCCTGACTACCCGCTGGGGCCTCAGGCACTGGGTAAAATGTGATGTACGTCACAGTTTTCCACAGCTCGGAGTCAAATATACTATGACCATTTTATTTGACAACTACCCCCTTCTATCCTCTCCTACTCCCCCTCCCTTATATTTGACACTAACAATTTCTGTATTTATAATATGTTTTTTCTGCACTTAGCCCATTAACGAAAAATATGAACAATAACCGAACAAAGGTAGGAGAGTGGGAGACTAGCGCCAATAGACCTTATACGGCAAGCGGACATCGATATACTGCCGAATGGTCTCGCCCTGTTCGGCCGCTTGAGCCTGTACGCGGGCGATATTGTCCAACTGCACCGCTATATCCTCTTGTGTGGCAAAACGAATCTGATAACCCGCCGCTAGAGTTACGTGTAGTTCGCTAGTCGTCTCGAGTACACGAAGCTCGGTCCAGTCTAGTCGGCTGTCGACAATCGCCTGGACAAAACTAATAAAGTTATCGGGTACAACCTGTCTCCCTAACTCCACCGGAAGATTAGCCGCATCCCGTACTAGCGGCAGCTCAGTTGATGCATCACGAGTGATAGCGACACCATTACGATCGAGCAAATAGACCTCTTCCCCACTCTGCCACTGTAGGCTGGGCTCATGTTCTACCGCAGTCAATTGGAGCGTACGCTGATGCCACTGTCGCTGTAACTCAAAAGCAGCGATGGAATCGCTATACTTACCAGCTAGCTCTTCCAAGGACGCTTCACTCACCTGCCACTGAAAGTTAAATCGGCTTTCGGCTGTCACCTGCACCTCACGCTCGAGGTCAGGATCCAAATCACTGATCACCTCAATCGAAGTGATGAAGCTGTACCAGCCCACCAGCCCGAGCACTACTAAGAGCAAGACGGCGGCCGCTTGAGCCGGCCACGAGACGGAGCGTGAAGCTTTGGCCGCTGCCTTGCCCCGATGGTAGGTCGCTTGAAACTGGGGTTTGGCCTCTGGACTAGGACGGCGACGGGCGCGGGCCATTACTCTTCACCTTCTGCCGAGTAGGGCTCTAATACCATGGTAGCAATCCGCTCAGCCGCATCAGCGCGGGCAAAAGCTGAGATACGCTCCTGTAGTTGAGTCCGGTATCCACTGTCACTAGTCAGACGCTCCAAAGTATCAGCTAGATGCTGCGGGTCTAACTCACTCTGGGGTAGTAGTACAATAGCCCCATGTTCAGCAAGTGCTAAGGCATTCTGGTGTTGATGGTTACCGCTCAAACTAGGATGCGGTACGATCAAGCTAACCTTACGCAGAGCGGCCAGTTCCGCTAGCGTGTTAGCCCCAGCCCGAGCGATTACGACGTCAGCCAGCTGCAGAGCTGCTGCCATCTCTTCCAGTAGAAACGGATACTGGTGGTAGTGCGGTCTACTGAGTGCAGCCGTTTTATTATCCCCGGTGATATGAATGATCTCAAAACGATCAGTAATCTCAGCTAATCGAGTAACGCAGCTATTCAAACTCTCGGAGCCCAGACTACCGCCCACGGCTAAGATGACCGGTTTATCGCTAGCGATACCGAAACTAGCCCGTGAGGGTGAGGCCGCTTCTAGCAGCTCGATGCGAATGGGATTACCTAAGTTCACGTAGCCGGGCAGCGGAAAACCACTGATTCGATAGGGCGTCAGCCGAGATAGCAATCGGTTGGCCAGACCCGGAACCGAGTCTGACTCGTGGATTACAAAGGGAATACGTAAGCACCAGGCCGCTAAACCGACCGGCACACCGACATAACCACCCTTGATGAAGATGCGCTCGGGCCGAAGGCGAATCAGCAAAGCCAGACTCTGTAGCAGACCGATACCGACCCGTACCAAATCACGCACGTTGAACCAAAGTGTCTTGAGATCAAGCCAACGCTGCCGCCGAGTGCGGTTATGATAACGGCGAACCTTACCGGCCTTGATCTGGTGAAGATGAACGCCGCTTGAGGCCATCAGCTCTCGCTCCCGCCGTTCACCGAGGCCGATATAGTGAATATCTACCGTTTTAGCTTGAGATTTGAGGGCTCGGACGACGGCTAGAATGGGTGTTATGTGCCCGCCGCTGCCCCCGCCTGCGACTACGATCCGCATGGGGTCTCCTTACTGTATATTTCGAAACATTTACTACGATACCGAGAGCCGCCAGCATGAATACTAGACTACTGCCTCCATAACTGACGAACGGTAGTGGAATACCGGTTAAAGGTATAATACCAAGCATGGCCATCATATTCACCGTTGCCTGCATTCCGAGCCAGACCGTAATACCCACTACCAGCAGTTGAGAAAACCGATCCGGAGCGTTCTCAGCCACGCGCAGCATCCGATAAATCAGCAGACAGAAGAGGATGATTATAGTGCTGGCTCCGATAAAACCAAACATCTCACCGATAATAGCGAAGATCGAATCGTTAGCAGCCTCCGGTAAGTAACCATAAACCTGAATACTCCGTCCCAAGCCTAAGCCGAAAAGACCACCGGAGCCGATAGCGATTAAGGCCTGATGTAAGTGATAACCGGTCTCAGCCAGATTCTCGCTAGGACTGAAGAAGGTCCGGACTCGCTCCATCCGGTGGGGAAAAAGAACAATGTTAAGTAGCCCAAAGGCCGAACCTGCCCCGAGCAAGATAGCTAGCTGCTGCCAGCGCACCCCGCTCATAAAAAATACCGCCACCACGATACTAGAGATTACCAACATCGTACCCATATCTTTCTGGTGGATGAGCACAAAAATCGAAACGATACCGAGCAAGATAACTACCGGCCAGAGCGTCAATTTATAGTTAGCCAACTCACTATCCTTCACCCGGGTAAACCAGCTAGCAACCAGGACGGCAACGGTCAGCTTGATCAGTTCGGCCGGTTGAAAACTAAGCGGACCAAGACCTACCCAGCGTGTAGCGCCCTTCTCAGTGATAGCGACACCCGGAATGAACATCAGTAGCAAAGCCACTCCGGTTCCGATTAGGAGTAACGGCAAGAGCTGAGTACGCCAGCGCGACCAGTGAATCCGACTAAAGA
The DNA here is from genome assembly GCA_040903985.1 of Candidatus Saccharimonadales bacterium. Taxonomy (NCBI): domain Bacteria; phylum Candidatus Saccharimonadota; class Candidatus Saccharimonadia; order Saccharimonadales (SeqCode); species Saccharimonadales bacterium (SeqCode). The sequence continues at coordinate 139,193 of JBBDUI010000002.1, forward strand.
TAAAAAAGGCTACCAGAGCCACTCCGATATTACGTAGCTGGCCGTACATAAAGTAGTTGCGATTAACATCATCGACCAGCTTATGAGATAGAATCGGGCTAACAGCATAGATGACAACTAGGCCCAGCAGGGTCAGAAGCAAAGTTATAAGGATTAGGCTGACGTCAGCCCGATGACGACGGCCCGCTCCAACTACCCCATCTGAACTACTGCCTCGTCTAATTAACTGGCGGGCAGAATAAGCAGGTTTCACAACTGTCCGCCGAGAACGGCTATCACCAATCCCAGCATGGCTAACATCGCTCCTAGAATCCAAAAACGCATCGTAACTTTAGTTTCTGGCCAGCCGATAGCCTCGAAATGGTGGTGTACCGGAGCGGAGAGGAAGATCTTTCGTTTAAAGATTTTCTTCGACATAATCTGAAGGCTACTGGAAGCGATCTCTAACACGAAGATACCGGCTATAATAGGTAGCAGCAGTACAGTGTCAGTTAAAAGCGCCACCACCGCCAGTGTAGTACCGAGAGCAAAAGAACCGACATCACCCATAAAGAAGCGAGCAGGATGGATGTTAAACCAGGTATAGGACAAGAGCGATCCGACCACGGTAGCACAGAAGATAGCGATACCGAAGTTACCCTGCACCATAGCGATAACGGTATAAACCATAAAGACTATGGCTAATAATCCACCGGCTAGCCCGTCAAGACCATCGGTGATGTTGACCGCATTGGCGGTCGATACAATGACAAAGATGAAGAGCGGAATAATCAACCAGCCGAGCGAGATAGTATCAAAGAACGGCACTGACAACGAAGTATAACCCAGCTTAGTGTAGGCATAAACACTTAAGACAGTGGCGATCGAGAGGATGAGACTGAATTTAATCGGTGTACGAAGCCCAGCCATACCGGTGTTCTGGCCGCGGATGTTGATAAAATCGTCGATTAGCCCGACTCCCCCTGCCGTGATTAGAGCCGCCAGGGGTAGTAATGTCTGGGCCGTACTAAGGTTAAATAGCACCGTAATCAAGGAGATTGCTACCACCATGATCACACCGGCCATCGTCGGGATATGACGTTTGTGCTTAGCGGCGTGAAGCTTATGAAAAACTGGTGCCTTCTCTCCAGTGGTGGCAGTGTCCCGAATTCGCTTCCAAGCTTTATACTTATAGGCTAGATGAGTATAGATAGGGGTTAGAGCCATTGAGACCAGAAATCCGGCAAAAGCAGCCAAGGTAATCTCGAGTAATATAGGCTCTATGGAGGCGAAGTCTAAGTTTTGCATAATGTTGATTTTACTGCCTTACTAATACCTGTTAATTATAACATAATTCGTTTATTCCGAGGGTATGCCGGCGTATTTAACCAGCCAATCGATAATGTCAGCAAAGACCGGTCCAGCCCCACCGGAACCAGCGTAGGTGACATTATGTGGATCATCGATCCGTACCATCATGATGTAACGCGGGTTATCTACCGGCGCGAACCCGATGAAAGACCCGATGTATTCACCGTCCAGATAACCACCATCTGGGCTTGGGATCTCCGAAGTACCTGTCTTCCCGCCTACCTTATGCTCAGGAATTAGTCGCGTAATCGCCCAACCACCACCTTTCTGCACCGAATCATCCATCATCCGACGAATACTAGCCGTGGTGCTGTCGGTCACTACTGACTCCCCTACCACCTCCGGCTCAGTATCGATCACTGTACCGTCGGGCGCAATCTCATAGTCCACCAGATGAGGCCGATACATCGTACCACCGTTAATCACGGCTGCCATCGAAGTGGTCATTCTAACCATAGTAGTGGCAATTCCCTGGCCGAAGGTCATGTTGGCATAGTTAACCGCTCCCACCGACTCTGGAGTATTCATGTGCAGCTCCGGCTCACCGGGCTGTTCGATGTCGGTACGAGTCGTAAGCTGCAGATTACCGGTGAAAAAACTGTGTAGGGCCGTCTTAGCCTGGGTGTTTATCTCGCCACCGCCTAGCCGTTCCAGAATATATACGACCCCAGTGTTGATCGACTCGATGATGATGTCAGTCATCGATTTAGTTCGATCTCCCCCACCTTCGGTATTGCGAATCACAGCATCATCAACCTTAACCGCCCCGGCATCATAGAAGGTCTCTTCCTCGTCGATCGCGCCACCATTGAGTCCGGCCGCCATAGTAAAAACCTTGAAGCCGGATCCGGGCTCAAACGTACCGGTAGCAGCCACGTTAGAAAAGCGACTGTAATCTTCAACTTCGCTGTACTTATTCGGGTCGAAACTCGGATAGTTGGCCATAGCCACTACCTCACCGCTATTCGGATCCATGATGACAGCGTGAGCCGAGCGAGCGCTTGTCGCCTTAACGTGCTCAGCTAGCACACTCTCCACCTTGGCCTGAACATTACGATCGATGGTTAAGTAAATGTCACTACCGTGCTGCGGTGCACGCTGAATATTATCACTAGTAGCGATTGGTACCCCGTTGGAATCGGTTTCAATATCAAACAATCCTGGCGTTCCGCTGAGTGAGGAGTCAAGGTACTCTTCGATACCATACTGACCCTCGCCGTCAGTATTGACAAAGCCCATCACCTGAGAGGCAAGACTACCCTCAGGATAAACCCTACGGTAGTTATCACTTAGGCCGATACCTGATATTTCTAGCTCCTCGATAGCCTGAGCGGCTTCAAGGGTGATTTCCCGCTCCAATCGCACGTAGCCATCAGCTGCCGTCAACTGCTCTGAGTAATCACGGCCTAAAGCTGCTTCCAGCCCGCTCACTACATCATCGAGATCAAATATATAACGGGTGTCGGCATAAAGCGTCTTAAGATTACGATTCATCGCCAATGGTACCGGCTCACCGCGGTCATAAGCATAAATTCGACCGCGCTGAGGGGCAATCTCGAACTTCCGACTGTGTGACTGGCTAGCTAGAACACTAAAGTAGTCGTGCCGCACTAGCTGCAGATAACCTAAGCGCAGCAGCACTACTCCGGCGAGCGCTAAAAAAATAAGACCAATAACTTGTAGGCGTGACTGATTATCTATCATAGGAGACGTTGGCTTCCGGGACTAACCCGGCGGTAGCACTAGCACTTTCGATCCGAGCAACCGACTGCAGACGAGCCGCCTCTACCTGCAACTCCTGCTGCTCCTCTATCAACGTAGCCTGCTGCTGGCTTAACTCATTGATTTCATACCCGTAGACGCTGGTTTTAGTGATTTGCGTCAAGTACAGCAGTGCTAGAACCCCGATAATAATAGCTAAGAATAAGGTCGATGTCACGGGTCCGAGGTGCTGCGAGGCACGATAGCCGCCGAGCTGAGAGTTGCGACCTACTCGCCGTTGGCGGGAGGCTCTAGACTGGACTAATGCCTGTTGATAATACATATGTTTGTTTTCCTGTTTTGTTTCCTGCTAGAGCAAGGATTAGTTTGGTTTTTATTTTTATCGTTTTAGGTTATGTCACCTAGCTGCGGAAGTAGAGTTCCACAGCTAGGCGTTCAGGCCTACGCCCGAACTAAGCTTAGAACTTTGACTTCGACTTTTTGTGCTCGTAGGCTGTTGCCGAGAGCTTTTACTTTAATGGCCATTTCTTACCTCCTGTTTGTTTTTTGCTCCCGTTCGCCGGGGCGAATCGAGAGTGTGACCGTTTGTATTTTTAATCGCGACTCGTAGCTTAGCACTGCGAGCTCGCGGGTTGGAAACATCTTCATTTTTCCCCTGTACCACCTTCTTATTGACCGGTGTCAGGGTCTGGCTCTCCCGGATAAAGTTCTTGACCAGTCGATCCTCTAGGCTATGAAAGCTGATGATACCGATCCGGCCACCGGGGGCAAGGAGTGATTCGATTCGTGGTAGGGCGCGAGCAAGCTGTCCCAATTCGTCGTTAACGGCGATACGCAAAGCCTGAAAGGTACGGGTCGCCGGATGAATCCGAGACTTGCCCCGATAGGCTCTTGCAACTATTTGAGCTAGCTGCTTAGTATCGCTTAATGGACGAGCTTGGACGATAGCACGAGCGATAGGCCGGGACTGACGTTCTTCACCGAACTGATAAATCAGATCGGCTAGATCCCGCTCCGTGAAGTGGTTGACGATCTGCTCGGCCGTAAAATCGGCCGTAGAGTCCATCCGCATATCCAACGGTGCGCTTACTTTAAAGCTAAAGCCACGATTCGAATTGTCAAGCTGCGGTGATGACACGCCTAGATCCGCCAAAATCACATCATACGGACCTGAGAGTTGAGCTAACGCTCCAGCGTAATCATCTTTGATGATACGGGCGCGCGAACCGAACGCCTGCTCTAATTGAGCTATGGCCTGCGGATCACGATCGACTAAAGTCATCTCCCCTGTCGAGCCAATAGCAGACGCGATAGCGCTAGCATGACCCCCGTAACCGGCCGTTATATCGAGATAACGTTCTCCCGGTCTTGGTACGAGAAGATCCAGCACTGCTTGAAGCAGGACCGGTTCGTGAAAATTAGATTGGTGGTTTTGGTTTTTGTTTTGCATGTCAAGATCACCTAAGTAGCAGTCAGCTTTTTATGTTTGTGGTGTTTTTGTTTTAGTTGAACCCCGTCCGAGCCCGAAGGCTACTGGAGGGTTGCTATATCCCGCCGAAGCGGGAGTTGTGGTAAGGAATTAGAATAATTCCTTAAAAAAGAGAGACGTGTGAGGTGGAGTTGTTGTTTTGGAGATTTGAGGTGCGAGGGTTTTTTATCAGGTGTTATACCCTAAAACCACCCGCTGACTGCCACATAGCTGATCTCGAGCTTGTTTTTGTTTTTGTTTTTTAAAGGTGCCAATCAGAGTTTGATTACTACTTAAGGGGCGCTTACTCGCCAGTATTTACCGATCCGGACGGCTACAACTGTCTTAGTGATGCCGGCGTAATCGAGCAAGCTTTGATCTATGGTGATACGGCCTTGCTTCTGGTCAAGGCTAGCCGACTGCTTTCCGGTTCGAAACCGAACATTCAAGTCTGCTATACGCTCATCCAGAATGTCACCAGCTAATGCCGGTTCCATATCCGCTTCCCATACATTCGAACTATAAAGGTGCAAGTAGTTGCCAAATCCTCGGGTGATGACTACACCGCCACCAGCGAACTCTGCCCTGACATCGGTCGGTATGGTTAACCGATTCTTGTCATCCAGCTTGCGTTCGAAGTAGTCGAGTCGTGTCATATTATTAATTCCCTTGGATTGCTTGGTGGGGCTTACCCACTGCTACCCACTACAACTAATATATAACGATTCAATACCCACGTCTAGGTAATATAGGGCGAATTTTTACCGAACATAAGCCTAAATAGCCCAGGTTAAGCCATATAGCGCCTTGGCACCAGAAAGACCCGCTATATATGAGGACCCTTGGAGCGCTCTAGGTAGGAGCTGCCTCCACCTAGACGACATATCGACATCGATAGCAGCTTAGTGTCGCGTAAACGGCTAAGAACGACCCTTACCACCGCGGGTTTGCCGGCGCATCTGTTGACCGTACTGTACTCGTTTCCGAATATCGTTCATATAAGTGACGTGCTTGCTGTCAAACTCTTCCATCCGGTCGAACAGTGAAGAGTATTTATCCTTGTTCGGGATGACGATCTGCTTCAGTTTCTTCGCACTGACTAAGTGCCGGATCAGCCCGGCGAAGTCACCATCACCGGTTATAATGACCGCTTGGTCGTAGTTGTTAATATCGATCATGACCTGCAGCACCATCTCGGCGTCGACATTACCTTTGATCTCACTATCACCGTGGCGAATTAAGGGTTTAAATACCAAGATAAAGCCGGCCTCTTGCAGGGCATTATACAGCGGCTGCTGCTCCTCCATGAAGCCGACAAACATATAAGCGCGCGTGACGTCGAAATCGCTCTCCAGTAGATCACGAAACTTCTTATAATCGAGCTTCCAGCCTAGGGATTGCACACCCATATTGAGGTTCTGACCGTCAATGAAGGCGTAGTTATTGGCTTTAGTGTTATTTTTGTTATCTGGTTGGTTGGACTGGGGTTGGGTCATAAGAAATCCTTAAGTTTTAAAATTATATAAATTGATCTAGCTAGGGAGTTAGCTCAGCAACTAGATCCGAGATCGAGATCCGACGCTGTTCCATTGTATCTCGGTCCCGAACCGTCACGGTGTCATCCTCCAGGGTATCAAAGTCGACCGTAACACACTGTGGAGTACCGATCTCATCCTGCTTGCGGTAGCGCTTGCCGATGTTACCACCATCATCCCACATCACGGCACCAAACTCTTGCCGCAATTGCCGATAGACACTCCGAGCCTTCTCTACCAGTTCCTGCTTGTTTTTAAGCAACGGGAAAACGGCAATCTTAACCGGAGCTAGGTGCTTCGGTAGCTTAAGTACCGTACGTTGCTCGCCGTTAACCTCCTCTTCAGTATAGGCACTGGTTAGTATAGCCATCAGCATCCGCTCCATCCCAAAGCTTGGCTCTATCACATGAGGAATAAGCTTTTCATTGGTGCCTTTCACGGTATACTCCATGCCCTTACCGCTCACCCGCTGGATGTTCCCTAGATCGAAATCAGTCCTATAAGCTAGACCTAGTAGTTCATCCCGGCGGTGCGGGAAGTCAAACTCGAAGTCGATAGTACGTTTCGAATAGTGTGCCCGGTCGTCTTCTGGCACTTCTAGCTCATGGACTGCACTCGGATCTAGTCCTAAATTAGTCAAAAAGGCATGGATATCGCTGCGCCACTGCTCAAACGCCTCTTCCCAGGCATCGGGATGCACAAAGTACTCGACCTCCATCTGCTCAAACTCTCGAGAGCGGAAAACGAAGTCTCGCGGGCTGATCTCATTGCGAAAGGCCTTGCCGATCTGAGCGATACCGAACGGCAGATCAGGATAAAAGCTGTCGACAACATTCTTATAATTAGTGAAGATACCTTGGGCCGTTTCAGGACGGAGGTAGGTAACCGAATTCTTGTTATAAAGTAGAGCACTATCTACATCTGATAACTCGGGTGTTTTGACGGGTAATTCATCTCCGTTCTTATCTCTAAAGATGAGATCTGCTTCGAGTGTATTATACTCCTCTGCCTCTACTGAGGCCGATAAAGGACCTATAGTAGTTTTAAACATCATATTAAATTGACGAGTACCACCAAAAGTGCCGTTCTCACCGCAACTAGGGCACACGTCCCCTTCCAAATGATCGGCCCGAAATCGACCTTTACAGTTACTGCACTCCACTAGTGGATCGGTAAATGTCTCGACATGCCCGCTCGCCTGCCAGACTCTCTGGTTCATCAGAATCGCCGCATCAACACCGTACATATCATCCCGATCATCGACGAAAGTCTTCCACCACAGGTTTTGGATATTACGTTTTAAGGCCACACCCAAGGGCCCGTAATCCCAAGTTCCGGCTAGACCACCGTAGACCTCACTTCCCTGATAGACGAAACCCCGTCGTTTAGCTAGGCTAACGATCGCTTCTAGTTTTACTTCTTTGTTACTCATTAGCTGCTAGTATAACCAATTATAGGGGTAATCATCAAATTTCAGCCGAATTAAAGCGAATTCCGAACTGCTGTCGAATAAACTGGTCTAAGACCGGTAAGGTAGCCATCGCTAGCACCTCTGCACCCTGAATCCGGGCCAAATCACCCAGTGGGCGCATCAGACTCAACCGCCACAGCTTGATAGCATCTTGGGTTAAGGGTGCCGCCAGAGGGTTATCGGCCGCACTCAGTACACCCTGCTCAATATCAAGTCCCAGACTTTCCGGCAGCGGTTCCGGCCGACTTAAATCAGGTGCCTGACCCAGCGCATCTAATAACTGCAGCTTAAAGCCCAGCTCACAGATGCTGACCGGGAGTTGAGATAATTGAGCAATCGCTGAGCCTAATACGGCATATACCGCCTCCGTACCTTCCGTGTCACTCAGCCGATCAACCATCTCTAAAAACAAAAAACCCCGGCGTAGACGTTCGTAGTCTTCCGCTATCGAGTAAGCTGCCAGCGTGCGGGCCGAGGTAACGATATCGAGACTCTTACCTGGGATTAGCATCAGCTCGATCTCATGAAATAGCTCTAAGTGACTGGCTAGCTTAGCGGTCCGGCGGCGAATGCCCTTAGCGATTGCCGACACCTTACGCTCCGGGGTTAAAATCGTGTAGATGCGATCGGCCTCTCCGTAATCATGTCGTCGTAAGATTATACCGGTCGCCTTATAAGTGCTCACGCCTGGTCCGGCCTCATGCAAACGCACCGACGGCGGCTGCCAGATCCTGCGGGGTAGTCTCCATCTTGATTAGGTATTGAGCTACACCCAAATCCTGCAGACTGCGCGGTGTCACTTCGAGGTCATCCGGTGTCATATTGCTAAGCACGATGACCGGAATGTGGCGCCAATCGCGATAACTCCGCAGCTCCTGTAGGACCGCGATACCGTTACTCCCGGGCAACAACATATCGAGCACGATAATATCGAACTCGTAATCGTCGAGTACATCCAGCGCTTCTTGGGCCGTGCGCGCGTGGGTAACATCGTTCTCCTCTAGTAGCAGCTGGGTGGCATACATTGTGCCGACATCGATATCGTCTTCTACAAACAGTACGCGCATCAGGGCTACTCCTTATTCAAATAAACTAAGCTGATTACTAATCGGCAGGCAAATGGTCAACTGTGATCCTTGAGAAAGTGAAGAGACCTGAAGACTACCGCCATAAAATTCTACAATGGATTTAGCGATATATAAACTTAAACCAGATGAGTCACTGTGAGCCCGGATCGGCTGACGACGTTTGCCAAACGACTCTAGGATGGATTTCGCTTCTTTGCTTGAGATGCCAGCTCCATGATCACGTAACTGGATAACGGCCTCCTTATTCCGACGTTTAGTCTTTATCTCAATGGCGCTACCACTGGGAGCATATCTAATTGCCGCACTGACTAGGTGCATCAATAACTGATAGATACTGATCGGATCGGCCAGGACTGGCGGCAGGCGTTTAGGCCGGTATTTAATTACGATCTCTCGTTCAGCGGCCTTCTCTGCCATCGCCCCAATAGCGGCTTGAAGCTCGGTCTGCAGTTGGACCGGCTGCAGACGCTGCGTATGAGGCAGGTTTTCTACATGAAGTAAGCTGTCGATTATAAAACCTAATCGCTCGGAGGCGCTGGAGATATGGCGAATCTGTTCTCGCTGCTTGAAATTAAGCTCACCAAAGGTCTCTGACTCCAGCATCGCACTCATTCCGTGAATCAATGTCAGCGGTGTTTTCAGCTCATGTACGGTAGCTGCAATTAGTCCTAACTCCGTCTGGTGTGTGCTCGGTTTACTCCCCATTACCCTACATTTTACTCCCCATTACCCTACATTGTAGTCCTGCGCCCTCTTAGCTGCAATCAAGTCTACCTTGGGGCTAACGACTGATCTGGGCGCGATCTAACATATCATTGAACTCGGCCACGTAGTTGCCACCCTCGGTCCAGAGTAGAATCGTCTTGTCCCGATACGGTAGAACTACGGCAGTGCCAGTCTGCTCGCCGCTGATTTGCCCGCTCAGTCTGACCCCATCGATATCAGCTACCGTAACGGCCCGTGAGCTCAGTTCACCTTGTTCGATACTACTCTGGTAATCCTCTACCACCTCGGAATAGAGCTCGTCTCGGAGCTGCAGGCGGAAGGCGTAAGGCGCGTCCACATTACGCTGAAGCCGAACGATTTGCGGATGAATATAGAGATCGATCTGCTCACGAGCCGCTGTACTGTCTTCAACATAAACACTCCAGTTCTTGGGAAAATCAATACTGATGCCACCGTAGATATCGGGAGCGGTATAGGTACGATACGGTGAACGTCGTTCGATCTCAAACTCAGCTTCGGCTAGCTCTTGCTGGTCGGCCCGGGCAGTCTCTACCGCCGCCTTAACCTGATCATCGACCGTCGTTCGTTCCAGATAATACTTATATAAAGCCCAGGTCGAGAGGACTAGCAAGGTCACACTCATAAAAGCCAGAGTCCAGATCACAACATTGGTAGTATTGCCTTTTTGGTTTAGTAACATGATCTCATCATAGCGCATGCGCTTACTCAAGCGCAATTTCAAATCTAGAATTTATATAGATAAAGTCCCTTATCCTCTGCTACCGCCGCCTGAAGCGGCAGAGTAAAGATATAGCTCACTACTTTGTTTCCAGGTACAAGCTCACGCACAAGCTTACGCTCCAGTTTAGCCATAAAGTGGTCGATTAGAAATACATAAACTCCATCACACGGTGGCAAGGGCCGCAGCCAATAATCGCCTAAAACTACCTTGACTCGCTGGTGGTAAGGTCGCGTTCGCACGTAAGCCACCAACCAAAGTAGCGGATTAATCTCATACCCCACGGTCTGCAGCTCTGCGCGAGCGGCCGCTAGAAGCAACTCCCCGCTACCACAACCTAAATCGACCAGAGTCTGGCCCGGTTTTAAATCGAGTAGCTCCAACGCCCGTTTTGCATCCCGGCTGCGAGTCGGTAGCCAGGGTGCACCCCGAAGAATCGAAAGAGTAAAGGCAGCTACAACGAAGCCTAAGAACCAACCCACTATTAAGCTAACGTTGAGGTTTCGGTCGCGGTGTCGCTCTCGGTCGATTCTGTTGTGACCGCCTCGAACTTACGCTTAATCTCGATCACTCTATTCTCTACTTGATCAAGCTGTTTTTTTAATTCAGCCGCTAAGGCCAAACCGGTTTCAAACCGTTCTAACGCCTGATCGAAATCGACTTCGCTCGACTCGAACCATTCCACGATCGCTTCTAATTCGTCTAGCTTCTGTTTAAAATTTTTAGGTGTTTTCGACATGTTTTACCTCTGTATTTATCCGACCTTGATGTAATTGTATCACGAGAGAATCACCGACGCTGACTTGACCAATAGAAGTAATCAGATCGGTGTCGTGGCGCACTAATGCATATCCCCGCTTCAGCGCCGCTCGCGGGTCGAAACTCTGCAAGGTACGCAGTAGTGCCAATCGCAGCTGACGTTGCTGCTCTAACTGACGTTGGTAGTTAGCACTCAGCTCCGAGCTATAACGCAAGGTCTCCTCTCGTTTAGTACGTATACTCGCCTGATAGTTGTCGACTGCTCGACCCATGCGACTAAATACCTGCTCCACTTTCGCCTGTGGCAAAGTGGCCATCTGCTCCAGCCCCTTTAGGGCGCGCTGCAACTGGTGGGCAGTCTGCCCCAGCAACAACTGCTGATGCTGCTCCAGCTGTTGCTGGGCACGCTTAATCTGGGCTCGTACTTCCTCTCGGTCCGGCACTACTAGCCTTGCTGCATCGGTCGGGGTGGCTGCCCTAACGTCAGCCGCTAAATCAGCTAGCGAAGTATCAACCTCGTGTCCAACACCGACTACAATTGGCGTCCGGCTACCAGCCACAGCTCGAGCCACCGACTCAGTATTAAAAGCAGCCAAGTCCTCTAAGCTACCACCACCCCGAGTTAAGACGAGAGTATCAACCGGTTCAGGTAGTTGATTGAAGTGATCGATAGCGGCCACAATCTGAGCCGGAGCGGCGGCACCCTGGACCTGAACATGCAGGGCCGTAACTTCCACCCCAACCCAACGATCACGGAGGATGGTCAAAAAGTCCTGATAAGCGGCCGATTCTAGAGAGCTAATCAGGCCGATCGAGTTCGGATACACCGGCAACTCACGCTTTCGTTCGGCCGCAAACAGACCCTCGCTCTCTAGCTTCTGTCGCAGCAATTCAAAAGCTCGCTTGATGGCACCGGCGCCGGCCAACTCAAGACTGACAACGCTGATGCTCAGTCTACCCTTTTGCGTCACCTTAGGATTGGCGATAACCCGCACTTGCATGCCATCTTCTAGCGGCGTATCCATACGGCCCACCGGCAACATACAGTTGATGATCGCAGTGTCATCTTTAAGATCGAAAAAAGCTAACCGTCCATTCCACACCTTAAAACCAGCTATCTCCCCTTCGATCTGTACTGACGGAAAGGTAAACTCGAGCGTCTCATTGAGAATCTCGACAAACTGGCTAACACTAAGCGTGTGCTGCATCGGTCGCCTGTTTAATGTAACGGTTATAAAAATAGAATCCAGCTGGGATGAGGAGAGCCTTAGTAGTAACACGGTAGAGTAAGGTGGCGGAGACGCTGATAGCTAGGGGCACACCGACCAGACTCAACACCGACACCATAGTCAACTCATAAACACCGACATCACCCGGAATGATCGAGATTATGCCAGCTATATTAGCTACAGCGTAAGCGACGATGACGATACCCGGATTTAAGGTAAAGCCGAGAGCGATGAAGACAAGGTAGAACATCGTAACCTCACAGAGGTTACCTACCAGTGCCCACCAAAACGGTTGTCGCAGGTAGGCACGGCTCTGAACTACCTGATGTACACCGGCGTGGAACTCTTCTAATAAGCGGGCTATACGAGCAGTACCAATCAAATCTCGACCACGTCGGAATCGGCGAGCTAGTAGATCGATCACTCGCTGCAAAAAGTGCGCCAGCCAGTCGAGACCACGGCGATCATAAATCACGTAACCGGCTGCCAGGCTAAACACTACTACTACCGAGATAATCAACACCACGATTCGAATAGCGATACGGGCGATATCATGCCCAAAATAGAGTGCCCCTAGAGCTAACAGCAGCAAAAATATAAAGGTGATATAAATAGCGGCATAATGAGCGATTTGGATGAAGGTAGTCTGACCAGCCGTAATTTTGTTTCGCTTCAGTGAGGCGGCCATGAGTGAAATACCCGAAGCACCGGCCGATGGCAAAATAATGTTAGTAAAAGCCACCCCAAGTGATAAACCGTACAGCCGACCAACTTGCGGAGATGGGATGTCTATCACTTCCAGGGCCTTCTTATAAAACATAGCCCGGGAGAGAAAACTTACCATCTGGATCGGGATAATTAGTAGTAAGTATTGCCACTTTACTGACTTGATTAAGTGACCTGCCTGCTCCAGATCGCCCCAAAAGACATAAAGAAAGATGGTCAGCCCGGCTAGTCCGATTAAAGTTAAAATCTGTCTGGCTGACATATCTGGCGCTTCTCCTTCAGTAAGTAATCCACTGGCTCGCCCGTCTATTATATATGGTTCAAACTGGAAATGTTAACCATGCCCAGATTAGATCGTGGTTAAGGCCTAGGCCGCAGCCCCTTACCGGTCTGAGTCTAGCCCTGTACAATGCATACTATGTTTATCGCCATTACCGGATCCAATCCTGAACTATCCCTAGCCGAGCTGGAGCGCATCTACACCCGCGTCACCCCCCAGAATAATGCTAGCGTTTGTTTCGACGGCGAGATCTGGCCCCACCTAGGCGGCACCAGTAAAATCGGTGAGATCATTACAACCCTAGACACTGTCGATCTAAGTAAGGTTATGTCCTACCTTGAGGCCGAACTACCCGATACTTTAGGCTTAAATACAACTAAATTCGATATCGGCCTCAGCTTTTATGGTAAGAGGGTACGCAACTACCGCAGTCTCGTCTTCACCCTCAAGAAACAGTGGCGCCAGCGCGGACTTAAACCACGCTTCATCCTGGGTAAACAACAAGATCTCTCCAGTGCTCAGGTGATCCATAACCGCCTGACGGCAGCAGACAGTCACGAAATCATCATCAGCGCCGGCGCCGAGACGACAATCATTGCCCGTACCGTTTGGGTACAAGACATCGAACGCTACACCCTCCGTGATATGGAGCGACCTCGACGCGACCTAGAGGTCGGTATGCTACCGCCCAAACTAGCCCAAATCATGATCAACCTAGCCGGTGGCCACTACGTCTACGACTCCTTCTGCGGCAGTGGTGTCGTATTGCAGGAGGCCCTGCTAATGGGCAAACGAGCCGGTGGCTCTGACCTCGCATCAGTCATGGTAGAAAATGCTCGAGTGAACCTAGACTGGCTCAGTGATCGCTTCAATACGCCAGCACCAGAAGTGCTGAGTGTAGCCGATGCCCGTACCCTGACCCTACCCGAGGGCGTAGATACTATCGTGACCGAAGGCTACCTCGGGCCGGGACAACACGGTTCTGCTACTCGTGAAGACCTAGTAGAACTAGCGGAGAGCTCTAGTCAACTAATGACAGTCACACTTAAAAACCTACAGCCGCAGCTGCCCTCAGGAGCAACCCTCTGTATCGCCCTTCCAGCCTGGGCCTACCGGAATGAAGTTATTCTGCCACCTCTTATTGACACTGTGGAAAAGCTTGGCTATAATCGAATACGTTTGAACAGTGTATCCACGAATCAACTGCTCTACCTAAGAGACAGTCAGTACGTCGGACGCCAACTAATACTTCTGGAGAAGAAATGAGTAAGACTAAAGCAGGCGGTAGCGCTAAGAACCTCCATGATTCCCCCGGCCAAAGGCTAGGAGTTAAGCTATTTGCCGGGCAAACTGTTAAGGCCGGCGGCATTATCGTTCGTCAGCGTGGCATGAGCAAGATCGCCGGTGAAGGTACACGACACGGCCGTGACTTTACCATTTACGCCATCCGTGATGGCAAAGTAGAGTTCGACAAAACGCGTATTAAGCGTTTCAGTGGACACCGCGTCCCACGTACCGTCGTTAAGGTCGTCTAAACAGCCACCCCTTATCACAATTAAAACAGCCCGTGTTCGAGACATGGGCTGTTTTAATGTCTTATCCTAGTTGATACCGAGATGGTGCTTGATACGGGTAATGACGTCGGCTATGACTACTTGGGACTTAACCAAGTAGTCATCGGCACCTAACTCAACTGCTCTTTCTTTATCTGTATCCTGGCTTAGAGCAGTCAACATCACGATCTTAATCCCACTAGTTTCCGGTGTATTGTGCAATATATCGAGTACATCGAAACCGCTGATTTTTGGCATCATAACATCGAGTAATATCAGGTCTGGCCGGTACTTAACCGCATCACTTAAGGCCGACTCACCGTTATCACAGTGGTATACATCAAAACCTTCGGCCTCAAGCCGCGCCTTATAAACATTAGCCAAGCCGGCGTCATCTTCAACCAGTAATATTTTTTTCTTCGGTGTTTCGTTCATTAGTATAATCCTAGCGCTTAATCCAGTGTTTGTACACCCCACTCACCCCAGCCCACCCTAAGTCAGTTGCGATCGATATTTATCTAATTGCAATAGATTGTGGTCCCCGCCGGCCAGAGGGGAAAAAGTAGCTAGCGCTGGTCAGCTACGCTACGAGCGGCTTGAATAAGACCTCTAAACAGCGGATTTGGTGCCTCGGGCCGGGAAGAAAACTCAGGATGGAACTGGCTGGCGATAAAGAAGGGGTGCTCGGCTAGCTCGATCAGCTCAACAAGTTTACCGTCCGGCGAGGTCCCAGAAAACACCATACCGGCTGCCTCTAACTCCACCTTATAAGCGTTATTGAACTCGTAGCGATGACGATGACGCTCAGCTATAGTCAATCGGCCATACAACTTATGGGCCAGACTACCTTTCCCAAGCACACACTCCCAGTTACCCAGCCGCATTGTGCCGCCCTTATCCACCACTTCTTTCTGCTCATTCATTAGGCTGATTACTGGATCGGGGGTGTCACTATCGAACTCGATCGAGTTAGCGTCTGTCTTGCCCTGCAGGCGCGCTAGTGCAATTACCGCCACCTGCATACCGAGACAGAGACCTAGGTAGGGTGTGCCCCGCTCGATAGCCCAAGTAGCGGCCTTAATCTTACCCTCTACCCCACGACTGCCGAAGCCACCCGGCACTATTATGCCGTCTAAGGCTTCAAAACGGCCTGGCGGCAATTCGACTTCTAGTTCTTCGGAATCGATCCAGTCAATATCGACCCGCCGCTCTTCAGCCCAGCCCGCTGCCTTTAGCGCCTCGAACACACTCATATAGGTATCCTCGTGATCCATGTACTTCGCTACCACCCCGATGCGCACTTGGGGCAAACTCTTATCCATAGCGCGCTCTACCAGCTGGTGCCAGTTGCCTAAGTTCTCTTTCTTAGTTTTTAACTGTAGCCGATCGATGATAAAATCGGCCGTATCGCCCATCCGGAGTGGTACTTCGTACACACTCTCAACGGTCGGCACGACGCAAATACCGCCTGCCTCTACGTCTGAATATAGGCTGAGCTTGTCCAGTACTGACTGAGTAGACTCCCGTTCGGAACGAGCTACCAGTACGTCGGGATTAATACCATAACCCCGTAACGTCCGAACTGCATTCTGGGCTGGCTTCGTCTTCACCTCTTTACTAGCTTCGATAAATGGTAAGTAGACCACGTGTAGGTAGAGCACATTTTCAGCCCCTACCCGCTGCTTAAACTCTCGAATAGCCTCGAGAAAACTCTGACCCTCGTAGTCACCCACCGTACCACCGATCTCTACGAAGTGTACGTCATATCCTGCACCGGCAGCGGCTATAGCATCCTGAATGGCGTTAGTCACATGAGGGATAATCTGGACTGTCTTACCTAGGTACTTACCGGCTCGTTCATCGGCGATGACCTGGCTGAGAATCTTTCCGCTCATCAGCGAGCTAGACTGAGTCAGCTCCTGGTTCAAAAAACGCTCATAGTGACCGAGATCGAGATCGGCCTCCGCTCCATCTACAGTGACGAATACCTCGCCATGTTCAGCCGGATTCAAAGTACCGGCATCGGTGTTAAGATAGGGGTCACACTTCTGAATGTTTACTTTTAGGCCCCGACTTTTGAGAATCTTAGCCAGACTAGCCGCGGTGATACCCTTGCCCACGCCAGAAAGCACACCACCAGTTACAAAGATATATTTAGTCGTCTGTTTCAATTCCCTACTTCCCTCAAATATACCTCCTATACTATCATGTTGGCTGCCGGCTAGCGCAAGCACCTGAGCCTACTGTATACTCGATATAAGTCGCTTAAAATTCCCTCTAAGCCCGAAACTCGACAGCTCGCCCTGGTTTAACTCTCTAATAAAATCTCGAGTGCCCGGTCCAATTGCGGATCGTTCTCAGCCTCGAAGTCCTCGCTCGTCAGCTCTACTTCCTCATCCGGAGTGATGCCTTCTTTATTGATGTTTTCTCCTTCCGGTGTGTACCAATTGGCAATCGTCACGCGCAAGATGTCCCCGCCGCCGATTTGTAGTAACTGCTGAACGCTTCCTTTACCGAATGTCTGCTCCCCGATAACGGTCGCAACTCCCTGATCCTGCAGGGCACCGGCGATAATCTCACTAGCACTAGCCGAACCACCGTTAACCAGCACTACTGTCGGCATGCCGATCAGCACTCCGCCGCTCTGAGCTCGTTCGGTGGCTATCACCTTTTCCCCGCGGCGCTCCTCTACCACTACTGTACCTGCAGTGAGAAACTCACTCGTAATCGCTACCGCGACATCGAGATAGCCTCCAGGGTTATTACGCACATCAAGGATAATACTTTCAGCCCCAGCCGCCTTCATCTTATGGGCTGCTTCACGAAACCGATCGGCAGAATCTTCACCGAAACGGACTAGTTCGATATATGCGACATCACCCTCTAGCAGCTCACTCTCCACGCTGGGTATCTCGATCACGGCTCGAGTAAGTGTGATCTCTTCGAGTGATTGACCACTGCGAGCTATGGTCAAGACGACCTCTGTTCCCTCCTCACCCCTAATCTTCACTACTGCGTCATGGACGCTCATGCGAGTCGTATCTTCGCCGTCAATACCAACTATCATATCACCGGCCCTCAAGCCCGCTTGAGCAGCCGGAGTACCGTCGAGGGGCGCTATCACCACCAACTGCTCTTGGCGTATACCAATCTCGGCACCGATACCGCTGAATTCACCCTGCAGACTCTGTTCCAACTCATTCGCCGCTGCCTGGTTCAGGTATTCGCTAAAAGGATCGCCGCTGGCAGCCACTAATCCGGACTTCATGCCTTCAATCAGCTCGGTCTCACTTAACTCACCGGCATAGTTTTTCCGTAATAAATCGTAAACCCGCTCTACCGAATCGTAATTTAAGTCTTCCGGTAACTGTTGGTTCTCAGTCTCTAGATCAGTGAAACTCTGGCTCAACTGATCGAAGTTAGCACCGAAACCGAAGCCAAGCAGACCGACCAGAGCGGCGATCGTCAGTACCGAGCCAAGGCCAAAACGCGAATTATTAACTGCAGGTATAGGGTTTTCCACTAGGGATTATTGTAGCATAACCGACTTAGTCGTGGATGAAGGACCAGTCGTTTGAGTTATTGTAGATGTTGTAGTCGGCAAAATAACCGTTAAAGTCGGCGTTATACTCACTAACCCGGAAACTAGCACCGCCCCCGTACACCTCTTCTACGATAGCGACATGGCCGTAATTACCGGAGTTAAGAACCGCTACTGCCCCAGGGGCAGGTGTGTTGTTGACGGTGTAGCCATCCCGCTGCGCGTAGCGACCTTGAACGTAGAATGACTGACCAGTTTCTGGATCGGTAAAAGTACCACTATTAGTCCAAAATCGAGCATGTGCGATGCCCTGGAAACCCCAGTTGGGCAGCGGACGGCCGATAGCATACCGCTCCCAAGCCGCATAAGAGGTACACTGTCGACTATAATAACCCCAGTTATCGACTCGGGAGTTCATCGGTACTGGTGGCGCCCATTCAACCGGGTAGCCACCGTTCCCGACCGTTCCCGGAGTGATATTACCAGAGTTACCGGCCCGAGCTGCCGCGATAATGGCCGCCTGCTGAGCCTCAGCCTCTCCCAGACGCTGGCGCTGTTTGGCTACTAACTCTTGATAACGCGACTCTTCACCACGCGTCTGCTCAATCAAACGGCGCTGCTCAGCCTGACGATTAGCTAGTTGTCGCCGCTGTCCGTCTAGCTCACCGGACTTAAACTGCAGCTCGACTTCTTTCTCCTCCAAAGCCTGCTTAATCAGCACCGACTCACGCGCTGCCTCGTTCAGGCTTTGCTTAACCTTGTCAAGATACTCCTGACGGTTAATGAAATCTGTGAAGTTTTCACTAGAAAAAAGCATCTCAAGCGTAGAGGGGTTACCCTGCTTGTATAACACCTTGATATTGGCTTGAATTAACTCTTTAGTCCGCTGCAGCTCGGACTCTTTCTGCTTGATATCGCTCTTAGTCTGTTTTATCTCTCGCTCAGTCCTGTTGATTTCGGCTTCGAGCTGGGCAGCCTCGGCGTTAAGTACCTCTAGCTTGTTCTGTAGGGTATCTTCCCGGTCACGGAGTTGTCCGATTCTAGCTTCGGACTGATTAATCTCCCGGCTCAACCGGTTAATCTCCGATTGAATCTCGTTCATCGTCTGCGCTTCGGATACACGCGGCGAGAAACCAACCCACAGCACTAGAATTGCTAGGGCGAAAACGATGTTCTTGAGAGATATTCTTTTTAGGTTTGACATGTTTGTGTTTAGGTTAGTACTACTACTTAAAACACTACTTCAAAATAGTATAATTGTCAAGCTGCTTATGTTTGCGACTAAAAGTAGATGTAAGTCAGCCCGGAAGCCGGAATATCACGTACCGAGTACTTACCGGGCAGAAAGTTGTACTCGCTGATCCGAATCATGCCGTTGCCCAAGATCTTCTCCACATACATCGAGTGGCCGTACACTCCGATGTTAGCAATCGCGACTGCTCCTTCACGTGGCGCACTACCGCTAGGGATACCGTGGCGCGCCGCCGTAGAAGGCCACTGGTTGGCATGGCCAGCACCAGCAAAATGAGGCACGTAGCGACCAGTACTAGACACCTTCCAGGCCGTATAGCTAACGCACTCTCGGAAGTAGAGCCCCCACGGATCGACACAGTTACTGCTCCAGCAAGGATAGGGACCACTAGACCAGGGATAGTTACCACCCCCACTAGATACAAACTGGCCACTGCTCTGTGCAGCGGCAGCGGCAGCGGCATAAGCCGCTCGTTGCTGCTCCTCTAGGCGCTCTTTCTCCTGCTCCTGTGAGCGCACTAAGTTCTGGTAACGCTTCTCCTCGCCCCGGGTCTCATTTACTAAGCTCTGCTGTGTCTCCCTCTTAACATCTAGTTGCTCTTTCTGGCCGCTCAACCGGTTAGACTTAACCGTTAAATCGGCCTCTCTGACTTCTAGCTCTCCCTTCAGCCGCACTGTCTCAGCGGCGGCTTCGTTCAGGCTGTCCTTCACACTATCTAGATACTCCTGACGGCTGACAAAATCAGAAAAGTTCTCGCTGGAGAACAGAAGCTCTAAGGTGGAGGGATCTCCCTGCTTATAAAGCTGCTTCACATTCTGCTGGATAAGCTCCTTAGCCCGAGCTAGATCTGCTTCCATCTGTTTGATCTCGGTTTGAGTCTGACTAATCTCATCAGCAGTTAGATCGATTTGGTCTTGAGTCTGGCGGATTTCAGCTTGGAGTATGGCTAGCTTATTCTCCAGGGTGTCGGCCCGGCTTCGTAGCTCATTGGCGGCGCGTTTCGAGCGCTCGATTTCGGCATTTTTAGCTTCGATCTGGCGTTGCAGTTCCCCGGCGCTCTGACTGAGCACTGGCTGGGGCAGTACGCCCAGCAACAGCACGATGACGCTTAGGCCAAGAACCAGTTTTTTATAAATTACAGTTTTCTTACCATCATAATTACGCTTCAACATATGTAGATATACCCCAGCTATTACATAGACCCTTGTGATGTGTGTCACAACACAAGCCTAGGCATACTAGCACGGCTAGTTGAGCCACTCAACCCGATAAGTCTGGCTTGAAAACAGCAAGAAGAGTTAGATCTTATCTGTAAAATTTTCGACACTTAAATCACTCTTAACCCCGAAACGTAACTTAAGTAACTTGTGAGTTCAGAGGTTCAGATAGCGTATCATCGCCATCATACTGGAGATGACCCCTAGCAAGATACCGGCACAAATCGTAACGAAAACGACTAGTGGCCACATTCCGGTGAAGAATGACAAGGTAGAGTCGAAGTTGACGAAATCGACCAAGCGCGGGGCTCCTTTGAGCAGGGCTGTATAGAGTACACCTAAGCTGATCGCGGCCGCGATGATACCGTCTAGCATCGACTCAAATAGAAACGGACCACGAATGAAACCGTTAGTCGCCCCCACTAGGCGCATGATACCAATCTCTTCCGAACGGGCAAAAATGGCCATGCGGATGGTGTTAAAGATAATTAAGATCGAGATACTGGCAAAGAGCAGGCTGGCCACCACACCGAAGCTGATTAAAAACTGGCGGGTGTCAGCGATACGTGCAATAGTACGGCGACGGTCCTCACCTAATGAAGTGTCTTCGATAATCGGCACGAACCGTTCATCCTGAGAAAGTAAGATAATCTCATCTATCTCATTAAGATCGTAAACTTGGATTTCTAGACTGGTCGGAAGAGGATTCTCCGTCTCTGTCACTGCCTCTAGAATATCGGTGTTATCAGCGTTATCCGCTTGGTAGCGCTCTAACGCCTCGGCCTTAGAAACGTAGTGCGTATCGGCTACGTTAGCGAGACTCTCTAGCTCAGTCTGGAGCTGCTGCACCGTCTCTAGTGGCGCACTATCATCAAAAAATAGAGCGATGTCGATCGACTCCGTCACCTGATCTAACGTATCGCCTAACGCCATATTAAAAACGACAGCTCCCAGCATAATGGTTAATGTAATCACCATCACGGCTGTCGCCGCTACGCTCAACCACGCATTACGGAAGAAGTTGCGCGTACCGGCCAGTACAATGCGCCACAGGACTAGTAGGCGGCGGATCCAGACCGTCATACGTCGTAACTCCCTTGCTCTTCGTCCTTGATCACTCGACCGTTACGCAGAGTCACTACCCGACGCTGCAGAGCATTAACGATGTCACGGTTGTGAGTGGTCAAGATTACCGTTGTCCCGTAGCGATTAATCTTCAGTAGTAGCTCGATAATATCCCAGGAGTGTTTGGGGTCCAAATTACCGGTCGGCTCGTCAGCGATTAGAATCTTCGGCTGTCGCACTACGGCCCGAGCGATGGCTACGCGTTGACGTTCACCGCCAGATAGTTCAGAGGGGAAGCTACGCTCCTTCCCTTCCAAACCGACCAACTGCAGCACTTTAGGTACGGTGTGCTGGATGACGCTTGTCCGTGTACCGGTAATCTCTAGGGCAAAAGCGACGTTCTCATAAATGTTGCGGTTCGGCAGCAGCTTAAAGTCCTGAAAAACCACGCCGATCTTGCGACGAAGCTGCGGTACGTCTTTCTTCGTCAAGTTGTCATAGTCGATACCGCCGATGATGATCTTACCGGAGGTCGGAATCTCTTCCCGGATCATCAACTTAATCAAGGTAGATTTACCGGCCCCGCTCTGCCCCACCACGGTCACAAACTCTTTAGGGTGGATATGCAAATTGACTCGGGCTAGGGCGGTATTACCGCCATAGGATTTGGAAAGTCTGTCTAATAGAATCACGTAGCTATTTTAGCATAAGGCCAGTATAGATGAACGTCGTCGTTAACTCTTAGCGCCGATAGAATAGATCAGATAAGCGTCGATAAAGTCGTCTAAATCGCCATCTAGCACTCGGTTCACCTCGGTCGTTTCAGCCCCCGTCCGGGTATCCTTCACTAAGGTATAGGGATGTAACACATAGTTACGGATCTGCTGTCCCCATTGTTCAGTATGAACCGGACCCTTCAGCTTCTTCAGATCATCGGCATGTTGTTCCTGCTGCAGGTGCGCCAGCCGCGAGCGTAAAATCTTCAGCGCCGTCTCCTTATTCTGCAACTGCGAGCGTTCGTTCTGGATCGCTACCACCACCCCAGTGGGAATGTGAGTGATACGCACGGCCGAGTCGGTAGTATTAACCGACTGACCGCCCTTGCCTCCTGAACGATAGAGATCGATACGCAGATCACTCTCTTCAATCACGATGTCTTTCGGCTCGTCAATCTCGGGCGTCACCTCAACTAGAGCAAAGCTAGTCTGGCGCAGATTATCGGAGTTGAACGGACTCAGGCGCACCAGACGATGCACACCGTGCTCGCTCTTCAGCCGGCCGTAAGCATACGGGCCGGCCAGTTTAATAATCACATTCTTAATCCCGGCCTCTTCCCCGGCCGTCTCGCTCACCACTTCAGCCGTTAGATCGCTGCGCTCGCCGTAGCGCAAATACATTCGCTCCAACATCTGTGCCCAGTCCTGGGCATCGGTACCACCAGTACCGGCGTGAATATGCAAAATAGCGTCATTAGTATCGTATACACCGGATAGTTTTACTTGAAACTCTTGCTTCTCAAACTGGTGTTTCAGCTCGGCAAACTTTTGCTCTAGATCCGTTAATAGGCTGTGATCTTCTAGCTGCGCCAGCTCCAAAGTAGCCCTAGTCTCCCCTAAGAGTTCCTGCCAGGCATCTACCTGCTTCTGTAGCTGAGATTGACGCTTAGCGATTACGGCAGCCTCGCCTGGATCATCCCAGAAATCAGACGTTGCCATCGCCTGGGCTAGCTCATCTGCCTGCTGGGCTTTACTAGCGATCTCAAGCTGCCTCATAGCAGTCTCGATCCGCTCAATTAGTTCTTCGATAGCTTTAATTAACTCGTGCATACTACTAAGGATACAGGCTAGCTAAGATTCGGCATAGGTACCACCCATTTCCACAACGCAAAACAGGCACCCCAATGGGGTGCCTGTAAGCTAGAGCTAACTTAAGAGAGATTAGTTCTCTAGTAGGCTAGCTAGCAGCTTGCGCCGTGAGCCGAACCAGTTACGGATACCGACACCGAGAGCGCCACTACCGAAGATTCCTCCGAGTAGTCCACCGATACCGGTTTGCGGCAGTTGGGCTGGTAGCTCTTCGTCACCCTTCTCACAGTCGATTTTGACATCGGTGTGAGCTGTGTTGTAGAACTCGTTCATGCCTTCGGGTCGTACGACACCAACATTCTTCAGAGTGTAAGTGCCACACTTCTCAAATACGTTAACCGGGTCCACTTTAACGCGGAAGGTCACGTACCCAGCTGCACCGGGAGCATAATCGCCCACCATGATGCCGCCTTGCCAGACATTGTTACTGCCGGCTGCCACACCATCCGGGTAGTTACCATTCATGATGGTTGTACTTCCCGGGATGTAGGACAGGTAGTCGGGTAGGTTATCTCCCACCGTAACGTCTTCTAGGGTTACGTTACCCTTGTTCTCGAACCGTATCCGATACTCAAGGATGTCTTCCGGACGAGCCTGATTCTTCAACTTCCAGCTAGTCTCGCCTCGGGTTACGTTACGCACATACTTGTTTACCTTGATAGCTTCCGCTTTTACGCGGGCTAAGATAGTAACGGTCGACTGGTAAGCGAAACATGGACGATACTCATCCTCGATCACTATCCCACCGTTAACGATCGCGTCTCCGGCTGCACCTAAGTTCTCACTCACGTAGCAGCTATTAGGAGCCTCTTCGTCTTCAGTCTGACAGCTAGTATTACCATCAGCTGCGCCCTTGTTGTGGCGCCACTGTACACCACCATCAGTGCTACTCGAGCCTTCGCCGTAGGCAATGTACTCTAAGTAGGCGTTATCTAAACTGAGGTTTACACCTGCAGTAGTTGTGACGGTATCGGCATTATCAGCACCAACCGTAGCGGTTATAGTCTGATTTTTGCCCCGTGTGCTAGGCACGTCAATTGCAACTTTGAGATTCTCCGCATCTTTGCCAGAATCAAACTCTTCCATATTGTGATACCAGACCTGAATCTGTACCACATCGTCTACCATCGCACTTACGTTATCTTGGTAGCCGCTGCTTGTGTTAAGGTTCATGACCTTAACATCGGCTTCTAACCGTACTTCGTTATCCTGTGCCATTACGCCACCGTCGCTTACGATCGGGGCTGCCATCGCTGAAAGCGATAGAACAAAGATAGCAGCTACTGCTACCACTTGCTTGGGCACATAGGTTAGGTAATTCAATATATTACGCATATGTCTCTCCTCTTCTTATTCCTCATCAATTTATTAAACTATATTTATCAGTAATCGTCAATAGTAATCTAGTTGTAACTGGGTTTTATGAATGTTAAGGTGCGCTTTATCTTATGACCGCCGACAAACTACATACATATCCACGTTAGGTGTTACAGGTACAGGATTGAGATTCGGATGGAATTCGATCGACGGGGTTAGCCATCAATCTACTCATCAAACGAAATCTACCAATCCTGGTACCTTAGTGTTCGAACACTACCTCATCGCTTACGCGATAAGGTTCTTACAACTATCAACGACTCATCTCGGCCACCCCACCTAGGATACGGGGCCCTCGAGGGAGACGAGCGTCGATAGCTACTGTCTCCCGCCGAAGCGGGACGAAGACTCAGACGTTGGGATAGTCCGTGTCCTCGTCAGGGTCACCCCGTGGATCACGCCCATTGTTCTGAGCGGGAGTGTCGGAATCCCCGTCACTCGTCCCCTTGTCGGGATTCGTGGTGTGGGAAGTCCCATCATCTTCCGAGTTGTCGTCCGCCGCATCGCTGGGTTCGTCAGTACCGCCACCAGGGGCTTTACCGCCGTCCTTCGAATTGGGAACTTCAACGTCGTCCTTGGTCGGATCGAGTTCGTGACATATGCCGGAATCGATGCACTTGCGTGCCTCGTCCTGGTTCTTGTGCGTCTCCTCGGCGTCGCCACGGTCGTGCCCGAGTGTAGGATCGACCTCGTCGTCGCGTTCATCCTGCTCTTCCGGACCGGAATCTTCCTCAGCACAGAACTCACCGTCGAAAACCGGCTTGCCCGCCTCATCGAAGCACTTGAGCTCCGGTTGCTCGGGCTGTTGCGGCTTGTCGGGTTGATCCGGCTGGTCCGGCTGCTGCGGCTTGTCCGGCTGATCCGGCTGCTTAGGCTGCTCCGGCTTGTCCGGTTGCGGGACGATTTTCTCGGCCCGAGCGTTGCCACAGTCGGCCCGAATGTTGCCGGACTCGACGACCTCACCTTGGGTGTTGGTGTACACCCAGAGCAGATCGCCAGCCTGAACCTTGCGAGGCGTAGTGATGAACACCGCTGAACCGTCCTTGTAACGGTAGTAGGTGTTCGCCTCATACTGCGCCGGCACAGTGACCTGTGTCAGCAGGTAACCTTCGCCGCGCAGTGCCCGCTGGTAGTCCGCCTCCGAGAGTGAATCCCGGAGTGCGGCCCGAGCGGCACTGGCTTCTGGACTGTCCGAGTTGAGAAACTCGACCAGCTCCGCGTGGGTGCTGATCGGCTTCTCGCTGAACGAGGTATCTCCTCGCTCAGTCGGATCGTCGATGAAGTCGCCACAGCGGAAGTCCTCGGTGGCGAAGCGCTGCTCCTCGAACCACGTAGCTACAGCAGTCGGGCACTCGACCGACTCCGAAGAGCCGATGGCACTCGTCTGCGTAGCCGGTGGTGAAGCATCCTGCTCCTCCGCCTGCTCCGCCAGCTGGGCTGCCAGCTCATCGTTCTGCTCGCGCAGAGCGGCCAGCTCGGCCTCGCTCTCGGCATTGGCGCTACTCAGCTCGTTGAGCTGAGCGCTCAGTCGATCGATCCGGTCCTGGAGTTCGTCCGGAACCGAGACCTCGGTCGACTCGACACTGGCCAGGTCTTCCTGATCGACTTCGCCGGCGAGGATGTTCTCCATCTCCTGCTGCAGGTCGCTGATGTGCACGAACTGAATCGTGTTCATCGCAACCAGACCGAAGATCACCAGACCAGCCACAAGTGGCGGCCAGCTGATCTTTCGGGTCGTAGTGGTCAGCCGCACGGTGCCGTTCTCCAGCCGCTGCCGGCTAGCAGAACGAACGCGAGTGGCCCGGTCAGCCAGCGAAGCCTTGATCGGCTTGCTCGTCGGCGCTGACATCGCGGAGTTCGCCAACCGCCCGTTCTGAACGAGCAGGGCGAAGACTGCGATTATCAACACCACAGTAATGGTGTCCAACGTACCTCACCTCCTTAAAGGTGATAGGTTGACCGGCACGGTTGTGCCGATGAGTTATCTGCACTCCCCCGTATGTAGGAAGCAGCCTAAGCCGCGAGTACAGCGGCCCACGCCGCTTCCTACACAGAAAAAGTACGGATTAAGTTATATAGTCTAAATGTTCAAACACTAACTGCTCTTGCTAGTAGCAAAAGCAGGCGCCTAGATATAATATCCAGACGCCTGCTTTTGTGATTCTACCGCATCTTGAGCAGTTCATGTCTATGTATGTAGTTTGTCAAAGCGCTCTAACACCAACATGGGTTCCACCTCACACTGGCTAGATACTTATAACCTTAACACTTTTACTACTTACTGTCAACTATTTCCCGACTAAATCTACCCCTTGTCAAATAGCTTATGATTAGCACTACTAAGCGCTTATTCTAAACATAAGCATAATAATCCCGTGAACGAGTCCGCTCCTATGCCCGGTAGGGGCTACATTTACGCTCCGGTAGCGCGCGCTAGCTGCTCATTAGTCACTACCACCCGTTCGCCCACCTCCAGCCAGCGCTCTCCCAGCTGGTTCTGTAAGGCGTCGACCTCTCCCATAGTGGGGGCTCGGCCCAAATAGTCCTGCAGTGAGTGCTCGGCCGCCCGCCATAAGCTGTCGGTCTGATCCCCGGGCATAGCGGTAATCTCATAACCATCTGCAGTCTTTGCTATATAGCCTTCTGGCAGACTCTCACCAAACGAATCATTAACTTCCGACTCCGCCTCAGCTTCCTGTTCTAACTGCTCGGTTAGCTCGGCTTCACGTTCTCGTTCCTGCTGCAATTCAGCCTCTAACTCCTCGGCTCGCTCGGCCTCTTCGGCGATATCAGACTCTAGCTGGTCAAGCTGCTGTGTGACTTCAGGGTTACCAGATCCGGGAACGGGCGTAGTCTCTGTCGTGTCCGGATCGTTACCACTGACAAAATCTTTCAGTTCATCGTAGTTCTCTATCGCCCAACCGATACCGAAACCGACGGCCGCACCACCTACTGCACCGGCTAAGGCGCGGCGCTTGCGACGAGTTACCTCACTAGCCTGATCCGTGGCAGCCTCGTACTCACTAATAGAGCGGCGCTGCAGATCAACACTCTGGGTGCTGGCGACGGTAGTCAGATCCTCATCCTCGATCTTCTGCAATTTTCCTCCGTCACGCTTCTGATACTCCGCCAGGGTCTGGTAGCTACGCTCATAATCAGTGTGATTGGACTGCAGTAGGGTGGCTAGCTCATAGTGGTCAGCCTGCTTCTGGTACTGTTCATAACTTACCGGCTGCTCGGTCGTCTCGGAGTAAGCCGTATAGCTAGCTTGGCGGTCTGGACTGGTGCCACCAGTTTGTTCTTGACTTCGACGCTTAGCCTCCCGTGTAAAGTAACCCTTGCCAAGTCGGCTACCAAATAAGCCACCGGCTGCTGCCAAGCCACCGGCTGCACCCAAGACGGCACTACCGGCCGCAATAGCACCAATACCTAGAACCACCTTAGTGACTTTATTCTGTCGCGCGTACCACTCGGTAACTTTCTTACCGGTAGAGTTTTCTTTCGTTAGATAATAGTTAGCTTCCTCGCCCATCAAGGCGCCGCTCTCCCTCGCCATAAAAATAGCTGCTAAAGCTCGACGCTGCGGCAGACTGGCCTCAGAGTCAGCTAGTACTTCGGCTAAATAGGCCCGCGTTGCAATCTGATAGGCTTCACGCGCCTCTTCCAGTTGGGCTTCTTCTGAACTGCGGCGAAAGCCCAGCTTACCGCGACGGACACTAACCTGGGCTTCCGCTAGAGAAGCTCGCGCCGTAATTAAAGCAGCCAGCGACTCGCCAGTCTCTACTTCGACTTCTTTATAACTACCATCGGCCCCATACTCACGACGAGTAGCAAATAGTGACACGTGCTCATCAAAGTACTTGCGTCCCCACTGTTCGTGCTTGCTCTCCTCGTATTTGGGTGGATCAGGCTGAGTATTATTGCGCCGCGGATCTCCGGCAGCGCGTTGGCGGTTGTGAGTCTGGCGGCTCTTATCTCCGCGCCGATTATACTTACCTGACTTATCAGCTGGCTCGTCCTCAACTCCTGTGTTATTGGCCCGATCTGCCTTCAGTTGACGCGCCCAAGAAGAGTCGGCGAACTCACCTTGAGCTTCCAGGGTGTGATTGGCATTTTCCAGCTCTGCTAACTGGTAGCTAGTGCTTTCTTCGCTGGTCACTGGACTGTGTTCGCTCATAAATTGTTACCTTCTGCCGTTAATAATTAAATCAAAAGTTATCTTAGGCGTATCTGTTTTTACATGTCGCAATTGACAATATATACAATAGCAATATTTTGCTCTATTGTCAATAAGCTGTTATGTATATTACTCACAGTTAGCAGTTCGGTCTAACCTGCACCTAATTTAGGTTCAAACTGAAGTCCGAAGGGTGGCCATTAAGGCATGTAGCTCGTTCGCTTCATCATCTGAAATGGGACCGACAAAACTCTGCGCCCACTCGCCGGACTGCAGTAACTTCTGGGCGATAGCCTGTAGCTGCTGGACAGTAACTGATTTGCGCAGTGCGCTCCACTCCTCCACCGGAACAAAATTGCCGTAAACCAGATAATCACCAGTGTAGAAACTAGCTAAGCTGTTTGGAGTTTGCAAGGCGATATCAAGTCGCCCCTCACCTGTCTTATTAGCGGCGGCCAGATCAGCCGAAGTAACCTTGCCTTCTAATACACGCTTAAGCTGACGCACAATTAGCTTAAATAACGGTTTGGCGTTTTTAGCACTGACCGAACTAGAGATAAGGTATGCTGCCTCATAAGTGTGGTAGCTATAACCAGACCTGATCCCATATGCTAGGCCTGACTCCCAGACAGCTCCGAACAGGCTACTCTTAAGATAGCTGTTGAGCACGCTGCGCAACACCGCAGCTGCAGCCACCTCATCAATAGTTAAAGGCTTTGTTACGAAACGGTGACTATAGAAGATATCGGCAATCTCCCTATACTCTACCGCTGGCGTATCAGGGGTAGTTCGCTCCCGAGGGGGCAGCGTTAATCTCTCACCCTCCGGTAGATGACGCAGTAGGTTCTCTAGTCCGGCAGATATCTTCTGTCGGTTTTCCGTACCATTACCAGATACGATAAAGA
The DNA here is from genome assembly GCA_040903985.1 of Candidatus Saccharimonadales bacterium. NCBI lineage: Bacteria > Candidatus Saccharimonadota > Candidatus Saccharimonadia > Saccharimonadales (SeqCode) > Saccharimonadales bacterium (SeqCode). Next base: position 169,238 of record JBBDUI010000002.1, read on the forward strand.
AGGAGTTGGCCTGGGTGTGAGTCTGTTCGTAATACCGGCGCATATCAGCCGCGGTAATGCTCGCCAGCTGATCTATTCGCTCGCGATAAGACGGCTCTCCTTGGGCTAAATACATCATGTTATTCCAGGCTGTCCGGCCATGGTTAGACATATTACCCTCCAGCTCAGACACGACCCGTTGCTTCTCCCGTGCTACATCCTCCTCGCTCTAATCAGGGGTCGGCCAATCTGGGCGCTGGCCAGCCCTAAGATACGTTCCACCTCAAAACTGGCGCACTGCCAGTAGTAGCAGTTGTAGTCTATGTTGGTAGAAGCGTTGAATACGGCGCCATTAAGCTCCAGCTGACGCTTATACTCCATCGAATCTGGATAATCCTCGTTTCCGGCTATCAGTAAGTGCTCGGTAATGTGTGGCATCTCATACTTAGCAGGATCCGCCAATAGAAAGCCAGAGTTAAAGTAGAGCTGCAAGCTAACGACCTTGCTACCTGGAACGTCGATCAATAGCCCAGATGTCCCGTTAGATAGAGTCACCTCTTCTACTGTGTGCTGCATTTAGACCCCCTACATTACTCGTTAAGCTAATTATAACTGTTTTTGGCTTAGTGAACAAAATAGTCACCTGTTATCATGGTGCCCTATCCGTTCCTTACTTAAGAGTGGGTTAACTTCTCAACAGCTGCCTTAAACTGCTTCCCCCGCTCCTGGTAATTCTTAAATAAGCCGAAGCTAGCACAGGCTGGTGCGAGCAGTACCACATCTCCGGGCTGAGCTAACTTAGCCGCTATATCAACCGCTTCTTTTATAATAGTCTCTGAATCTTCTAACTGCTCCAGCTCACCTTGATATCCGGCGCGCTCCAGTGTAGCCGCTAGTTCGGTAGCCGTCTCCCCTATGAGAACCACCCCTCTAACAGATTGAGCAGTCAGCTCAACGGCTAATTCCTTGAAGTCTACGCCTTTGGATGAGCCGCCCATAATCAACACTTTAGGCTGTTTGAAGGCGCGGATGGCCGCCATAGCAGCCTCCGGTGTCGTTCCAATCGAATCGTTGTAATAATCTACTTTGCTTATCCGGTGGACGAACTCCAGCCGGTGTTCTAACCCTTTATACTCCCTAATCGCACTCCGCAGAGCTGTCGGATCTGGTGCTACCTGCCAAACGGCCGCCAGCGCAGCGCAAATATTATCGAGATTGTGCCGCCCGACCAGTTGTACCTCAGACACCGCGCAGATATGCGTATCTTGATACTTAACCTCCTCCCCGTCCACCCAGGCACTAGCCGGATTCATAAAGGCTAAGGCCTGAGCGGCAGTGGTAGCCGCAATCTCTTCGGTATAGGGATTATCTGCGCGATAAAACAGCTTATCCTCACTCCGCTGAAAGCGGGTAATGTTAGCCTTAGTCGCGACATATGCACTCATTTTGCCCTCATGCCAGTCGAGATGATCAGGGGTAATAGCTAGCAAGACTGCGATCTGTGGACTTGAGGTAATGTCCCATAACTGCAGATTGCTCATCTCGAGTACTACGTAGTCGCTCGGACTAACCTGAGCTAAGAACTCCAGGGGTGGAAGCCCGATATTACCTCCCAACCAAGCTGTCCGACCAGTAGCTTCTAGCATCTTATGGATTAAAGTCGCCGTGGTACCTTTGCCCTTGCTCCCCGTCACCCCGATCACTGGGGCGGGGCAGACGCGTAAAAACTCATCCATTACTGTAGTAACTGGGGTGGAGGTCTCAAACTGGGAGGGTAGGACTCCGGGCGAACGAACGATTAAGTCAAACTGATCTAACCCCTCAAGATAGTTCTCCCCTAACTGGCTCTGCACATCTACCGGTAGATCCAACTCCTCACTACTGTCGCAGACGGTGATTTCAGCTCCCATATCCCGCCAGTAGCGCGCGGCAGAGCGCCCTTCCACCCCATAACCAAGTACGGCCACTCTCATGCCGCTACCGCTGAAGCCGGCTGCAGTACGGCGTAAGGAATGATGACCTCCCAGTTATCGGCCAAGTCACATGATCCAGCCTCAAACTCTGCTAAACTCTGCCAGCTATCGAGATAATCCTCTATCGCCGGTCCAAACTCAGTTAGCAGACCATCCAGGATCGGCTCTGGCATCCAAGCTAGAGATGAAGTGTTAAAGCGATTGCGTACTTCTGGGTAGCGCAGAGGCAGATCAAGTACCTCTTCTACTAAATCGACGGGGAACTTATCTAGTAGCCCTAGATGGGCCTGCTGCCAAGCCTGCGTGTAGAAAGGTAGATTACGATTCTGATGAGCTATGAAGACCCGCGTCGAGTCCACATTTAAGGCCACCATCTGGCGGTTAGACTCAATATGCCACGGTGGCGATAAGAAAGCATAAAGACTAGCATTGCGTATTCCGGGACTATAAGTAGAATAATTGGGATGCCGAGCAGCGTAGAGATCGATTAAATCGTTACCGTAGCGATCGCGGTTAGACTGCGGGTGCTCACCTACAGCTTTAAGCTCTCCCAGCTGTAATCGCTCCACCTGCTCTAGCTCGACAAGCGAGTAGACCCTCGCTCCAAGCAGCCCCATCTCTTGCTCGCCTACCAGTGACCTGGTTAACTTAGCCTCGATGTTCGGGCGCATTGATTAAACCGCACTTCTTATACTTCAGGCCAGAGCCACACGGGCAGGGGTCGTTCCGGCCCACCTTGTCGCTGTTACGTACCGGGCGGGCGCGAGCTACCTTACCCTCTTCGCCCCCTGAAACGGTAGCTGATTCGGCCGCCCGGGTCAGTTCGGTCTCCTGTGTCTCGTCCGGACTAGTCCGAGGTGCGACCCGGAATATGGTGGTAGCTACTTCGTGTTCGATGTTAGCTTTCAGATCGTTAAACATTAAATGAGCTTCTTTCTTATACTCGACTAAAGGATCGCGCTGACCAACGGAGCGGAGGTGAATACCCTGACGCAGGTGGTTCATCGCCTCTAGATGCTCCATCCAGAGCCGATCCATAGCCTGCAAATAAACGTAGCGCTCAAGCGAACGCATCACGTCCGCGCCATACTCCTCCTCACGCTCGACATAGAGGCGCTCGGCCCGCTCTAGTAGGGCCGTTGCCAAGGCATTATCCTTAACTTTACTGAACTCTGCTTCCTGCACCGTCATAAAACTACCCAATGTTTTGAATAGCCCGTCCCGCTCTATCTCTCCAGTTTCAGCATCGGTAAACCGAGCCAGTAGAACCCCTAGCTCCGTCTCGACCATGGCCAATATATCAGTTTTCAGAGGCTTCTCATCCAAAATATCGCGGCGGCGAGCGTAAATCGACTCGCGATGGCGATTCATGACATCGTCGTACTGCAGCACGTTTTTACGCATATCGTAATTATGGGACTCAACCCGCTTCTGAGCACTTTCTAAACTCTTAGAAATCATCACGTTCTCGATCGGTATGTTCTCATCTACACCTAGACTGCCCATCAGATTGGAGATGCGCTCACCGCCAAAGATACGCATCAGATCATCTTCCAGACTGACGTAAAACTGAGTACTACCTGGATTACCCTGACGGCCGGTCCGGCCGCGAAGCTGGTTATCGATCCGCCGCGAATCGTGCCGTTCACTACCTAGTACATGTAAGCCCCCCGCCTCAACTACACCTTTACCCAAGACGATGTCGGTACCACGACCAGCGATGTTAGTCGCGAGGGTCACTGCTCCAGGCTGACCGGCTGACTCAATGATTTCGGCCTCGCGTTCGTTGTTTTTAGCATTCAAGACCTCGTATTTGATGCCGGCCGCCTGGAGGTGATCACTAATAACCTCGTTCTTCTCGATCGATACTGTACCGATTAGTACCGGCTGTCCGGCAGCTTGACGCTGTCGAACTTCCTCGACGATAGCTCGGAACTTAGCCGCCTCAGTCTTATAGATCCGGTCCTGGAGATCGAGGCGAATCGCCGGCTTGTTGGTCGGCACCTCCATGACGTTAAGATTGTAAATGTTCTGAAACTCCTCCTCCTCGGTCTTAGCAGTACCGGTCATACCGGAGAGCTTAGTGTAGAGGCGGAAATAGTTTTGAAAGCTGATCGTTGCCAACGTCACCGACTCCTGCATCACGCGCACACCCTCTTTGGCCTCGATAGCTTGATGTAATCCTTCGCTGTAACGCCGTCCAGCCAACAAACGGCCGGTAAACTCATCGACGATAACGACCTCGCCGTCACGAACCACATAGTCCTTATCTCGTTTAAAAAGCGCCTGAGCTTTAAGAGCCTGCTCGAGGTGGAAAATAGCCTGCACTGAATCGCTGTTATACAAGTTATCCACGCCTAAGATTTGCTCGACCTTGGTCACGCCCTCATCCGTAATACTAACGGCCCGCTGCTTCTCATCTACATTGTAGTGCTCAGCCAGCTTAAGCTGCTGAGCGATGGTGGCAAACTGCTGATAGGTATCTGTGCTCTTACTGGCCGGGGCCGAAATGATTAGCGGTGTCCGAGCTTCATCGATTAGGATCGAGTCAACTTCGTCTACGATTGCGAAGCTAAGCTCGCGCTGGACCATAGCCTCACGACTAGGCGCCATATTATCGCGCAAATAGTCGAAGCCAAACTCGTTGTTGGTGCCGTATAGAATATCGCAGGCATAAACCTCTCGTTTGGGCGCTGCGCGAAAGTGCTGCAGGCGCGGATCGGAATGCTCTTCATCGGTCACCGTCTCGTCATAAATATAGGCCGTGTTGTTACCGGCGATAACACCGACACTCAGGCCGAGGTAGGTGTAGATGCCGGCCATCCAACCAGCATCACGTCGCGCCAGGTAGTCGTTAACCGTCACTACGTGCACCCCATTGCCATTCAACGCATTGAGATAAACTGGCAAGGTCGCTACTAACGTCTTACCTTCACCGGTACGCATCTCGGCGATGTCGCCGCGATGCAGCACGATACCACCTAAAAGCTGAACATCGAAGTGGCGCTGACCTAGAGTTCGCCGGCCCGCCTCCCGTACCACTGCGAAAGCTTCAGGTAAGAGGTCGTCCAAGCTCTCGCTCTTCTCTAGCCGCCGCTTAAACTCATCCGTCTTAGCAGCTAGTTTAGCGTCGCTCAGCCGCTTCAACTTCGGCTCTAGAGCGTTAATCTGCTCAACCAACGGCTGCAGACTTCTCAGCTGCTTCTCACCCGGGTCTCCAAAAATTCTAGTCAGTATATTGCGCATGCAAACCTCATTATAGACTCTCTGGCTAACAACTTAAACACTGCCGGGTACGCCGTGCTACTCCAGCGGCTCTTCTGAGTTGACCTGACTATCACGTGAGGGTTTGAACACTTTGAAGCTGCGCCGCGTGCGCTGGGCCTGACGATCGTTCTGACGCTTATCCTTATGCTTGAGAATCTGAGCCTTCAGCTTCTCTTCGACGATATCGATAGCGGCATACATGCTGATAGTAGCATCTTGAGCCACTACCTCACCGTGTGGAAAAGTAATGGTGGCCTCAGCACTGTAGCGATTGCTAGACTGGCCCTGCTCTTCGACCAGTACGACCCGTCCGTGAGCCGGAGTACGAGCGTTACGGGGTAAATATTTATCCAGACGACCTAACTTCTTATTGACGTACTTAGTAATTTGTTCATTAATTTCAAAGTGGACTCCGGTAACTTCTAAATCGATCATACTATCTCCTCCTTACCCATTAGTGCTTGCAAAACGCGGGGTATCCGAATCGTACCCGCTCTAGTCTGATAGTTTTCAATAATAGCGATTAGCGTCCGCCCGATAGCTAATCCCGTCGCATCGTTCATATGAACGTAGTGAGTCTCACCGGCCTGCTTATAGCGCGTCTTGAGTCGGCGGGACTGGTAGTCAGTCATATAGTCGGCCGTATGCGTCTCCCGGTACAGCTGCTGCCCCGGTAGCCAGGTCTCGATGTCGGTCTGGAGATAGTCCGGACCCCCCATATCACCACTGCAGATAGCCACCACTTGATACGGTAGCTCAAGCTGCTGCATGATATGTTCCTGCAGCGCTACCATTAAGCGATGCTCACCCTCGCCAGTTTCGGTGGTCGAGAAGGCCTCCATCTCTAGCTTATCGAACTGGTGCTGACGCAAAATGCCTCTGGTATCCTTACCGTAGCTGCCGGCCTCACGTCGAAAAGAGCCGCTGAAAGCTATGTAACGTAAGGGCAGATCACTGGCTTCGATAATCTCATCCATATGCATTGCCCCTAGTGAGTGCTCGGCACTACCGACCAGGACAAACTCCTCATCGGTAGTGAGAAAACGATCCTCTTTCGGCTCGAGACGGGCCATCCGCTGCATCGTCTCGGGACGTACCAGCATGGGTGGAACTACCGGGACGAAAGCCTTGGTGGAGATATTTAACTGACCGTCGGCTACTAGCTTAGCTATAAGATCCTCATCACTAACTATATTAAACACGAACTGCACCAGGGCAAACTGCAGCCGCGCCAAATCACCTTTGAGATAGTTGAAGCGAGCTCCCGAGACCTTAACGGCTCTCTCGATGTCGATCAGCTCAAGTGTCTCACCGAGCTCGACGTGATCACGCACTGGAAAGTCGAACTCAGGTACTTCTCCCCACTGCCGCAGCACTTGATTACCGGATTCATCTGCCCCTAATGGGACGCTCTCGGCCATTACATTAGGTACCGACTCTAGAAGGATGTCGTACTCCCTGATCACCTCGTCATAACGTGTTTCCAACTCTGCTAACTCACTCTTAAGCTGCTGTCCGCGCTCGATAGTAGCTGTCTCTGGCTTTCCACCGTTGAGCTGAGTGGAAAGTGTGTTCCGTTCCTGTCTAAGGGCCTCTATCGCCTGGGTTAGGCTGCGACGCTCTACATCTAAGTTCAGTAGTCGGTCGATATCGACAGCTTTATTTTTGGCTAATATGGATTTCTTAACACGCTCGGTATGTTCTCGAATATAGGTAATATCTAGCATAATCCCAGTATACCCTCTCTAAGCCTCAAGTTTAAGCCGCTTGATTAGCCAGTCTTTATCGAGTGTAGTTAAAAACCAGCCGGCTTTCGGACCAAAGTCTTGTCCGAGTATGATCTGGTAAATGGTACTAAAAGCTTCGGCCGGGGTGAGTCCTTGGGCGTCCTTTAGCTCATAGATAGTGTTATGCATCCACTCGGCCTCGATAGGTTCCTGCACTGGGGCAAGTGAATCGGCCAAAGCAGCTAAGAACTTTCGTTGCGACTCATCTAGATCGAGCACCGGCATATCCTGCTTTAGGGCGAATTTAACCTCAGCTGGGGCATAGGAATCGAGCCAATTTTGAACGTAGATTAGCTCACCCGCTAAGACGCTCTCATCGACCTCATAGCCGCTCCGCTGCAAAATCGCCATGACGCGATCAAGCTCTCCCTGGGCAGCTTGATAGACACTCACTAGATGCGCGAACGGAACTACTGTTAAACTATCGCCGAGGTCGGCGAATCGGTAGGCCTCGGCGAACTCATGCTCCTCACCTCGGCTGAGGGCAGCTGCCACCTGTTTATACTCATCGATTAAATTAATCAGCCGCTTATCCGTATAAAAGCGCAGATTCTTAGGCGGTCTAGAGCGAACTATGAAGTAACGTAGCAAGCTCGGAGGAATAATGCGGAGCACAGACTCAGGCGTAATTAGATTGCCCTTCGACGAACTCATCTTGGTTGTATCATCACCAAGATGAACGTTGCCATAGCGAGCACCAGGGATAGGTGCAGGATAATTAAATATCCGTTCAGAAAACGCCCGACCGGTGTCGTATGAGCCACCAGCCGCACCATGTTCATGATTATTAAATGGCTCAACCTGCACTCCAAGCACGGACCAACGAGCCGGCCAGTCTAGGCGCCAGTTGAGTTTAGCCCCGCCATCAACGTAAGAGATGCCCTCAATAGTCTGAGCTTTTCTATCCCAAGTTTCCGGACGCGCATTGATAAAGGTATTGTCGGCTCCCTTAACTTGGACCGGCGTCCATTCCCCTGCTACCTCCCGACCAAACTCTGCAAATATCTGCTTGACCACGTCAAGACGCTCTAGCACTAACTCGATCTGCCCGCTCATACGCCCTGTTTGATAAAGATCCTCATAGCTTTTAACTACCTCGGTAGGAACAATACCCATCGCTGCAAAATACTGCTGAAACTCAGTAAAGAAATGGTCGGCGTAGCTGCCCGTGCCATATGGATTCGGAACCAGACAGATCGGCCAGCCGACATACTGCTCATACTCTTCCGGTAGGAAATCGTAGCGTTTACGCAATGGATCCATATTATCAACCACGTGAATATGGCGTACCTCACGACCTAACTGACGCAGACCCCAGGCCAGTGCCTCCGCCATGAGGACTTCCGGGTAATGACCAATATGATAACTGGCCGAAGGGCTGATACCACTCGAGATGATAATCTCACCGTCTGGAATAGCGTGATCAATACGCTCGACCTCAACGTCGATCCAATAGTTACTGTCCGTAAGCTGTGTCATTAGACTCAATTATGGCAAACTACCGTTTCTATTACCAGCTTAGTGACCGCGTCTTAGCGGCGCTCGGAGAAACTAGCTAATCTTCGTTACAGTGCAAACCCGCAGGCCGGAAGGAGTATTAATCTCGGTCTCATCTCCTACCTTTGCTCCTAGCAAAGCTTTACCGATCGGTGACTCCTCCGATATCTTACCGGCCCCCGGATCGGATTCGAGCGAACCCACTACCTGGTAGCTTACAGTAGAACCGTTGTATTTTAGTTCTACGCGATTACCTAGCGCTACCGCCTTGTTTCCCTTCGGCGTATTGATAATTGTGGCGTTATGCAGAACTGTCTCGATTTCGTTTATACGGCCTTCGACATATTCCTGCTCTTCAAGGGCACTAGTATAATCGGCGTTTTCACTTAAATCACCCTCAGACTTAGCCGATTTCAACTTCTCTGCGACATCACCTCTGCGAGCTTTCAGGCCGGCCAGTTCGGTTGCAAGTTCGGCGGCTCCGCCTTCGGTCAAATGGTATTCTTTACTCATACTAACTCCTGTCTTTGGCTGGTGTTTATAGTAGCCAGTTGATGCATTTTAGCAGTAACCTCATGGGTTGTCTACCGAGCTATTCAGTCGCGCTTAAAGTAGAGCTCGAAGGCGTCGGCAATAGGCGGTGCGGCATAAGTTGAACCGGCAAAGCCCTCCTCGATTAAGACCACGGCTACTAGTTCCGGATCATCTCGTGGGGCGTAAGCGGCAAACCAAGCGTGAGCCTCCCGCTTACCCGGGTCGGTCTCGGCTGTCCCACTTTTACCCCCAACCGGTACGCCTACTTGGGCGAAAGTAGCCGGCGAGGTAGTACCGTTAGAGCTGATAACCTCCTGCATCCCGCGCTCGATAATGTCATAGTGTTTGGCCGATATATCCGCTCGCCCCATCACCCGCGGCTCCAATTCCCGCTTCAGCTGCGGTTGCAGCAGATTACCACCATTGACTATGGCGGCATATGCTCGCGCCATCTGTAGAGGTGAAGCCAGCAGATCGCCCTGGCCGATAGCTAGATTGTAGGTATCGCCGATATACCACTCCTCGCCGGCCATTTGCTGCTTCCAGGCGGGTGAAGGCACTAACCCGGCCGTCTCTCCAGGTATATCGACTCCGGTGGGGCTACCCAGACCGAACATACGGTAGTACTTCACTAGATTATCGATACCCATACCGCGGAAATCCTCATACCCCCCGGCCACCGTAAAGAAGTAAATGTTAGAACTCCGAGCCAGAGCGCTAACGGCAGTGACCGGCCCTAAACCGTTGCGATTATAACCATGAAAAGTAAAGGTAGCCGATGGATCGTACGGACTACGTAGTGTCAACGAACCTCGATCCACGATTGTCGTATTAGCATCTACCGTACCGGTATCTAACGCTCCGGCTAACGTGACCGGTTTAATAACCGAACCGGTGGGAAAACCTTCATTCATAGCTCGATTCAACATAGGGCGCTCGAGGTCATCTAGTAGCCCGCTGTAACGTTCCGGCGTGATGCCGGCGGAGAATAAATTGTTATCGTAGTCAGGTAGACTAACCGAAGCTAAAACTTCACCGGTACGAGCATGCATGATCACTCCGCTGCCGCGCTCAACTCCGGCCGCCTGCGCTCGCTCTTTTATCGAATCCCTTAGGCGTTGCTGCAGTTCGAAATCAAGTGAGAGATAGATATCCTCTCCCGGCTCGGTCGGTAGCTGACGCAAAGTCCTCAAGGGTCGACCGAGTGAATCTACCTCGGTCTCTACTACACCGTTTACCCCGCGGAGCTGTTCATCGTAAGCAGCCTCAATCCCAAGCTTACCGCTAAAGTCGAGCGGATGAAGATCTGGGCGAGCCTCGATATCATTCTCACTAACCCGACCGACATAACCGAGAATATGAGCTAAGGCCGCCTCAGATTTATACTTCCGAATCGGTACAGTGTCGAGGCTAAAACCAGTTAACTGTGGCAGAGTGTACTCTAGCTGCAGCGCGGTCTCACGTCCGATCTGCTCTACCACTAAAACCGGCTGCGGATGCTCGAGGCCCTGACCCTCAGCTGCTGCTTTAATAGTAGCGTTATCGACTGCGGTCAAAGTAGCGATTCGATCGTAGATCTGTAGCCGTTCCGACTCCAATTCCGGTAGTAAGTACGGGGTCACCGAAAGCTGGAAGCTAGCCGTATTATCGGCTAATACCACACCATTCCGATCGAGGATACGACCTCGGGGGGCAAAATCTACTTGCTCGCGAACTCGATTACCCTCGGCGATACCGCGCATCCGCTCACCTTCCACTACCTGTAGTTGGAAAAGCTGCAGAAATAAAATGGCAAAAAGAACGATCCCTGCTCCGGCAATAACCCGTAACGGGGTACGATTAATCGAGCTATCGACGGTAGCATTTTTACCGATACTGGCAGGGAGTAGATGATCGGCCCAGTGCGAGGCCTGCTTCTGCAGAGAGTGACCATTTGACTTAATGACGGCTGGCAGGTGGAGTCGGACGGGCTGACGACGTTTCATCGAACGCCCCAGCGATGACTTAATAACGATGAGTCTTGAACACTTATCATGCTCTTAATTGTACGCGCCCTACTACGGCCCACGCAAAGACTGCGCTGGTCAATATCTGCCCACCCACCCCAATTAACCAAGACCCCACCTCCAGTTCTAATATGATCGCTGGGCCCTGAAACATCAGCAAGACTAGAGACTGCATCAGCACTGCCGCGGCCAGCAGTAAGGTTCGACTAAACCCGTCTTCGAGCCCTAGTCCTCGCCGCTTCAGCCAATAGATCAAACTCGTGACTACCAGCCCGACTACCAGATAGGCGCCAAAATCGTAGAGGGATACAACATCCAGTATAAAACCTAGCCAGAGTGCCTGAGCGAAGACAAAACCGCGAGAGAGATACTGCGTACTAATCAGTAAACAAATAATCATTAGGGCCGGTACATGAGCCGTGATACCAGGAAGAAAGTAGGCCTGAGCTATCACCGTCAGGGTCGATACTACCCACCAGACGTTACGACCCATCATTGACGCAGAACGGTTACGGTCTGCAGCCGACGCGGATCAAGCTCGGGTTGAAGTTGGGCCGTATCGAAAACTTCGCCGGGAGCTTGAGCTAAGGAACTGACCGTACCGACCAGTAGGCCTGGAGGAAAGACTCCGTCCTGACCACTAGTAGTCACGATGTCTCCAGCCTGCACGCCTTGATCGCGTGGCAGTCGTTCAACTACCTGTACGCCACCGATCTGCGCCCGTAACACCCCAGAAGTACCATTCACCTCTACCAGCGCCCGGAAATCAGTATCGCCCAGTAAAAGCACGGTCGCGAAGCGCTCTTCCGTTGCTTGCACCACCCCTACCAATACTCCGGCCGATATAACCGGCATATCTGGCTCGATACCATCACTACTACCGACGTTAATTCTGAGCATATTGCGCGTACTGTCGGGCTGATAATTAACTACGTCGGCCGGCACAGCATCAAAATTGTGGCTCCGCAAAAAACCCAACTCATCACGCAGCTGTCGGTTCTGCTCACGCAAACGCTCTAGACTAACCGCCTGTCGCCTGAGGTCGGATATTTCGCGGGCCTGCTCATCTAGCGTCGACTGTAAGCGACCGACACGAGGCAACTCACTAACCGCACTACCCAACCTAACCCCGGCGGTGTGTAGTGTCTGACCGATAGGGTGCAGTAACCGGGCTGCCACCGTCTCTAACGGCCAACCCAGTAAGCGGACAGCCAAAATCAAGCTGATTATAACTCCTAATGATAAGGCAATTAGGCGACGCATCAAGACTCCTGTGAGCTTATTAATACTGGAGTGTATTTAGCTAGGTCTTCGATGATCAACCCGGTACCTTTGACGACACTACGCAGTGGATCCTCGGCCACCACCACTTTCATCTTCGTCTCCTGAGCGATAAGAACGTCCAGGTTCTGCAACAGAGCACCGCCGCCGGTTAGAACTATACCCTGCTCCATAATGTCACTCACCAACTCCGGCGGTGTTTCTTCTAGTGTGACCTTAACCGCCTCGACTATCGCCCGTACCGTCTTCACCATCGCCAGCCTTAGCTGATCGGATGAGACACTAACTTCTTTCGGCATACCCGAGATCATGTCCCTCCCCCGTACCGGCATGGTCGCCACCTGTTTCAATGGGTGGGCGCTACCGATGGTTAGTTTAATATTTTCGGCCGTCCGCTCGCCGATACTAACATTAAACTCATCACGCAAGTACTGCATCACTCCTTCCGTTAGTTCGTCTCCGGCCGTACGCAAGCTACGGGAGACTACTATCCCGCCCAGACTGATCACTGCTACCTCCGTCGTCCCGCCACCGATGTCGACGATCATACTACCGGTCGAGGTAGTGACCGGTAAGCGACAACCGACTGCAGCGGCCATCGGTTCCTCTACCAAATAAGTAGTCCTAGCCCCAGCACTAGCGCTAGCGCTCTCTACCGCCCGCTTCTCTACTTCAGTGACACCGGAAGGTACACCCACCACTACGCGCGGGCGCTGCCAAATCACTGGGTGCTCCTTGTGAATCTTGCCAATAAAGTACTGCAGCATCTGTTCCGTCACCTCAAAGTCGCTCACTACTCCATCCACTAACGGACGCGCCGCTAAAATCTGCTCCGGTGTTTTGCCGATCATGTCTTTCGCTTCACTACCGACGGCGATGACATCTTTGGTTTTTTTGTTAATGGCTACGACGCTGGGTTCGTTGACGACTACACCCTTGTCCCGTACATACACTAAGGTGTTAGCAGTACCAAGGTCGATACCGATGTCGTGAGCCCAGAGTCGTTTTAGCCGTTTCATTCCGTAGTAGATCCTCAATATATTAAAGAGTGCTGTCTTAGCGATAGCGACTTATGATAATACTCTAATGTTACGTCATCCGAACGGACTTGCATACGGTACGGGTCGACCTTTAGCAGCCAATATCAGTTACTGTCTGAATTACGACCGGGACACTGCTAGCCTAACTACGCCCGCTCAGCTAATCGTGCCGTCAAAGTAGCCTCATCTACCAGCTCCGTGCTACCATCTTGCCGCCGTGTTAGCTCTAGCTTTGCGCTCTCTACTGTCTTAGCACTGGCTACCACCCGCCACGGCATACCCATCAAGTCGGCATCGGCTAGTTTAGCTCCGGCTGATAGCTCACGATCGTCGTAGACCACCCCTATACCTTGTTCGATCAGTCGCTGATAAAGCGCATCAGCCTGAGCTTCACCGCCACGTAAACTGACCAAATGGACACTGGCCGGTGCTATCTGGACCGGCCAAACCAAACCCTTATCATCGGAGAAATGCTCGGCCAGTAGCCCCATCAAGCGGCTAATGCCGATACCGTAACAGCCCATAATAATCGATTGCTGTTGACCGGATTCATCGGTGTAGTACACACCGAGGGCATCGGTATACTTAGTCTCAAGTGGGAAAATATTACCAACCTCGACTCCTCTTTGTTCGACTAATTCACTGCGGTCAAGTCCGAGTTTGGCTAAGTTCTCATCGGTATAGATCTCTTGGTTGACGGCGACTTTGCGCCCTTCGTGAACATAAATAGTGTCCTCGCCAATCGGACTGATAGTCTGAAATTCATCACTAAACTTATCCGTAAAGGTCCCACCATCAGCATAAGTACGATAAGTGATGTCGCCTATACCCAATCGAGCATAAACACGCACATAGGCTTCAGCTACCCGCTCATAGATTTCGCTATGCTCTGCCTGAGAACGAGCTAGCGTATACATATCCTTCATCGTAAACTCACGCCCGCGCAAGAGCCCACTTTTAGCTCTCAGCTCGTTGCGAAATTTAGTCTGAATCTGATAAACCGAAATCGGCAAGTCTTTATACGAGTTCACGTAATCACGCAGCGCATCAACGATCGGCTCCTCATGCGTCCACCCCACGCCGAGTTCGGTGCCATTAACTAGCTTAGTCTTAAACCAGTTATCGACCTTCTCGTCATCCCAACGATCACTCTTCTCCCAGATGTCTTTCGGTTGCAGCACCGTCATCTGTAGTTCTTCTGCACCGATGCCGTTCATCTCTTCCCGTACGATCTGGGCGATATTATCTAGTACTCGCTTGCCTAAAGGGAGGTAGGCATAAACACCGGCCATCTCTTTATGAATAAAGCCGGCCCGAGTGAGCAGCTGGGCGTTAGCAGCCACTTCGTCTTTCGGGGCCTGCTTCTTGGTCTTAATAAAACTGTGGCTTAATCTCATAGCCCTACTCCTAGGTTAGTAACAATTGCAATGAAAGCAATTAGATTCTTTGTACTATGAAGCAGTATAGCAGGCCATAAACTGTTGGTGCGAACGTAGATTAGCGCCAAGAACAGCGCAAAGACAGCAATGATTACCATCGCACTAAGTGGCGGGTGCAGTAAGCCGAAGCCGAGACTGACTATAACTACAGCCGGTACAAGTCCGATAGTCTTACTCAGTGCCGGCAGCAGAAGGCCCCGAAAGATCAGCTCCTCTGCAAAGGGAGCTAGCACCACCACAGCCATGAAAGCCAAGATAAGCTCATAACCAAGATCGGCCTTGAGAAAACCGATATCTTGTTGAGCTGTTAAATCGACAGTCGGGGCCACCATCTGGAGTAGCACTGTCACCAGTCCAGCCGTTAGGGCGAAGCCAAGTAAACTCAAAACTACTAGCTTTAGCGCTTTTCGCCACTCAAACCGCCGCAGACCCAGCATTGCCAGGCTACCCTTCCGCCAGCGCACGAAGCTATAGACCACTCCTAAGGCTACCGCTTGAGCGATAAAATAACTACTAAACAGCAGGGTAATATCGGTCTCAACCCGAGCCAATACCGCCTGAATCGGCTCAGTCGTTGTGAGGAGTAAGAAACTGACTACTACCCCTAAGCCGATAACCTGACCACCAAATACCGCTATTCCCGTAATAAGTAAAGCTCCGAGTGGACCCCAACTTATCTGACTAGAAGATACGCTGAATGTCGACATAAGTAGTGACTATAAATACCCCAATTAATAGTATGAAGCCAAGGCCATGAATGGCATTCTCTAAGCGCGGACTCAATGAACGTTTAAGCGCTCGTGCGCCGGCAATTACAGCCAATCGACCGCCATCGAGAGCTGGAACTGGCAGGGCGTTAAAGACAGCCAGTGAGACCGAGATCGAGGCCAGTAAGAACAACAGGTACTCGAAGCCGAAGTCACCTAAATTCTGCAGTAAATAGATCACCCCAACCGGGCCGGTGAGCTGTTCAGCGGCCGCCCCACCGGCTCCACTGAAGATACCGGCTAAGATATTCCATAGAGCTAATAGGACCAGACCGATCATCTGTAGTGTAATGCCAACAGCTACAAGCGGTGCAGCCCAGGTATAGCGACTACTACTTAGATCAAGCGGCGCTACACCTAGCTGGCCTTCTGTCTCACTAGTCCCCAGCTCAGTGGCGAGCTCTAGGCTTTCACCGTCACGGTTTAAGTGCAGGGTTACGTTCTGCCCGCTCATGCGATCGGTCACTGCACTCAACTCTTCAGCCGAGCCTATCTCTGTATCGTTAATCCGCTCTATCCTATCTCCCACTTCCACGCCGGCGGCGGCTGCTGCCGACTCATCCCCGACCCGAGTGATTACTACCGCTTCCTCTACCAGTGTCTGATTGCTAGCCACTCGGTACTGATCCGGAAGAATCTGCGGGAGGCCGCTCAAAGCTAATAACAGCATGATAACGACGGCCGCTACGATATTCATGCCGACCCCAGCTAGTAATATCTTAGTCTTCACCCAGAGGGCGGCAGCCCCAAAACTAGCCGGTTCCGTAGCGCTATCGGATTCGCCCTTGAGCTTTACAAAGCCGCCCAGCGGAATGAGGTTAAACGTGTACTCAGTCTCCCCTATCTGCTTGCCGAACAGTTTAGGGGGGAAACCGATGCCAAACTCCTCTACCGCGACCCCATTGCGCCGAGCCACTATAAAGTGACCGAACTCATGGATCACTACCAGTAAGGCGAAAAGTAGAATTCCGGCTAAAACCATCATGAGTTAACCGGTCGGCTCTTCATCATGCCCACCCCCGAAACGCCGCTGTCGTGTCTGATACTCCCGCAAGGCCGCATCGAATTTTTCCGCCGTAAAATCGGGCCAGAAAACCG
Organism: Candidatus Saccharimonadales bacterium; assembly: GCA_040903985.1. NCBI lineage: Bacteria > Candidatus Saccharimonadota > Candidatus Saccharimonadia > Saccharimonadales (SeqCode) > Saccharimonadales bacterium (SeqCode). The sequence goes on from JBBDUI010000002.1 coordinate 185,906, forward strand.
GCTCAAAATAAAGCTCGGCATATACGGCCTGCCAAGGCATAAAGCCGCTAGTACGCATCTCTCCACTAGTGCGAATGATGAAATCCGGAAAAGGGTAGGGCTGATCATGCGTATCTAAGTAGCGGGCGAACACCGTCGGCACTGGGCCATCGCTTTTCGCCACTCCCGGCAAAGGCTGAGAGAGCTCGGCCAGACTAACTTTATCCTGCGCTATATCTCGAGCAATCGCCTCGGTAGCTCGAAGCAGCTCATCGTGACCCCCGTAATCTAGTGCCAAATTCAGTACATGAGCATCGTTAGCCTTCGTCTGTTTGGCCGCAGCGGCTAATTTATCGATCAGGCTAGCTGGCAAATTAGCGGTATTGCCCAGGTGCACTACCCGTACGTTGTGTTTTAAAGCTTCTTCTAGATAGCGGTCGATCATACTACCGAAAAGGTCGACTAAAAAGGTTAGCTCTCCCTCTGGTCGGTTACGCCAGTTCTCGGTCGACAGACCCCAGAATGTAAGCGTATGAACGCCAATCTCCCGGGAATGACGCATAATTTCTAGTCCTCGTTCCGCTCCCTGTTTATATCCTTCAAATGACGAGACACCATTTGCATTAGCCCAACGGGTATTCCCGTCCGGAATAATTGCCACGTGTTTCGGCTGTTGCGCGGCTGCCACAACTAAACCTGAACCACTTCTTGCTTCTTAGCATCAGCTACCTTGTCGATCTCACCGCCAAAATCGGCTACCAGAGCATCTAGATCTTTTTTAATCGAGTCGAATTCGTTCTCGCTCAGTTCTTTGGCTTTTAGCTGGACCTGGGCATCTTTTAGGGCCTCGTGTCGGGCATTCCGCAGACTGATATGGGTCTCCTCGGCAATCTCACTAACCTGACGAACTAGCTGCTGGCGGCGATCAGCCGTGGGGGGTGGCACCTGAATATGAATCGATTTGCCGTCGCTTAACGGATTAAGCTGTAGGTTCTTATCCTCATGTAGTGCCTTCTCGATAGCAGCGGTAGAGTTAGCATCCCAGGGAGTTATCGTGATTGATTTAGCATCCGGAGTGGTGATGTTAGCCAAGGCCTTAACCGGCATGTGCTGGTCATAATAGACCACATCGACGTTCTCCACTAAGGCCGCGTTAGCCCGCCCGGTCCGTACTGTCTTCAACTCCTCATGCAGGTGATCGACAGCGGCTTGCATTTTAGCTTTAGCTTCTTTATTCATCCTCTCATAACCTCCTTGGCTTACTGTCTTGCTTACTCCTACTAGGATTCATGAACTCCGAGCTCCATCCGAGCAAACTGAGCGATCACAATGTTCTCGCCTAGCCGAGCAACTAACTCGGTCTGGTAGGCTTCGATCGTCTTATCCGGGTCCTTAATAAATGGCTGCTTGTACAGGCAGGCCTGCTCATAAAACTTATCCAACTTGCCAGATAGAATCTGCTCCCGGATGTTCTCCGGCTTTCCCTCTAGCTCGCCAGTGTAGATCTCTTTCTCTTTAGCTACTACCGATTCAGGAACGCTGTCCGGTTTGAGATACTGCGGGTTAGCAGCAGCGACCTGCATGGCAACATCGCGTACAAAGTCCTTAAAGTCATCAGTTCGAGCCACAAAATCGGTCTCACAGTTAACCTCAACCATGGCTGCTACCCGGCCCATATGTACGTAACTATCTACCAAGCCGGCATCGGCCGTCCGCTCAGCGCGCTTTTCGGCCTTGGCCTGACCCTTCTTCCGTAAGACTTCAAGTGCCTTAACCTGATCACCATCGGCTTCTTCCAGAGCTCGCTTGGCATCCATCATACCGACACCAGTAGCGTCACGTAGTTGTTTGATCTCGCTGGTAGAAATCGCCATTATTTCTCCTCCTTGGCCTTGGCCTCTTCCGCTTTCTGCTCCTGTTCGGCCTGCTTTTTGGCCTCGGCCTCACTCTTAGCCTTAGCGGCTTGAGCCGCCTTCTCCTGAGCTGCCTGCTCCTGAGCTGCTCGGTGAGCATACTCTTTCGCTCCACCCTTAATCGCTTCACTTACCGCATCCGCTATTAACTTTACCGCCTTCACGGCATCATCATTGGCCGGAATGACGTAGTCGATTAGACCGGGATCACCGTTGGTGTCCACAATGGCGATGACCGGAATACCAAGTCTGGTCGCCTCCCGGATGGCCGTCTTCTCAGTCAAAACATCGCTCACGAATAACGCACCAGGAACCTTATCCATTTCCAGAATGCCGTTAAAATCTTTGGCTAGCTTGTCACGCTCTTCACTGAATTCAAGCACTTCCCGCTTGTTGTAAGAGTCGTTTAGCTCACCTGATTCTAACTCTTCGTTCAGCTGCTTTAAACGCTTTACCCGCTCGGAAATAGTCGTGAAGTTGGTCAGCATACCACCAAACCAGCGTTGTGTCACATAGGGCATACCGGAGGCTTCAGCCGCCGCCTGCACGGTGGGGGCGATATGCTTCTTAGTTCCGACAAATAGTACCTTCTTACCGCTAGCGGCTACGCTTTCGATGAAGTTCAGTGCCGTCTCCAGGCGAGTAACGGTCTGATCTAGGTCTATGATATGGATGCCGCCCCGCTTACTGTGAATATAAGGGGCCATTTTCGGATTCCAACGGCTAGTCTTGTGCCCGAAGTGGGCACCTGCCTCAAGCAAAGTCTTAATATCTATACTACTCATTATACGTAATCCTTCCTACGACGTACGGCCAGTGTCTTCACTAGTGAAAACAGGATTAAACGGCCGATACTGATTATTAATTATTGTACGAGCGATAGCTATAGAATAACGGGTAACTCTCTGGGGTGCAAGCAGTTATTAAAACTAGTTACTACTTAGGTCTAGAATCACTCTCTCGCCTAACCCCGTTATCAAAGGGATTAGAATCAACCTTAACTTCAACCCTGTCAGCAACTATGTAATTACCTGGACTCGAAGTCTCCTGGTGTAGAGGTCCACTCTTAGCGGCATTCATCGATATACTGTTAATGCCGTCGATTTGTTGTACTGCCTCGTCGAGGGAGTCGGCTGTAACCGGTTTTTCACCATAGCCGATTATCTCCGGGTTAATTCTCTCGTGTACCCCAAATAGGGCTACACCGGCCATAGCCGCCCCGCCAACTATGCGCTTAAGGTTTCGGCCGCGCGGCTGCTCATTCCGTCCCGCATCTCCGTTCCCAGTAGACATTTCCGCCAGAGCGTCTCTCGCTTTAGGATCAGGGGTTGCAACTGGGCTATATTCTCGTTCTGACATGGGTAATATCTTTTCCTTAGATTGTATTTTTCTATTTAAGCATAAACGCTACTTCTTGTCAATATGGGCTATCCCCGGTTTCTCACCCTTACTCCTTGACCGAAGCACTGGTGATGACTATAATAGTCGTTTGTATGAAGCAAGATATTCACCCCGACTACACTAAAGCGATCGTTACCTGTAACGGTTGTAAAACCAGTTTTGAGACACGAGCGACCGTGGATAAGATCGACGTCGAAATCTGCTCTGCCTGCCATCCGTTCTACACCGGTAAGCAAAAGCTGGTCGACGTAGCTGGTCGTGTCGATCGTTTCCGGGCTCGCCAGGCCGCCGCTAGCGGTAAAAGCGCACCGAAAACAAAGCCCGTTGATGCTAAGGCTAAAGTGGCCACCAAGAATAAAAAGAGTCTGTCCGATCTTAAAGCCGACCAGTAAAGACTCCACTTTAAGATAATGAAGCCGCTAAATTTGCGGCTTCATTCATATCCTACATCCTCTACTTAATATCTAATACTCTATACTATGACCATGGAACATAAACGCACCCAACTCCAAACCGAATACGAAGCACTGAGCGCTCGCCTGCAAGAGCCGCAGATATTTGCCACTCCGGAAGGTAGTCAAGTAGCTAAGCGCCACGCCGAGCTGGAAAATATATTAACTCTCTTCAAGCAAACCGAAGATCTCCGAATTGAGATTAAGGCTACCCGTAAACTCGCCGAAGGTGACGACCCAGAGATGGCGGCTCTAGCCGCCCCGGAATTAGAGCAGCTAGAACAACAGCTAATAGGTATCGAGGAAGAGCTAGAAACAGCTTTAATCCCGCGTGATCCGCAAGATGCCAAGGCGGCAGTAATCGAAATTCGAGCTGGTGCTGGAGGCGATGAGGCCTCTCTCTTTGCCGGTGAACTCTACCGCATGTACACCCGCTACTGTGAAATACAAAACTGGCAGATAGAACTCATTAGTGAGAGTCCGTCTGATGTCGGGGGCTTTAAAGAGATCAGCTTTGCCGTCAACCAGCCAGGGGCTTACGGACTGCTTAAGTTCGAGTCCGGTGTCCACCGGGTACAACGCGTACCAGCTACAGAGTCCAGCGGCCGAATTCACACCTCAACCGCTTCGGTGGCCGTCCTGCCCGAGGCCGAAGAACACGATATCGAACTTAAAGAATCCGATCTCCGTATCGACGTCTTTCGTTCCAGTGGTCCGGGCGGACAATCAGTTAACACTACCGATTCCGCCATTCGTATCACCCACCTACCTACCGGAACCGTTGTCACCTGTCAGGACGAGAAAAGCCAGCACAAGAACCGCGAGAAGGCGATGAGCGTCCTGCGCTCTCGCCTGCTAGCGGCCAAAATCGAGGAAGAGGAGCGCGCGCGCTCGAGTGAACGTAAGGACAAAATCGGCTCTGGTGACCGCTCGGAAAAGATTCGCACCTATAATTTTCCTCAGGACCGACTTACTGATCACCGCATCAACCTGACCTTACACGGTCTACCTCAGATCATGGAAGGAGCGATCGATGATATTATCACCACCCTCCGACAGGCCGATCTCGAGCTTAAAAAACGACGATGACCATCCAGCAGGCCATCACGGCTGCGACGACTAAATTAGAGGTTACCTCCACCTCACCCCGACTCGATGCGCTCGTCCTGCTAGCTCACCAACTCGACCTCGATACGAGTGAGTTACTGCGTGAGGTAGGACAGGAACTAAGCCCAGCCGATAGCCAAGCTTACGAGCAACTACTCAAGCAGCGGATGAATCACGTACCGGTCGCCTACCTGCGCGGATTTACGGAGTTCTATGGTCATAACTTTAAGGTTAGCCCCGATGTACTAATCCCCCGGCCGGAGACAGAGCAATTGGTGTCCTACGCCATCCAACTAACACCACCTCAGGCACAACTGGTCGATATCGGCACCGGTAGCGGCAATTTAGCTATTAGCGTCAAACTAGCCCGGCCTGATCTCACCGTTTACGCTAGCGATACCTCTACCGCTGCCTTAGCAATCACGCGACAAAATGCAGACGCACTTGGGGTTGAGATCGAGCTGGGTGAAGGTGACCTGCTAGAGCCCTGGCCCGAAGAATTCGCTGTAATCTGCGCAAACCTACCCTACGTACCCCAAAAACACCCCTGTTCACCTGCTACTCGGTACGAGCCGCAGTCGGCTCTCTTTGCCGGGACTGACGGTCTAGACCTCTACCGACGGCTGCTGCCACAGGCGACCGCTAAACTAGATCCGGCCGGCCTACTCATCTTAGAGGCACTACCCCAGCAGCATAAGGCCCTAAATAGGCTGGCAACTAACTACCGCCTACAGTTAGAAGCTAGCATCGACTTCTGCCTAGTCTTTAAAAACTAGCCGGTATCTCAGCCAACTTTACCGCAACCTCGATCTGCTGCTGCTTGCGAAATACATTTAACTCTAGCTCATCCCCAGCTTGGAAACGGCTCATATGTACCGCTAGGGGCCGAGCGTAGTCTACCGGTGCACCATTCACGGCAACGATGATATCACCTGCCCTTAGTCCCGCGGTAGCGGCCGGACTGTCTGGTAGTACCGCATTCTGATCCGTAGCTGCCGTAATATAGGCGCCTTCATCTATATCTAACCCCTCAGCTGCCGCTATCTGTCGATTCAAAGTTACATAACGAATACCTAAGTAAGGCTTTACTAATCGCCCCTGGGTCATAATACTCTCGATCCCGGCTTTTACCTGATTGATTGGGATGGCAAAACCGATATTCTCCGCCCCACCGGCCACTGCCGTGTTAACTCCGATAACTTGGCCCTCGATATTTACTAACGGGCCTCCGGAGTTACCGGGATTGATAGCAGCGTCAGTCTGCAGTAAGCCGTGTAGCTGCTCCGTGTCTAGGCTACCGTTGCCAGTGTTAGCCGTAATCGGCCGACCGATAGCGGAGATAATACCCGAAGTGACACTGTTACTAAACCGACCCAAGACATTCCCGATAGCGATTACCCGCTGACCCACCACTACCTGGTCGGAATCGCCCAGTTCGGCTGGAGTCAACTCCGACTCAGTCGCGAGCTTTAAATACGCTATGTCATTTAACGGATCTCGAGCCACTACGGCGACATCATCATACAGGCTGCCATCGGCCAAAGTAACGCTGATGTCACTGTCTTCCGGTACGACGTGCCGATTAGTCAGGATTAACCCGTCAGCTGAAATGATAATCCCCGTGCCAGCACCAGACCGTCCCTCAAATTCACGTCCGAAAATATCGGTTTGGGGGGCGCCTTCGGCAGTAATGCTGACGACGCTGGGCTCCAACTGGTTAGCCACATCGATGATAACTGAGCTTTCCTGCAGTACAACCTCGCGGTTCATCGCATTCCCAAACAACATCCTATCCAGCACTCCTATGCCTAAGAAACCGCCGATAATACCGCCCAAGAAAGCGAGAGTAGCTACAGCAAATAATACCCAACCGATCGAACGTACTTTCACCGCTATCCTCCTATAGTTGCGCTACCCACTCGCTACCTACCACTAAACTGATGATGACTAAACCCATTAAACCGAGATAGCCATAGAGCCGTTTCTTGCGTAAACGCTTCTGTCTATGGTCATAGTATATGTTACCAAACGCATAACCGAGAGCAACTACTACCAGAGACGCTTGCGGGATAAAAATTCGTCCGTCGAAAAATGGATAAAGTACCAGCCACTGAGCAAAGATCCAGACCAGCTGGGCCACGATCAGCGCCCAAACGAATGATATCAAGGTGACCGCACTATCATCACTACCGACTAGAAAGTGGTAAGCACTCACTAGTCCGACTCCCCAGCCCAGTAACATCATCACCGCTATGCCGAGAGCGCCTTTATACAAAAACACCGTACCTATCCCTAAGGCTAGGGCAAATAGTGATTGTGTACCACGGCCAGTGTAGCCTTCTAACGGCTTAATCAACAGTTGCCAGAGCAGATAAACCGCTACTAAGGCCCACTGGACAACAGAATCGGTGGCATAAGCCACCAGTAGCGCTAGGAAACTCCACAACACCACGATATCGACCGCGTTATCCCAAAGGTTATGCAGCCACAACCGTGGACCGCCGAGCACCACCTGCCATTTACTGATTACGGCCAATACCACAGCAAACAGTAGTAGCTCGGACCTGATTAGAAATAGTATCGCTACCGCCAGACCGATACTAACCACTATACGGAGCAGTTGACGCTGAGAACGACTGACTTTGAGCTTATTCAGCAGCGGGATCATAGTCACCCCCGATTACCACCTCGATATCGAAATCACTTTTAGCGCTGGGCGCCTGTCGTCGCTGAGCTGTTACACCAAACCGCTGCTCCAGATAACGCAAGGTGTAGGGTGTCTGGCCGGTATAGTCGAAAATAACCGTTTGAGTGTAGTTCTGCTCCGACGCATTATCGATATTATCCACCTGATAGCCGAAGCTCCTCAGGAACGCACCGGTATCGGTAGCTAACCCAGCCTGTTCGGTGCCGTTGAGAATACTAACGCGCGCCGATTCATCCTTGATGTAACTATCCACTAAGAGGCCGCGAACATACTCCTGAATCTGACTAAAGTCACCGGCCGTCGGCACTAAAACCGATTGGCCGTAAACGTTGCTGAAAGAAAGGAAGTTATCGGCAGAAGCATCTAGTTGAGCTCGCACGATATCATCCGACTCTATATCTTCGGTCAGTTCGATAACTCGCATCATCTCACTCAAGCTCATGTTTGTCTGGGCGTTACTACTGAGCGAGCTTAACAAGCTAGCTACTTTCGTGGGATTGGACAATGTGCCTAAAGATAAGGTGCGCTGTTTTAACGCGAGTAGTATCTGCTGCTGGCGCCGACTGCGGTCGAAATCGCTGGTACTGTAACGAGAACGAGCATACTTTAAGGCGCGTTCACCATCTAATGTATGAGTTCCGGCCAAGATAGTGAACGGATCAAATCCATCGTTTCCGTCGGGATAGGAGGGATCGACTAAATCTTCTTCCACTTCTATCGTCACTCCATCTACGATATCTATTGCTTGAGCAAAGCCCTCAAAGTTAACCCGACCGTAATAGTGAATCGGAACGGCCAGCACATCCTCTAGGGTATCTATCAACAACTGTGGTCCACCACCTTCATATTCATACTGTTCACCGTACGCATGCGCGGCATTGATCTTAGCCGATCCGAAGTCTGGACCCATATTAACGTAGAGATCCCGCGGAATACTGAGCATGGCCACATCTTTGGCTATCGGATCTAAACTAACCAGCATAATAGTATCACTTAAGCTGGCAGCTTCGTCGACGCCGATTAAGAGAACGTTGACTCGACCGTCACCCTCGCCCCGCAGTTGAGCCGGGTCGACCTGTTCCTGTAGTGCAACAGCGCCACTGCTGGTGTTAGCCACTATGATACTGTTATGCACCATCCAAGTGACGACGGCGCCCGCCACTACTATCAGAGCGGCCAATCCGCTAATTCCGATGGTTAATCGACGCCGGCTAAACCACTGACGACGGGTTCGTTTAGGTCGTGGTGGTGGGCTGGATAATGAGGGTACGGAGCTGTTTTCTATCCCGGCCGGCCGAGCACTGGGATCTAGCGGGGGTCGCGGAGCAGGTCGTTGCACCGGAGCCGGTCGATTAACCGGCCGCCGCGGACCCATCCCATCGAGACTGTAACGTTTAGGTGACTTATCCATACAATGCTATGTAGTATACCGCCTGGCCACTTTCCGGTAAAGCTTAGAACGCCTGCGTCGTGCTATACTTATCTGCATGGAATACAGTAGTTCTACCCCACATAAAAACCGTGTGGACAGCACCTTCATCAAGCTGGCCGTCTCCTGGGTGATAGCCATTCTCATCGCCCTCGGGATACAGCATTTCGCCTTCCAACCATACCGAGTATTTGGGGCCAGTATGGAGCCGACTCTGCATCCGGGAGATTACCTGATCATCTCGAAGCTAAGTACTTCATGGTCAAATCTACGCTCGGATAACTACGTTCCCGACCGGGGTGACATAGTCGTCTTTCAGGCTAACGGCGTCCGACTAATTAAACGAGTTATCGGTCTACCCGGAGAGACTATCACCATAGCAAATGGCCAGGTCACCGTCAGTAACACCGAACATCCGACTGGTTTCGACCCTTACACTCAACTTGGGATTTCGCCCGTTCAGACTTCTGGTGAATTAAGTGTTCAAGTACCAGACAATGAAGTGTTTGTCATCGGCGACAACCGAACCGGTCGTAACTCCGGTGATTCGCGTAATCAGCTCGGTACCGTCTCAACCGATGACATCATCGGTTCACTCGTACTCCGTCTCTGGCCGGCCGATACCGCCAAAGCCTTCTAAACTACTTAAGTTGTTTGACGATCCGCTCTAGATCATCGTCATCCTTATAATGAATTAGTAGTCGTCCACCGTTAGCCCGTCGCTGCAGCTGGACCGTAGTGGTCAGTCGCTTAGCTAAAGCTTTAGTCAAGGGACTTTCTGTCGTAACTTGCGTCGGAGCGGCGCGGCTCTGCTTAGCATCACGGGCAAACTCCTCGGCCCGTCGTACGGTCCAGCCCTGTTCTATAATCGAATCTAGCAAAGCCGCCTGCTGGGCTAGTGGAGCACTTAAGATAGCGCGGGCGTGGCCCTCACTAATCTTGCCCTCGACTAAGGCTCGCTTGGCCTCAAGGGGTAGCTTCAGTAAGCGCAGGGTATTTTTAATCGTGCTTGGATCACGCCCGACCCGCTTAGCTACCTCGACAGCAGATAGATTAAACTGGTCCATTAACTTCTGATAGGCAGCTCCAGTTTCAATCGGATTTAACTGTTCCCGCTGAATATTTTCGATCAACGCCAACTCTAACGACTGTTGCTCACTAAAGCTCCGGACAATAGCTGGCAGTTCGTCCAGTCCAAGCTGTTTAGCAGCGCGCAAACGTCGCTCACCAGCTATCAATTGGTAGCGTTCTCCAGCCGGCTGAACCACTAAGGGCTGCAGGATACCATGCTCGGAAATCGAAGCGGCTAGAGCATCTAGCTCGGAAGCTTTAAAAGTAGTCCGCGGTTGATGCGGATTAGGATCAACAAGGGCCGGATTCAGCTGTCTAAGGGCACCACTATCGGTAGGACTCGGGTCAAATTCGGGCTCGATCCGGGCCGGAATCAATGAATCGAATCCTCGTCCTAAACCTCGATTTGCCGTCATAATTGTGCCTCCTTATCGATGCGATGCATCAGCTCTTTACTGAACTGTTTATAGGCTTTAGCCCCTTTACTACGCTTATCATACACATGTATCGGCTGACCGAAACTAGGAGCTTCAGCCAAGCGAACGTTGCGCGGAATGATGCCATCAAATACCTTGCCCGGGAAATGTTTAGCTACCTCTTCTTGTACCTGCCGGGACAGCGTCGTGCGGCCAGCATGCATCGTCAGTAAAACACCGAGTAGGGATAAGTTAGGGTTCAGGCCCTGCCGTACTAACTCTACCGTCTGTAGTAACTGGCCTAGACCCTCCAAGGCATAATACTCAGCCTGGACCGGAATCACTACGTGATCGGCCGCCGTCAGACCGTTGACCGTCAACAGTCCAAGACTGGGGGGGCAGTCAATTAAGACATAATCGAAATCGAGTCCGGCCAAAACCTGACGCAGACGGAATTCACGTGCCTCCACCCCCACCAGCTCGACCTCCGCGGCCGCTAAGACTGGTGAAGATGGCAGGATGGCGACCTTATGCGGGGTCGCCCGTAAGACTTTACTCACGAGGCTGACATCGTGCAGCGCATGATAGAGGTCCTGCTCCAGGTTGTGTTTATCCAAGCCTAGGCCGCTAGTAGCATTACCTTGTGGATCGAGGTCGACCACCAGCACGGACTTGCCGGCCCGCAAGAGATAATGAGCGGTGTTAATAGTGGTCGTCGTCTTACCAACTCCACCCTTCTGATTAGCAATAGCGATTATCTGCCGGGCCACTACAGTCTCCTCAGGAGAAGATGGGCTTGGCATAGCTCGCTGGGAAATTTTCTCATGTTTGTTATGACACCTGTTGCTCTTTAGTTCTTCCCTCACATTTTAACATAAGCTATGTGAAGGAGGTATTAGCTGCAACTGAGCCCCCGCTCCCGCGAAATATTTAGCCTGCGCGGCTAGCTATTTAATGGCGGTGATTTTAATACGGGTATAGCGTTGACGGTGACCGGTTTTCTTACTAACTCGTTTCTTAGCCTTAAACTTAAAAACGGTGATTTTCTTGCCCTTAACCTCAGGGTCCAGCACCTCGGCCGTAACCTTACTACCACTCACGACCGGTGTCCCGACCTGAACGTCACTCTCATCAAATATCAGTAGCGGCTCAAAACTAAGCTTCTTATTATCGCCCACTAGCTCGATCTCGAGCTCCTGGTCCTTAGCCACGATATACTGTTTGCCACCGGCAGCAATGACTGCTTGCTTCATGAAATTCTCCCTGAGAGTTGTAGATATGTGTTATTAATTCAAAGTTGAATTATAGAGACTACCACTGCTAGATGCAAGTGCCGCAGCAAGAGGGCTGAGTTCATCAAGTCCTAGCCGGTTTAAGTTGACACTACTGCTTAAACTGTAGTGTCTGGTTGTGGGTCACTATGCTTTGTAAGATGCCGATGGCAAATAAGCTGATCACTAGATTCGTACCACCATAAGCGATAAACGGCAGTGGCAGGCCTGTGACTGGAGCGATGCCGAGGTTCATACCGACCGTAATAACTACCTGGACTAGCAGCATAGCTACGATCCCGGTAGAGAGCTGCGCACCGAACCGATCCTGAGCCTGCCAGGCAATGCGTACTCCCCGCCAGATCACCACCCCGAAGAGAACTAGCACTAATCCAGCTCCGAGCAGACCGAGTTTCTCCGCTACCACGGCAAAGATAAAGTCGGTATGCTGGGAGGGCAGAAAGTTTAACGTACTCTGTGTCCCCCCACCTAAACCCCGACCAAACAGTTGGCCACTACCGACGGCTATAATAGCCTGATTAACATTGTAGCCCTGGCCTTGAGGGTCGGCCGCCGGGTTAAAGAACGTCTCCAGCCGAGCCTGCTGATAGGGCTCCAGTAGCTGAGTCGCGAGTGGCAGCACAGCTAGAGCAACGCCGACAAATAGAACTAAGAAGAGCCGCCGGGTACCACTCATCATCGCCATCAAGAACCAGATAGCCGCCATTACCATCACCGAACCGAGATCGGGCTGCAGCATGATCAGTGCCGCCACCGCTCCTAAGATTAACAGCGAGCCGACGAAATAACGGATCTTTATGAGATCACGTCGGTTATAGGCAAAATAGCGGGCCAGCATAACTATCAAGCCGAGTTTAGCAATCTCGGTCGGCTGGAACTCAAAAAACCCGACCTCGATCGAGCGAATCGAGCCTGACACCGTCTCCCCGATAAGCAGAACGATAGCGAGTAGGGCCAGTCCGACCCCGTACCAAGCTGGAGCAATCCGCATTAATAAGCGGTAATCGATCCGAGCAGCTACCACAAGACCGATTAAGCCAATCATAGCCGCTACCAACTGTACGGTCGGATTAAAGCCCTGTAGTAAGCTCGGATCACGCACGTTAATGGCATGTAAAACTACGAGACCGATTACAGTTAAGAGCAGCACACTGGCTAGTAAGATGAGGTCGAATTTCTTCAGCATAGCTTAAGTATAAAGGTCTTAACTGAAAGTTGTTAGGTTAAATCTGGCTAATTTAACCTAACCAGTCGAACCCACCACTCTACCTCTGCTCGAGCCGTACTTCTAACTCCCTATCCTCAACCTTAACCAGGGTGATATCGCCGCTAATATCGGCTGTCACTAACTCCTCAGCTAAAGTTTCGGCCTTTATCGTAGCGGTGTGCTCTTCGATGGCTCGGGCAAGTTCTGTATCGGCACTAACCAGCCAAAGTTTAATCCGATCATCTACATTAAACCCGGAAGTTTTACGCAGTTGCTGCACGTGGCGCACCACCTCCCGCATCATTCCTTCCCGTCTTAGCTCCGGTGTAAGCTTAGTATCTATTCGCACTACTAACTGCTCACCACCGGTAGTCAAGGTGTGGGCTTTAACGTTCAGCTCATCGTAGAGAATCGCCAAATAGTCGCTCACATCTTCATTTTGGGTCAGCCCCACCGGAGCCCCACTTATCTCCACCCTCGCCAACGGCTGCCGCACTTTAAGCCCAGCATTAGCCCGTTGGGCCAGTCCCTCCTTTACTACCTCGCGCAGTAGATTCATTCGCTCTAGAGTCGACTCATCTACCTTACCGACCACTGGCCAGTCCAGCAGGTGCACGCTCTCTCCTCCAGTCAACTTACGGTATAGTTCTTCGGCTAGAAACGGCGTAAAGGGGGCCATTATCAGACTTAGCTGAGTTAAGCTGTAGTGCAGGGTCCGATAGGCCGCCGCCTTATCCCCGTCATCTTCACTCTTCCAAAAGCGCTTGCGAGAACGACGTACATACCAGTTACTCATATCCTCAATTAGTTCCAACAGCGGCTTCACCGCATTCGGCAGATCATACTCGTCCATTCGGGCGTCTACCGTCTGTATGGTGGCGTGAACCCGACTTAATATCCAGCCATCTAACGGATGAGCTACTGCGGCCGATGGATCGTCTAAGCTGCCATCCCACTCCCAGCCATCGACTTCAGCATACATCGTGAAGAAGTCATACATATTCCAGATCATATTCAACTTACGCTGTACATCGCCCACATCTTTCTCGATCAGGGCAAAGTCCTCCCCTGCTAGAACTGGAGATGAGAGCAGTAGGAGACGCAAAGCATCGGCACTAAACTGGTCCATCAAATCGTTGGGGTCGGTAAAGTTGTTAAAACTTTTACTCATCTTACGTCCATCGTTACCAGCCAAGGTACCGGTCACGATGACGTTACTGAAGGCTTTTTCATCAAATAGACCAACCGAAACGGCATGCAGATAGTAGAACCAGGCCCGAACTTGGCCGACATACTCGGCGATGAAATCGCCCGGGAAACTGTCCTCAAACTTCTGCTTGTTCTCAAACGGATAGTGAAACTGCGCAAACGGCATCGAGCCGGATTCAAACCAGCAGTCGAGCACCTTATCGATCCGCTTATACTCTACGCCGTCTAGCTCAAACGTCACTGCATCGACCCAAGGCCGGTGATAATCCTCCAACTCTACTCCGCTCAGCTCCTTTAACTCCGCATAGCTACCGACCACCTTAACCTGTTCTTGACCATCAGCGTTAATACCTTTCCAGACCGGCATTGCCGTTGCCCAGAAGCGATCACGGGAAATGTTCCAGTCCGGTGCGCTCTCTACGGTCTTAGTGAAACGACCGTGTTTGATATGAGCGGGAAACCAGTTGATGTCCTCGTTCTGCTCCAGCATCCGCTGGCGCTGACCATCGATATCAATGAACCAGCTAGGATGAGCTCGATACATTAGCTTAGTACCACAGCGATGACAGTGGGGGTAGGAGTGACGGATATAATCTATCTTCCATACTATACCGCGCTCATGAAGTTCACGAGCGATCGACTTATTGGCCTCCCAGACCTGCTGACCCTCCCATTCACCATTCATATAGAAACCGTTCTCATCGATGTTTGAGACCAGCGGGAAACCTTCCGTTTGGGCTAATTCAAAGTCTTCTTCACCGTAGGCGGGCGCTAAATGCACGATACCCGTACCGTCTTCGGTACCGACATAATCGGCGTGCCAAATTTGCTGGGCTCGCTCCCCTCTATCCTCAAACAGCGGCTCGTAGTGACTACCCACCAACTCGCTACCCTTAAAGGTAGCGACTTTCTGATACGCTAACGTCTCGTGTTTTTCATTTGTCAGCACCTTATCCACTAAATCGCTCGCCAGTATCAAATGCTGGCCATCGACCTCAACTTCCGTGTACTCGACGTCCCGGTGCACAGCTACGGCCGTGTTAGCCGGCAGTGTCCAAGGAGTGGTAGTCCAGGCCAGTAAATAAGCCTCCCGATCGGTTAGCTTAAATTTAACGTATACACTGGGATCGGTTACCTCTTGATAGGAGTTATCCATTGCGACTTCGGCTTTAGATATCGGTGTCGCGTCCCGCGTACAGTAGAGCAGCACCCGTTCACCCTCATAGATCTTGCCTTTATCGTGCAGGGTCTTAAAGGCCCACCAGACCGACTCCATATAGTCTCGATCCATCGTCTTGTACGCGCCACGGAAGTCGACCCAACGACCGATCCGCTCAATCGTCGACTCCCACAAGTCTCCGGTCGCTACCATATTATCCCTACAGGTCACGATATACTCTTCTAAAGATATCTTGGTCCCGATATCCCGCTTATCGACAATGCCCAGTTTTTGCTCGGTAAAGACTTCCGCCGGTAAACCGTGACAGTCCCAGCCCCATTTACGCTCTACCCGCCGGCCTTTCATCGTCTGATAGCGTGGCACGGCGTCTTTAACGATCGAGCTCAGTAGAGTCCCGTGGTGTGGCACGCCGGTAATAAACGGCGGTCCGTCATAGAAAACATAGGCATCTTCCTTTGGTCGTTGAGCGACAGACTTCGCAAATATATTAGCCTCCCGCCAGTAGGCGACAAGGTCACGTTCGTACTCGACTGCTGGACGTCGGCTGCCCGATTGAAACTGCATTAACATCTCCTTTATAAAATAAGAAAGCCCACAACAAATATGGTTGCAGGACCCCCCGCCATTGGCGGAGGAGGTACCATCCTTGCTGAGGACTTAATTTAGGTGCGGTCTCACGGGCCACGCCGTCGAGGTCTACTCGCCCCGCACCTGAAGCTTGTAACACGGCTTCAGGTGCGGGGCTTTCTGCTCGCTCCCTTCCCCCGCCCGGGCGGTAGGACACGCGGTTGATAGCCGCTTGATAGGGATTTACTCATGTAAACGTTCACTCTCTATTGTAGGTAAGACTCGCCCCTAATGCAACGGATTTGCCCTGCGCTAAACACTACTCCAGGCGTAGTACTCTACCTCCGAAACGGTCGGTAAGGTCGCCGACCAAGTCTGCAGCGCTTGACCATCACTGGTTTTAACCGCTAGGACGGCCGGATAAGCGGTGATGCCATAACTCTGCACCTTAGCCGCTCCATCCCGGCTATCAACGTCAACTAGGTCGTGCTCGATACGCCGTTTCTCCAGCTCGCGAGTAAACTCCTCAACCGCCCGGCTATGCTCAGAACTGGGTCGGTACAGAATATAAATCATACCCATATCTTATTACCTTAAGCACAAACCGTAAAGCTTCCCCACCTAAACTACCTTAAAATTTGTAGCAAATTTTTTAACGATCGCAAACAAATTTATTACAAAAATTAGTCCATTAGTTGTAACTTCCGTCGTTGTTAACTCCGTATCTGCTACCGATAAATCGGTCTAAGATCTCATTAAAATAAAACCAGAGAGTAATCCTGAGAAAGTAACTGCACCCCGTTACGGGGTGCAGTTGGGCTCACCTAGCTAGTGTAGTAGGTCTAGCTGCAGCCGGTAGTGGTACCGCAAGCGGTACAGACGTGACAGCTGCCAGAACGAACTGTGACGTTACCACAGTTGTAACACAGCGGTGCATCGTTGGTCGCACCTTTAACCTGAACCGGATTTGCCTGCGTGCGGCTGCTCTCTTGAGCGATCGGGTTACCGGCCGGTGTACCGGCGCCATAAGCTCCTTCGCTAACACTGGGGGATTCCGGCGCGACCACTGGCACTTCATCGGCCGGCTCGTCCACAGCTAGAGTAGTTTGAGCCTCCACTTCGGCCGCTTCGACGTTAAAGCCCAGCTCCTTACGGTCTTCCCAGGGTAGGTACTCGAGCCCTAGGCGACGGAAGATGTAGTCCATCACTGAGCTAGCCATCGGTACTTCTGGGTCATCCGTCATGCCGCTCGGTGCAAAGCTCATACTCATATACTTACGCACATAGAACTTCAGTGGCACACCATACTGTAAGCCGTTACTGATCGAGATAGCGAAAGCATCCATCAGTCCGCTCATGGTCGAGCCTTGCTTAGCCATGCTAATGAACAGCTCTCCAACTTTACCATCCTCATACTCACCAACCGTGAAGAAGCCTTTGGAGCCACCGACACTAAACTCAAAAGTACGAGCCGCTCGTGAACGAGGTAGTTTACGGCGGACCGGAGTTTTTACTACGAACCCTTCACTACTCTTCTCGTTCTTCTCAGCCTCTGCGGCCGGAGTAGTCGCACTCGGTCCATTCGCCGGCTTCTCCTCTTTCTTAGCCATCGAAAGCGGCTGAGCTACCTTACAGTTATCCCGGTAGATCGCTACCGCCTTGAGGCCGAGCTTCCAAGAGAGCATGTGCATCTCAGCTACATCCTCCACACTGGCCTCTTCTGGCATATTAACCGTCTTCGAGATGGCTCCGCTGATAAACGGCTGAACCGCCCCCATCATCCGAATGTGACCCTCGTAGTGGATAGTGTTGTCCCCCATTGAGCAGGCAAATACCGGTAGGTGCTCCGGTCGAATATGCGGCGCGCCGATAATCGACTTGTTCTCATCGATGTAGGCGATAATATCCTCGACCTGAGTCGGATTGAAACCGAGATTTTTCAGGGCGCGCGGTACCGTCTGATTGACGATACTCATCGTTCCACCACCAACTAACTTCTTCAGCTTAACCAGACCTAGATCTGGCTCAACTCCGGTAGTATCACAGTCCATCATGAAACCGATCGTACCGGTCGGGGCCAGTACTGTAGCCTGGGAGTTACGCACGCCGTGTAGTTTACCCTGCTCGACCGCTTCATCCCAGACAGCCTGAGCACTACTGTGTAGCTCTTCCGGTACGAGGCTAGGGTTAATCTTCATCACCTCTTCCCGGTGCTGCTGCAACACCTTCAGCATCGGCTCACGGTTCTTCTCATAGCCGGCGAATGGACCGACCCGACGAGCTAACCGTGCGCTGGTTGCATAGGCGTGACCGGTCATAATACCGGTTAACGTAGCGGCCCAAGCACGACCTTCCTCAGAATCGTATGGTAGACCGAGTGCCATCAGTAGGGCACCGAGGTTAGCATAGCCTAAGCCCAGCTGGCGGAAGTCGTAAGCGGTCTGGGCGATACTATCGGTCGGATAGCTAGAGTAGCCAACTAGGATTTCCTGAGCAGTAAAGAGGATTTCGATCGCTTGCTTATAGCTAGCGACATCGAAAGCTTCGCCCTCCGGCTGGAACTTCAAGAGGTTAAGGCTGGCTAAGTTACAGGCCGAGTTATCAAGGTGCATGTACTCACTACATGGGTTAGAGCCGTTAATACGGCCGGTGTTACTGGCAGTATGCCAGTGGTTAATAGTGGTATCGAACTGCAGCCCTGGGTCGGCACATTCCCATGCCGCTTGAGCGGTCGACTGCCAGAGTTCCCGAGCTTTAACCGTCTTAACCGTCTGACCGTCTTTGACAGCTTTCAGTTCCCAGTCGCCGTCTGCTTCCACAGCACGCATGAAGTCATCAGAAACGCGCACCGAGTTGTTGGCGTTCTGATACTGAATCGATACGGTATCACGACCGTCAAAGTCGACGTCGAAACCGGCCTCTCGCAACGCCCGAATCTTGTCTTCCTCACGAGCTTTTAGGGTGATGAACTCTTCTACATCCGGGTGGTCGACGTTCAGTATCACCATCTTGGCGGCACGGCGAGTCTTACCGCCTGATTTAATCGTACCGGCAATCGAGTCGGCCCCACGCATGAAACTGACCGGACCGGAGGCCTTACCACCACTGGAGCTCAGACCTTCTTCACTGGAGCGAATCGAGCTGATATTAATCCCGGCGCCCGAACCACCCTTAAAGATCATGCCCTCTTCGGTATACCAGTTCAGAATCGACTCCATCGTATCCTCGACAGCGAGGATAAAGCAGGCGCTGGCCTGCTGTGAGCGATTCTTCACTCCGATATTAAACCAAACCGGTGAGTTAAAAGCCGCTTTCTGATGAACTAACAGGTGCTTTAGCTCATGGTTGAAGACCTCAGACTCCTCCTCGTCGGTAAAGTAGTGCTTCTCTAGGCCGTGCGTAGTTATGGTGTCAGCCACCCGGTCGATCAGCTGTCGCAAGGAGTTTTCTCGGTCGCTCTCGCCTGGTGTACCGGAAAAATATTTCTGTGCCACGATGTTAGTGGCGTTCTGACTCCAACTGACGGGAAATTCAACGTCTTTCTGTTCGAAAGCCACCTTGCCATCGATGTAACTCGTAATCCGAGCGTCACGGCGGTCCCACTCCACCTCCGTATAAGGGTGTACGCCCTTAGTTGTAAAATGTCGTTTGAGCCCGAGCCCAGTGTCGATAGAGTCCATCGATCCCTCCTTTGTTGTTTTTATTAGATAACTCTTCACCTCACTCCGCTAACCATTTGCATAAACGGAGTAAGTCAAAGGGTCAGCCCTTTAGTAGGTCCTAGAACCCCCCTTCAGCCGCCGCAGCTCCTCCTCAAAACTAGCTATATCGGCAAAACTACGGTAAACACTAGCGAAACGAACATAGGCCACCTGATCCAGCTCCATTAGCCGCTCCATCACCATCTCTCCAACCAAGGTCGAAGCTACTTCGGTTTCGCCACCCTCGTGAATAGCCCGTTCGACATTATCCACCAGCTCTTCCAGTTGCTGCGGGCTGACCGGCCGTTTCTGAATCGCCTTATTTAGACCTGAGAGCAATTTCGTGCGGTCAAACAGCTGCGAAGTACCGTCTTTCTTCACCACCATTAGATAAGGTACCTCGACTCGTTCATAGGTAGTAAAGCGGTGATCGCACTTTAAACACTGGCGGCGGCGGCGAATCGATGAACCATCGCCAATATCGCGGGACTCTACTACCTTGGAATCGAGATGAGCACACTTGACACATTTCATAACGTTGTCTATTTTCCTACATTTAGCGTATGTTCCTGACAGTATAGCACTAGGTATAGTGTCTGTGTCAAATCAAGCTGTCTGGGGTGGGAGAAAATTAATTCTCAAATTTGGCAAGATTAGCTATGATTCCCGGGCGCAGTTGAGCTACTAAAAACCGGTCGCGCTGGTGTCCGACCGGTTTAAGGGAAAAGCTTATTTATAGGACTACTTAGCTTTGTCGTCCTTATCGTCCTTGCGCTTTTTCTTCCGGTTACGTACGAAGGCCGGAACGTCGAAATCATCGTCCTCTTCCGAGAAAGACCAGACATCCGCCGCGGGTGTATCAGGCGTTGACGTAGACTCGTTCTCCTCGTCGTCCTCATCATCCAGGCTGATATCGGCACTAGCGATATCAGCGTCACTAACGATACCTTCGTTTGGCTTATTAAAGTAGGCCAGTCCACTGACGTCGCGTGATTCAGGCGGAGTGTCGAAGCCAGTAGCGATCACGGTAATGCGCAGTTCACCATCCAGTGCCTCATCAATAGTGGCTCCAAAGATGATGTTGGCGTCTGGGTCGACAGCGGCGGTGATAGTTTCAGCTGCTTCGTTAATCTCATGCATTGCCATATCGCGGCCACCAGTGACATTGAAGAGCACACCACGAGCCCCGTCGATTGACACCTCAAGTAGTGGTGACTCGATAGCTTCGCGAGCCGCGACAGTTGCTCTATCCTCCCCGCTAGCCCGCCCGATACCCATTAGCGCCGAGCCGGCATTACTCATGATTGCCTTCACATCAGCAAAATCGAGGTTAATCAATCCGTGAACGGTAATAAGATCGGAGATTCCCTGTACTCCCTGCCGCAAAACATCATCGACGACGGAAAAGGCATCCAGTAGTGGTGTCTTGCGATCGATCGTCTGTAGTAAGCGATCGTTGGGGATCGTAATCAAGGTATCGACATGTTTACGCAAGCGCTCGATGGCCCCATCGGCATTGGCTCGCCGCTTCTCACCCTCAAAAGCAAACGGACGAGTGGCGAAACCGACGGTGAGAATACCCATCTCACGAGCTACTTCGGCCACGATCGGCCCGGCACCACTCCCAGTCCCACCACCCATGCAGGTCATGACAAACACCATGTCTGCCCCCTGTAAGGCGGCCTGTATCTCTTCTTTCGATTCCTGAGCGGCACTTAGACCGACTTCTGGGTCGGCGCCAGCTCCGAGACCACGAGTAGTGGATTTACCGATATGCAGCTTAGTCACAGCCTGTGAATTATCCAGCGCCTGAGCGTCGGTGTTAACCGCCACAAACTCGACATTATCTACTCCCGAGGCAATCATCCGGTTTAAAGCCGAACCGCCACCTCCGCCGATACCCATTACCTTAATCCGGGCAAAAGTCTCTACATTTGGTACTACTTCTGGCATACAATTCCCTCACTTCAGATTTGCAGTCTAGTATAGCTTAATTAATGCCTAGCCACAAACATTTTGTTCAAGGTTAAAACAGTTTAGTAATTCTTGTACCCGCCCGTATAGAGCCTAAATCGATAGTAATAAAATGTGTTCAATAGTAAAGTTTATCTCTAGCGAAAACGATCGAAGATATCGTGCCAGCGCCCCTGTAAATTACCCACTATTGAGCTCAGGTTTAGAGTGGAATGTGCTGCATGGTCGGTCTGCATATCCTCAAGCATTAGGCCGATGACGGTAGCGAATTCCGGATTCTGAATCTTATCAACTATGCCGGAAAAGCCGCGTGGAGACTTTATGTGTACGGGCAGACGCAACTGCTGTTTAGCTAGCTCAGCTATACCGGTAAGGTTAGCACCACCTCCACAGAGTAAGGCGCCGCCCGGTAACATCCCGTCTCGCTTAACCTTACCTAACTCGCGATTGATTAAATCAAACAGTTCCTGCAGTCGGGCTTGAGCGATTTCGTTCACCTCCGCTCGAGTCACATTTAACATCTCGCCGTTAAGTTCTTTAACCATGAAGCCTTCATTCGCATGGGCTGTTCTGGGGTCGGCGTCGACATGTTCCAGCTTAATCGCCTCAGCGGTCTCGATCTCCGTGCGCAAACCGATCGCGATGTCATTCGTGACATGAGCAGCACCGACCGGTATCACCGCCGCGTGCAACACCTCCCCCTCCTCGTAAACTGCCACACCGGTCGTATTGGTTCCGATATCTATCACTGTGCAGCCGATCTCCTTATCCTGAGCGTTAGCTACCGTCCGAGCCGCCGCTAGCACAGTAGCACTGTGCAGGTTAACGGTTACACCGGCCTGGTTAACGCTGCGGGTAGTGTTCTTCAAGAAAGGTGTAGCTGCCGTCACCAAGCAAGTATCAACTTCGAGCCGCATACCGCTCATACCAATCGGATCCTTCACGTGCTCCTGACCATCGACGGTATAATTACGGGGAAAAATCTGAATAATCTCGCGATTTGGTGGCAGCTGCATCACGGTGGCTGCCTCTTCGACTCGGGCGATATCTTCCTGAGTAATCTCGCGATTAGCACTACCGACAGCCACTATGCCTCGAGAGCTAGCGGTTATTAAATGTTGCCCGTTTACCCCCACCGTAGCCCCGGATATGGTAACCCCGGATATGCGCTCCGCTTCATCGATAGCAGCGGTGATAGCACTAACTGTGTTAGCCACATCGTGCACCACCCCTTTACGTATACCGTTAGTCGGAGCTACCCCGACACCGATGATACTCGGCGCTGGCGCCTCCTCTTCGTGAACTCCGATGACACAGCGCACCGCACTACTACCGAGATCGATGCCAACTGCTACTGGTGAAGTCTTGTTTTGCGCCATAAATTTATCTGCATTATACGTGGGTTTCGGCCGTTCGTACAGGTTATGCTTGCGCCAGCGCCAGTATCGACTGAGCATCTCGCCGCTGATGGTTAGAAACGAACGGCCCGTTACCCTGTTAAGACTTCGTAGCCGGTCGGGGTGACCAACACAGTATGCTCAAAATGCATACTCAGTGAACGATCTTGCGTACTGATAGTCCAACCGTCTGACTCCAACTGCACTTCCTTGCCTCCTAGCGTCGCCATCGGCTCAATAGCGACCGTCATACCACTCTTGAGCGTTGGGCCTGCCCCGGCCCGCCCGTAGTTAGGAATCTCCGGATCCTCATGAACCGCATGGCCAACCCCATGGCCAACCAGATCCTCAACCACCCCAAGTCCATCGCGCAGTAAACGTCTCTGGATCGCCTGACTAATATCACCGATATGCACCCCGGGTCTCACCTGCTCGATACCGGCAAATAAGGCCTCCTCGGTGGCTCGCAGTCCCCGGCGCACTCGAGAACTAGCCTTATCGACTCCTCCCACTACCGTAGTAAAAGCACTATCGGTAATCATCCCCTGGTAACCGACACAGAGATCGAGACTAACTAAATCATCCGCCTGCAGCTGGTAAGCTCCGGGGATGCCGTGGACTACCTGCTGGTTCACTGAGATACAGACCACGTCAGGAAAGCCATGATAGCCCAGCAGTACCGGCTCAGCATCCCGAGCGGCAATCTCTCGCCGCACGACTGCAGCCAACTCCTGAGTCGTCATCCCTGACTTTAGTTCACGCCGGGTGGCGGCAAACACCTCGTTGAGGATACGACCACTTTGACGAATAGCCTTAATCTCTTTATCTGTCTTCGGATGCACGTACTGCCTCCTCGACTAATTCGGCTACCGTAGGGATATCGCCGCTCCCATCCACCTCGATCAAGTTGGCGCTACTTTTATAAAATGCCACGGCCGGCAAAGTTTTAGCAGTATACTCTTCCCAGCGTCGCTCCCAGACCACTCGGGCATCATCGACCCTGCCACGAGAAATCAGACGATTCCATGACTCCTCAGCCGTAATGTAGAGATGAATTACTAAGGGAACCTGATAACCGAGTCGGGCGCGCGTCACCTCAAACTCCTGGGCTTGATCCAGCCGACGAGGGAAGCCGTCCACGATCACTGGCCCACTACTGCTAGCTAGCTGATCGAACACCAGCTGCACTACCTCTTTAGCAGGGAGAAGCTGGCCGCTCTCAACCATAGTTCGAATCTCACCGCTAACTGTCTCTCTCAGCAGCTGACCGATAGAAAAGTTATCCCAGCCCCGTCGAGCAGCCAAGAGTTCGGCTTGCGTACCTTTGCCGGCTCCAGGCGGACCGGTCAGTAGAACTATTCTTTTGCTATTCATCTTATTAAGTTACCATGTCGGCCGACTTCCAGCCAAAATCACGATAGCTCAGGCCAAGTGCCGTCATAATCTCAGCCTGCAGGTGATCCATTTCCTCCCGCTGCCGCAGCGTCGCATGATCATAGCCCAATAGGTGTAGACTACCGTGCAGCAGTAGTAAAAGTAGCTCCGTCTCCTCGTCCGTGCCGGCAGCAGAGGCCTGTCGGCTGACGTGTTGACGTGAGATGACGACATCTCCAAGCTCCGGTAACTCGTCACCGAAAGCTGAGATCGGTTGATCAACGTCTACTTCTGTCGTCTCACGATAGTTAAAGCTCAAGACATCGGTCGCATTATCCTCTCCGGCATAGTCCCGGTTTAGCCGCCGGACTTCGGTTGCGTCACTCAGGCGCGCATTGATTCGGCCTTGAACTGTAGTACGTTCACTGATTAGCTCGGCAAGTCGATCTAGCTGGTCGGAGCTTGCTCCCGACAAGCTGAGATTGATCATTGCAGCTGGGCACGTACCTTAGCTGCCACCTCAGCCCCATCGGCACGACCGGCCACTTGCGGCTGAACTATGCGCATCACCTGACCCATGTCGGTCGATGAAGTGGCATCGGAATCAGCTATAGCCTGAGCAATAACTGCGTCCAGTTCCGCTTCCGGCATAGCATCCGGTAAATAGCCCTCGATTATACCCAGCTCGACTCGCTCGGCTTCGGCTTGATCCATGCGCCCACCAGCAACGAAACTGTCGATCGACTCGCGACGTTGCTTAGCCTCTTTCTGTAGAACCCGCATGATATCAGCCTCATCGAGATCCTCGCCTTTAGCAATGCGAGCGTTAGCCAAGGCACTCTTCAGAGAGCGCAAAGTAGTAGCAGACGACTTATCGCCGCTTAAAAGCGCCTTTTTAATGTCGGCATCGAGTCTCTCTAGCATCTCGCTAGCGACCAAAGTAGATTTTGCGCATCTTCTCGTCGCGGCGGGCTTGCTTAGCGATAGCTGCCTCACGCTGCTGCTGTTTAGATAACGGCTTCTCAAAGCGTTGTTTACGCTTGGCATTGCTCAGCGTACCCGACTGCTGCACCTTTCGGTTAAAGCGGCGGATTAAACTCTCTAGGCCTTCTCGATCGTCTTTGCGAGTAACTTGTGTCATATCAAGAAGTCATTGTACAGAGGTTGCAGTGGCGATGCAAGACTCCCCCGCTTGCGGCTAACGCCAACTGCAAGCTACCACACGCTCCTCCTCGCCGCTAAGCTGACGGCAGCTCTTCACATGGACCGTGATCCCCAAACTACGCGTAATAAACCCGATAATCGGAGCTGGTGGCTGCGGATGGCAACACTCTGCCAGACGGTACTGAAGCCCGGACATACCGGCTACTACTACCTGGCCGCTAGCCTGCGAAGCAGCCAAGGGTGACTCAACAGTAGGCTCAGGCGGGTAAAGTTTACGCTTGATTGCCTGAGCGCTGACCTGACCGGTACCGACGGCCACTAATAGATCGTCGACCGTCTCGCAGCGGTACTCCTTAAGTAACGTAGTTAACTCGCTGGGCAACTTACCCTTAAACTGCTCCAGTAAAAGCTCTCGGCCGACCGCTACATAACGGTCGCGCTCAGCTCGTTTGAGCCAAGCCCGAATGCGCTGAGTCGCCTTACGCGAGACGGCAAAACGCAACCAATCCCGCTTCGGACTGGCAGCTTTGCCAGTCAACACCTCGACCTGATCCCCTTGCTGTAGACGACTGTTCAGTGGAGCGATAGCGCCGTTGACTTTTACACTAGTCGTGCGCATCCCGACCCCGGTATGAATAGCGAAGGCGAAATCAAGCAAAGTGGCACCGTTCTTCAAGCGATAGATGTCACCAGTCGGAGAAAAGGCATAGACGTATTTATCCTCACTGATAGTTTTAGCCTGGGAGGCCGCCCCCTTCAGGTAGCCCTTAGTGTGCTTGTGCTCGTCATACTGCCAGTGTGCCGCCTCTCCACCTTCGGCATGTTCATGCATAGCTCGAGTACGAATCTGTATCTCAAGCCGTTTTTTACCGATCGTCAATGTCGTATGTAACGACTGATAGCCGTTAGGCTTGGGCCGTTTGATGTAGTCCTTGAAGCGCTCCAGGCTAGGCTGAAACTCTTGGTTGATCACATCCAGCACGCGATAGCAATCCGACTCATTAGCCACTATAACCCGTACGGCCAGTAGATCGTGAACGTCGTGAATGCTGCCGCTTTTGCGCAGCTTCTTATACAGACTGTAGGGTTGTTTCGTCCGTCCACTCACCTCGATACCATCTACCCCGACTTGCGCTAGCTTGTCTTCCAAAGCTTTAATGAACTTCAGTAGTGGCTTCTGCGTATCAGCGGCATTCTGACGCAGTAACTTACAAGTTAAGTTGTACTGTTCGGGGTGAATGATCTTAAAGGCCGTATCTTCCAGCTCATGCTTCAACGCCTGAAAGTTAAGTTGATTTGCCAGCGGGGCCAATACCGTCAGGGCTACCGCCGCATCACTAACACCCGGCTCCAATCGCAGCCGGGCCAGCCGGGCCTGTAAAAAGTCCGGCACCGCCTCCGGCTCTACTGCTAAGAGTAAGGCCCGCATATACTCTGGATGAGCCGACTGCGGATTATAGCGCTCCAGTAGCTGGTTTAATCTTTGCACGACTGTACCGCCTTGATCAGTGCCTGTAGATTGCGCTGACCCCGAAACTCATTCTCATCCAGCTCGAACCAAACGTCGGCCTGTTCACCGATCTCGCCCACCGCTTCTGCCAGCCCAAAACCAATCCCGTCTAGATAACGCTCTCCATCACTCAACTGCAATTTAACGTGGCGGCGGTCACTACCCACCGTCTGCACTCGGAGCAGTCTAGCCGCCGGCAGGTGCAGTTGAGGTTTAGGGTTGCCCATGCCAAACGGAGCTAGTTGCTCTAGCTCCTGTCGCATTGACTCACTCATCATACTTAGATCGCTTAAGCTGACATCGGTCCGGGGTTGGGGCCTAAGATCACCATACTCACCAGCCCGGAAAAAGTCGTTCAGCTGCTGGCGAAAGGCAGCTACATCGGTCGTTTTCAAACTACAACCGGCAGCTACGTGATGGCCACCGTACTTAAGCAACAGCTTATCTGCACTCCGCATACCCTCAACTACGCTAAAGCTTCCTAGCGAACGAGCCGAGCCTTTGGTCTCCTCGCCCATCTCCTGCATCACGATAGTCGGTTTAGCGAAACGCTCCATTAACTTAGCGGCCACGATGCCGACGATGCCGTGATTCCAGTCCGGGTGAGACAGCACCAACACCGGATCGTCACGGTACTTCTCCGCCTCCACTAAAGCTAAAGCCATAATCTCATCCTGTTGGCGCCGGCGCTCGGCATTTAGTCGATCTAATCGCTCGGCGATCTCCCGTGCCTCACCCTTATCGGTGGCCATAAGTAAGCTTAAAGCTAGCTTGGCATGCTCCAGTCGACCGGCAGCATTCATGCGCGGGCCAAGGACGAAACCGAAATGGTAGGTGTCGACCCGATCCCGTTCCACCCCAGCTACCGCCAGCAGTGCCTGCAACCCCATCCGCGGCGTCTGGGCGAAAACCTTTAGCCCGTAACTGACTAAGATACGATTCTCACCTACCAACCCCACTACATCACAAACCGTACCTAGAGCTACTAAATCGAGTAGCCACTTCTCCCGTCCTTCCGGTAGTAGCCCCCGCTGCTGTAGCCCTTGGACCAGTTTGAAGGCCACCCCCACTCCGGCTAGATCGGTGAAGGGATAGCGGTTGTCGGCCCGTTTCGGATTTATCATAGCTACCGCCGGGGGCAGAGTATCGGTGAGGGTGTGATGGTCGGTCACGATTACCTCGAGATTATGCGCCGCTGCCCACTCTAATGGTGCATGCGAGGTACTACCACAATCGACGGTAATGATTAGATCAGCCCCTTGGCGTTGCAGCTTTTTCAGAGCGGCAGTATTAATGCCATACCCTTCTTCGAACCGGTCGGGAATATAGGCCGATATCTTCGCCCCCATAGCACCTAGGCCGTCCAGCAGTAGTGTCGTGGCCGTTAAACCGTCGATGTCGTAATCTCCATAGACTACGATCGACTCTTCTTTCTCAATCGCCTGCTGAATGCGCTCAACTGCCGTCGCCATGTCAGCCAACAGAAAAGGATCGTGCAGATCCGTATATGCCGGCTGCAAAAAGCGGGCCTGTGCCGCTGCATCGGTAATACCGCGCTGTACTAGGATATCGGCCACAAGACTTGCTATCTTCATCACCCTCTAGCATACAGGTTTTAGAGGTAAGGTATTAGCCGTGTCAGCTACACCCCTAAATACCTAGACCCTACTTATGGTGTTGGCTCTTTAGTACCATGCTCTGCAGCTCTTTGAAAAGAGGGAAGCGTTGATCGACACTGTAAATCTTCGTATTGCTTCGTTTGCGTGACTTTAAAAAGCCGACGCCCTCTAGCTTACGCAACTCGCGCTGGATGTTACCGGCATCCTCATGAATCAGCTTAGCCATCCCCCGGATATGGGTCTGATAGTCCGGATATTTGGAGAAAAGAATGATGATCTTCCGCCGGGTCTTAGATGTGATAAAAACGTCTAGCATAGTGATTTCCTCATGGTGTTATTTTAACAACACAAACTACGAAAGTCTACCCCGCCGGGAGTAGAACTAAGTGGCGTTAGAGTTGCGCTTAGCTTGAAAATTCTGCCAGCTAACGAGCAAGGGAGCGGCGATAAAGATCGAAGAATAAGTCCCCGAGAGCATACCCAGCAGCAAGGCCAAGATAAAGTTAGAAGTACTACTACCGCCCAGCAAGAAAAGCGCCAGCAGCACTAAGATAGTAGTGATTGAAGTGTTGAGAGACCGCCCCATCACCTCGTTAATACTAGTGTTGACGATATCGATAAACTCCCCTTGTTTACGGAGCAGATTCTCCCGAATCCGATCGAAGACAACAATCGTATCGTGCACCGAGAAGCCGATCACCGTCAGCACTGCCGTTACGATAAATGAGTCGACCTCGACTCCAAAGAGGCGGCCGAAGACCGAAAACAGCACTAGGACGAAAAGCGCATCGTGCAGCAGGGCTACGATCGCCATCGCCCCGTAGCGAATCGGATGTTCCAACTTACGAAAAGCGAAGGCCACATAAAGCGTAATCGCTACGGAGACCGCCAGCAGACTCAGCAGGGCGTTCTTAACTAGAGTGCTGCTAACGGAAGGACCGACTTGCTCCAGACGTTCGACCACTATTCCCTCGGCCGCTTCCAGCGTCGGCTCGATGGCTACTTCATCGACAAAGCGAATCTGAAAGCCGCTCTCCCCAGTCTCAATCAGCTGAGGGTCATCGACGCCGGCTGCAGTTACGACCGCCGTCACTTCTTCCCGGCTGAGCTCGGTTACGACCGAGACTACCGTACCACCGGTAAAATCGATACCGAGCTTAAGACCGAAAACGGCCAGGAAGATAAGACCAGGTAGCAGAATCGCAGCCGAGATACCGTAGTAGAATTTGCGCCGACCGATAATATCCATCTACAGCCTCCCCGCCAGTTTAGTGCGAGCCACCCCGCGTAACAAAGTGCGGGTTACCACTGCTACCGCCAGCACGTTCATAATCACACCGATACCGAGAACCAAAGCAAACCCCTGGATAGCCGGTTCCGTGGCCAGTTGATAAAGCAAGACACAGATAATCAAAGTGGCCGTCGAAGCGTCCCTGATGCTGCTCCAAGCATGATTAAAGCCGGCCTCAACCGCCTTAACCGGTGCTAATCCGCTCGAACGCTCCTCCCGCAGTCGTTCTAACACGAGAATGTTAGCATCGGCCGCCACCGCAATACTCATGATAAAACCGGCGATTCCGGCCAAAGTCAGCACGATAGCACTACCCCCAAAGATCGGCAGAACCGAGAGTTTGAACACTGTGATCATACTGGCCGCATACAAGCCAATCATCGCTACCGCTACCGCCCCACCCAGCCGGTAGATGACAAGCATGAACAACACTAAGGCCAGCAAGCCGACCGCCCCGGCCACTAGACTAGCCTGTAGAGCGTTTGCGCCTAAGCTCGGACCGATGGTTTGCTGAGCCACTAACTCGATCGGTGCTGGTAGGGCACCGGAGTTTAGTAGAGTGGCGGTCTCCTGCGCCTCTTGGATGCTTTCACTACCAGTGAGCTGAGACTCACCAGTTAGGATCGGCTGCTGAAACGGCACTGGACCGAAAATCGGCAAGCCATCTAGCATAGCTAACACTTGAGTACCACTGTTATAAATCCGCGTCGACATCTCAGCAAACTTCTGGGTCGACTCGCCACTCTCAAACTGCAAGCTTACCACTGGTCGGCCAAACTGATCAAAGACGGCCTCGGCCTCGGCTACATCCTCACCGCTCACCTCGGTCGGAACCAGCTGAGTCTCGACCGACTCACCACCGGAGACAAACTCAAAAAACTCCAATTGAGCCGTCTGACCGATCAGTTCGATAACGGCCTGGGGGTCATCTTCATCGGGGATCTGAACTGTCACTTGATCGTTCTGCGCCGCCCGCACCACTGCCTCACTAGCACCGGTCGGGTTAACCCGATTTTGGATCCGCGCTACCGTCTCACTCAACACCGCTTCCGTATCTCGTCCCTCTGGTATGTCGGCCTGATAAACTAGATAAACTCCTCCGCGCAGATCCAGTCCGCGCTGCACGCTGAGGTCGGTATTGATACCCAGCGGCCGCAACAGCTGCATCTCATTGGGATAGCTCAGTCCGCCTACGATCAACGCGAAGAGGCCGAGACCGATCAACTGCCAGCGTAGTTTCCGTCTTATCTGCATTACTCCCACTTGTGGATTATCTCGTTCATGAGCTGCTGAATATCTGGTAAGGTATTATCCTCGAAATAGTGGTCGGTATCAAGGTAGTTAGCCACCACATCACTGACGTAG
Source organism: Candidatus Saccharimonadales bacterium (assembly GCA_040903985.1). Classification (NCBI taxonomy): domain Bacteria; phylum Candidatus Saccharimonadota; class Candidatus Saccharimonadia; order Saccharimonadales (SeqCode); species Saccharimonadales bacterium (SeqCode). The sequence goes on from JBBDUI010000002.1 coordinate 217,231, forward strand.
ATCTCATCCGCCGCGATATGTAGCCGGTCGATCGCTCTAACCGAAGCGTTAGGGGCAACCGCGATCAGCTTACCGGTGTTAATCGGTTTAAGATAGTTAACCGCTGCATCGAAAGACAGCCCGTTCTTAAAGCCGTCACTAACGATGATGACGTGATGCCCGTAGAACTGACTGGGGTCGATTAGCCCCTCCTCGTTCATAATTCGGGATAACTTATGTAGTTTCAGCAGCTTTTCCGACTCGATATAGCTGTGCATCTCACTCACCAGCTCCGTCAGCAGTCCGGTCGGTATCATACTGTTATAGGTGAAATGTCCCTCTTGATCGATTAGGCCGATCACCTCACTCTCGGCCACGCCCGGCATTGGGATCGGCTCGGTTAGCAGTAAACTAAGCCGAGCGTGCAGAGCTTTAGCTATCTCGTACCCTACTACCACTCCGCCCGGCGACAGTGCCAAGATTACCGTATCCTCAAAACGGTACTTTTCTACTAAAGAGGCCGCCAGTAGTCTTCCGGCCTCCTGCCGATCATGCAGGTACATCTACTTACCCGTATCGTATTTATAGTTTTGCAAAACTCGCATCTCACTTAGTGTACCGATAAACTTAACATCTATCCATACCGAGACAAATGCTAGCAGCGGGTGCGTATAATAGAGACCATGAGTAAGGTTTATCTGGAAGTCACCCCTATCGGGAAAAAGGGCAAATCGACCCTGACCTACCACGCGGATAGTGCGGTAGCTGAGAACAGCTTGGTCAAAATCCCTTTTGGCAGCACTACAGCCTACGGTATGGTTACTGGCCGCACAGCTGCGCCGAACTTCACTACTAAGGCGATTACCGCTCTCATCGACCTGCCCCCTATCCCCGACCATACCCTACCGCTAGCTAAGTGGATCGCCAACTACTACGCCAGCGAGTTAAGTGATGCGCTCCGCCTGCTAGTGCCGTCTCGTCCTGACATCACTAGCCGAACCACCGAGCTACAAACTGCCACTGACTCACAGAATCACCACTTAACTACTGCCCAGTCACGAGTGATCAAAACAATCCTAGGTGGTAGCGAACGCTCCTGGCTATTGCACGGTGTCACTGGCTCCGGCAAGACGGCCGTCTACATCGAACTCTGTCGGCAGATGCTAGCGCAGGGCCAGTCGGCCATCGTGCTAGTACCAGAGATCGCTCTAGCTACTCAGGTCATAGCCGAGTTCGAACGTGAACTCGGTGGCCAAATCCTGATCACTCACTCCCGAATGACAGCCGCTCAGCGCCGCGCCGTCTGGCGTCAAGCCTTAACTGCTAACGAACCGGTCACCATCATCGGTCCCCGCTCCAGCCTCTTTCTACCTCGCGCCGACCTCGGTCTAGTTATCATCGATGAATGCCACGAAAGCAGTTACAAACAGGAGCAGTCACCCAACTATCACGCTCGAGATGTAGCCGCCAAGCTCTGTGAGCTAGTTGGAGCCAAGCTGGTACTCGGCTCGGCCACTCCCTCGACCCAAGACATCTTTCTCTCTCGGGCCGGACGACTACAGCTACTCGAGCTACCGGCTCCAATCCACTCTAACCCCCGCTATGTCGACATTATCGATATGCGCCACCAAAACGCCATCCTCTCGCCGACCCTAGTAAGTGCTCTACGTGACAGCCTAAATAATCAACAGCAAAGTCTACTTTTCTTAAACCGACGCGGTAGTGCTTCTCAGGTACTCTGTGCCGACTGTGGCTCCGTGGCCACCTGTCCCGATTGCGCCGTACCTCAGACTTGGCACGGAGACAGCGGTACTCTGCAGTGTCACTGGTGTGGCCGGACCAATCAACTACCCGCCAGCTGCCCCGACTGTCGCAGCTTGCACTGGCGCTTTGTCGGCTTTGGTACTAAGCGAGTCGAAACCGAAGTTAAAAAACTTTTTCCCTCGGCCCGCGTCCTCAGGCTCGATCGTGATAGCTTCTCTCATAAGACGATTAAAGATACGATTAAGCTGCTGCGCCAAGGGGAGATCGACATCCTAATCGGTACCCAGATGATTGCTAAGGGTCTCGATCTACCTCAAGTAGCCTTAGTCGGAGTGGTGTTAGCCGACACTCTACTGCACATCCCGGATATCTACTCTGGCGAGCGCACCTATCAGCTCCTGCACCAAGTCATCGGCCGGGCCGGCCGTCGGGCCGATCAACCGGCCCGGGTCGTCATCCAGACCTACTCCCCGGAGCACCCAGCTATCAAGCTAGCCTCTACCCAGCAATTCGACGAATTTATCGCTGGCGAACTGGTCGACCGCAAAAGCCTCGGCTACCCGCCCTATCGTTATGTCTTAAAGTTAACTTGCAAACGTAAGACTAGGGCCGGGGCTAAGAGTGCCGCTACCAAACTGGCCCGCACAATCGCCGCCGCTCATCCTAAAGTAGTTATCCGCGGGCCGGCCCCTTCCTGGCAGGAGACGGCCGGCGGCCACTGGTACTGGCATCTAATCATAACCAGCCCCCAGCGCCGCCAACTGAGCCAGATCGTCCCTACCCTACCTAGTAATTGGCGCGCCGACCTCGACCCCATCGACCTGCTCTAATCCTCACTTAGATATCCTTTTTTCCTAGCTGTATTTTTATATTTACGATCGTAAATATAAAAATACAGTACATCGAGATGAAGTCCGAGTCTCTTGATCTACCACATAAATAGATTACCAGCCCTTGTAATTTAGAGTTGGGTTAAGATGGAGGTAGGTTTACTATTTGCGGTTAAGGCCGGTCTTACGGCTAAAGCACGGGCTTAACTCTCCGCCGCACCTCGGTTATACTTAATCCATGTCGAAGAGTGAAATCATCAGTGTACCAGATCCACGCCTACGGCAGCGCTCTAGCCGGGTCGGGGTTATCACCTCGGAAACGCTAGAAGTTATCGCTCGCATGGAGCACGCTACTCTAGAGTGGGAGGCCACTCGGAGCAGTGAGGTTGGGGTGGCTTTAGCGGCCGTACAGATTGGTGAATGTGAACGTATCGTCATCGTACGCCTCAATCCGGAAGATAAGCGCAGTCGGGAGTTTGAGGTCTTTATCAACCCTGAAATCACCAAGCGTGAAGGCGAAATCATCAGCGAAGCTGAAGGTTGCCTCAGTATTCCTGATACCTACGGACTGGTCCCCAGACACGAAATCGTACGAATTCGTGCCATCGGTGTCGACGGGCAGCCGGTCCGGCTGAAGGCCACCGGCTTTCTAGCCCGCGTCTTCCAGCATGAGATCGATCACCTTCACGGCAAACTATTCGTCGATCACGTAGCCCCCGATAATTTTTATAGGATATTAGATGATGGCAAACTCGAACCGCTCCCGCCCGAGCAAGTCGACACCGCTCGCCTTCTTTGGCACCGCTGACTTCAGCGCCCCCAGCTTACGCGGCTTAATCACGGCCGGCTTTAACATAGCCGTAGTTATCACCAAGCCCGATACTCGCCAGGGCCGCGGACGTAGCTTAAGCCCACCGGCAGTTAAGACTATCGCACTGGAGCATGACCTACCCCTCATCCAGCCACCTGATAAGGCAGCCCTCTCCGCTGCTCTCACCGATTTCACCGGTGTTACTACCGGCATAGTGGTCGCCTACGGTATGATATTGCCCCCGATCGTGCTCGACCACTTCTCTTCCGGTCTAGTCAATGTGCACGCCTCCTTGCTGCCGCGTTGGCGTGGCCCTTCACCGATCGAAGCAGCCATCCTAGAGGGTGATACAGAGACCGGCGTCACCTTAATGAGCCTTGCTCCCGCCATGGACAGCGGGCCCATCTATACGCAAGCACATCTACCGCTCAGTGACGCTGAGACCAAGCCCGAACTCTATAAATCACTAGCTGAACTCGGCAGCCAAGTCCTCACCCAAGCCTTACCAGACATTCTCGAGGGCGAACTTACCCCTGAACCCCAAGATGAAGCAGCCGTCACTTACTGTCCGTTAATACAAAAAAACGACGGTCTGATCGATTGGCAGCAACCGGCCGAACAAATCGCTCGTCAGATCAGAGCTTACTTAGGCTGGCCCGGTAGCCGGACCGAGATCAATGCCACGACCGTAACTATTACGACCGCCCATCCCATAAACTTGAGCGGTGCGCCCGGTGAGTTCTTAGTGACGGAGACCGGAGAGCTACTCGTTTACTGCCAGACCGGTGCACTTATCATCGACCGTCTCATTCCGGCCGGTAAGCGCGAGATGAGCGGCCAGGACTTCGCCCGTGGTCACCTCACCCGCCCTATCTAATCACTGCACTCTACTCTTTTACTTACGATCGTAAATAAAAGAGTACTGAGCTTATGGCTTGTGTAAGTGATAATAGAGATGGAGTGGCCGTACTGGAGGACGAGGGCTAACTACTGGGATGGCTTGTTAGCGTCGCTCTCGATAACTTGCTTGATCTGCGCCGACTGCTGTTTCAATTCGCCCTTCAACTGCTCCAGTTCGCCCTGAACTACCTTAGGATAGTCAGGAAAGTTCTGACTCAGCCACTGCAGCGCACCTTGCTCATCTTCCGAGTCGATAAATTGTTCAAACTCGTCCAGCTGGGCATCGCTCATCGCGTCAGCTAAGCGGGTACCGACTCGTAGCTCCAACTGTTCCCGAATCTGAGTAATCAGCAGATCTTTCTCCTCGAACGGTAGCTGCCCCAGACCGACCTCTTCTAATAATGCGTAATCGATTTTAAGCATAAGATACCCTTATATGAATTTAGTATAGCATTTTAACGCGTCAGGGCTAGAGAAAACTAAGCGCTATCACCACGAGTTAAGCGATCAAGCTCCTGGGCGCGCTGGGCGCGTCGATCATGCCGTAGCTCGATCTGCGGTACTCGACGCAGTTCAGCCTCCTTCGTGACAGCACTACGCAGTCGACCCTGATGGGCGATGACACGGGCAAACAGCTGCTCGGACTCCGCGTCGTTTAAGATCGATATCCAGATCACGGCAAATTTGCCGTCACTGGTAATCTCGACCTCACTCACGGTGACATGTTCCCGGGGAAACAGCTGTTGCAACTCACGGGCTACGCCACGGTGAATGCTCGAACTTAGCCGTTCGGCCCGTCGGCTCGACACTACAAGCTCCGCTGGTGTGAAGTCCGGGTGAAGAACTCGAGCACATCGCCCTCGGCTAGTTTAACCTTCTGTCGAGTAGCGATACTGACTCCGCACATCTCACCTTGCACGATCTCCTTAGCCGCCTGTTGTTCTCGCTGCAGAGCCGAAACCGTACCGATCTCTTCCCCGTCAGCAATCCGTACCAGTAGATCAGGCGTCAGCTTGCCACGGGTCACTTCCCCACCGCAGATAGTCTCTTTCTGAGCCGTCTTAAACACGCCTTTAACCTTCAGCGCACCCATCTCTTCTTCAATAATCTCCGGTGCCAGGAGAGCGGTTAGATCCTCTCGCAGATCATCTAATAGTTCATAGATCACAGAATAAAGCTTGATCTCGACCCCGGCCTGCAGCGCTAACTGCTTGATACGGTTCGGTACACTGACATTAAAACCGAGAATACGTGCGCCTGAAGATTCAGCCAAAGTTACATCTGACTCGGAGATCGGACCGACTCCGGTACTCACGATCTCTGGCCGCACCTCGGCCGTCTTCAGCAGCTCAATACTCTGCCGTACCGAGGATAAGCTCCCATCGACATCGGCTTTGAGTAAGATCGGAATCGTACTGGCTTGACCGGCCGTCATCGCCGCTGTCATCGCATCGGCCTGAGTAATGCTACTGGTACTGGCCAGGCTGCTACTGGCAGCATCTGCTGCTGTCCGGGCGGCCTTCTCATCGCTCACCTCATATACAAAAGCGCCTAAATGCGGTGGCGTCTTCCAGCCCGAAACCGCTACCGGCTGCGAGGGAGTGGCGCGCTTAATACGCGTACCGGTGTAATCTTCCAGACTACGCACCTTACCATAAACATCGCCAGCCACGATAAAGTCACCGATATCGAGCTGACCGTGCTGGACTAAAACGGTCGCCACCGCTCCTTTACCGGTAATCATCTGTGCCTCGATCACAGTACCCTCCATCGGCCCCTTACCGCGGGCCCTTAGATCTTCCATGTCCGCGACCAAGATCACCATATCTAATAATTTATCCAGGTTCTGTTTGCGTTCGGCCGAGATGTCGACCACTACGGTTTCGCCGCCCCACTCCTCCGGAATCAAGTTTTTGTCGGCCAGCTGCTGGCGGATTCGCGCTGGATCGGCCTCTGGTTTGTCAATCTTATTGACCGCTACTACTATCCGTACTCCGGCCTCTTGGGCATAACGGATCGCCTCTTCGGTCTGGGGCTTTATGCCGTCATCGGCCGCGATAACGATGATCGCTACATCGGTCAATCTAGCTCCATGCTCTCGTAAGATCGAGAAGGCTTCATGCCCGGGTGTATCGAGAAAGGTGAGCGTCCGGTCGTTATGTACCGTCTGATAAGCACTGATGTGCTGCGTAATGCCGCCAGCCTCACCGGCTGCGACATTACTGTTGCGCAAGCCGTCAAGCAGAGTGGTTTTGCCGTGGTCGACATGACCCATCACCGCTATTACTGGCGGACGGGGCTCACCTACACCGGCCTCGAGTACGCTTAACTGCGGACCGGCTGGCTCCCGCTTACTAGGTGCTGTATCGCTCGAATCCTCACTCAGCTCCACCCCAAGCTCGCTAGCTACGATTTCGGCCGTCTCAAAATCAAGCGTGTCGTTAAGCTGCGCTAAAATGCCGCTCTTCATTAGTTCGCCGACTACTGTCGCGGGCTCCACACCGATAGCGGTAGCTAACTCACTAACTGTAATCGGAGTTGAAATTGCTACTGTCTTATCCATGGTGGTTACCTCTTAATCGTTAAACTACTGCTGGCGGCCGCTCGACCAGGCTGGCCATCCGAGCTGTATCCTGGCTATCGGGATACAGCTCAGCTCTCGCTACTTGGGAGTACTTAAAGAGATCTTCCGTAAGTCGGTGTCGATATCGATGATGCGGAACTTTTGGCTCTCGCCCACCTTAAAGTGCTCGGCTGGATCGGCTCCTTCACCGAGCTCGGAGACGTGGACTAACGCCTCGATCGCCGGAGCGATCTGGATGAAGGCTCCAAACGGAGTTACCCGTGTAATCGTGCCCTCCACCTCTTGACCGGGCTTATAGTCCTTGATCTGCTCCAGCCATGGGTCTTCTTGGAGCTGCTTCATCGAAAGGCTTAGCTTCTCACCATCAATAGCGATGACTTTAGCCTCAACCTCGTCACCCTGACTAACGTAATCGGCCGGGTTAGCTACTCGATCCCAAGAAATCTCAGAGATGTGGATCAAACCTTCGATGCCCTCGGTACTGACGAAGATACCGAAATCGACTGTGCCGGTCACAGTACCTTTCACGACATCTCCAACGTTAAGCTTCTCTAGCCGCTGCTTAGTCTCTTCCCGTTTGGCAGCTTTCTCAGACAGAATCAGCTTGTTCTCCTCCCGGTTTAGGTCGAGAATACGCACGTTCAGCGTCTCCCGAGTCAACTCGTTTAACTTCTGCAGTATCTGGTCCTTGTCGGCATTACTAACCCGTGGATAGTGTTTAGCTGACAGTTGCGATACTGGCAGGAAGCCCCGAATACCTTCCACCTCGACCAGTAGACCGCCGCGGTTAGCGTCGTAGGCGCTTACCTCAAACATCTCCCCGTCGTCGAAGTATTTTTGCAGGATATCCCAGCCCTTTTCTTTTGCTACCTTCTTAAGGCTCAGAATAGCGAAGCCATAGTCTGAGTCGGGCTCGATCACGCTTGCGCTGATCGTATCCCCTTCTTTGAGGCCGTGATTCGGGTTTAACTCCCGTCGCGCCACCAGCCCCAGACCGTAAGGTCCCATATCGAGCCAGATCTCGCGTTTGTGCGCCGTTACTACGGTGCCTTCTATGATCGCACCGGCCTCCAGTGCTATAAGCGGATGAGCCTCTAGCAGCTCGTCCATCGTTAGTTTAGACATTATAAATGTCCTCCTTCATGTCGTATCGATTTCCTATTGCTGCTGGAGTAGTTGTGCTAGTAGTTTAGACTCACGCGAACGCTTAAATCAGTCATCGCTACTGAGTCGTCTCATCACACACAACCGCCCGTTAACGGCAAAGGATTACCCTTATTTATAAAGCAATTCACTCAAGGAGTAAAGGGGTGAGCTAAATAGCTACAGCTAAGAGCGGGCGATTACGGCTACTTAGGCATAAATCGTCTGCAGCTGCTTGCGTCTGGCAGGAGTAGAGCCCCTATACCTGCAGACGAACGGCTACCATCTCTCGGCGACTGCGACGGTAGAGATAAGCACTAGCTCCGAGTAGACCCAGGGCGATGGCCGGTGTAGCCGGGCCAGTCTGGGCTAATTCATTTGGAAGCGCATCGGCCGTTTCAGTTGTACTCTCGCCGACAGTTTCATCTTCATCAGCAGCTACCGTAGCTTCACTGTTTTCGTTGTTATTCTCTGCACCTTCGCCGGTGGCTGCCACCGGATCCGAAGTGTTCGGTGCGGTCTCTTGCGTAATCTGCGTACCGTTAGTGTCGGTATCACCATCCTCAGTCTCACCATAGACAAAGACAGCTGCGATGAGACCCGCGATTAAAACTAGCCCGATAGCCAGTAAAACACTGCGGTTCACGCTGTTTAAGTAGTTGCGTACATTACTGAATCTATCCATATCTATCTCCTCACTGATTGAATTGCTTACCTTGATTATAGTACGGTAGCGCCAGACGAGCAATACCATAAACTTGTCAGGAGTTGAAATTAACTGTCCTATGTAGCATTAACTTGCGACCGTGAGCCCGATGCTTGATACTAGTCATATGTATATCGGCGTAGACATCGGAGCCAGCAAGACCCTAGTAGCCAGTTTTTCCGCGCCCGAGAGTATGCTTGAGTCGGAAAAGTTTAAGACTCCAACCGAGCCGGGTCAGCTCATAACTAGTGTCTTTGAAACTATCGCTAAGTTAGCTGGCGGAACCGCCGTAAATGGTCTCGGTATCGCTGTGCCTGGCTACTACCATGATGGGTTGTTCACTAACACCACCACACTTAACTGGCAGTCCGTGCCTCTGCACGATATGGTCAAATCTCACTGTAGCTACCCCTTTAAAATTGCCAACGACGCCGTTCTCGGTGGCCTAGCTGAAGCCCGAATCGGTCACGGTCAGGATTGCATAAATCTGTTATACATTACCATCAGCACCGGCGTCGGTACCAGTATCATTATCGACGGGCAGATCCCGGAGTTCATACCCGGCAGTGAAGGTGGCCACATGATAGCTAATCGTGGTGAAAAGCCCCAAACTTGGGAGGAACTTATCAGCGGTACCGCCTTCAAGCGACGTTTCGGTAAGTTTGGCTACGAAGTTAGCGATCCTGCTATCTGGGACACTTACGCTAGTGATCTAGCTAGCTGTATCTACAATATGGCCGCTCTCATCGAGCCCAATCGAGTAGTCCTAAGCGGCGGCATGGCCGTCCACTTCGACCGCTTCCAGGCAGCGCTGAACACTCATCTAGCCGCTCTGCACGACGGCGTCTTCCCTCTACCCGAAGTTAAAGTCGCTAAGTACCCTGAGCTAGCACCGGTTTACGGATGCGCTATAATAGCAGGAGAGGCCTAACACCCAATGAACGAGATCATACTCCACTACCCCAGACTTACCTTCACTAGCGGTAACCAGTTTGTCTGGTCGCCGGGGCGCCGTACCGTGTTCTATGACGAGACCGAGTTTGACACCGCCCGCGGTCGCCTCGCCTTGCTGCACGAGATCGGCCACGCCGAACTCGACCACCAGGACTACCACTCAGATCTAAACCTACTCAATATGGAGATGGAGGCATGGGAATACGCCGTCTCTAAAGCCATCGAATTCGGCGTAGCGGTAGATGAGGCCCACATCGACCGTTGTCTAGAGACCTACCGGGTCTGGCTCTACAAGCGCTCCCGCTGTCCAGAGTGTGACTTTCACGGCATTCAGCTCGACCCCAAGCATTACCGCTGCTTTATGTGTCGACACACTTGGCAGGTCGCCCGCACTCTCAGCCTGCAACCTAACCGCTCCCACTGCCGCCCCTGTCAAGTTCCAGCGCTTTAACCACTGCTCACTTCTCCGATCGGTCTTAGTCAGACTCGCCAATTTATCCAGCTAACTACCATTACTAATAATTATGTACTCAACCGCAGTTCAAGCTAATAGCCTGAACTACTATTTAGACCAGCTCAAACACTAGGCTCGCCCTAGCAAAGAAAACGACCCCGAAATTCGGGGTCGTTTCTCTAAGCTATCAGGAACTGCGCTTAGGCAGCGACCTTAGCTTTACCACGCCGTGAGCGCTTACCGCCCAGGGCTCCGGCCTTACGGGCCAGTTCGCGGTTAGCGGCAAATCCGCCGCCGCGACTGATACGACCACCAGCCTGTCCGATCCGGGCGTAAAAGTCCGCTCCATGTCGTTGCTTGTTAGTTTGGGCAGCGCGTACGCCGCCGTTTTTAGTTCCTGCCATAACTCACTCCTCACTGGCCCATACTTTTTCAAGTAGTTATCTAGGCCCATTATTTAATTATACCTCATGTGTCGCTTGTGTTTATTATTAACATAACTATGATTTGTTGTCAAGCTTATGGTAGAGAGTATAATTATACTAATTGTGCGACCTATAGCTAATCCCGCTTCATCTAGTTGGATAGGAGCTACAACCAGCTGGAAAAATAGACCCTTATTGTACCCAGGCAACACAAGAGAACTAAGACATAAGCCAGGTATCCGGGCCCTCTAAAGCAAACACTTCTACCTGCATCTACCTAGTGGAAACTAATTACTTAGACTAGCTTTTCTTACTAAGTAACTTTAACCGATGTATATAGCTGCTCTCCCCAGTCTAATTAATAGTCTCTCAAAAAGCAGAGATATTAGCAGTAGAATGGCTAGGTCTACATCATTAGTGATAGCTCAGTAGTTTATCCTCAACCACTCTAATCTAACTGATCGAGTCAGCCATATTGATCACCCCTAGCTTATACCTTCAAATTTTTAATAATTAAAGTGTTGTTATTGCATACATTGTAAAAAATACATTAAATAAATAGTAGTAGATAACTCTACGTTTATCCTTACCACGGAGTTTATTCTCATTGCCACTGAATCTATCGCTCTCACTGCCGGCAGTGAGAGCGATAGGGCTAAATCATTCAAACTCTACTACTGTGCATATATTAAGTAGCTCTTCTTTACCAATAATGTAGCCTACTAAATAAGTGTCTTACTAAAAGAAAAACCCTGGGTGTTAAACCCAGGGTCAATCTCATATTCGGCACCGAGCTACTTTCCCCTAAAGGAGTATCATCGCCGCTACCAGGCTTAACTTCCGTGTTCGGGATGGGAACGGGTGTTGCCCTGGTGCTATAGGCACCGATATTAATGTTGTTACAAAGACAGCACTAACATCGGTGCCTGAACTTGCAGGCCGAAAATAGCTGTAGTAATTACTAATTAAGTTGGACGTGAATCAAAACACAAAAGACGTTGACCTATTAGTACACCTCGGCTAAACACGTTGCCGTGCGTACACCTAGTGCCTATCAAACAGGTGGTCTACCTGTGGTCTCAAACGAAACCTAGTCTTGTGGGGGGCTTCGTGCTTATATGCTTTCAGCACTTATCCCTGCCGAACGTAGCTACCCGACACTGCCGCTGGCGCGACAATCGGTACACCAGAGGTTCGTTCACTCCGGTCCTCTCGTACTAGGAGTGACTCCGCTCAAGTTTCATCGCCCACACCGGATATAAACCGAACTGTCTCACGACGTTCTAAACCCAGCTCGCGTACCACTTTAATCGGCGAACAGCCGAACCCTTGGGAGATGCTCCTCCCCCAGGATGTGATGAGCCGACATCGAGGTGCCAAACAGCGCCGTCTATGTGGACTATTGGGCGCGATAAGCCTGTTATCCCCGGGGTAACTTTTATCCGTTGAGCGCTGCCGATACCACATTCATGTGTGTACCACGAAGGTACTAAAAACAGCGGATCACTAACTCCGACTTTCGTCCCTGTTCGGCTTGTATGCCTCACAGTCAAGCTGGCTTATGCGTTTGCACTATCATCTCGATTTCCATCCGAGACTAGCCAACCTTTGAACGCCTCCGTTACTCTTTAGGAGGCAACCGCCCCAGTTAAACTACCCACCAGACACTGTCTCTCAGCCAGAAGCTAAGAACGATCTAATGTAAGTAATTACTAGTTTGTTGAAGTTAGGACATTTTACTCCGTATGTGTTGCTGTTTCTACATCAAAAATGTCACTAAATTCATAGTAATCACTTGATCATTCTCACCTTGTGGCTGAGATTAGAACAAAGATACACTGAGGGTGGTATTTCACTGGTGACTCCGCTCAAGCTAGCGCCTGAGCTTCAAAGTCTCCCACCTATACTGCACAAAGTGTACCCCAATCCAATGTCAAGCTGTAGTAAAGCTCCACGGGGTCTTTTCGTCCTGGTGTGGGTAGCCGGCATCTTTACCGGCAATGCAAATTCGCCGAGTCCTTCGTTGAGACAGTATTCAAATCGTTGCGCCATTCGTGCGGGTCAGAACTTACCTGACAAGGAATTTCGCTCAAATCTTAAGTTATATTTACTTTAGATACGCATGTTTTCTAGTGGCACGATTTCTCGCCACACCCTATATCGCTATAGGGATCGGACTATATCTTCTCCATCTGGAGTCCGGCGTATAGTCTCTGAGGGTTCTAGTTCCGTATTTTTCGCCGATTCGTATTCGCCGCTAGTCGTCGTATCTGAACGAGACCCTCTATACTCAGATGTTCCTTTCTAGCTATCATTGCTATTACTTCACAGAAGATAATAAAATCTTGCTGTTTAGCAGTTTGTAATGGATAGACTTCAAAGAATGGAATTATCCTTTCCTGAATATCTCTAATAGATCTGACGCAGTAGCGATACAGTGGCTCACGATGGTTATCGTATCTCGTATTGACGTATATATTACCACAGCCAAAGAAAGATTGAATACTTTCTAAGACCGACAGGCTCTTAGCGCCTTGGGTTACTACAAACTCTGGAAATACTGGATATCCAGAAAGAGTAGTAGCGTTTTTAAATACGCTGACTGCAAAACAGCCCTCCCCATCAACGAAACCGTTTATCCACCACGGATCTAGCCTTCCCTGCTGATTGTCCGCACCTGTCGCATTATTAGTTACCATATATTCAGTATACCGAACAGTATACGAACATACAATTACTAGCGCAGGATACTACAGTCCTTTTAGGACACGGGGTTTCCAGCATATAGCCAGATTTTCTTCTCGAAACCTCACACGAGAGGAAAAACGAGAAGAGGGTCATTCACCCTACTAAGGCAGCATTCTACCTTAGGACGGTTATAGTTACCGCCGCCGTTTACTGGGGCTTCAGTTCAGAGCTTGCACTCGTTCCCTTAACCTTCCAGCACTGGGCAGGCGTCAGCCCGTATACATCCACTTTCGTGTTAGCACGGACCTGTGTTTTTAGTAAACAGTCGCTTGAGTTCTTTTACTGCGGCCCTACACCCTAAAAGGGTGCGGGGCAGGCCTTATCCCGAAGTTACGGCCGTTATTTTGCCGAGTTCCTTAACGAAGGTTCTCTCGTACACCTTGGTCTACTCGACCTGAGCACCTGTGTTGGTTTGCGGTACGGTTAGCTATGTTTATACGTATCGCGTCTTTTCCGGTCGGTTTGGCTTGCGCAACTCTCCCGTAATCGGGATCGCATTCGTGCTTCACCTCCACAAAAGTGGAAACTAGACACTTAGACAGTTATAGCCAAAAAACTGCTTGCGCTACCATACCGCACAACGCGATACAACAACATCACTAGTACGGGAATATTAACCCGTTGTCCATCGCCTACGCACTACGCCTGGGCTTAGGACCGACTAACCCTGAGATGATTACCATGGCTCAGGAAACCTTGCTCTTTCGGTGGAAAAGATTCTCACTTTTCTTATGGCTACTAATTCCAGCATTCTCACTTCCTTGCGCTCCAGCTGGCCTTCCGGCTCACCTTCAACGCTGCAAGGAACGCTCCTCTACCACTCCAGTATGAGACAAAACCTACGGTTTCATCTCAAGTTCACTTACGTTCACTGCTCTTTTTCCCTGATAGTGTATTTCACTTCGAATTTATGCGAAAATTATTCGTTCATATCTTAATCAGAAATCAATAAGCACAACTATAAGCTTAGTCTCATACTAGAGTCCGCGATTTCGGTACCAAACTTAGCCCCGTTACATTTTCCGCGCAGAATCACAATCGATTAGTGAGCTGTTACGCACTCTTTAAATGAATGGCTGCTTCTAAGCCAACATCCTAATTGTCTTTGCGACTCTACCTCGTTTCCCACTTAGTTTGGATTTAGGGACCTTAATCGGCGGTCTGGGCTGTTTCCCTTTCGAGCGCGGAGCTTAGCCCCCGCGTTCTAACTGCTGTGCTTCCACGATCGGTATTCGTAGTTTGACAGGGATGGATACGGTTGCCCGCTCCAGACCCAATCAGAGCTCTACCTCCAACTGCTACCACACAACGCTAGCCCTAAAGCTATTTCGAGGAGAACCAGCTATCTCCAGGTTCGATTAGCATTTCACCGCTATCCACAGGTCATCCAAACACGTTGCATTGTGTCCTGGTGCGGCCCTCCACGAACTGTTACGTCCGCTTCAGCCTGCCCATGGATAGGTCACCTGGTTTCGGGTCTACTTCATAAAACTAATTTCGCCCTATTAAGGCTCGCTTTCACTACGCCTACTCCGCTTATGCGGATTAAGCTAGCTTTATAAAGTAACTCGCTGGATCGTTCTACAAAAAGCACGCCGTCACCCCGATAAATCGGAGCTCCGACTCCTTGTAGGCACACAGTTTCAGGTCTATTTCACTCCCCTTACGGGGTTCTTTTCACCTTTCCCTCACGGTACTTGTTCACTATCGATCATACATCATATTTAGTCTTGGAAGGTGGACCTCCCAGATTCAGTCAGAGTTTCACGTGTTCCGACCTACTCGAGATAAAAAACATAAGGTTGCTACGTTTTCGGATACGAGGCTTTCACTCTCTTTGGCAGTCCTTTCCAGAACTTTCTCCTAACCCAGCAATTTGTAACCTTACAGATCTATGACAGTCGATCTTCATCTCGATATCATCTCTAGCGATAACTATTTATCAACCAGAGATGATATCGAGAGTCGTCTAATATCTCACAACCCGATACAAGTATTCGCCTGTCAGCTTATTCGTGTAAGTTAATACTCGAAAACTTATATCGTTTAGACTGTTTCCCTTTCGCTCGCCACTACTGAGGAAATCGCATATGCTTTCTATTCCACCGGGTACTAAGATGTTTCAGTTCCCCAGGTTCCCTCGCACTATCCTATATATTCAGATAGCGGTGACTCTGTATTACCAGAGCCGGGTTTCCCCATTCGGACACCCCCGGATTATAGCTCGTTTGGCAGCTCCCCGAGGCTTATCGCAGCCTACTACGTCCTTCGTCGGTGAATGTATGTCAAGGCATCCGCTGTGCGCCCTTTCTCGTCTTTTGCATTACCAAGAACTGTTGAAGTTCTTGGATTTCACACCAACTTAATTAGCAAATAGTACAGCTATTTGCTAAATGTTTGTTAACGTTCTAAGCTCCCTAAAAATGCAAAGCCTAAATGACTGCTGACCCCTATAATCGGCAATCACTTAAGCTCATAGCGCAAGCTGGATTGTATCACAGGAAAATAACGCCTGTAAATACCTCTGATACTTTGGTTTTTATCTTTCCCCTCATTATAGAGTGGATAGCCCTAGCCGTCCAGTAGCTAGAAAGAGAACTCTTCGTAGTGCAGACGATCCTCGTCGATTCCAGCAGCAACGAACTGCTTACGCAGACCGTTTAACATCGGTGGTGGACCACAGATAAAGATAGCGGCGGCCTGGATGTCCGCTCGCTGCTGTAGCAACTCTAAATTCATGAATCCCTCCCGCTCCTCACAGATGTGGTGCATTCGAAAGCCGGCATGGCGCTTAGCCACTGCGGTTAGCTCCGTATGAAATAAGGCGTCGGTGTCTGACTTAGTACAGTAGAAGAAGTCGATATCGTACCGCAGCTTATCCGGAAAACTCCGCACCATACTGAGGAACGGCGTGATACCGATGCCACCGGCGATCCAGATCTGACGACGACTAGTTGAGTTGAGATAACTAAAATTGCCATATGGGCCGTCGACAATAGCTCGGACGCCAGGATGCACCTCCCCGATCTTAGCCGTGTAATCCCCCAAATTTTTAACGACGAAGCCAAGCTGACGATCGTGACGGCTCGAGCTAAAGGAGAACGGATGCGCCTCTCGTTGTACCGCAGCATCCCGCATACTCAAGTAGCCGAACTGACCCGGTCGAAAACTGACCGGATGCCAGCTCGGCTGCAGAATAATCTCAGTGATGTCTTCCCCCAGATGGTTAACCGCCTCTACCCGGTAAGGGTACTTTTTAGTTAACCATTCTCCCAGAACCGAATGATACAGATAACTGAGAGCACCGATGAATGTCACGATCAGCATATACCGCCGTAAAGCCGGGTTATCCAGAAGATGACCGCTAGCTAGGAAGGTGTGCAGGGCGGCCGGTACCAACAACAGCCCCAGTAAACGGTGAACCGTCAAAAAGGTTTGATATGGTAGTTTATACAACACTGTCGCTGTTAAGAGAGCGGCCATGCCCAAGAAAGCGATTACTCCCCATGTAACCACCGCGTCGACCCCCGGTACCCACATTCGCAGTGCTCCCAGTGGAGCGCTCATAGCGATAGCCGCTGTGATCGCTACAGCGTGTACGGCAATGGCGATAAAGCTATAGCTACCAAAGATACGATGTGCCTTATAGGCCTTATCTAAACCAAGAAAGAGCTTATCAATCGATTTCAGTCGCGCCCCCAACACCAACGACCACATAAAGCTAGCGAAACCGGTAAATGCCCCCACTTTAGCCACGACAGTTAAGCCATGGCGGAGAGTTGACACCTCACCGATTAGCTCGGGCAGCCTAAGCCACAGGTAAAGCGGTATGATAAGGGCGACGCTCAGACTGACACTCCAGCCCAGGCTACGTCGCAATCGATTCCGTATATCTTCTCTCATTAAGCTGTATTATGGCATATCATAACGCCTGTCGCTAGCGACAGGCGTTATGATGCTTTGACCGAATCCAAACTGATACTAGGCGGGACCGGTAGTTGGCAGCTGCTCTGGACCGGTGGTTGGAATCGCTTCCGGTTCAGGCTCTGGTTCTGGCACCGGCTCAGGCTCGGGCTCGGGTTCCGGTTCAGGCTGAGCTGCGACTATTACTAGCTCGCTAGAGCTATCGTTTTGCCCCTGCAGCACTCCGTTATCGGCTGTGGCCGTCACATTATACGTGCCGGCTGCCAGTTCCTGCGTTATCTCTACGGACCATGTACCATCAACCGCTAATTCGGCTTCATACTCTTCGCCATCTACCAAAACTGTCACAGTAGCCTCTGGGTCATCTACTGTACCGGTTACTGTCGGAGTAGCATCCTCAGTCTCAATCCCGTCAACCTCTACCTCGATCACCTCTGGCTCTGAGTCTGGAGTGGCTACCGGCTCTTGGACAGTCGGCCCCTCTGAGCTAGCATCACTCCAAAAGAAGTACCAGCCCGCACCGCCCAACGCTACTAATAAGATAAGAGCACTAAGCGCAATTAAGATCCACTTGTGCGACTGAGATGGCTGCTCCATATAAGCACCCGTATTATTAGCTCCAGTTTGGAGTGGAAAGCTCGAGGACTGAGATTGATCTAGGCGGGATGAAACGTCACCATTAGCAGATGAGGCGCCATATGCTGCCGGGTCACCCATGGTTTGATCTGTGCTTGACTCGGCAAAGCGATCTGGACCAGCTAAATTAACTTCGGCTGGATTAGCCGCCGGAAGTGGGCTGGTGTCAAAGCTGGTATCGACCGGTGGTGTTACTCCTGGAGACGGGGGCGACGTATTAGGAACATCCGGGGTGGCTGCTGCTGGTTGTGGCAAATCTGGTTTTTCTTCTGGCATATTGAACTCTTTTTATATTATTAGTTTTTATTTCTAACTTCTATACTTACGTTCAACTATATACGTAAGCGGATTGCCTTGTCAAGCTCTAGGTCGCTATCGCCACGAGTTGGCGACATTTTTTGTTTTGTGGGACAATAACAGCATGAGAAAGCTAACCACCTACTTCATTAAAGGGCTGCTCTTCCTTCTGCCGATCTTACTGGTTATTACCCTAGTGCGAGAACTGTTCTCCATCGTCTTGCCTACAGGGGTGGGATTCATAAGCGGCGTAACTACTCTCGGCATAGCTATCCTAATTACTACTCTCGTCGGAGCTGTAATAACTGGCGGACTTCAGCCTTACTTTAAACGCAGAGCTCTCCGTGGCCTGGGCAAGTTCCCCTTTCTGAACCAGATATTTACCTCAATGAAACGGTTTGTACTAATCCTCAACTTCTCCCGGGAAATATTTGAAAACCCGGTTATAGTAACCCGCGAGGAAGGTCGTGAGATAAAATTCGGCTTTGTAACTCGCTCAGGTCTGGAGCAGTTTGGTCTCAGCCAGCACTCTAGTGTCTATCTGCCCGATCCATTCTCCTTCTTAGGCGAGATGGTAGTGGTAGCTAACAAAGACTTGAGGCCAGTAGAAGGGAAACGATCAGAGGTATCGAACTTCATCTTATCCGGGGGACTAGTACAGAAATAAAGACGCATTTGCGCCTGCACCATACAGATGCGCCCGAGGAGTAGGGCTTCGAAGGTCTACCGCCTGGGTCTGATCTGGTCGGTTCTCAAGTATATTCTCCACCAAGAAAAGAGTCCGGCTGACGCCGAGACTCTTTTCTTGGTGGAGATGGAGGGACTCGAACCCTCGACCCCCTGCTTGCAAAGCAGGTGCTCTAGCCAACTGAGCTACATCCCCATGCTTGAGTAATTTTAAAGGTATGGCTACCCCTAAGCACGTACCAGAGTATACAATAAATATAATCGTAAAACTATATTCTCGGCTCTAGCTTTTCCCAGAAAGCCTCGGCCCGTACTTGATAGCCGCGACTATTAGGATGAAACCAATCAGCTGCATAATCAAGCAGGGGGTTAAGCTTGCCCCTAGTCGCCTCATATAGCGGAACGAAGACCAGGCCATTTTCAGCGGCAGCAAGTCTTATTATCCGGCTAGCTGATTCTGCCTTCTGATTAGTCTTACTGCTGCCGAAGCTAGGCACACCAGCCATTACAAGATGTCGCTGGCAAGCGTCGACTGGCCGTCGCCCTTGATCGCCGCCTTGAGTTCGTCCAGTGTCGTGGCGGCCTCGACGGCGGCGAGGAGCTCAGCTCGTGGGTCTGGTCGCGTGGCGATCGCCTCGTCATAGGCAGCCTGCAACGTAGTTTCGTCCGGCTCGTCGCCGTGGACGGTCAACGTCTCACCTACCTTTGTGTAGGCGATGCCGAGATGGGCTAGGGCGCACTTGCGCTGTGTGGTGTCCAATGCCATCAGGAACGTACCTCCGTGAGTGTCATCAGCGCCCCCGCTATGATAGATGACTCCACATTTGGTGACCCGGTCGGCCAGGGGCCGTGCTCTAGACGGTAGGTACGGGTGGCCGTCGATCCCGGTTCGTGCTCGCCTTCGAGCGCAATCGGGGAGTAGAACGTGGCCGTTTCGCTGGACGATGCAAGCAGACGGTGACCACGACGCTCGTTGGTGACCACCTCGTCGCCAGTCGTGTCGCGGATTTGCACGACACCGTTGCGGTTAATCGAGCTACCGGACACCACCGAGTAAGTAACCTGTCCCGAAACGCGGGCGAGGATGATCGAATCGGCGTACGCTGGCATGATCGTGGCTTCGAGACCGGAGTCTTGCGGCGTGTCGGCGGTAGTGTCCGAGTCGCTACCCAAGGTCGCAGTGACGACCTGCACCACAGACGCACTACTCCCAATCGCCTGATCATGCTCGGTGATGGCTTGTTGGACATTTACGGCTGTGGTGTGTTCCAGGCCGGTCGGGTCAAACTCGATGTTGGTAGCTGGGTGGGCGTCTGCTACGGCCTCATGATTAGTGATAGCTGTAGTAGCGGTACCGGCAGGATCAGCTCCTACATCACTGGCATCCAGAGAAACAATACCGGTATCACCGTTGACAGACTGGACGGGGGCTTCGGCTGCTGTGATGAAGGTAGCGGAGTGAGCTTCATTACCATGCTCGGTTGGAGTACGGGTAGCACTGGCATCATCTAGGGTGGCATCACTAATCTTGGCGTTGAGGGCAGCTAGGGTGGTAGCACTGTGTTCGATACCACCTAGTGAGTGACCTTTCGGTACTTGGGGGTCGGCTAGTTCGCCGGAGAGGCCATCGACGTTCAGTTCATCAGTTCCGCCGGATTGGTGGGTGGTGGTGTGGTTAGCTACATCACTAGCATCTAGAGTTACTGCTCCGGTCTTAGAGTTGATGCTTAGTACGGGGGCAATAGCAGCTACCCAGGTGCTAGTGCCACTATCGTAGGTTAAGACATCTTGATCACTGGCAGTATCGGTATCGGTATCATCTAGGGCGGCTAGAGAGGAGCCGACACCTGGGAGTCCATCAACATAGGCTTTAGTGACGGCGTCTTGAGGGGTGGTAGGGTTGGCTAGTCCGACAATCTTGTTTCCGCCTAGGGATAGCTCTCCGCCCATAGTATCGCCACTGCGGTTGAGCTTCTGAGTTAGCTCAGTACCACGTTTGAGGGAGCCATCACTAGCTAGTTCGACACTGAGGTATTCGTTGAGGATGTCTCCCCATGTTCCTTCGTCTGATCCGGGGATTGGTAGTCGTGGCATTATACTTTAGCTTCAATGTTTAGTTGCTATGTACCCAATATAGAGTGGTTGTGGTTATCTGGCAACTGGTGGGAGGTGGGAGTTATTATCGATTGGGGTCATCCGGGACTCGAACCTGAGGCCTCGTCATTAGGTCTCGCTTTGCTCGATAAAGCATAATAATTTTTCAATCCAAATGGTGGGGCTGCGTGGACTCGAACCACGGACCTCGTCATTATCAGTGACGCGCTCTAACCAGACTGAGCTACAGCCCCTCCATTTGGATTGAATTATAAAAGTACGAAACAGTGACGCGCTCTAACCGGGCTGAGCTAATCGCCCTCCAGCTGTATTTTACTATCTTCAGAATACACAGTGACGCACACTAGCTGGGCAGCTGTGTCCGCCATAGCCCCCAAGCGACGGCGGAAGCTAATCGCCCCTATAAAAGCACACCTTATTGTAACCAGAAATCACCTCCTGGGGCAAGTCGGAATTACTGGTATCGATATTATTTATGTTTAGTAGTCATTTAAACAACAATCACCCTGTCATTCGACAGGGTGATTGTTTGTAGCTTTAAGTGCTTAGACTGTGCAGCATAACCAACCCCGCACCTGAGATGCAGGCAATAGCATAAGCTATTGCGACTCGGCTAGCCCTAACTTTCTAATGAAATAGCTAGGAACTAGTTACAGCTAAAGTTCTTGCGAACTTTACTGCATTTCAGGTGCGGGGCCGACCTTGGGATCTATCACTAACTCGACCCTTCGTTCCCACCAATGGCGGGACCTTATCTTCGAGCGTAATAGGTCTAGTTTCGATTATTAATCGAAACGGTTTTCCCTAGAAAGGAGGTAATCCATCCACAGCTTCCGCTACGGATACCTTGTTACGACTTCACCCCAATCACTACCCCCATCTTGGGCCCAGCCTAAGGCGGGGACTTCGAATGTTGATAGCTTTCGTGATGTGACGGGCGGTGTGTACAAGACCCGGGAACGTATTCACTGTGGTGTGCTGACCCACAGTTACTAGCGATTCCGACTTCATGAAGGCGAGTTGCAGCCTTCAATCCGAACTGAGACCGGTTTTGATAGGTTTAGCTCCGCATCACTGCTTAGCTTCCCGTTGTACCGGCCATTGTAGCGTGTGTGTAGCCCCAGACGTAAGGGACATGCTGACCAGACGTCATCCCCTCCTTCCTCCCCGTTACCGAGGCGGTCTGATTAGAAAAATTCAACTAATCACGAGGGTTGCGCTCGTTAAAGGACTTAACCTAACATCTCACGACACGAGCTGACGACGGCCATGCATCACCTGTCACTGGTCCAACTAAATGACACTCTTATCTCTAAGAGTTGTAACCAGGATGTCAAGTCTGGGTAAGGTTCTTCGCGTAGCCTCGAATTAAACCACACGCTCCACCGCTTGTGCGGGTCCCCGTCAATTCCTTTGAGTTTTAGCCTTGCGGCCGTACTCCCCAGGCGGGATGCTTAACGCGTTAGCTTTGCTACTGAGGAGGGTCGATACTCCCCAACAGCTAGCATCCATCGTTTACGGCGTAGACTACCCGGGTATCTAATCCGGTTCGCTACCTACGCTTTCGTGCCTCAGCGTCAGGATCAGCCCAGTGAGCTGCCTTCGCAATTGGTGTTCCTCCTAGTATCTACGGATATCACTCCTACACTAGGAATTCCACTCACCTCTACTGCCCTCTAGTTAATCAGTTTGAAATACAAGCCCGTGGTTGAGCCACAGGATTTCGCACTTCACTTGATAAACCGCCTACGCAACGCTTTACGCCCAGTAATTCCGGGTAACGCTTGCCTTCTCCGTATTACCGCGGCTGCTGGCACGGAGTTAGCCAAGGCTTATTCATATAGTACCGTCATATTCTTCCTATATAAAAGCAGTTTACGACCCGAAAGCCTTCATCCTGCACGCGGCGTTGCTCCATCAGGCTTGCGCCCATTGTGGAAGATTCCCTACTGCTGCCTCCCGTAGGAGTCTGGGCCGTGTCTCAGTCCCAGTGTGGCTGATCATCCTCTCAAACCAGCTAATGATCGTCGCCTTGGTAGGCCATTACCCTACCAACTAGCTAATCATACGCAGGCCCCTCCCGAAGCGCCGGAGCTTTACCCCCGCTAAAAGCGAAGGACTATGGGGCATTAATCCGGATTTCTCCGAGCTATTCCCTACTTCGGGGCAGGTACCAACGTGTTACTCACCCGTTCGCCGGTTTCCTCCCGATAAATCGGGATTCTCCCTCGACTTGCATGTATTAGGCACGCCGCCAGCGTTCACCCTGAGCCAGGATCAAACTCTCCATGAAAAGCTAAGCTCGAGATCACCTTGCGGTTCACTCGGCCACTTAGCTTATTGAATTTGATTGCTCAAAAACTAACTAACATTGTTTTTTGTAACGTACAAATGTAAAAACGTTTGTCTCGATGTCACCACCGAGACGGAATTGATCCCCGATAAAATCGGGGAAAAACGGTTATACTGCACAGTCTAAATTCTTAAAGTACCTCACGTAGTGATAAAAAAAGCTCCCTAAACTCGGGCGCTTGCTCACAAACGTACAAATTCTATAATAATCGAGCGGCATAGACAGTGTCAACCCCAGCTATAAGTTATACTAACTAGAAATAACAACCCCGGTTTTATAAACCAGCTGCTAGCCCCTACTCCTCAGCCTTTAGCTAAATGGCTCACCTCGACGAGCGTAATCCTCTCTATTGGTCTCTACTACCTACTCGGTAGCTGTCGGGCTAGAGAAGCCGGCCCCAATTACGTGGTAGTCAAAGCTGTATTCGGTACCAGCTGTCACCGGGACGGTAGTGACCAGCATGAACCCTGCGGGAGTCGACTTCACATACACCTCCAAGCTAGTAGCGGCGGCATTTCTAGCCGAAATCGTGACTCGGGGCGGGAAGGTGTAAATTTGAGAGAAGTCGATCCGCGCTAACTCATACTCATTAGTCTCCACCACGCTCTCTGATACCACCACATTAATAGTTCCGGCTACATCAGTTCCGCTTAAACTAACTGTACCGCCTTCTAGATCAGCCCCGGAACTGGCTTCTGGGGTGTTACCGGTGCTGAGAAGATGTCCTCCTATACTTAAGTTCATGCTTACTCGTACTGCTGAGACACTAAGAGTACCCCCGATCACCACATCTCCGGTCACCTCTAAGCTAGCCAGCGTACTAGCACCACTCACGTTCAAGCTTGAGAAGTCAACTTGCTCACCACTATCCTGTACGCTTTCGCTGGCTTGCTGTAATTGTGGTATATAGTTCTCAGTCTTCACAAAGACCATCACTGAGCCGACGTCGCTACCACTGTAACTCTCTAGGGCATAGCCGACAATTCGTGCCGGATCACTAGCTTTCATTCCGACCCCTGGAGTTTCAGAGAGGGTAATGGGGTCGCCTACAGCTATGCTGCCATTCTCTGTGGTTACATTTACTGGCACCCGACCGACTAGGGCAAGCGGTGCGCCCTCGGTCTTCGAAGCTAAGACCAAACCAGGCTCAGTAGAGATAATCCCAGCTAGAGACACGCTCGTGGTAGCTCTCACTAACTTGCCTTCGGCGTTAAAGGCCACGATGTCACCGGGCTCAACCGGCTCGGCGGTGGCATAATGCTCAGCAACGTCGGCAGAAGTATCGGTTAGGAAAGCATGGGCCCGCACGTTACCGGAAACAGTTAACTTGCTATCGGGAGAGGTGGTGCCGATACCTACATTTCCGCCCTGGATGAGAGTATTGGCGTTAGCGTCAATCGTAAAAGCGTTAACCGTAGTCTCTTGGTAGTTGCTGATAGTTTCGCCATGAGAGACCACTGCAGCATAGGGCACGATCGGATTAATTATAGTTGGTAACACCGTGCTGTTGGTTGGGCTATGACTGCCTACAGACGGGCTGACTGTAATTGATTCGGGCGAGATGTCAGTCTCCTCAAGCTCAATATCTTCACAAATATCACCGCACCCCTCGATGTTAACCAGGCCATGAAATTTAGCCGCCATGAAATCGCTACCACCTGTACCGTAGCTAGACGTAATGCCAGCCACCACATACCCTCCATCACTAGTCTGGCGAGCAGATCGAATTTGATCGCTACTGGTGCCGCCCACTACCCTAGTCCACTCTTCAGCTCCACTGGAGTTAAACTTAATCAACATAAAGCTGTTATTGCCCGGCCCATAGCTGGCGGTATAGCCGCCTAGAATGTAGCCTCCGTCACTAGTCTGCTGTACTGATTGAACGACATCACTACCAGTTCCACCCGCTACCTTAGTCCACTCATGAGCTCCATCAGAGTCGAGCTTAACCAGCATAAAGTCGTTACTACCGGCACCGTAACCGGAGGTATAGCCTCCAATGATATAGCCCCCGTCACTAGTCTGCTGTACGGACTGGGCTGTTTCGCTACCGGTGCCACCTATCACTCTTGTCCACTCATGAGCTCCATTGGAGTCGAGCTTAACCGTCATAAAGTCGCCACTGCCCGCACCATAGCTGGAGGTAGAGCCGGTCAAGATGAAGCCACCGTCACTGGTATAATCCATATCATTCGTCGTATCACTACTACTTCCTCCGATCGCACGTGTCCAGAGACTCACGCCATTACTATCGAGTTTGGTTATATTAAAATCATTACTACCCCCGGTTGTAAAAGTAGAGCTATACCAAGAGATGGCATAGCCTCCGTCACTGGTCTGTTTTACAGTAGAAGGCGATGACTCACTACTGGCGCCACCCAGTGTCTTACTCCAGCTAACCGCTCCATTAGCCGTAAATTTAATAACCATTAGATCGTAACTTCCCGCCCCCAAACCGTTAACTCGTCCCGAAGCGATATATCCCCCATCTGTAGTTAAATCTACCGAGTAGCCAATGTCACTACTGGTGCTACCCAGTACGGTCGACCATTCCAGCTGACCGAATACGTTAAGCTTAGAAAGCATCCAGTCGCCACTACCCGCACCGTATGAGTTAGTCTCTCCCACAACGATATAACCACCATCACCGGTCTGACGGATTGAATAAGCCGAATCACTGCTCGTCCCGCCCCATGCTGTTATGAAACTCGATGTGCTTGTGCCGATATTTGCCCGAGTAGTCACGCGTAGAGCATCACGACTTAGATCGGTATGATCTATCTCCAGCCGACCTCCTAAACGAGTGTTGCCTTCTACGCGAAGATCCTCTTGAACAAATAGATCCCGGTCCAGGCGGGTATCGCCACCAACTCGAGCATCGCCCTCAACTAAAAGGTTACTAGTATGCGTCTGGCCGTTCGTTATCTTTACTACGGTCAGAGCGTCTGCCCCGCTACTTGCGATATATGCATAGCTGTCGGCAACAAATAACCCACTAGCACCTGCTAAATCGCCATCACTTATGCTGCCCGTCTGAGTCGGTGCAGCTGGGTCGACCACATCGACGACCGCTAACGTGCCCGTAGTGTCACTTGTAACATACGCGTAGCCACCGCTGAAGAACACTTCGCTAGCGCCGGTCAATTCGGCCGATGTCACCGTGCCCACCTGGGATACTGCGGCCGGATTAGTAATGTCAATTACTGTTAACGAACCGGCTGTGGCGCTGGCCACGTAAGCATAGTCTCCACTCACAGCCACGCTTCTAGCCCCATTCAAATCAGTATTAGCTATGCTATCGACTGTGCTTAAGGCGGCCGGATTAGTAATATCGATTACTGTTAACGAACCGGCTGTGGCGCTGGCCACGTAAGCATAGTCTCCATTCACAGCAACTCCCCGGGCGCCTACCAAATTAGCGGAGCTAAAGCTGCTAACTTGAGTTAAATCATTTGGATCACTGATATCAACAACCGTTAGGCTACCAGCATAATGACTAGCGATATATGCATAGTTCCCACTAATAGCGATATCGCTAGCGCCTTCGAGATCAGTATTATTAATGTAAGTATCTACCTTAACAGGAGTAGTAGGATCGCTAATATCGATCGAGACGACAGAATCCGCATGGAAGCTGGCCACGTAAGCATAATCTCCACTTACGGCTACCCTTCTAGCACCATTAAGCTCGACCGCATCCGATACGCTACCGACCTGGGCTAGCTCATCAATATAGCTAACATCAACTATCGTCAACGCATCGGCCTCAGAGCTTGCCACGTAGGCATAAGAGTCCCTAATAACTACTCCACTTGCCCCGACAAGTCCGGCAGTAGTTAAAGCCCCAGAGGAAGACAAGCTCGAGTTAGTAGCCACTCGCAATATATCCTGTCCGCTACTAGTCTTAACAGCCAGAGCACTCGCTACCGGTGCGACTGAACGAACAGATGCCTCTCCATATACATCGAGTGCCACCTGCGGGCTGCTAGTACCAATGCCGAGACGACTACTAGTATTATCCCAGTGGAAGTTACTATTACCAGTTAAAGAGTCACTCCCATCAAAGAAAGCGATCTGGCCCACACTACCGCTACCCTGAAGGCCACCACTACCACCACCAGGACAGTTACCAGAGGCATCGCAGACTTGATTGCCATTTTGGAGTAAGCTGGTAGCTGTTATCTGCTGGAAGGTATTATTGCCACTAAAAGTATTGTTCGCATTAAGAAAGGCTACATTACTACTTAAAGCTCCGTCAGCTACCGAACCTGCGCTCGAAATTGTCAGATCCTCATCCACCTCACTATTCTGAATCGACTGTCCCAATAGCGAGACACTCGCATCAAGCCGAGCGTTAGACAATGTACCAGTACTTATATTACTAGCATTGGTAAAGTAGGAGCTTGTATTCCCTCCTAAGCTTGCTGCATTAACGTTAGTGAGATTAGCTCCGTCACCCTGGAGACTACCCGCGATCAAGGTACCAGATATATTGATATGCCCTGACTGCACCGTCCTGACCGTCAGCTCCGGCTGGTCCTTGGGAGCCGGTCGGACCCTGAATACCCGCGGGCCCCTGAGGTCCGATAGGCCCTTGTGAACCAGTTGCCCCTTTTGCGCCGGCTGGACCTGAAGGACCAGTCGGGCCTTGTGGACCAGTGGCTCCCCTAGCTCCGGTCGCGCCTACGCTACCGCTAGCAATTACTCCATCCGAATCATCCGCTACAGCAGATTCATCGTTATCCTCCTCTACATCGTCAGCAGCTGGGCTGTCAGACTGTGAGGCTACCAGCTCCTCTGTAGCTTTACTTAAGTTCTCTACTTGAAGTGCTAATTTATCTTGTTGAGCGTCAAGTCTATCTTGCTGTAACGAGATTTCCCGCTCTGATTGCTGGCTGTTAGCCGCCGGCATAATACTCCTCATAGTCCACATCTGCGAAACAAGTAGTACTACTACCGCGATGCTGACAGCTATAACGGTAGCATGACTGGTGTTATGCGGAGTGTAGGGCGGATAGTTATGGGGTGGGTATGGACCTGCGGTGCCCTGGGGATGATACGGCGAACCGACTACCGGTGCAGCCTGATTCGTGGGCATATCAGGGGCTGATTGCTGATTATAATCGTCTGGCAAAACTGAGTTTTGTTGCTCGGGATTCATTATTTTGTGTTACGTTTATTCTCTATTTTGTATACTTTTTTTGTACTATTCTCTTGCAGAATAACCTACCCATAACAACTTGTCAACACATCCTATACCCTAAATATGCTCTCTGTAGCAAGAAGCCTGTCTATTTCTGATTTAACAATATGATACCCACTCAAATCACTAACCTGTGCGTCTAATGACTCTTACTTGCGGCGGCGTTTCTTGTTTTTTCGCACTTGTGTACGTGTCGCTCGATGACGTTCTAGCAATTTTACCTCGTAGCGGTAGTGTGACCCTATAAAACGATAAACGCGCCTCCACAGCACTATATGTAGTATCCCCAAGGCAGTTGTAATCATTAGTGGCCATAGCCGCCAGCTTCCAGCATGAATAGTCTGAAACTGTAATAACGACATAAACAGTCCGATAGCAGCCGGTAAGACGAGACTCCACCAGATGATCAGCTTAAGTCGATGCGTTGTTCTCACCCGACGATACCGCTGTAGTATTAGTCGCGCCGCTAACGCGGTAAAGAATAATAAAGCAAAGAACAATAAGTAGGCACTCCTCTCCAGCGCTGGAGGAGACATTACTAACCATTCTAACTGATGGTCCCAATCAGAAGAAGTAAACAAAAGAGCCACTATAGCGCCAGCTATAGCGCCAGCGCCAACTTCAACCGGGGTATGGCCCATAATCTCTTTTACGAGCTTAGTGTTGCCTGATGTCTTCAATAGTACATTCATCATGACCGATTGTTCCCCGCTGGAACGGCGAATACCTAGGGAGTCGTAGATGACAATAGCAGCTAGAACAGCTGCTATCCCAAAAATGGGACTCTGCAGCCCTTCAATTGCTAGAGCCGCAATAGCGACTGCAACTACGGTTGCACTATGAGCGCTCGGCATTCCGCCGGACTGATAAAACAACTTGAAATCAGGCGTCGCAACTAGCGCTTTAAGGGAGAACTTAATTAGCTGAGCTACGAACCAAGCACTGAAAGCTATCAGCAGCAACTGCATTACTCTTGTTCCGCCCCAGTATCAGAGATAAGAGCGACCGAAACGATCTCATCATCTTTGTTCAAGCGCATAATGCGCACCCCTTGGGTCACCCGACCGATGATCGATATCTCTTTCGTTCGCAAGCGGATGATCTGACCCCGGCGCGAGATGAGTAAGACCTCATCCTCTTCCGGAATGGTGCGAACTACGTTAATCACCGGGCCGGTCTTCTTGCTAATAACGCCGGCCTTAATACCTAAGCCGCCTCGCTTATGTACGGCGAACAATTTCACCTTGGTACGCTTACCGTAACCGTTAGCGTGGACCACCATCACCTGAGCATCATCATTGACGACATCGAAACCAACCACTTTGTCGCCCTTGCGCAGGCGGATGCCTCGTACGCCGCGTGCACTACGGCCCATCGGACGCACATCGGTCTCCTCGAAACGCAGCGCCTGACCGTTAGCGGTTGAGATGAGGATCTGATCTTGGCCGGTTGTAATACGGACCCACTGCAAGAGGTCATCGTCATCGAGCCGAATAGCGATAATACCGTTAGTGCGAATGTTAGAGAACTGTTCTAGTGATGTCTTTTTGACTACACCTTCACAAGTCGCCATGAGGAGATAAGTCTCTTTAGCCTCTTTCTCTTGGGGCAGCTTGATGATGGCACTGATGCCTTCATCGGGGTGCAACTGCAGGATATTAACGATGGCCTGCCCCTTGGCAGTTCGAGAGGCGACCGGAATCTCATAGGCCTTAATCCTAAAGACACGACCTATAGTGGTGAAGAACAGGATGTAGTCGTGAGTATTCGCAAACACCATGTGGGCGATCACATCCTCTTCCTTAGTACCCATCCCGACGACTCCCTTGCCACCGCGACCTTGGCTCCGGTAGGTGTCGAGTGTGGTCCGCTTGATGTAGCTACCCTTGGTGAAGGTAATGACTACCTGTTCGTTCGGGATCAGCTCCTCTTCGGAGAACTTGCCCAGCTCGTGCTCGACGATACTGGTCCGACGCTCGTCACCATATTTATCTTTCATCTCGACTAATTCGGCCTTAATAATCTTTAGAATCTCGGCCTCACTAGAGAGAATCTTCTCTAGCTTCTTAATCAGTACCAGAACTTCTTTCAGCTCGTCCTCTACCTTCTGGCGCTCGAGACCGGCCAGAGTACGTAGCTGCATACTTAAGATAGCGTTGGCTTGGAGCTCGCTGAACTTAAACTGCTTCATCAAGTTATCCCGGGCCGCATCGGTGCTCTCACTCGCACGAATCGTCTTGATCACCTCATCGATATGATCAAGCGCTATCTTCAGTCCTTCCAGAATGTGAGCGCGAGCCTTCGCCTTACGCAGATCAAACTCACTGCGACGGCGCACTACTAGCTGACGATGCTTCAGATACTCACTTAAGATGGCCTCGAGGTTAAGGACCTTAGGCTGGATACCGTCTACCAGAGCGAGCATATTCAAGTGAAACTTAGTCTGCATTGGGGTCAGCTTGTAGAGCTGGTTAAGAATCTTCTTCGGATAGGCATCTTTCTTCAAATCGACAACGATGCGTACGCTTCCGCGCGAGCTCTCGTCCCGCAAATCGGCGATACCGGTTATCTTCTTGTCCTTCACCAGGTCGGCAATCTTCTCGATGAGGGTGGCCTTGTTCTGACCATAGGGGATCTCAGTAACTAAAATCTGGTGCGCATTCTTACTCTCGACGATTTCCGCTACAGCCCGGACGGTAACGCCGCCGCGACCACTACCATAAGCGTGGCGAATCGACTCCTGGCCATAGATGATACCACCGGTTGGGAAGTCGGGACCTTTCACAAAGTTGAGCAAATCATCGGTCGTCACGTCATCGTTCTCGATCATAAATACTAGCGCGTCTACTAATTCGCCTAGGTTATGTGGCGGGATGTTGGTGGCCATACCGACAGCGATACCCATCTGACCGTTGAGCAGTAAGTTCGGTACCTTAGCCGGGAGAACGGACGGCTGCTGCTCCGAACCATCGAAGTTAGGTACGAAATCGACTGTCTCTTTATCGATGTCGGCTAACATCTCACCGGCGATGGCCGTCATCCGAGCCTCGGTGTAACGCATGGCAGCAGCGGAGTCACCATCCATCGAACCGAAGTTACCCTGACCGTCCACCATCATATAGCGCATAGACCATGGCTGAGCCATACGAGCTAAGGAGTCATAGATTGCCGAGTCACCATGAGGGTGGTACTTACCCATAACTTGACCGACAATGGTGGCACTTTTACGATGCTTAGTGTTGTGACGGATGCCGTTCTCGTGCATTGAGTAGAGAATGCGGCGGTGGACCGGCTTCATACCGTCCCTAACGTCAGGCAGGGCCCGGGCGACGATCACGCTCATCGAATACTCGAGATAGCTCTTCTCCATCTCATCAACGAGGTTCTTACTGTGAACCATACCTCGGTTGTCTTTTACGCTCTCTGGTAGTGTTGTATTATCTGCCACGTTATATGTCCAAATTCTCTACTGATTTTGCATGCGACTGGATGAAGCTCTTGCGCATCGGCACGTCAACTCCCATGAGCTTGGTAAACACGGCATCGGCTCGCTCGGCGTCCTCGACGTTAACCTGAAGCAGAACTCGGTGCTCGGGATTCATAGTCGTCTCCCACAGCTGCTCTGCGTCCATCTCGCCTAGACCTTTATACCGCTGGATACTCTTCACACCAGCTAGTTTAAGTCGATCTTTCTCTTCATCGTCGACAATCGTGGTAGCATCGACTTCGCTAGAGCTACTGGAATCGCTCTTACCCCGTTTCTCGATCAAATTCCCGATCATTGCGTCCTTCTCCTCTTCGTTGTAAGCATAGAGGCGTTTCTTGCCGACTTCTAGTAAGTATAACGGCGGCTGGGCAATATAGAGGTAGCCCCCTTCGATTAGCTGAGGTAGGTGGCGGTAGAATAAGGTTAGAAGCAGCGTCCGAATGTGCGCTCCATCGACGTCGGCGTCGGTCATGATGATGACGCGATGGTAACGCAGCTTGGTGATATCAAACGTCTCTGCTACTGAGGTACCGAGGGCCATAATTAGCTCTTTAATCTCCTTATTAGCCAACATCTTATCTAAGCGTACTCGCTCAACGTTCAGAACCTTACCGCGTAAGGAGAGAATGGCCTGGAACTTAGAATCACGACCGTTCTTAGCCGAGCCGCCAGCCGAGTCTCCCTCCACGATGTAGACTTCCGACTCTTCTGGCTTACGCGAGGAGCAGTCAGCCAGTTTACCGGGCAGAGAGCCACCTTCGAGCGCACCCTTGCGGATCACGGTATCACGAGCTGCTCTGGCGGCCACACGGGCCTTGGCAGCTAGCTGGGTCTTGCCGATGATCTTGCGAGCCTCACCCGGATTCTCTTCGAGGAAGTAGGTGAACCATTCACTCATCACTTGCTCGACATAGCCCCGAATCTCTGGGTTACCTAACTTAGCCTTAGTCTGACCTTCGAACTGCGGATCCGGCAGCTTAACCGAGATTACCGCCGTGATACCTTCTCGTGTATCCTCCCCGGTTAGATTCTCTTCCTTCTCTTTAATAAAGCCGTTCTTACGGGCATAGTCGTTAATAACTCGAGTTAACGCTGCCCGGAAACCAGTGAGAGCAGTACCACCCTCCGGGGTGTGGATGTTGTTCGCAAAGGCCTTCACGTTCTCCGAGAAACTGTCGGAGTACTGGATCGCGATTTCAACTTCGCACTCCTTCACCTCACGAGAAACGTAAAAAGGCTTATCGTGCACGATCTCTTTACCACGATTGAGGTGGCGTACGTAAGATTCGATACCGCCCTCGAAGTAGAAACCGTAGCGACGACCGCCCTTCTCATCAGTTAGACTAGTACGAACACCTTTGGTCAAATAGGCCTGGTGGCGCAGACGATCAAGAATTAAATTGTAATCAAACTCGACCGTCTCGAAGATGGTACTATCCGGATAAAAGGTAATCTGAGTACCGGTCTCCGCTGTTTTCCCGATTTTTTTGATATCACCCTGTGGTGCTCCACCTTCACCGAAGATTTGCTGGTACTCATTCCCGTCCTTATAAACCGTAGCAATCAGTTTAGTCGAGAGAGCGTTAACCACACTAACACCGACACCATGAAGCCCACCGGAGACTTTGTAACCACTGGCATCGCCACCAAATTTACCACCAGCGTGGAGTACGGTCAGTACCGTCTCCAGACCCGACTTACCGGTCTTAGCGACCTTATCGACTGGAATACCACGGCCGTTGTCGCGTACCGTCACGCCGCCGTCCTCATGCAGAACGACGGATACCTCGGTAGCGTGGCCAGCTAGGGCCTCGTCGATACCGTTGTCGACAACTTCCCAGATGAGGTGGTGTAGCCCTTCCGGACCAGTACCACCGATATACATACCGGGACGTT
Organism: Candidatus Saccharimonadales bacterium; assembly: GCA_040903985.1. Lineage (NCBI taxonomy): Bacteria > Candidatus Saccharimonadota > Candidatus Saccharimonadia > Saccharimonadales (SeqCode) > Saccharimonadales bacterium (SeqCode). The sequence continues at coordinate 251,127 of JBBDUI010000002.1, forward strand.
TGCGTACCGGCTCTAAACCTTCTAATACCTGAATTTGGCCAGCGCCGTACTGACTCGTTTGTTTTGCCATTACTCTTTATTTACCCTCAAATATAGCTCAATTATACTGCTGAATCGGCCTACTAGCAAGAGCGAGCGGGTCGAGCGCTAACCTTGATGGACCTTACCTTCATCGTCGATATATATCTCACCCGGTTGCAGCTTGGGAACGGCTGACTCGGTAGGGTTACTCTCAGCAGCTTCGGGCTTAAGCGGTTTTTGCTCCGGCATCACTACCCCGGTACCAAACGGCGAGACTAACGGCTCACTACTATCATCGGGGGTAGACTCTTCCGGCGGCACTGGCTGAGGCTGTACCACGTTTGCCTCCGGAGCTTCCGACTGTTGTAGGCCTGCCTCAGCCGTTTCGCTAGACTCAGGCCTCGCCTGAGCAGCTGTAGCGGCCGACTCAGCCGGCTCTACATGGGGCTCATCCCCTGCCGGCACTAATGGAAGAACACTACTATCCGTCTGCTCCACGTCGGAACTCGCGGACGCAGTAGAGATGTCACCCTCCACTTGAGCCGGCAGCTCGGGCAAATCAGGTGACTTAGGCGTAGATTGATCTGCGTCCTCTTCCTGCTGCAGCGCGGCTGAGGGTGGCGCTGGGAAAGATAGTGGAGACGGGGGTGTAAAAGTCTGGGAGTCACCGCTAGGAGGGGATGAAGCCGGGGCAGAACTGAATGATATAGGCTCAGGAGTAGATAGGTTCGGCGACTCAGACGGTGCGGGCGGCTGAGTCTGAGCCGATTCAGATACACCGCTACTCTTAGGAGCTGCCTGGTCGGCGTAGGTGGATGTCTGCTTAGGTGAGTGATCGGTTGGTTCAAGCTGAGGTCTAGGGGCAGACTGAGAAGCCGCTTGCTGCAATGTGGCACGACGTTTATCAAGCCACTCGTCTAAGAACGAAGCTGAAGCAGCCCCCCCGCTAGCTCCTGGACTGGCGGATGGCCCGGAACCACTCCCCAATGGCGGACCGGTCGACTCCCGGGAGTTGGTGGCTAAACTCTCAAACGGACTTGGAGCCGGTTGTGAGGCTACCCGATCGAATATCTCCTTCTCTACTTCAGCCCGAGGACGACCGTACTTAGCGGCCGAAAGCTTCTTCAGCGCCTGAGCTAACTGCGGCTTAGACGAAGCTAGCGGCGGCAAGGCAGCAATGTTAAACGGCTGAGTCGGTAACCCACCGCTCATCAATCGAATCGCAGCGTTAAAGTTAGGCAGGTTGACTAGATCACGCTCGTTAAAGGCCGGAGCAAACTGCTTCACTAGAAAGTCGGCATCGGCCGGACCGGTGCGGTAGCTAATAATAGTACCGACATTACCGAAGACCGCATCGCGAATCTCATCGCTCAACTGGGAGATAAACTGGTTAGCTACGATCAGGTTCATCCGGTACTTCCGTGCCTCGGACAGAATGAAAGCAAATGACTCGGTCGAAAAGTTCTGGAACTCATCGACGTAGAGAGAGAAATCTTTTCGCTCATCTTCCGGTACATTAGCCCGGCTCATAGCGGCAGCCTGGAATTTCATAACGAAAATCATACCGAGCAGCTGAGAGTTAAGTTCACCTAGGCGCCCCTTACTAAGGTTAGCGATTAGGATCTTATTACTATCCATCAGCTCACGCAGATCGAAAGCGCTCTTAGTCTGACCGATAGTGTTACGCATCAACTGGTTACTTAAGAAGGCACCAAACTTAGAGACGAACCAACTCACCACTTCACCAAAATCGTTAGAGCGCTGAGATTGTGGCATCTCCTTTTGCCAGAACTCGCGGACCGACTGGTCCGTCACGTGCTTGAGCTTTTGCCGCACAAACTGCGGATCGCGGAACAGCTTCGGAATATCGACGAAGGTACCGCCGGCCGGATCGGCCATGACCGTTAATGCGGCATTACGGAACAAGTGTTCATAGCGCGGACCGATGATACCGGTATGCTGCGGGTCATACAGGCGATAAAGCATATTAATAGCTTCCTGAATCAAGAAGTCTTTCTGATCCTCCGTCCGGTATTCAAAGATGTTCAGTCCCATCGGGGTATCCATGTTGCCGGGATCGAAATAAATAACGTCCTCACTCCGTTCCGGTGGCACCATGCCGAGCAAACGTTCGGCCTCATCACCATGCGGATCGACGAAGGCGAAGCCCTTACCATCCATCATATCCTGCACCATCATGTTTGATAGCGCCGTCGTCTTACCGGTCCCGGTCTGCCCCACGATATAGACATGACGCCGACGGTCTTCATCGCTGAGACGAATCTCCTTCTTTACACCATGGTAGGAATTGTGGCCCAGCATCACTCCATCTTTACTGAGCCGGGTCGGTCCTTCCACCTGCTTGGAAAACTGCCGCTGCAGCTGAGTCGTCTTAGTAAACTGATCGTCCGGCAGGTGGAATAGGGTGGCTAGCTCCACGCTGTTGAGTACCATCTTAGCTCGCTCTGGCGGGAAGAAACGGAAGATAAAATCGGTCACAAACTTCTCGATACTCTTCGCCGGCTCGAACTTGAAGCCGTTTAGTCCCGGCGCATCGAAGAGGGAGAAGGCCGAGATGACGTTATGAGTGATCGACTGGGCTCGCGTAGCCGTGCCAGAAGAGGCGATCACTCGAATTAAAACTTCATAGCCGGAAGACTTGGTCTTCTCCTCGATCGCATCTAGCATCGACTGCTCTAAGCTAGTTAGCTGTTTAGGAGGCTTCGGACCGCTGTCCTTGTCCCCGCTCTCTGGCGCCTTAAAGGGAGCTTGCAATAGCGACTTAGCTGAAATGCCGGACGAGCCCTTATCGTCTCGCTTCTGCTTCACGATGTGCTCGGACGACTTTGTCCAACCTTCCCGCGCCGGCCGCACCAGTATCTGCAGACTAGCTCCATCCCCCTGCTCCAAACTGGTGAGAGACTTAATCACGGCCTGCATAGCATCCCGTTTCAACTGATTAACCGTAGCGATCGGATAGGAATAAGCCTGTTTTAGCTTAATCTCACCGCCGTAGGTACCTGTAATCTTACCGGTAGCCGAAAAGATATTATGGTCTTCGACCTCTTCCAGCTGAGCGCCCGGATAGGCCGTCAGTATAGCCTGTTTAATCACCGCTACTAGAGCGACCGGAACCGCCGTATAGAGACGTATAACCCCGTCGATAGCTACGATCTCAAACGCTAAGTGGCGTTGGCCGAAGAACTTACTCTTGAACCCCTTCGTCGCCGTACTGGCGATCAAGTTAAACAACACCTCGGCCTGAGATATGCGCTCCTGGATAACGTCACGCACATCGCGACCACCAACCTCTACATCTTCACTGGAGGGCGGCAAATTAATTAAGATCGGCACCATTTTAATACCGCGTTCTACCCCCTTAGCAAAGCGGAGGCCCTTACGGTAGACGATAAAGCCGGCCCCAGCCAGAGCAAGAATGATAATCAGAACGGTTGAGAAAATGATCAGCGCGTCCATCACCCTAGCTACCTCCGATTATCGCGTTGCTTTAATATCACGGCCGTAACGCTTCTTGTGGTACTCGATCTGGAGCTGCTCAAACGCTTGCTCCTGCGCCCTAGGATCGTCTTTCGTCTCCTTGATAATCTGTTTCGCCTTTTCGACCCAAGCCTTCTCTATCACGTCAACATCGTCGGCCGCTGTGGCCGGAGTACTGGCCGGCGGTACAGGAGTCGGTTGAGTCGGTGTCGGCAGTGGCGCTGGCTGAGCGGTCGGCAGCACTATCTGAGCGTCCGTCACGTCTCGCTCCACCGCCTCTTCAGCCTGACGTTCGGCCCCATTCGGCAACTGTTCGTCAGCTGTATTGAGCTTTTCGGCTTCTAGCTGAGGAAATATCTGCTCTGATGAAGGTGGAAGCGACTCTGGGGAGTTCGGTGGTTGATTCATACTGGCCTTAGTATAGCTTGTCGAGTGAGGACTGGACAAGGTCGCCACCTCTCACCCTGACAGCTAGCCAAATCTGGTCAGCTGAAAGATCGGTGAGATAGATGATAACTTTAGAGTTCAAGTTCGGCGTCAAGGTCCTGTTTCACCACTGTAGCAATCTGCTGCAACCGCTGCTGGATATCCTGCTCATTCAAAGTCTTGGCGTGAGCCTGCAGCTCTAGATGAACCGTAATCACTCGACCAGACTCCCGTTGAAACTCGTCCTGATAGGTGACGACCACGTCCTCTACCTGAGATAGGCTAACAGCCAACTGCTGCCAAGTGACTTTATCTGGCACCATGACGGCTATATCCCGGTAACTGCTTTGATACCGTGGTAACGGCTCAAACCGCGCCGACTGCCATAGCTCTAGCAGTCGCACCACGTCGAGCTCGACCACTGCTACCGCATTGCGTAATTTCTGATTCTGCATAATTTTTGAATGCAGTTCGCCGTAACAGCCGATCGCTACCCCGTCCACCTCAAGTGTCACTTGGCGAGCTGGGTGCAAGCTTGGATTGTCATGGCTGGTAACGAACTGAGGGGTGATCTGCAGTAAGCGCATAATCTGGTCGATATCACTCTTTACCCGCAGACGAGCCTCATCCTGCTGCCAGGCTAGGGCTAGCATCGTGTGCTCCAGTGGCAGCATCTCATCTGAGCGCGGCGTATAGGTACGGGCGATTTCAAATACGCCAAAGTTATCCTTATATGTAGTATTATCTACTACGGCTTTCAACAAGGTAGGTAGTAAACTCTGCCGCAAATAGGCCTGCTCCTGACTACGAGGATTTTTCAACTTCAGGTGGTTTTGGCCGGTAATCTTGTAGTTGGCTAGGTCGACCTCGCTGATGAACGGATAGGTCGTCACCTCAAATAGACCCCGACCCCGCAAGAGCTGACGCAACTCATTTAGTCGACTCCAGTAGTGATCGACTAAACCCTTCTCCTTTGGTCTCCAGGCAGGCAAAGTGGCCTCGAGATTATCCAGTCCGTATAGCTTAATCACCTCTTCAGCGATGTCGGCCTCGTCACGCAAATCAGGTCGCCACCAAGGAGCTGTCACTTGCACATACTGCTCTAGGTCACCTACATAACGGCGAGCTCCCAAAAACTGGCTATCCTGGCTCATCTGTTCTAGTGATAACTCTACTACCTGTTGTTCCTCGACCGGTAGCTCTTCCCACTCATCAGCTTGATTACGCACATTGTTACGGGCATCAATGATCTTACCTTCACCGATATAGAGCGCTACATGTGAAACTCCCTCGCGTTCGACCTCATCTAGTTGAACCCAGGGGCCACCCCGGAAGACGAGATCACCAGGACGCAAATCAGCCAGCTCCACCGCGGTACCACTCGTATACTGAGCATGAGCTGTATGGCCGATCTTAATCCCAATCAACGAGTAGATATAGTCCACTAGATACGAGCAGTCGAAAGCTTTAACCCCATCGGTCTTAAAGCTGGCACCCAACTTATACGGTTTAGCGAGGTGCTTACGAGCTTCTAGGGCAATATCGAACGGCTCGGCATCGATCTGGAGATGACGCAGGTAGTCGGACACCTCCTCACGCTCTAACTTCACTCCCAATAGCTGTTGCAGGCGAGGAGACCGGACACCTATATGCTGGACCCAGGGCCAGATGTTCAATTCATTCTGGTATGCTGTCAGCTCGGCTCCAGCATACTCCTGCAGTAGATGTACCGCGTAACGTAGCGCGGGACGAACGGCCTGTACCGGTAAACCACGCTCAAACCGAGCACTTGCCTCAGTTCTTAGGCCGTGGCGCTTAGCCGACTTACGTACTAGTACATCCGAGAAAGTAGCGGCCTCGACTAGTATCTCCTGCGTATTATCACCGATTTCAGCCGTCTCACCCCCCATAATTCCAGCTAGTGCGACTGGGTGCTTACCACTGGCTACCACTATATCCTCGCTAGCTAAGGCTCGCTTTACTCCATCCAGAGTCGTTAGTACTTCGCCGTTGGTAGCAAAACGTAGCGTCAGCGGACCCTTCACTTGAGCCGCATCGAAAGCATGCAGAGGTTGGCCGGTCTCAAGCATCACATAATTTGTAACATCGACTACGACATTAATGGGGCGGACCCCCGCTAGGCGCAGCCGGCGTTGCATCCAGGGTGGTGAAGCAGCGACTTTTTGCGGAAGCTTAAGCTTAAGTAAGCCATAGCAGGACACTTCCTCTTTAGCTTGATTAGTAAATAAATTAGTAACCCGCTGACCGGCAGGTGGCGCCTGGACTATCTGCTCGATTAAATCTGTAGCCGGAGTGTGAGCGGCCACCTCCCGAGCTAAGCCGACATAACTCTGGAGGTCCCAGCGATTAGCGGCCGTCTTAATATCGACTACGCTCTGCTCAGCATTAAAAACTTCACGCAAAGGCAGGTCGGCCGCTACCTCAGTACCGAGATCAAGCAGACCCTCATGACTACCGCCTAGCCCCAGCTCCAACTCACTACATAGCATACCGTAGGAATCGTGACCGCGGATCTTGGCTTGAGTAATCTCAGTTCCGTCAGGCAGCACAGCCCCTAATTGAGCGAAAACCACTCGCTGCCCTACGTAAAGGTTTGGAGCGCCACATACTACCTGATACTTCTTACTACCCGATTTGACGGTCGCTACCTGCAACCGATCGGCGTTGGGATGTGGTTTGACCTCTACTACGGTGGCGGTAACGATACGAGAATCAAACTCTGGTGGCTGGATCACCTCCTCTACTTCTATACCGGCCCGCTCCAGTGCCGCCACCATCTCCGCTACTCCTAACGGCTCACTAAGGTGTTGATTTAGCCATTCACTCACTATCTTCACCATGATTAGAACTGCTCCAGGAATTTAAGGTTAGGGCGCCACAGGTCTCGTAGGTCTGGTAGCTGGTACTTTATAGCCGCGATCCGTTCCAGACCGAAACCGAAGGCAAACCCCGTATATATCTCCGGATCGATACCCACATTGCGGAAGACTTGGGCGTGCACCATCCCAGCCCCGCCCAGCTCCACCCAGCCAGTACCTTTGCAGACTCGGCAGCCAGCTTGACTAGCTTCATTACAGTTCTGACAACTAGCGTCCATCTCAACGGAAGGTTCAGTGTAAGGAAAATAATTCGGACGCAGTCGCAACTCAGTGTCCTCACCGAAGATACCTTTTAGCATATACTCGAGAGTGCCCTTGAGGTCGCCCATACTAATGCCCCTATCGACTACTAAACCTTCCAGCTGGCGGAAACTCCAGATGTGGGTAGCGTCCTCATCCTCGTTGCGGTAGACCTTGCCTGGGGCGATGATACGAATCGGCGGCTTATGGGTCTCCATGTGGCGAATCTGCACACTAGAGGTATGGGTTCGCGGAATCGATCCATTCTCTAAATAAAAAGTATCCTGCATATCGCGGGCTGGATGATGGGGACCGATGTTAAGCGCCTCGAAGCAGTACCAGTCGGTTTCGATCTCTGGACCCGTTACCGCCTGGAAGCCAAGCTGCCAGAACAGCTCCACCATCTCATGCTGCAGACTCTCCACCGGGTGCAGGCGACCGATAGCAGGCCCTACACCGGGCCGAGTCATATCGATAAACTCACTACTCTCACTCTCCAGCTGTTTAGCCTGCAGATCATCCAGTCGCTTATCTAAGGCAATTTGTAAATCCATCTTAAGTTTATTTAGCTGCTGACCAGCTCGCGCCCGTTCCTGCTCCGGTAGCTCACTAATACCACGCAACTCCGTGGTCACTACCCCTTTACGACCCAAATACTCGACCCGTAGGTCCTCGACCTCAGCTGCGGTCTCGGCTGACTTCAACTTTTTATTTAATTCTTTAAGAATATCGCCGGTATGACTCATCGTTGGACTCGCTGCATATAAAAATCGATTAACACCCCTAAAACTGTTAAGAGAATGATATCTCTAATACTCAGCTGGCGCAAACTACTGAGCGCCAGTAATGCCACCACCCAGAGACTAGCGAGAAAACTTCGGCGGAGCGCCAGCAGGAAACCGGCCCGACTTCGTTCGTAGCGCCACCGCAGTAAACCAAGCATCAGCAAGCCCGTGAATGCCACCAGCAAGGCGCTGAACCAAGCCGTTAACCCGAAAGGACCGAGTGAATCCGGGTTGGTCAAAAACAGACTCATTAGCAGACCACCGAAGAGGAGGGCGGTCACGATCCGCACTAGAGCTATCGCCTTATTCAACATAACTTTCAGTATACCAGTCTCGACCCTAGGCGACGACTAAAACTTAGCACCGCGGCAATAAAATAAAATTCCCGGCACTAAGCCGGGATATAGGTTATAAAAATGAATAGACGAGACGACAAAACCGCCCAAAAACAAAAGTATGTAGCGCTTGTCGCCCCGCCATAATCGGTCGGCCGCTCTCCTATCTTGCGATAAGTGCAGGCCAGACTTCTCGCCCTCCAGCAAGCGAATGCTTTATGGGCGTTGACTCATCGCTATAGTACCCGAAGGTAAGTGAGCGAGGTTGACGTTCGCCCTACCCAAGGGGGTTTGGTAAGGCCAAGCTGAGCACTAGCTTGGCGCTCAGGTTGACCCTACCTAGGGCGAACGTCCGAAAAGGAGGTGGACTATCCGGCAAAGTTTCCCTTGCTGGATATTTGTTAAAGTGGGCTTTTAATTTTTATGTAACTTGTTTGTGTTAACTAAAAGCTTAGGTACAAGTTAGCACAAGGGTTAAGAGTTGTCAATACTCTAAGCCTAAAATAATGTAGAATATTTGACTACAGCTAATCTGTTATAAATTAATAAAAGCATTTATTAATTTATCTATAAGACCTAGGATAAAATTCTAGGTATACCAGCAAATACTCTTAAAATCGAACGAACAACTAGTTTATAGCTGTGAGTCGATTGCTACCTAAGCCGAGCGGAGACCGAGAGCTCGTTGTACTTGGCTCAGCTTCTCCTTAGCTACTCTATCCATAGCCACCTCACTCGCTTCAAGCTTGGCAATGAGGGCGGACTCATCGACAGCAGCTAACTTAGCCTGAAAGTCAGTGATAAACTCAGCCGTCATCTCAGCTACCCGCGTCTTAAGTGGTCCGTACTGGGGCTGGCCGATAAACTCAGCTGGGTCTCCCCCCAGTAACTTTAGAATATCGAGCAGATTACTGATCCCGGGTTGAGTCGCATAATCGTAAGCTACTGCCCCAAGACTATCGGTAGTCGCACTCATAATCTTCTTCCGCACAGATTCTGGGGTGTCTTGAAGGAAAACGACCCCCTTACCGGTCGCATCGCTCTTGCTCATCTTCTTAGTCGGGTCCATCAAGTCACGAATCCGTAATCCTTGATCCTTACCGAAAAACTCATGCTGCTGCTGTACCGGTAGAGGCAGCTGGAATAGCTCGCCGAATTTATTATTCATCCGCTCTGCGATATCGCGCGTAAACTCAAGGTGCTGGGTTTGATCATCCCCGACTGGGACGTAGGTAGCTCCATAGAGTAGGATGTCGGCCGCCATTAAGACTGGGTAGTTGAATAAACCAGTAGTAATGTTGCGAAGCTTTCTATTGTTAAGATGGTGTCGACTGAGTAATCGTTTAAATGATTCTACATCGTGCTTATACTGCTCAAAAAGCTTGTGGATATCATCTGTATCCAGAACGTATTTCCCTCCCCTTCTTTTTGCATATAGATAGATCTCTGCTCCAGAACTTCTCGTGAGACCAGCCTTTGACTCAAACTGCTCCATCCTACGCATCTCACCAAAGCCAGTAAAGCAATCAAGTATCCACGTCAGCTCAGAGTGGGCGGGAATGAAACTCTGGCGGTAGATGTATATATCGGGTTGATCGAGAGGCAGACCGGCAGCCACATACATGCGCAGGTTGTTTATCGTCTGCGTATACAGTTGCGAGTGGTCGATCGGCGTAGTGAAGCTGTGCAGGTCAGGCACGAAGAAGTTAAGCTGGTATTCACCAGCATGGGTCTTCGCCATATCGACCATTGGCAGCATTGCCCCTAGGTAGTTACCGATATGGAGATCGTTGTTGGCTCTCAAGCCGGTTAGAATTACGGGTTTACTCATCACTCCCTTTCTCTGGCAATAGTTTAGCATCCGAAGTCTGTTCTGTAATCTTATCTACCACCCGTGTCAGCTGACGCTGGCGCAGACCCTCAGTATCGTGAAAGGCCTTCTGGGCTGTATCCAAGCTACGGCCTACCTTGCTCAGACTTTCACCAAACATCTCATACTGGCGCTGGAACTGCTCGATCAAACCGACGATCTCCTGCAACTCCTTCTCATAGTGGAAGTTCTTGTGTGCCTGCAGCACAAGCCGGAGCAAAGCCGTAAAGCCGAAAGGACCTGTCAGCATCACCTTGCGGTCGCTAGCGTAGCTGACGATGCCTGGCACCTTCTCATAGATAAAGCTGAAGATCATCTCGTTGGGAATAAACATCACCACGAAATCAACCGTCTGGTTAGAGGGGTCGATGTAGTCCTTTGAGGTCACCTCTTTCACCTTGGTCTTTACCGAAGTCTCAAACGCCTTAAGCGCCTTAGCCCGCTGGCTATCATTCTCCGCCTCCTGATAGCGGACTAGGTCGTCGAAGGGGAACTTAGCATCGATATTAACCTTAAAGCCGTCCGGTAGCAGAACGGTAAAGTCGGGTCGACCCTCGGCAGTCGTCGACTGCTTCTGGTAGTTATGTCCCTCAACAAACCCGGCCGCCAGCAAGAGGTCCTCCGCCACCTGCTCGCCCCACTCCCCCCGCAGACGGTTGTTTGAGAGCAGACTCTGTAACCCTTCGGTCGAAACTCGCAGCTTCTCGGTCAGCTCGGTCGACTGCTGCAAGTGTTGTCGGATGCCGGCATTCTGCTCTTTGAGTGCCCGTACCTCGGTCTGGGAGGACTTCAGTTGTTCCTTAAGCTGGCCGATCATCAGATCGAGCTGTTTACGGTTATCGTCCAGCAGTCCTCGTACACTACTATCGGTTTCTTCGCGGGACTGCGACCGCTGAGCTTCATTCTTCTCGTGCAGTTGTAGCAGTAGCTTCTGCATCACCCCACGGAGGCCTAGAAATAGCGCTCCGAAGCCCAGTAGCACGATTAGTATGAGCACAACTTCCTGATTCATGGTCTCTATTGTAACGGCAGTAACTTTAAATTGCGATAAAATCGGCTACAAGTCGTTAAAAGCCCGTTGACACAATATATATTATATGTTTTACTCTAATAAGTTTTTCGTTATGAAGACGCTTCTTGAAGCCTTTTCACTCTAATAACGGACAACCAACCACCTTGACAGACTAGACGGAAGGAACGCATGGAGTAATTCCGGCCCATCCACCACCTCGCAACGGCTCGACGACCTTGGAGGCGCCCAGTGCGCATGGTACTCGAGAAACGCTAGCGTTTGCGCTGGATAACCACCGACTCGGCGGAACAGATCTACCGGTGGCCACCGCAAACGCATCCGGGAGCAGAAGCACCCCTAAGAAAGCTCCTTCCAGGGAGCGTACAGTCCGGGGAGAGGAGAGCCACTCGACCAGGCGTCGACTCGCGCGGGCGCACTTTGCCCCTCCTCTCCCCGGCCTACCCCTTTCCACACCTAGTCTGTCATCATACTCGCCCTCCACCCGGAGGGCTTTTTCCTGCCTTAATTCGAATCTGAAGCCGTCACCCTCTGCAGCCACCCTACCAGTGTCATAGGGGGTAGTTGGTATAATGAAGAGAGAATAAGGGGAGGCTTAGCTATGACCTATCAACAACGCGATGAACTACCGGAAGGCGTACGTAACGTTTTGCCAGAGCACGCCCAGGACATCTACAAGGAAGCCTACAACAGTGCCTGGGAGCAGTACGAAGACCCTGCGGATCGTAAACAAGGTGGCAGCCGTGAGGAAGCCGCCCACCGGGTAGCCTGGAATGCCGTTAAACAAAAGTACGCTAAAGGCGACGACGATAAGTGGCATCCCAAGGATTAGCGACCCAGATAGGCTTTAAGTTTCAAAATATCAGCCTGATCTTTGGCGCGATTAGCTACTAGCTTCCACTCCAGTACTTTCTCTAGACCTACTATCGGAATACCCTCTGTCTCTTCGGCGGACGGGAGCAGCTGCTCTAACTCCCCACCCCAATTCAACATAATCTCTACTCTGTCACAGGCTAGACCTGCATTACCATCGGGAAAGGTAATCGAAGTCCAGCCCGCCGCTTTTAGCTGATGGTAAAGATGAGACGACACTACGATATCGATATCATCGGTCTGTCTTAAGCCGTGCAGCGCCTTAACAGCCCCGCCGACAACGACATACTCACCTTTGCCAGTGCTAACTCTACCTCTGTCGTCGGGCAGATTAAGCTCACGTATCTCACTAATAATATCTACCGCGTCCATGATCCTGAGTATAGCACTCAGTTCTTGATAGAATTTACGGCTAAGCCCCACCTAGTACAGCGGCTTACTATGCAATGACAGCCCTCTCCCCACCGCACCTCTCAACTCAAACCCAAGTACACACCCCTTCCTAAGCCATGAAAAGTTGTAACAAATTTTTTGACGATCGCAAATAAATTAGTTACAAATTCGGGGTTAGAAATGGGCTGCACTAAAATGAGGTGGGTTAGGTATAATTAATCTCATCGGGGTGTGGCGCAGCTTGGTAGCGCGCTGCGTTCGGGACGCAGAGGTCGCCGGTTCAAATCCGGCCACCCCGACCAGTAGAAGTGCTCATGATTCTATCCCCGCCCTGAGTAAGACTGTGTCCACCCGCCCTATATCAACGGTAACTGTGGCTTACTCACGTTTGAGCAAGTAGCCCATCCACTGTCTGCCCTCTACTTCCGTATCGGTACTCTGTAATAATTTCAACGGCTGAAACGGTGCAACCGAAAGTAGTTCAATAAAATCTTCCTGGCTATAAAAGCGACGAAACCTAACTGATTTAGCATGAAAATTCGTCTTTTCCGCATAACCTTCACATGATACCTCATGCTGAGTGGTCGACACCAAAGCAATGCCACCGGAAGACAACAGTTGGTACATTTTCCGAACTATAGTCTCTGCATCATCTCGAGTAAACAGATGAATAAATGCAACAGCAAAGATAGCGTTAAACTTCTGCCCCTTAAAGTCGTGGCTCATAAACTCATCTACTATTAGTTCAGCGGCAGGAGCCGTAATCTGAGCTAATCTTGCCATTGGCTCCGAGAACTCAATAGTAGTCACCTGGTACCCCCTATCACACAGTAGTTTAGCCGCGTAGCCTGAACCCGGCCCTAATTCCAGTACCCTAATATCGGTGGCTGGGTATTCTAGGTCTAAGTAGTCACTAAGCTCCCTCACTAACGCAGCTGTATTCTCACTCCTTAGCCGTTTTTTAGCTTGAAACTCTGGGGCGGTGGCATCGTAAGCCGCTTGATTAATACTGATGTAGTCTTTCATCTCCTAGATGATAGCAGAGCCATAGAGGCAGTGGATATAACCGACTCTATGTTAGCGAAACCACTTCTGGTACAACGCTGGCAGCTGTGCCACCTGGCGCTTAGCTGGTCGTCGCTTTGGCTTGGCTTGGGGGTGATTACTCCGTATGAAGGCCCCCCAGTGCTCCTTCAGCCACTGCTGTTGCTCATCGTAGAGTGCGACCAAACCTCGCCCCGCAAACTCTTGGCGGATTACCCCGCCGGCATGCGGATACCGGTGCTGCGTCTCCTCCGCTCCGGAGTTAAACCCGTGAGCATAGTGGCAGAGCTCGTGCACTATCACCGACTGAACTAAGAACTCCGGTATCTCCGACTGGCGAAACCACCCATTAATTCTAATTACCGACTGGCTACTCTGCTTCGGATCGACACTGATCGAGCCCAGCCGGCGTTTAGCCCGGCGACCGAATTCTATGCGTAGATTATTCACGCGCTCGACGTCACTAAAATAGTCACGCCAGGTACGGCTTAGTAGATCCTCCAGCCAAGCTTGATCGCGATGTAGATTAACTTTTACCATTCCCCTACTCTACACTTTTTTATGAATTCTAGCAGTCGATTTAGTGCCACTCAGACGAAACGAACACACTAGCGTGCCAACCGAAAATCATCGATTTTCATCCTTAAATTCCAACTAGCCAAATATGGCTAGTTAGCTAAGACTGTATTTAAAACAATAAATCCAGTATTCGATCGATTTAGGGTCAATACACACCGCTAATAGCGACGGACTTGATGGGCATGTCTCAGAGCTATAACAGATAGTTCGTAGTTATAATTACTACGCTATTTTCAGGATATCCTGCACTACATCGTTTTACGAGGCGACACACCCATAAGGGCGAAGTAAGTCTCGAAAACCTGCTCCAATTGAGCCAGGAAGTAGAGCTTTTCTGCCGCTTTTGCGGGCGGCAAATCGATGATCTTCTCCTGCTCATACCAGTCGTGAAATAACCGGGCCAATTCCTGTCCGAAGAAAGTTAACTTATGCACTTCGTAGGTGCGAGCGATAGTCCCTAGAAGCTCCGGCAGTTCCGCTACTTGGCGCACAATAGCCTGCTCACCAGCACTAAGCTCACCCAGTGCTGAACCTGGCTTCAACTGCTGCTCAGCCGCCTTATTATTAATCGCCTGCAGGCGTACATATGCATACATTACGTACCAAAACGGGTTCTTCTGACTCTGTTCAGCCGCCAAATCAAGGTCGAAATCCATATGCGTGTCGTTACTGCGCATCAACATAAACCAGCGGGCCACATCTGTTCCGACCCGCTCTACCAACTCATCTACCGTTACATAAGTCCCGGCTCGTTTACTGATCTTAAACTCCCGTCCGTCTTTAATTAGCCGCACCCACTGAACAATGAGAAACTCGATCTCTTTCCCTGTAAATAGCTGATTAACTGTCAACTTCAGTGATGGGACCTGACCAGCGTGATCCGCCCCCCATACCTTTATCGCGCGATCAAACTCACGGTTAACGAAAACATCGTGATGGTAGGCGATATCGTTAGCCAAATAGGTTAGGTCACCGCTAGATTTAATCAACACTCGATCACGTTCATCGCCAAAAACAGTACTCTTAAGCCATAAAGCACCCTCGCGCTCCTCTAATAAGCCTTGGGAGTCCAGCTGTTGTCGGATGCCATCGAACTCCGTGCTAATAACTCGTTCGTTAGTAAAACGATCGAAAGTGATATTAGCGGCGGCTAGGGCCGGTTTAATGTAGGTGTCAAAGATATGGTTGGTGAGCAAAATCCCTTCTTCTACTGGGGTAGACTCAACTAAACCAGCGATCTGGTGGCGCAGCTTAGGGTGCTGGGCCACTTCCTGCATATACTCTCCCCTATAAGGGGTGTCGTCGTCCACCTTGTCTGTGACATGAGCAGTATAACTCTCCAGCAGCTTGCCGATCTGGGTGCCGGCATCATTAAAGTAGTACTCCCGTGTCACCTCATACCCCTGAGAAGTAAGGACATTGCTCAATACATCACCGATAAAGCCGCCGCGCGCATTCCCTAGGGTCAAGGGACCGGTCGGGTTAGCAGAAATGTATTCGACTTGAACTTTCTCCCCGCTACCCCTGTTACTACGGGCAAAGTTATCATCGATAGCCACAAAATAATCCCGCCAGTAAGGCTCAGACAGGCGGAGATTGATGAAGCCTGGTGCCGCTGCTTCGGCTTGGGTGATATTCTGGTCGACTAGCTCGAGTGCTAACTCTTCCGCAATCGCTAGCGGCGAGCGACCCAGTTCTTTAGCCAGCTGAAAAGCGATATTAGTAGCATAATCTCCCTGCTCGGCAGGTGGCAACGCTATATCTACCCCTGTTATATCAAGATCATAGCACTCTTTGACCCGCTGCCGGATAGTTGTTTGTAGGCTCTCTCTTATGCTCATTACCATTCATTATACGCATTTGATAGGTATAATCGAAGGGATGAAGATAATCGCGAAGAACAAACGAGCTAGATTTGACTACGATATCACCGACACCTTAACTGCCGGTCTAATTCTGCGTGGTACAGAGGTCAAAAGCGTCAAAGACGGGTCGATCAGCCTCAAGGGCAGCTATATTCGTTTCATTAATGACGTGCCCCACCTCACCGGAGCCCATATATCCCCTTACGCCCCGGCGGCCACACAGCACGAGCCGGAACGCGACCGTCCATTGCTACTACATAAGGCCGAGATTGCTCGCCTGCGGGCTGCGCAAAACGACGGCCAACATATATTGCCGCTGGCCGTCGGCTTAGTACGAAACTTAGTTAAGCTAGAAATCGGACTAGGTACTTCGCGCAAAAAACACGACAAACGCGAAGTACTTAAGCGCCGCGATGCTCGACGCCAAATCGACCGCGCCTTAAAACGATAATTTTATTATAAAACGCTAAAATATTGTTGACACTAGCATAAGAGTTGTATATCTTAAGTATATGCACTTTGAATAACAAAAGTGCTCAAAAACAAAAACGTAAAATAAAGCTCCCTAAGCAACGGCTTACCAAAGCCGTTGCTTACCTAAAAATCAACAGACAAAATAACACACAAACACATCAAACACATCAATAAAAAGCCCCGAAACAAACTCGGGGTTTTTTATTGCCGTAAGCTAAGTAGCTATGTCGCTTATGGTATTTAAGGCCAAAATCGACTACCATACACTATATGAATAAGGCGGATGAGGCGGTACGAAATAAGGAAGAGCAAGCGGCCAAAAGCCGGGCCGACTTGCTCCGTGTCAGCTACACCGATTCCCGCCAATTAGACGAGTCGAGCTTCTACCCCGACCTATTGAGCCTAGATGAAATCGATCGTTATAAAGTTGTGCCGGTTAGTGTGGACGCCCAGCAGCTCCAGGTCGGCTTTAGCCTGCAGACACCGCAAACCAGCTTGGAGGAGCTGCCAAAACTCTTTCCCGAGCACCGCGTCTTCTTTACCTATCTGTCCCAGTCCGGTTTCGACGCCTTGCGCCAACGTCACTACGAGCATGCCCACCGTGACGATCCGAAACCGCCCAGTCCGCATGAACTAGCCGACCAGTTAGCCGACCAAATCCTCGAGACTCACCAACAGTTGAAAGATAGCACCGAGATCGATCTCTTCGGGGATACACTCGATAGCACCCAGCAGTCGGAACTGTTTAACTTCATCGCCCAGCAAGCCTACCTTCTCGACTCCTCCGATGTGCATATCGAGCCAGAACCGAGCGGCGCCCGCATCCGCTTTCGGATCGACGGTCGGCTACACGTAGTCGGTCGACTCACAGAAGAGCGCTATAAAGTACTACTAAACGAGATCCAGATGCAGGCGCACATCCGCTGGAACGCCGACTACCCGCAGACCGGTAGCACCAAAGCTACCCTGATCGGTAAAGACAAACAGAACGTCGAGGTTAACATGCGGGTAGAGACGGTGCCGACGCTGCACGGAAGTGACGTAGTGGTACGGATCTTCAATCTTCAAGAAGAGTACCTCAGCCTCGATAACTTGGGATTAAGCGAACGCCAGCGGGAAGTGGTCGATACTATCGTCTCTCGCCCGCACGGCTTGGTGCTAACTGTCGGCCCGACCGGCTCCGGCAAAAGCTCGACTCTCTACTCTATCCTGCACCAGCTCAACTCAACCGAGGTTAAGATCATCACCCTGGAAGATCCGGTCGAGTATCAAATATCTGGCATTACCCAGATTCCGGTCGTCACTGATGACAAGGAGCTGGATACCGATGATGCCTTCATGACCAACCTACGTGCCGTCATGCGAGAAGACCCCGATATCATCATGATCGGTGAGATTCGTGACAAAGAAACAGCCCGTACCGCCCTCCAAGCCTCTCTGACCGGCCATCTCGTCCTCTCTACCTTCCACGCTACCAACGGAGCCGCCGCTCTTAGCCGCCTGTTGGACCTTATCGACTATAACCCTCTCCTAGCCTCTGCTATCCGCCTCATCATGCCTCAGCGGCTCCTACGCCGTCTCTGCGAACACTGTAAGGTTGCCTACACACCCGATCCTAGTGTGATAGCGACGATTACGAAGGCCATGCAGGGCCTGCCCGACCTGCCAGCCGAGATTATGCTCTACAAGCCAGTCGGCTGCGATCAGTGCCACAACATCGGCTATCAGGGCCGACTCAGTATCCTAGAACAGTTCGAAATGAGTCCGGCTATTAACGAAGAGATCTCCAGTAACCGCGACCTCTCGGTCGAGCGCCTGCAGGAGCTGGCCATCAGCGAAGGGATGATAACTATGCTGCAGGACGGGATTACTAAAGCGCTGGGCGGGGAGACCTCAATTGAGGAAGTACTGCGCGTCGTCGACCTATAGGAGCGTGGTGCGATAGTCCCGCACTAGCTGGGCGAAGACGGCGTTAGTCCAGCCAAAGCCGACTTGGTTAGGATAGACGCCATCTTTAGGCGGGACGGCGATATCTACTACGTTATATTTCTCGAAAAACTCACCCGAATTGATAAAGCCCTGCAGATTGTTGTGCAGCCAACGGTGAGCGATTCTAGCGGCCAATTCCTCATAGCCATATCTGGCTAGTCCTCGGATAGTTAACAGATGTAATGGCGCCCAACCGTTAGGATGAGACCACTGCGCCGGCTGGTGTTCGGCCACGTGAGGATATTCTAAGGTTGTAGCTAATCCACCGTACTCTTCGAACTTCTCGATGTGCGCCGCTAAGTGCGCCGCTTGCTCGGCACTAGCCATGCCAGACCAGAGGGCATAATAAGCCGCTAGCGACCAAACGTTCGAGTGACGACCGGTCTGGTAGTTATGATCGAAGTAAAAGCCAGCCTTAGGATTCCAGAGATACTTATCGACCGTCTTGCGCCGCTCCTGAGCCAGTTCCTGCCACTGCTCGGCCTCTTGCGGTTTGCCCAGGATTAAGGCCGCCCGGGCAAAATCACTCTCGCACTTAAACAACAGCGCATTGAGGTCGATCGGGGTGTAGTCCAGCGCTCGCCCGTGAAAGCGAGTGGTGTAGTCCCAGCCACTCTCACACTCAGCCAGATCATTGAGCACATTTATCTCGTAATTTCGGCTTAGGCCATGGAAAACATCACGCCAGTGCGGCTGTTCTCGGCCGCGCCAGACGTTACGATACTCCAGCTTGGCCAGCTCGATGCGCGGTGCCAGCCACTCCTTACTACCGTCGTGATCGTAGAGGTCGAGTAGAAGCGAGCTTAGCAGAGGTGGCTGCGAACGTGAGGTGAGATATAGCCGATTGCCGGTCGGCACCATGCCGAAGCGCTTTAGGAGGTGTAGTAGATTGTCGGCCTGTTCGTAGGCCTGATGCTCCCGACTAGTACCGAGCAGGCTGAGGGCGATAAAGTAGGTATCCCAGTAGTACATCTCCTTATGGATAAAGCCATTTCTCGGCTTACTACCCGGGGTGAAATAAGGATGTGGAACGCCGATTAGTGTCTCAGTATCGGTCGGACAGGCTGTCTCTAACTGCCCCCACTTCGCCTCGATATAGCCCATAGCCCGCTCGACGCTAGCTTGATTCAGGCGGGGCGGCAGACGCAACAACAGGTCATCACCAGTTCTAGTTTTAATCTTAGTAGTAAGCTCTCGGGCCACCCTGCCTCACTTTTCTCTAGTTCTCTTGTCCACTACTATAGCGCTTGTGGTTATGAGGGTCAAAGCAAGGACGCTTAACTATTTCCTATGTTTCAGCTACTATAGCGAGAACTAACCTGTGAGGTTTTACCTATGGAGCGCAAAAACCAGACATCTCTACCTCATGTATACTTAATCGGGACAGCAGCAGCTCTGCTGGTATCAGCGACTCTGGCACCAAATGAAACTACACCGGTACGGAAACCTACCCCAGAAACTGTAGCTGCTGGTCAAGTTGCAGCTTATTTACCGGAAGATGCGAGTGAGTTACCTAGACTGAAGATGAATCGGGTTAGGTAAGCTAATGAATATATGACGAGAACTCACTGCATTCTATTTAGCCGCAATCTACATTGTGCTATTATTAATTCTCTTTTAGATTTATAATTAAAGTTAACAATTCAAGCTGGGAGCAGCAATGATATTTTCATATGATAAGGAATACAAATCTAGAATTCTAGATTCTTTTAGTCTTGCAGCACAAGAAGGTCAGGTCGTAGACAAGAGCACCGGCAGGCCAGTGCCAGACAACCTCGGCGGAAAGCTTACTGTAAAGAGATTTGGCGGGATAAGAAAAGGATCGCTTGAATTTATTAATAAAGACGCCTCTTCACTTATACGGCTTAGACAAAAACTAAAGGAAAAATAATCTTGTTCGAGTGGTTAAGTAACCTACTACCTGAGAATATTAACATAAACATCAATATCGTTAAGCATGTCAAAATAAATTCAGATAATACTAATCTGCCCCCTGTATCAATCGAGGACGACAAGTTAGTGATAAGCGATTCGACTCCGGAAGGTAGAGATCTAGCGGAGAGAATTATAAAAGAGCTTCCTTTGCATATAGAGCACAACGATATTGTCATTGAAGAAGCAAACCTAGAAAGCTACAGAGAAATTGATGCAGAGTTAAGCGAAGCAGACTTTGAGAATGAACTAGACAAGTTTAGGCCAATGATTCCTAAGGGCGATGTACCTATGCTGGAGGTGGCAATTCTCGTAAAGATCAGGTTTGATTCTGGCAAGAACGTAGGTCCAATTAAAGGACAAGCTATACACAGGTATGGCCCTAGAGCCGGAATGATATGTAACTTGTACAGCTCCGGATATTTTCATAACTTAATTAAGCCTCTCTATGAATCTATCAAGAGTGGCGAAATAGGTTTCGATGAATACCTGGAGATATATAAAACAATAGTGACAGAATCACCTTTAGCAATGTTCGTAGGACTTGGTACTCCAGCAGACAAAATGAAGGAACAACTGCTTGATAAAATTGAGCTTAACAAAAAGAGTGGGATAGGTTATTTACATATTCATGGAATTGGAGTTAGTAATACTCGTTTTATAAAACGACTTCTGACAGATGAAGACATAAAGAATCATTTCGCTGAAGATCCAGATTTAATCCTCACTGGAAGAGCACTCAAGGCAACTATATACTTAACAGAGGTAGAATGAATCCCTGCATCTACCTCATCGAAGCTGTGGGGAATACCCAAATAGTATTTTCGTGGTAGAGAAAGTCCGAAAAAGTTGGCACAAAGCCCTGAACGAGTTAAAGCACTGAAGGGGTGTGCTGGGAGGAGACTACCAGAAACATAAGTTACACGCTCGAGCTTTTTCTTCAGACACATATCCCTAGCCTAAGTAGCATCCGCTCTTCCTGCTTTCACTTAATACAACTACTCCCGTGTAGTTGTGGATAGTAGTGATCTTTTAGTTCGTTAACCCCGTACATGACGAACCACTTCCTTAGTTATCTACGTTACCTACCACCGGTCTTTAGTCCATGTATTATAAATAGCCTTAATACTTACGAAAAGAAGCCCAAGAGCCAACAAAATACCGAATAAACTACCTGTTAGTGCTCCAGCATTATCTTCTGGACGAATTGACCCAAGAAACTCACCTAAAAGAGATAGGGAGAATAGACTTAAGAGGCCCCATAAAGCTATCTTTATAAATCTCACTGTGCCCTCCGTTGATTATATAACTTACTATTTATAAGCAAACACTTTGCTCTTAGCTCAAAAGTAAAATTGTTTACCATCAGTAATGTTTTAAGGGTACCATATTATGGGAATCGTTTATCTTTCTGCTCGCTCATGGTTCGCCTGCGGCTCACTCAAAGTATCCTAAAGCTGCCGCTGTCAGCTTTAGACCTCGCGGGCGCGATTCCCCTCTCGAAAACTAAACCAATGAAAAAGCCCGACTATGGTCGGGCACTT
The DNA here is from genome assembly GCA_040903985.1 of Candidatus Saccharimonadales bacterium. Classification (NCBI taxonomy): domain Bacteria; phylum Candidatus Saccharimonadota; class Candidatus Saccharimonadia; order Saccharimonadales (SeqCode); species Saccharimonadales bacterium (SeqCode). Next base: position 272,925 of record JBBDUI010000002.1, read on the forward strand.
TCATTGGTGGAGCACCTCGAAAAAAGTTCACCCCTCATTATAGATGAGGTGCATCGGTGGCGGGATTTACTCTGGAACGACTATAAATACAAGCAAAAACGCTCAACAGAGATAGATAACCCCTGAGGGTATACCACCTTATTCATTTTATAAAGATTGTACTATTTCAGTACGAGTCCTATGATGAGTGTTAGATGCATCGTGTATCTAACTTAATTATATCATTTTGGGTTAGCTTGCTATAAATCTCTTAATCCTAGAGACAACGTAATCCCTAATTAGTTGTTCTGACTGGCTAATTAGGTCCTTGTACTCAGCCTTTTCGGTTGATGTTGCCTTACTGTAGCCATGAATTTCAATTTTGCCGTGAATGACTTCGTGTCTAGCATTAAACAGCTTCTCTATGTGCTTTATGCAATTTTCTCTATCGGACTCGGTTTTTGAAATAGTCTCAGCTATTACAGGTGCCTTTTCGCTAATCGTCGGTACGATATTACTATTTGTTATACTGTGTTTCCTAGTTGGGAATAGTGAATCAACTACCGATACCAGAAAAACTAGTTGTAGGCTCCAATCTTCATTATTCAAGAACTCTAGGTACCAATAGAGAGCATTACATAATTGAATCCGTGCATTTTCTTTATTTTTTGCAGATTGTTTTTTTGAAATATCCTTAAACAATGAATTTACGGCATTAATTCTATCCTTATCGTTCTTGAAAGAAAGCGTCGTAGCTCTAGAGGCTTTTAGCGGATTTTTGAAGTTTGAATTATATTTGTCATCTAACTTAAATACTCTCGGAGTGGGGGAATGTCTCCTAATACTATTTGTTGCGAGTGTGCCGAATACGACATGTAGCGAATAATAAAGTCCTACTAATCTATCTGGACTGTAATTTGATTCTAGAAATGCGTATTCTCCAGTCCTAACAAGACCTTTATCTTCAATGTAGAGGTACTTCTCGCCAACTTTAGGTATGTTATCGCCAAACATCTGCTCTCTCAAAGCTTTGGCAAGTCCCTGACCCTTAACTTCATTTTTACTTTTGAATTGGTTAAATCTTTTCTGGTCAACCTCAATTATCTTAATGCTATCAAGATCTTGCAGGCCACCACAATAATCATCAGGTAATTGGTAATAAAATTTATAAATATAAGGAATTCCTGAAGCCAGCTTATGTATATCAGTTATGACTTTATCTTTTTCGGCAGCAGTCATGGCTCTAGATTCACGGTTAAAATCACTGACTTTGAAAGCACTTGTGATAAGCATGTTCCAGAAAAACGGCCAATCAATTGCCGAATCATAAAGCTTCAAATCCACTATCTTATATAGCGGGTCAAAATTAATTGTGTCCACATCTATAAAGCCATCATTTAGCTTAGCGTTGGATAAACTATTCTTTAGTAATACTTCTGGATTCTGTCTGGCCATACTTACAAAATACTATACTGATACTTATTAATATATAACTGTGTCGTACAAATATTATTAACGGCGAATTTTATATAGATAATTCTGCAAAAGTTCACACCCCCAAATTGAGCACAATTTACACCTTAGGAAAAAACAAAAAAGACCCCGAAGGATCAAATTTTGACAAAATGGTGGAGCTGCGGGGAATCGTATCATATTATGCTCGCTCGAAATGCGTTTCTCGCTCGGCCAAGCAAGGAATTCTTAAGCTGCCACCGGCAGCTTAAGCCCTCTCGGGTGCAATTCCCCACCACAAAACTAAACCAATGAAAAAGCCCGACTATCGTCGGGCACTTTCATTGGTGGAGCTGCGGGGAATTGCACCCCGGTCCGCAAGTTAACTTCCTATCCCGCTACGAGCGTATTCGGTTTGAAAAGTTTCAGATATTTCCCGATCAAACCGACAAAAAAGAACTATCTATAGTCACAGTAAAGCTTCAGGCGGTTCGCCTCTGACGTACGAACTGCCCTACACCGGATAAATGTCACCAGATTTCCGTTATCCAGTAATCACGGAATTGATGGCTGCGGCGGTTAGGCTACAGCTGTCGCAAGGTTTCGAGGAGTCATAGCCTCAGAAACTGAAGCTAGAAAACTGTTCACCTTACTAGTAAATGTGTTTACATTTATTTGGGTTGGTCCAACTAACGTGTAGACCGAACCGGCTCGCTGAATAGGTTGTCAAAATACTCACGTCGAAGCTAATCAGCCCCATGCCACTATTTTAACACATGCACCCCGAGAGCGGTAAGAGTTACTAGCCATAAATGGTTAGTAACTCCTGTCACGGAGCAAGGGACGATTTACTCTTATCCGAGTAATTTGCTACAATAAACCACAAGCATCATGGTGGATAAAAATACTCATAACCGGTCGCAAAGCGATGAACCGTCTCAGGTTCGTAAGCACTACTACCTTAATCAATACGTAGTCATCGCCCCTCGTCGTAACAAACGCCCACGGCCTAAATCGGAAGAAGTGCTGAGCCAGAAAACCGAGCTGCAGCCACAGATTGAGTCTAACCCCAGCCTGTACGAAGTGCCGAACGAGGAGGGAGGCTGGCGCATCAAGGTAGTAGCTAACGACTACCCGGCCCTCTCTCCCGGTAGTACCCGCGCTAAAGGGGCTCAAGAAGTAGTACTCGAGACGCCAGCCATCAACACTCCCTTCCATCAGTTATCGATTGAACAGATCCAGGCGGTGCTAGAAACCTATCAACATCGCACTCACTTACTGCGCCAACGTTACGGCTACGTCAGTATCTTTAAAAACCACGGACCGCAGGCCGGTGCTACCCTAGCCCATACTCACTCCCAGATCATCGCCAGTGAATTTATCCCACCCGAAGTCCGTCGCGAGCGTGAAGTATTAACCGAGTATCAGCTCAAGCACGATACCTCCGCCCTCTGCGACGTCATTCGTTGGGAGCTAGAACAGGACCAACGAGCCGTAGCTCATACCCGTTTCACCACTACCATCACTCCCTACGCTAGCCAATACCCGCTAGAGATTTGGATCATTCCTAACCGCCAGTCCCACTCTATCGTTAATCTCAGTACTGAAGAGCTGCGCTCCCTAGCCGACCACCTCAAAGGTGTCGCTACTGCCCTGGGTGGTAACGGGGTGGATTATAACTATCACCTCCAGGAAGGCATCGCCGACGAATACAATCACTTCTTTATCAAGGTCATCCCCCGCCTCTCGATCCTGGGTGGTTACGAGCTCAACACCGGCACGCACATTAACACTATCAGTCCCGAGTATGCCTGCAAGTGGTATCAGAAACACATTAAAACCCCCGATGTTGGCTAAGGTCTATACCGCTGCAAACGATGGATTCGCCGGCCAGATAGTAGAAACTGAATGTGACATGAGCAAGGGCCTGCCCGGCATCACAGTAGTGGGCCTACCGAACAAAGCCATAGATGAGGCGAAAGAACGCGTCCGTAGCGCCATCAAGAACAGCCGACTAGAGCTGCCGCGCAAACGCATCACCCTGAACCTCGCCCCGGCCGACCTCCCTAAAGACGGTACGGCTTACGATATACCTCTAGCCGTAGCTATCTTAGCCGCTAGTGAGCAGATCGACACGGGGGCTCTAGCTAAAAGTGTATTCGTTGGCGAGCTAGCTCTCAACGGCACCCTCCGACCGGTTCCCGGCATCCTTAACTACGTCCAAACCGCTGCTCAAGCCGGCTTTAAACGGATCTTCATTCCGGCCGCCTGTCAGGATGAGGCCCGACTGATCAGCGGCATTAAAATATATCCGGTTAAGAATCTACGGGCTCTCTACCGCCACCTAGTCGGTGAGCGCAGCTTAACGGTCGCACCAACGCTCCGGCGCCTACCGCGAAACACTCAGGCTGAGTTCGATCTCGCCGATGTACATGGCCAGCAACAGGCCAAGCGAGCCCTCGAAATCGCTGCCGCCGGAGCACATAACATCTTACTCAGCGGACCTCCCGGTAGTGGCAAGACCATGCTCGCCCGCTGCCTGACCTCGATTCTGCCCCCACCCACTCGGGAGGAGATTGTCGCCATCACTAAGCTCCACTCCCTCGGTAGTGCCCACGATTACCGTATCGTCACTACCCGTCCCTTCCGTGCGCCCCACCACACCACTAGTGATATCGCTATCATCGGGGGTGGAACTAACCCTACTCCGGGTGAGATATCGCTAGCCCACCACGGCATCTTATTCTTAGACGAGTTACCGGAGTTTCGCCGCCATGTACTTGAGGTATTACGCCAGCCCCTAGAGGACGGCACCGTCACCGTGGCCCGAGCTAAGCGCAGTGTCACCTACCCGGCCGAGTTCATGCTAGTCGCCACTCAGAATCCCTGTCCTTGTGGCTTTCTCGGTGATGAACGACGCGAATGTAGCTGTGACCAGGCGGCTATCAGCCGCTACCAGAAGAAAGTATCCGGACCGCTACTAGATAGAATCGATATGCACGTCACAGTAGGCAGGGTCGAACACACCAAGCTGCTAGCTCCCCCAGCCGGTGAGCCAAGTCGCACAATCGCCGGCCGAGTGAAACGGGCTCGCGAGCGAGCGCACCGTCGCTCTCACTATCCGAACGCTAAGCTGAATAATCAAGCAGTCCGGCGCTACTGCCGGACCGATGCGACTACAGCCGAACTACTAGCCCAGGCCATGCAGCGACTGGATCTCTCTGCCCGCGGCTATATACGCACCTTAAAAGTAGCCCGCACCATCGCCGACTTGGATGATTCTGAAGAGATAAAAGTCACCCACGTCAGTGAGGCACTGCAGTATCGACAGCCGGCTCACACCTCAACCGAGTAGGAGCTCGGTCCAAGTGTCGGGTAGCACCCCACTCCGCAGTGACCACCAGAAGATCAACTGCACTATCGCTAAGACAGCGAAGACTAGCAGGCTCAGCTTCATTAACCGCACACGCTGTAGCTGATGGCTGTCCGGCTCATCTGATTTGTCTGTTGCTTTAGGTGGCCTCACATTAGTGGTGCGAGTTTCAACCGGGGTGGTATCGACGAACGCACTAGATCGGGGTCGAGCCTGGAGGCGTTCTTTCTGCTGGCGAGTCTTACGTTTTTTGGGCATAACTATAATTATGGTACGCAATTTGGAATATAAATTCTACCGACAAATCGGTATCATCTCTGTTAGATTTAAGTTAGGTAGTGCTGAAATAAGGTATGGGCAAAGTCCGGGCATGCGCTATACTTAAGACTATATGCTAGAACCTTATTTCTTCGCTATCGTCATCGCTACTGCTGCTGCCGCTCTCGCCCTCTTAGGACTGTGGCGGCAAGCAAAGCTCCACCGCCGCATAGAAAAACTATTCGCCGGACTCAATGATGACGGCAACCTAGAGGAAACGATCGAGCAGTACTTTGCTGAGGTTAAGACTACCCGAGATAAACTCAGCGGCCTACAGCAGAACTACCAGCACCTCTCCCAGATTGCGGCCACCAGTTTGCAAAAAACCGCCATCGTCCGCTTCAATCCGTTTAAGCACACCGGTGGTGATCAGAGCTTTACCCTGGCACTGCTCGATAACCATGACAGCGGCTTTATCCTTACCAGCATCCACTCTCGGGAAGGAACCCGCGTCTACATCAAGCCGATTCGCTACGGGTCGAGCGATCATACGCTTTCTCGCGAGGAGCAGTCCGCGCTCGATAACGCTAAGAGTACGAAGAGCCCTAAGGAGTAGATCGTCCCAGATGCTTTCAATTTAAGGGGTTCAGCAGTATGGTAGATGCAAGACACGAGTCAGCCCAGTACTAAGGTTAGGAGGACAAATGGCTAAGAAATCATATACCCCGGCGAATTTAGCCGACACCGTCATCGCCCATGACCTGCGAATTAAAGGCGATCTCACTAGTGACAACGATATCTGGATCGACGGTCAGGTAGAGGGCAATGTCACCACGCACGGCAACTTAAGTATCGGAGCTAACGGCACCATTACCGGCGACTTAATCGCTCACCAGGTCCGAGTCGCCGGTACCGTCATCGGCAACATTCAGGCCGAAGGCACTCTAAGCTGTGGCGATACCGCCCAGATTACTGGCAGTCTCCAGGCCGGTGATCTAGCCGTCAGTAGCGGGGCAGTCATTCGGGGCGAAGTAAACGTGACCTCTATCCTGGCCTCCGACGAAGAGGAGTAGAGACCACGATGTACTACTACATCGTCAATCCCAGTTCGGGCGACAGGAGCTTTGAATCGATCCAGGCCAAGCTTCAGGCCAAGGTACGCCAGCTCGACATCGACGGAGAGTTTGCCAAAACCCTCGATGCCGATGATGCAGCCCGTATCACCCAAGCGGCCCTGCGCCAGGGCGCCCAGACTATCGTAGTGGTCGGCGGAGACAGAACCGTCAACGAAGTCATAACTGCCGTGAACGAGTCCAGTAAGTCCTCGATCTCGGTGGGTGTTATCCCTATCGGTCACACCAATACGCTTGCCCAACAGATCGGCATTCGCGATTGGAATCATGCCGTTGAGCTCTTAGCCGCTCGACGCCTCCGGAGCTTCCGGCTGATACATATTAACGATCACAGTTTCATTCACTCCTGTGTTCTGGAGTCGACTAACGATTCTACTGCTGAGGCCTTGATCGAGGTCGATGGTGCTTACCGCATCCGTGGCCCAATCCTGCAGGCGCAAATCAGCAATACCCGGCTACATAATCCCAGTTTGAGCAACGAGCTATTCGTCCAGTTAGCTACCCAAAACTCTGAGACCGGTCGGCTCCAGCGCTGGCTCAAGCGTGAGACACCCCGACCAGCGCTACTTTCGCAGCTCCATGCTCGGGTAATAGTCCTGGAGTTCCCCCATCCCTACCGCGCCGTAGTAGATGGGCGCGAAATAATCGACACTCAGTTTCGGATTCGCCTCTCGGAAAAACCGATTCACATTATCACCGCCAAATACGACAGTAACGGCAGCCCGCAAAACTAGCTCGCCCAGCTCCACCACCACGAGTTGACCTCCGGTAGCGGAGTTGTTACAATCTTTTGACGGAAGAGCTTAAGGAGTCCTTGATCAAAAAACCACGCTTAAACCAGCAGATAAAAGCACCTGAGGTGCGTTTAATCGATGCCGAAGGGAAACAGCTCGGTGTAGTTAGCTCTCAAGAAGCACTGGCGCAAGCGCAAGCAGCTGGATACGATCTGGTAGAGATGTCGCCGCAGGCAAAACCACCGGTCGTCCGCATGGTAGATTGGGGCAAGTACCAGTACGAGAAAACCAAGCAGGAACAGCAGGCTCGTCGTAAGCAGAAGACGCACGACATGAAGCAGATGCGTTTCGGGCTCAAGATCGGACAACACGATCTCGATGTCAAACTGGGACAGGTACGTAAGTTCTTAGAGCGTGGACACAAGGTCAAGCTGACCGTACGTTTCCGTGGTCGAGAGATCATTCACCCAGAATTGGGCGATGAACTGCTCCAAACTATGGTAGAATCTCTCAGTGATGTGGCGGTAGTAGATCAAGAACCCTCACTCACAGGCAAACAACTTAATATGGTTATCAGGAAGAAATAATGCCCAAGCTGAAAGTACATAAAGGCGCTAGCAAGCGAATTAAGAAAACCGGTACCGGTAAGCTACGACACCGCCGAGCTTTTCGATCGCACATGCTAAGCAAGAAGCGTAATTCCCGTAAGCGTAACTTTACGCGTGAATTCGGCTTTGGCGATGGCGACAAGGCAAATGTTAAAAAGATGCTCGGAGGTAAATAATGAGAATTAAGCGCGGTGTTACCGCTCGTAAACGCCATAAAAAGCTACTTAAAGCCGCGAAAGGCATGCAGCACGCTCGCACCTCCAGCCCACGAATGGCTCGCCAAGGCGTGCAGAAGGCGATGCAGTACCAGTATCGTGACCGTCGTAACCGCAAGCGTGACTTCCGTCGCCTCTGGATTACCCGCATTAACGCCGGCGCCCGCGAGAATGGCGTTAGCTACAGCGTTCTAATCAAACAGTTAGATACGGCCGGCATCCAGCTCGACCGTAAAGTGTTAGCCGAGTTAGCCGCTAACCAACCGACCACTTTCTCCGCCGTGGTTGAAGCTGCCAAAAAAGCCGCTTAGATAAATTTCATAAATTAGCCATTAAAAAACTCCGGATTTCCGGAGTTTTTTAATGCAAGATCGCCTGTAAGCCGGATTCTGTTTGCTTAAACGCCCGTTGCCGAGCGTGAAGCAAGATGACTATCTCTCTAGTCCCGCGATTGCTCGTGGGATCAAGCGGGTAAAATATGTTTGCCACCGCCTGGGCTAAGCGTATGGTGACTCACTCCTTGCAGCGGACGGGGTTTACCTCCTGCCGATGTCACCACCGGTAGCTGTGGGCTCTTACCCCACTCCTTTCACCCTTACCCCGCACCTGAAAATGATAGTGCTGGCGCACAAATGTAACCTCATACCAACCATATAACAGGGGTGATTATACCTTTACTGTTGCACGGAAGTTGATGATTGCAAGATCAATCATTTTCAGGTGCGGGGCGGTATCGTTTCTGTGGCACTTTCCCTAAGGTCTCCCTCGGTTGTCGTTAACAACCGTCCTGCCCATGCGCTGTCCGGACTTTCCTCCCCGCACCTGAAAATGCTAACCAAAGCCGAGCCTCTTCTTCAGCTCTACAAGTCCTCGACCATAACGTTTGAGCTTACGCTCTCGTTCTTGAGCCAAGGCTTTGGTTGTAAAAGCCTCATAGTAGACAAGCTCCCAGGGTACACCACTCTTTGTGGACGTATTCATACCTTGGTTATGTTGATGAAATCGCCGTTTCAAATCTGCCGTAGATCCGATATAGAACGTACCTGTCTTTTTACTGCGCAAGAGGTAGACATAATACATAGCGATTTCATCATAGCATTTTCAGGTGCGGGGCAGCCATCCAGCGATCTTGCAAGGGAAAATTATAGGCTAGAGCTAGCCGTTTTGCAACTTAGCTTCTTCGTCTAGAATGATGTTCACCTGCTCATCAGCTAAGGTGTTATGTTCGCGGTATACATGCCTGAAAGTCACATTCCCGATCTCCTCGGCCAACACCTTGATCGAATTATATACCGGCCATAATTCCTTATTTTTCACCTTGAATATGCCATTTAACTGGTTAGCTACTAGTAAACTATCCATACAGAAGTCGATAGCAGTGGGCTTAAACTTCCGAGCAGCCTCCAGGGCGTGTTTGACTGCTTGGTATTCGGCCTGATTGTTAGTAGTTATACCGAGATACTGGCCGCCCTGCTCTAGGAGCTTGTCCTCATTTTCAGTTAAGATGACGAAGCCGCTAGCCGACGGACCGGGGTTTCCGCGAGAACCACCATCGGAATAAATTCTAAGTTTCGTAGTATTTTCTACACTGTTTTCAGTAGTAACTGAATTTTTATTTAAAGCGGGCTCAATATTTTGTCGGGACTGTAAAGCCGTTAGAGCATCACGCCAAACATCCTTACTCTCACGGCTTTTTGATATAAGCTCTTTCGATCCATCCGGATGCAGGCCATAGATGTGGTGGCCTTTTTTGATGATGGCTATCCCCTGCTGCAAGGCCGCTAGTGCGACCGTTTCCCGTTTGGTATGTGTTGGTTTTGCGGCTGACATCTGTCTCATTATATCAGACACACAGTGGCTTTAGCCTAGATAGGCACCAGCTTCACGAATCATCGATGATTTTAAGCTGACACAAAGTTACTGTAACGAAGTAGATAAACCTCGTAGCTAAGTCGGACTATATGCAAACGTAGGGATCTAATCGACTGAGATATGGTCGGGGCGCCGGGAATTGAACCCGGGTTACTGCACCCCCAGCGCAGCGTAATACCATTATACGACGCCCCGTTCACAGTAATTCATTATAGATCATTCCAAGAGGAAACCTAAGATTATAACTAGATTCTACTTAACCTAGTAGCAGTAATTAAAAATACCGCTCCAAAGAGCGGTATTTTTAGATCCCCGTATCGTCACACGAAGACTGTTTCTCCTACTTAAAGCAGGTGGGTATCCGCAAGAATAAGTCTGCGAACGAATCGCGGGACTTACCTGATGTAAGATTCCCAGAAGAAACAAATATTCAGGAAAACAATGTCAACGTGCGGGCTGATACGGAGACATACTTATTATAGCACAAGCAGAAAACTAATAGGTTAGCCTAACTCCGGTAATGACCTCTGTTAATATACCGATTGCCGAACCCATAAACGGCCCTATAAAGCGAAATCCAACCATAATGAATACCGCCACTCCCAGAAGCCCGGTACTCTCGATCGTGCGCATCAGCTGGCGAACCGGTTCCGGAGCTAAAACGTAAAGTGCTCGAGAGCCGTCCAGCGGTGGAAACGGGATTAGATTGAAAATGAAGAAGGCGAGGTTGACGATGACGAACAGCATCATTACATCAAATGCTACGCTGGGCGCTCCCATCAGGCGCACGACCGCCCCGCCCAGCAACGCTAATACCAAGTTAGTCAATGGCCCAGCGAGCGATACCATCACCATCCCGGTCTCCCCGTTACGCAGCCGGCTAGGATTAAACGGCACCGGCTTAGCCGCTCCAAACGGGGGTAAGCCGGCTAAATGCAGGAATAATGGCATCGCTACCGTCAAGAAAGGATCGACGTGCTTTAACGGATTAAGTGTCAGTCGGCCGCTCAGCCGAGCCGTATCATCCCCGAGCCGATCGGCTATGAAGCCGTGCATAAACTCGTGCGTGGTGATCGACACCGCTAAGATAGCGATAATCGTAATAATCTCCCCTATAACTCCAATATCCATATCCTCCAGTATAACCTAGCCGCCGGCTAGCCGAAAAGTGCGCTGCCTCCCGCTCGACTAGACAGTCTAGATTTGACTCCCAACTCTAGTCGGGGTACTATATCATTTGATTGTTTTAGAATTCAGGAGAGTGGCCATGGCCTACAAATGTGAAATCACCGGCAAAGGTAAGCAGTTCGGTAACAACGTCAGCTTTTCCCAGCGCAAAACCAAGAAAGTTTGGAAACCTAACCTGCACAAGCAGACCTTCCTACTCGATGGTAAGAAAGTCACGATGAAAATCAGTGCTCAGGGGCTACGCACACTGAAGAAACACGGCCGCTACCAACCGCTCGCCGCTCGCACTAGCCCAGACGCCTAAGTTAAGAGTAAAAACTAAAGCTCATACCCCCGCCGCAGCGGGGGTATTAATATAGGGCCCGAGAATATTACTTAGTGCGCGGCTGCAGAACGATGAAGGTGGTCTCTTCCGAAGCATCCCGCGCGGTGATCTTAAGGCTATCTTCCCTGGCGGCATCACTAGAACCTACCTCTTGCAAGAAAGCCTCGACCGTATCCTGTGGCACTGGATATACAGTGCGTGAATCCTCGTAGTGCACCGGCACTACATAGCTGGGGTCAAACTGACGGACCAAATCGGAGGCAGCTTCCTTATCTAAGGTTAGACCCTTACCACCGACCGGAACGACCAAGACATCGATCCCATCGATACGTTCTACCTGCTCTTCACTTAAATTCGGATGAATATTACCACAGATTAAGACACGTAGATCTTTGTGCGAGATTGCATACATCACACCATCCTGCTTGTCTTCGGCCTCTTCAGTGTGCAACCGAGCTGCTACGGCATCAATCGTCACTCCTTTAATCTCATACTCACCCGGTCGGTCGATCACGAAGTCAGGATTGGATTGGGTCGACTGTTTGGGTAGCTGGGAGAATAGCACCACGTCGGCCGCTACCTTCGGGTCAGGTCCGTACTCACTAGTGATCGGATCGATCAGTATCGTAATATTCTTGGTCGTAAGAGTTAGGCAGTTTGCGCCGTAGTACATCAGTTCCATGCGAATCTTCTCCTTTTTAGGTCGTTTTCTTAGATTTTTTAGTCGTCTTAGTCTTAGCCGGCTCCTCGGTCACATTCAGCTTATCGATCAATACCGTCTGCTTGGCATCGAGCGCTGAAGTTAAAAAGCGATCGTTAAGGTTACGACGGTAGTCGTACTGCTCTCGGCTCAAGACAGTATAACGTAACTCCTGACCCTCTTCACCTTCGAGCTCCTTGATCAGCTTCTCCAACTTATTGCGGTTCACATCGCCGACAATTAAAACATCTACCGGTGAGAGCTGATCTCGCGTAAACACTCCGCTGAGAGCGGCATACTCGACACTACCTAGCGCCTTGAAACCGGCCGTCGCGTCGTTACTGGCGAGAGTCGAATCTTTCTGAGCGTTGACCTTAGTAAACATGGCGTGTAGCGCATCGTAGTGAGGGTGCTTTTGGTTTACCTCATAATACAGCCGGTTGCCGCTGGAGTCAGATTTAATGATGCCGATAGTCAGAAGATTAGCTAGTTCCCGCCGCACCGAATTAATCTGCTCGTCGATCTTACGGGTTATCTCTCGGACGTAAAAACTCCGATTCGGGTTGTTGTAGAACAAGTGCAGTAGCTTTACCCGCGTTTTCGATCCAAATAGTTGCTCGATCAAGACGACTCTCCATATTCATATATTCGATATCTCACTCATTGTAGCAAAAAGTAGCTCACCGTGACACTGTCTTGACGCCAAAATAGGAACTACTTCAGGGGTACTACTGTGGTCGGCGTTTAGCGACGGCCGCCGCTCGCTCCGCTAGACTATCATCGATCTTATCAGTAATAACTAACTTATCACCTCGGCGCTCCAATGCACGACGCAGCAGCTCGTCAGTAAAGTCAGGGTTCTTAGGCAGTAATGATCCATGTAGATAGGTGCCGAACACATTATGTACCACTGCTCCCTCGAAGCCATCCTCACCGTTGTTCCCGTGTCCCTGCACTACCCGGCCTAGAGCGCTCTGCTCTGGAGCTAAGGTCGTCTTGCCACTATGGTTCTCAAACCCAACCACCTCACCCCACGGCGTCTGCACTACTACATTACCGATTAAGCGCTCACTAGAGCCGACCGTCTCAGCATCAAATAACCCGATGCCCGGTAGTTCGGCCCCTTCTATGGTAGTGAACATATGACCAAAGAGCTGATACAAGCCGCAGACTAGCAAAAATACCGTACCCTGTTCGGCCGCGACATGAATCGCCTCCCGGTGACGCTGCAAATCATCGGCCACCGCTACTTGGCCGCGATCCTGACCGCCACCTCCGAATACGATATCGGCTCGGGAGAAGTCATACTCTGCACCTAGACCGATCGGCTCATACACCACTTCATAGTCGCGCCACTCGAGCCGTTTAGTAAGAGCTACTATATTGCCCCAATCACCATAGATATTCATCTCCCTGGGGTAGAGATGGGCAAGCACTATCTTCTTCACTCCCAAGCTCCGATCTCGGTACGCCGACCGATTAGTTTGCGCAACTCTAACATAGCCGTATAGGTGGGGACGATATAGCCACGCCCACCAGGGGGAACTTCCGCCAGCAGTTCATCCAGTGCCGCTCTTAAACTCGGCATCGCCCTACTAGGGATATCAGCGTACTGCAGCCGTAAAGCCATGTCATAACCCCGGCTACCACTAGTGATGATCGGCTGAGTATCGGCTTCCGCCCAGCTCTCGATCCGCACGTCCCACAGCCACGATACGTCCCGTCCATCGGCATAGTTATCGTTAATAGCTATCATAGTCGGTAGTGGCTCTACACTTAAAAAGCTGGCTATAACTTGGTTAAAGCCGCTGGGATTCTTCACTAGTAGAATCTGCAATGTTTTATCCCCGATCGTAATCTCTTCCGTCCGACCGAAAGCCGGCTTTACCTCACCCAGCGCAGCTACGGCACGTGCGGTATCTATCTCTAGTAGCTCGGAAACCGCTAAAGCTAAGGCCGCGTTATAAATGTTAAATACCCCTGGTATCTGCAGACTAGCCGAATAGCTGCGCTGATTGATACGAAAGGATACTGCCTGCGCGGCGTCCTGATTAGCGTTGTCCTCGATAAATACTTCAGCCGCCGTGTAGTCAGGCTCCGTCGGTTCATCATCTAGATAGAGTGCTTCGTCGCTTGGCACCTGCTCCCGAACGTTACTGGCAGCGGCTGCCCCACTTACACTGTCTAGTTGAAACGAGTTCCGCAGGCGCGGATCGTCATAATTAATTACGGTGTGTTTAGCGTGAGCAGCCGCCTCAACCAGTAGATCGGCTACGCGCTCCAACTCGCCGTAACGGTCCAGCTGATCACGATGTAGGTTTAAGACCACCATTACTTCAGGCTGAAGAGCTGTCGATAGGTGCGCTGCAAAACCCTCATCGACCTCAAATAGTCCGACCTCGGCGCTCAGTTCACCCCGCCAGTCCAGCGCTGCTAGAGTGGCCGAGATGATCCCCCGCGACATATTGCTACCGGCCTGATTGTGGACAATTGTGTTGTATTTACAACGTAGTATTTCTTGCAACATTTTAGTGGTCGTAGTCTTGCCGTTAGTACCCGTTACAAGTATCACCGTTTGAAAGTGAGGCCGCAGAGAATGAATAAATTTTGGGTAGAGACGCTCGACTACCAGGCCAGGTAAGGCCGAGCCGCCCCGGCGCAGCCGACTTAAAACTAAGACCGTCTTCCCTATCCAAATGACTAATAATCGCAACATGCTTATCATTATACCGTGTCGAGAAACTTTTCGACGAACCGATCTGCTTCATCCACCTCACTCACCCAGATAATGTCGCGATTACGCTTGAACCAAGTCCGCTGTCTCTTAGCTAAATCAAGCGTCGCCTTGATGATGCGGCGACGGGTCTCTTGATTACTCTGATTACTCTCGAAATAGGCCTGCCACTCCCGGTAACCGATACCTCTCATCGCCTCCACTTCCCAGCCGTACTTCTCCGCCAACTCCCGCACCTCATGCTTTAGTCCACGCCGAAGCATGACTTCTACCCGGCTCTCGATATTCTTCCGCAGCTGGGCGCGGGGTATATGCACTCCTACTACTAGAGTGTTTTTCCGCAGTGGAGTACGCTTTGGTGTCTGGCCACGCGTCTCGATTAGCCGAATCAAGCGGCGCTTATTGCGGATATCGACCGCGGTTAAGTCGTAACCCGCGACCTCGATCTGCTTGAGCAGCTCGGGAATCGATTTCGCCTGCAGGCTAGCCCGCTCCCCGGCCTTACCCGGTGGCATAAAGGAGTAATCAAACAACACGCAGTCGATATACAGACCAGTACCGCCGACTAAGATCGGTAGCTTGCCCCGCTCTACCACTTCACTTATGGCCGTCTGAGCTAACTCCTTATACACCGCCGCCGTAAAGTCCTGATCGGGAGCGACGATATCGATTAAATGATGGGGCACTTCGCTCTGTTCCACGCTAGAAGGCTTAGCCGTACCGATGTCCATCTCGCGGTAAACCTGCCAAGAATCAGCGTTAATAATCTCGCCATTATGACGCCGGGCCAGCTCAAGCGCTATGGCCGACTTTCCACTGGCCGTCTCCCCTACAATGGCAACTAGCTTCGGTGGCTTACTCACATTCAACCTCCGCAGTTTCGGTAGCTGCTAAGGGCCACCAGATCAGACCGTTCACATCTACCCTATCGTTCTCATCCACCGCCACTCCTTCGGCCTCTAGGTGCTGGCGCTGCCCGGACCGACCGCCGAAACTATAGGTAGCCGCCAGTTGACCTGATTTATTTACCACCCGATGCCAAGGCAGCTCCTCCGGTCCAAAATGGGCTATCTGCCCCACTACCCGGGCTGCTCTAGGGTGAGAGCTAAGAGCCGCCAGCTGACCATAGGTCATCACGCGACCGGCCGGAATCTGCGCTACTAACGCATAGACAGCTAGTTTGAAACTATCGTTCGTCATCACTAAGCAGTATCTTTAACACGTCATCCCAGTTATCGGCCCGCACCGTATGCGGTGGCAACCTATCGGTCTGGTTCCAGTGGTAGTCACCAAAGAGTATGCCTCGCATACCGCACTCAACCACTTCTGTAATATGCTTCAATGAATCATCAATTAGATACTCAGCGGCGATTGCCTCACAGACATTACGCTTGGAAACGTTTTTCACCGTACCCCACTCGTGATCAAAATTAGAGAAGTAGACATCCTGGAAGGTATCAGGGAAATGCTGCTGCAGCCAGCGCTGTGTCATGTTGTGCGTTATACCGGGACGAGCCGTCACGACCGTTAAGTCGTAGCGGCGCTTCAACTGATCTAAGGCGGCGACCGCCTCCTCCACCGGTGCAATAGCCGCAAACTCATCCGACTCGAGAAAGTCATGGATTTGCTGCTGGATCTCACCCTTGGTCTTACCGAACGAGTCCATCAACTCATCGAGTGAATAAAATCCCTCCATGCTCACTTGCGCGCTAAACATCCGGTTAAGATGATCGATCAAGACCTCACCATGGGGCACCAGCACATCATCGACATCGACGGCGATCGTAGTACGTCGACTCATTTATGCGCCTCTAACTGCCGCTTCCAGTCGGACAGGAAAAGCTCCCCAGGGCAGTCGGTCTGCGGATTCACTTCCCGATGTCCCACTAGCTGGCAGCTGGGATAGTTAGTTTGTAAAAGATCTGCCACAGACTGGAGGGCGGCTACAGACGGCCGAGCCTGACTGAGATCGGCATCGAAGCAGACCGCCACGCTACGGCAGTTAACCTGCCAGTTACCGGCATGCCAGCCGATCTCGTTATCCTCCAGTAGGCGTTCGCAGCTTCCATCTTCTCGAATTAACCAATGATAAGCGTAGAAGACCGGCCGATCGGCCTTAAAGTGACCGGAATAGATAGGCCGGCCCTTTATCTGGGACTCTGCAGCGGGTGGATGAGCATAATGGGCCGCATAGAGCCGCAATAGATGAATGGCATTTAAGCGAGCCAGGCTCATCCCAGCTGCACTACTGGTATGATGGATTACTACTGTATCTAGCTCAGCTCGTTCCTGATCGAAGTCTTCGCCCTCCCGACCGATATACAGAGTGCCGTCGGCCAGCAGCTCTTCCGTCAGGGAGTAAATTTCCGACTTAATCTTTTCTTTCGTAGCGGCATCGGAGCGTTCGGCCGTCTGCAGTAGTGCTCGATAATCAGGCTCCAGCTGTAGATACCAGTCTTCCTGAGTGGCTAATTGCCGCCATTTAGTTTCGTCAATAAATCGAGTCATAACTACAGCTCGAGCAGAAAATCGGCCACCGCTTCCAGCTTAACCTTCGTCTCGCCAGCTTGGGTGCGGACGCTGACCTCGCCGGCCATCTCGTCTTTTGGCCCGACGATCAAAATCACCGGTACTTTCGCGGTTTCGGCCTCCCGAATCTTCTTACCTAGTGACTCGTTGCGATCATCGACGGTAAAGCGCAGTTCATTATATTTAACCGGTTCATTTAGTACTACCTCAGCTAATTCCGTTGTAACTTTATCTATATATGAGCTAACTGCATCGTTAATACTCAAGATGCGGATCTGCTCTGGAGCGAGCCAGAACGGGAAGCGACCGGCAGTGTGTTCGATATAGACGGAGAGGAAACGCTCAAACGAGCCGAGCAGGGCGGCATGGATCATGACCGGAGTCTGCCGCTCACCGGCCTCGTCAATATACTCCAAGCCGAAGCGTCCGGGTTGCACGAAATCTAACTGCACTGTAGCTACTTGCCATTCTCGTGCTAGCGCATCCACTGCGATGAAATCGATCTTCGGTCCGTAGAAAGCGGCCTCTCCGGCTACGACGCTATAGTCCAGCTTCTCGGCCCGGGCGATAGTCTCCAAGGTCTCCTGCGCCTGCGCCCACAGCTCTGCGTCACCCAGCCACTTATCGCTCTCATCCTTAAAAGAAAGACTAAATCTTAACTGCATATCTACCTGAGCGTACAACTCCTGCGCGGCCTCGACCAACTCCTTTATACTAGCCTCAATCTGATCTGGTCGGGCAAACACGTGTGAATCGTCCTGCGTAATCGAACGCACCCGACTCAGACCGTGCAGCTCGCCCGACTTCTCGTCCCGATAGACCGTAGTATTTTCCATGTACTTCACCGGTAGATCACGATAGCTGCGCGGCTTAGAGGCGTAGAGTTGTGTATGATGTGGGCAGTTCATCGACTTAAGCACTAGGGTATCGGAGCTCTCCTGAGAGTTGATGATTAATAGCTCGTCTTTAAACTTATCCCAATGCCCAGAAGTCTGATACAGCTCGTGCTTAGCTAGATGCGGTATCCATACCGCCTCAAACCCACGCTTAGCACGCAGCTGCTGCGTGTAGCGCGCCAGCAGGTCCCGCAGCACGGTACCCTTAGGAGTGAACAGCGGTAAGCCAGAGCCGACCAGATCAGAGAAGGTGAACAGCTCCAGATCAGCCCCTAACTTACGGTGATCCCGCGCCTTGGCCTCCTCTCGCTGCTGCTGATACGCGGCCAACTCAGCGGAACTGGAGAAGGCCAGACCGTAAATCCGAGTAAGCATCGCCCGCGACTCGTCTCCACGCCAGTAGGCCCCTGCTACGGTATCGAGCGTGAAGGCGCAGGGATCAAGCGCCTGCGCTAGATCAGCGACATGACCACCGCGACAAAGCTCTACCGCGTGCTCAGCCCCTACAGCCTCTCCGCTCGCTTTAGTGCTAAGGATATCCTCTACCGTAGGTAGAGGATCGGCTGGACCGGAGTAGTACAGTGTAAGCGGTTGCCCCTGCTCGCTCAGTTCGGCAATCAGCTCAAGCTTATACGGGTTATGGGCAAAAACCTGCGCTGCTGCCTCCGCTGTGACTGGAATCTCATGAAAACCGTGCCAACTCGGTAGGATCTCCCGCATCCGCTGCTCTATCTGTAGTAAGTCATCTTGAGAGATAGCCCCGTCGTTGAGATCAAAATCGTAATAAAAACCGTTACTAACGGCCGGCCCAATAGTTGGCTTTGCCTCAGGATAGAGGTCAACTACGGCGGCGGCCAACAAATGCGCCAAGCTATGACGCAAGGCTCTCAGGTCATCATTGGTCTGCTTCACACCGTGCTTCATCTGCTCCAGTATAACTGAGTCAGCCCAGATAGGTAAATCGGGGCTGACTGACACCATTTACTTCTACCGCTTCGATAAACATCGACAGTGGCCGCACCCATAGTGTCCCCTCGTCATACTCTGCCTGATACACTACCAGCTCCTCCAGAGTCTCACTATGACGAGCTATACCAATCAGCTGATAGTACTTGTCTTTATAGTGTCGATAGCGACCCAGTCGCAAGCTCTCGGCTGCCGGTGACAGTGACGGTAGATCGCTACTCATATCCCACTCCTCTTCTTACTACCTATGGTAATGCTTCTATTCTACACTTGATAACACGGACGAGGTAATTTTAAACTATGAAACTCACCCCATATATAACCCTTGCATAAGCCATAAAAAATAGCTTGCAGTAGATAGCTAGCAGCGATACTATAAGGGTACAAAACAAAAAGTTGGGGGCTACAGGAGCTGCGTAAATGCGCACTGTTGTAGCCCCTTTTTTGTTATCATTCTCTTCAAGAATAAGCCGGAACAGATTACAGCTGAGCTGGGAAGCGCCAAACACGTACTAAACCAAATATATGTCAGAGCTGGACAGGCTGAGAGCAACTCAAGCAGAGGGAGCCACCCCTATCTACAACGACTTTATTCCCTAAGATATCCATCACTCAGTGTAAAAAACGCAAACCACCAACCTCTTAGCAGGGGCCGGCTATACCGAGAATTAACGCTCGGTTCTTATCTGAATTATAACGCGTACAAAAAGATCGATTTGGTGGATCTGAGAGGACTCGAACCTCTGACCCCCTCAACGTCAATGAGGTGCTCTAGCCAACTGAGCTACAGATCCATACCTATCGAATATACTACACCTCTAATCCAGTTTCCACGTTAATTGAGAATTACCCACCACCCGGCGCCAAAACCGAACATAAGGATATAACCCACTGTTCTTGACAAAAGGCTTGACTTATTGTGTTAGATCCACTACAATCAGTCCTGTTTGCTTAATATGTGAGGTAAACGTTATGAGTAAACAGCGCAAGCTAAGTAGCTATCCGTTGTTTTATGAGCAGGTTCCTGCAGAGGTACCTGTGGCCGAGCAGCCCCTCAAACGGCGCCCGGGCCGAAAACCTAAGTTCCCCCGCTTGCCGGAGGACAACGTACTCGAGAATCTCGAGCAATAAGCCGCTCTATACCCTACATATCCCCATGATCCAGCGCGATTATGGGGATATTTCTATTTTGAATTACTTATAATTACCTAATGTAACAGGGGCAGAACGAGAAAATATAGACTTATCCACAGCTTTCCACTTGTGTTTCTGACAGCGGCATGACAATATATAGTCATGGTACGAACAAAGAGACGTACCACAAAAACGAGTGATGTGAATTTGTTGTTTTAACAAATCTAAAAGAACAGTCCCGCCTCTGGCGGGACTGTTCCATAACAGATTAATAAGGAGAGATTAAGGTGCACTGCCCCTTCTGTGGTCACAAGCGGACCGAAGTTTATAATAGTCGCAATACCAGCCAGTCCCGTCGTATATGGCGCAGACGCCGCTGCAGGCGCTGTCAGCGGGCCTTTACCACTTATGAAGCTAGTGACCTCAGTTGGCTCACTATCTCCAAGCAGGCGGGCCACAGCGAGCCCTACATACGATCAAAGCTACTGGTAAGCTTGCACCATGCCTGTCAGGGGCTAGACAATCACATCGAGATGATCGATGCCCTGACTAATACTGTCGAGGATCAGCTTATCGGCCTGCAACAGGAGACGATATCGGCCCGCGAAGTTGCCGATACCACTCTGACCATCTTGAAGCGCTTCCATACCAGTGCTTACTTACGCTACCTCTCCTACCGCGGGGACTTAGCCAGTTCGGCCCATCTCAAAGAAACCGTAACTAACTTACAGTAACGCGGCCCAGACAGGGTTCAATCCCACTCAGACGAGTAGTTTACTCGTCTTCCTTCTCTAGGGTAGGCTTATCATCTTCGCCCTCTTCGTCGTCAGACTCATCTGGCGCACCGTGCTCAGAAGCCACCTGCTCTTCGGCATCGGCCGCAATCGCTTCATCCAGTTCTTCTAGCTCTTCCTCACTACGCGGTGGATCAATCTTTACGATCAGCTCTTCGGGGTCGGATAACAGTTCTACACCTTCCGGTATAGTGATGTCGCTGACATGAACGGCGGCGTTAATCTCTTCCAGCTGCTCCAAATCGACAGTGAAGCTTTCCGGCAGCTTATTCGGCAGTGCCTTTACTTCGATACTCTCTAGGTTCTGAACTAAAATTCCATCGTGATTAT
Organism: Candidatus Saccharimonadales bacterium; assembly: GCA_040903985.1. NCBI lineage: Bacteria > Candidatus Saccharimonadota > Candidatus Saccharimonadia > Saccharimonadales (SeqCode) > Saccharimonadales bacterium (SeqCode). The sequence continues at coordinate 294,145 of JBBDUI010000002.1, forward strand.
AAGTGGCCGGAGCCGTACCTTCGAAGTGGATCGGAATCTCGGTCTCGATCTCCTCGTCCATCTTCACCGTATAGAGGTCGAAATGCATCAACGCCCCACTAACCGGATCGTGCTGGACATCGACAAACAAGGTGTTAAGCGCCGTCTTCTTATCATCAATCTTCAGCTGGATCAGACGGTTAGTGCCGGCGCGGTTATATACCTTAGATAGCTCTACCCCGTAAGCTGCGATAACCTGAGCGTCACCCCCCTGCCCATACACTACTCCGGGAATCAGTCCTTCACGGCGTAGACCAGCTACGGCCTTTCCGGTCGCTTGGCGTAATTTAGCCTGTAATACTACATCTTGCACGGGGTGCGAACTCCTTTAAACACTCGAAGCATAATTATACACATAGTAGTTTAAGGTGACAAACTCCCACCCATTCCCCTTATTGGGCGCCCGCAGCTCGCAAACGCACTAAACTGACGGTTACCACTAGTAGGATCATCAACACCAGAAAGGCCGCCACCCCGCCGTAGATGAGGGCCGTTAGGCCGATCGCTGCTGCCACCAGATAGAGATGTGTGACGACTTGCGGCTGAGTCAGGCCGGAATCGAGCAGTAGATGATGGATATGCCCCCTATCCGGCGAGAACGGTGAGCGGCGATTATATAGCCGCCGCGTCACAGCCCAGATCGCATCGAAGATGGCCACGCCCAGCACTAGTACACCAACCGCTATCTTCGAACCGGAATAGATAGTTATAACGGCCAGAATCAGGCCGATCGTATAGGCCCCGCTATCACCCATAATGATAGAGGACGGATGCCAGTTATAGAGCAGAAAGCCTAGCAGTGAACCAGCTAGGATAACCGCCATCATCGCTAGTCCCGGATCGTCGATCGCTGGTGTCAGCGCTAGCACAAACAGTACCACAGCCGCTATCACGCAGACCCCCGCCGCTAGCCCGTCCATACCATCAAGAAAGTTAACGGTATTCACGATACCGACGATCCAGAGGATGCTGACCAGATTAGCTACCGGAAGAATATTAAAGCTAAGACTACCTAGCTCCATCGGAATCCGCCAATCATCTAGAAAAATAGAGCCCCCACCGAAGGGATTAGTAGCGGCCACTATACCGATTCCTCCGGCTAAGACGGCGATGGCGGCCACTATCTGCCAGGGCAGTTTTCGCCAAGCGCTGAGACCTTTGATATCATCCACCAGACCAACCACAAACATTATCACCAGACCGATTAGGAAACCCCACAGTCGTCGATCCAGTTCAAACTGAAGCAGAAACGGCACTATGAAGCCGAGGAATATAGCTATTCCACCGATACGTGGCAGAGGCTGAGTATGAATTTTACGTACATTTGGCAGATCTACCGCCCCGATGCGTGCCGCTAATCGCTTAACCATGGGTATGGCTACGGCGACGATAGTAAAGGCCAAAACGAAAGTAAGTAAATAGTTAAGCACAAGTTATCCTAACTGGGCTAATAAGGTGTGCGTGACGACGATAGCAAAGATATTAATCACAATTGCTCCCAGCAAGAGGAAAAAGCTGGTGATCCGACTCTTCTCAAAAGCTACCACTGCTAGAGCGATATTGCCTAGAGTAACCAGTAGGCTGTAGACCCCATAACCGTAAATCAAACGCCAATCCCCCAGTCGAGTCAGACCGGCACCGCTGACATACTCGAGCGGTACCACGAAGCCGGTCGGACGCAGGCGAATCAGCAGCTGACCAATCTGCACCATACACAACAATAGCGCGATGATGAGAAACCAGCGCAGAAACTTATCGCGCAGAATCCGCTGCTGCTTCAAAAACTCAATCGGACGCTCTATCAGAATTGCTCGTATATTCATCTGGTGGCTATTATAGCGGTTTTATGGAATAAACGGCAAAGGTTTCCTGCGACCCGCTTTCTGCTACGCAAAAAATCCGCTTCAGACCGAGGACAAGCACTCATCAGAAATTAAAAAACCACCCTAACGGGCGGTCATTAATTTCTCCTGGCGGGCCGTTACTTTGCAGGTGTGGAACTACTTTGTGCTAAACAATTCAGTTCAGACAAAACTTAAGTAGCCTTATTAAAAGCTATGTTATCTGGGTTGACACCATTTGCCGTAGCAGTACGACGTGCTAAGTCACGGAACATTGCACGAGCTTCTTCACCTTGTTTGCCGGCGGCACGGGTCTTTTCGGCGGCGTAACTAAATATCTTTTCCCTATGGGACGTTAATGATGTACCTGGTATTTGTACCGGTTCGTCACCAACTGCAATTCCTTCTGCTACATTTTGTGGAATACGAGAAGTCTCACGGTCCTTAAAAGCGTCTGGGCTATCTTTAGCTAAGGCGATAACCATGCCAAGTACATCATCAGAGTGCTTGCCGTCCACATAGACGACAATTCCATCACCACGTAATCCACTTGTTTCATGTCCCATAGCCTTGCCTTTATGGGCACTGGCTGCTTCTGGTGCTCTTTGGAGCATTTTAAGTTGCATAGAGATGCCCGCTTCATTAGCGGTCTGCAAAAGCTTCTCAAACAGTTCTGGCGTAGCTTCCATATCGGGGTTTAAGTAAATTCGCTTGTCTAACACCTCATCTTTGCCAGCCATTTTTTCGTGTACTCGACTATCTGTATATGCCATAACAAACACGCCGCCAAACTGGCGTTGTATCTTAAAGTTAGGTCGCACGTCGAGCGCACCTTTACTCTGAGCGTCTAGTACATCCGTACCGTCAACCTTAAAGCCACGATACTCTACAGCTCCCACAGGGAAATTACGGGTATCACCGTTACACCAATCTACGATTTCATTAGCAGCCTGTGGAGCTTCTTCGCCAAGATGGGCCAGAAATTCTTCTTTGGCTTGCCAAACCTGTCCACGTCGTTCTTGAGCTTGTTCAGGACTGCTACTGCGGGCTACGGCAACTTTAAGGTTACGAGCAAGCATTTCTGTTGTACGAAGATACAGTCCTGCAATGCGTTCTGGGCTCTCAATAACTTCTTTATCTTTTGCGATACTCTCAACATTATCAAGATAGCCTTTAATTCCAACCTTTTCGTTACCTAACCGTAAATCACCGCCAATAGCTCCGTCAATGAAGGTGTCAGAAAGGTGTTTTTTGGCTTCTTGAGCTTGCTCAAAAGTCTCGTACCTAACTTTTAAGTCAGTAGCCGTGATGTTTCCACCTAGCTGGGAAGGGTCAGCAGCAATATACTCTTGAGCCGTCATATTGTGACGTTGAGCTGTTTCTGGTGAATATGGGTAAGTTCTGACATGTTTTTATTTTAGCGTAATACTAAAATAGTACCACAAAAATGGTACTAAGTCAATCTGGCGGGCCCGACCGGATTCGAACCGGCGATCTCCTCCGTGACAGGGAGGCGTGATAGGCCTACTTCACTACGAGCCCGCGTCAATCACCAGTTAATTGTAGATGAGAGTGGGTCAGCATACAATTAACAAGCTCATATATAGTAACAACAATGCTATATCGAGGGCAATTGCCCTCGATATAGCATTAAATATATACTGATACGGATCACTTGCCACCTTAGCTCAGTTGGTAGAGCGACACTTTCGTAAAGTGTAGGTCGCCGGTTCGATTCCGGCAGGTGGCTCCACGTCGGAACTCATGTTTAGTTTCCACCATTGCAACACCAGCTAACGCTCTGCTTGCAATGGCTCCAACTTAACATGGTTCCTCCTTACAAACTGAAAACACCATAAGATGTTTCCAGTTTGGCTTAAGCTTCGTAGAACTAAGCGAAGTAAAATCCCTCCATAGCCTTGGCGACGGAGGGATTTTTGTTTTCAAGCAGAAATTCTACTTTTTTACGCGATTGCGTATTTTAGTAAAACCCCCGCAAGACTAAGTATCCAAGCAATAGCCTCGCTAATTAGCGAGGCTATTTTATTACACTAAGTAACTAGTCTTTACTCTTCAGTACCCTCTTCCTGGGGTGGCTCGGTGGTCTCTGGCTGCTGGGGCTCGGATGAGACACCGATGTAGTTTCTAACCTCGACCTCATCAAGTCGGCGCTGGATCTCACCTTGAACCGAGCTAGGGTCGATAAGAATGTGGGACACCCGTAAGCCCTCCTCCTCATCTCGCTCTGTAGCCTTGATGATGTGGTAGCCGTACTGGCTCTCGACTAGGCCGCTGACCTCCCCAGGCTCTAAAGCGAGAGCTGCGTCAAGGAATTCCGGCACAAACTGGGTTTCGTCGGTGACAAAGCCTAAGTCTCCACCTTCACTAGCACTACCATCACTTGAGAACTCACGGGCTAATTCAGCAAAGTCCTCGCCAGCTTCCACTCGGGCTAATACCACCTCGGCCTCCTGCTCTGCTAACTTCTGCTGTAGTAGCTGTACGTGGATTACGCTACGGAAATCGCTTAGATTCCAGCCGTAAAAGCTCTCGATAGCTTCTTCTAATTGCTCTTCCCCGCCCTCATTCTCAATGTACTGCTGGATGGTTTCATCTAGCTCTTCTTTAGATACACTCACCTCACGCTCCCGGGCTAGCTCTTCGACGACTACCTTGCGCTGGGCTTCTGCCATAGCGAGCGTACGTAAGGTCTCAAGCTGAGCCTGACCCTCCTCAGTGGTAAAGTCGATGCCCTCACCACCGCCGATCGGATTAGAGGAGTAGCTCTTCAGCGAACGTAGCTCAAACAGATACTCCCGGTAGGTCACATAAGACCCCCCAGCACAAAGTGCCGGATATGGTAGTAGCTGGGCCGAACCATCTACACATGCAGCTGGATACGGGATGATGCGAGAAGCTCCGTACACCAGATCACTATCACTTTTAAAACGATAGATTAGGAGAGCGAACAGCAGCACGATACCGACTAGCAACACACCGATGATAATACCGGTGATCTTCAGTGCCTTTTGTGGGTTGAGGCTCATCGGCTTGATGTAGTTCTTGCCCCGCTCTAGGATACTGGCACGTTCGGCATCTATATCGTTATCTACTGGAGTATCGGCTAACGCATCCGCAGGAGCTTCCGCTACACCTTCATCCCCTTTACGGTTGAGTTTACGCTTCAGCTGTTCTAGCTTCTTTTTCATCATCTCCTCCATTTATAGTGGCCGGATCGACCGGTACCACATCTCTAATTATCCTGTTCAAGTGTTGCTGGACCTCTTCCGGATGATGGATATAGTGCAGAATTAAATCTCCAGCGAATGTCTGCACCGTAACCGTCCCGAACTTCATAAACGTCGCCTGCAAACCCTTAATGGTATAGTTTACACTCTGAATTCGGTTATGACTAATGTCCTGAACACTGCGGTTAAATAGACCTACCTGTTTAATCTGAATCAGCCGCTCATCAGTAATGATATAGACGCTGAAGTACCAACCGAGAAACCAATAACTGAACACTAACAGACTGAGAACGAGTCCGGCTAGCGCGCACCACCAAGACCAGGTCTCAAGCGGCCAGATACTAGAAGGCACCAGCCCGACTGCAAAGACGCCGAGGGCAACCGTCACCCCCTTTCGCATTACTACCGGATGTTGACGAAAGACGAAATCGATCGTCTCATCAGGGTGTTGGCCAGGGAATGTGTTTGCCATGAGAGTAGTATATAGGTTTTAGGTTTTCGGGTGTAGTCTGCCCCTACAGCTACCGGATTCGACTCTATGTCAGCGCCATACCAAAAAGTAGAAACTATAAAAACTAAAATGGCTGTTCACCAGCTAAAACGATACTGTTTTAGCTGGAAGAGGAAGACAAACCGTAAGCTGAAAGTAAAACAGCTTCCGCTGTTTTAGAGGAAGCTGTAGGTTTAGTCTGACGTGGTGCCCCGGGCGGGAGTCGAACCTGCGACCTTCTCCTTAGGAGGGAGACGCTCTATCCTGCTGAGCTACCGGGGCGTAAATCCACTATCAATGTAGCAGCAATTTACTCACGATGGCAGTCACTGAACAAAATCAGCTAACTAACTTGCGGCCTACCCTCACGTTCGTTATCTTCATACACATGCAGGTACTCACTCTTATCGTAACTGAACAACTCGGCACCGCTAAAGAAGCGCTCCACCTCTGTCATTCCACTCTCGGCATTATCGGAAGCATGGATTAGATTCCGGCCCTGCCCCATGGCAAAGTCCCCGCGAATGGTACCGGCATCTGCTGCCCGTGGGTTAGTAGCGCCTACGATCACTCGCACACTAGCGGTACACTCATACCCTTCCCATGCCATTGCGACTAAGGGAGAGCTCTTCATAAAGCTCTTAATTCCACTAAAAAACGGCTTATCGGTCAGATGCGAATAGTGCTGCTCCAGTATCTCATCATCAACTGAAATCATTTTTAATCCGATTAACTTCAGACCTTTACGCTCAAAGCGAGTTATAATTTCGCCAACCAGTCCCCGCTGTACGGCATCAGGCTTGGCTAAGATCAGTGTTCGTTCCATAAATATATCCTCTAAATTACTAGTATTAACACCAAGGCGCCAGCTAAAATCAGGCGGTACCAGGCGAAGACGGCCAGCTTATGCGTGCTGAGGTAGTCCAGTAAGAAGCGTATCACAAAATAGGCGCTAGCTGCGGCTACCAAGAAACCGAGTATATAATATGGCAACTCAGCACTGAGCTCACTGAGCACATCTGAGCTACTTAGGACCCTTAAGTTAGCACCGAGCAAGATTGGTACCGCCATCAAAAAACTGAAGCGAGCTGCCTCGGCGTTATTAAAACCTAGCCATGAACCGGCCACTAATGTTGCCCCGGCGCGCGAAGTACCGGGGATTAAAGCCAGTGCCTGAGAAAACCCGATGATAACGGCGTCGCGCAGTCTCAGTTCACCTAGCTCCCGGGAGCCTCGCCGACGGTCTACGAGGAACATCACCAGTGCACCGACTACCAGCATGACGACTATCACCCACAGAGAACGGAGAGCGCTTTCGATCAAATCACTGGCGAAAAAGCCGACGATCGCGGCCGGCAAGGTGGCGATCACCAGGTAGCCAAGCAGTTTACGCGACGCACCCGGGTGAAATACTGCCCGCCCCAGGGTGATCAGCTCCGCTCGAAAATAGATCAGTAGTGCCGTCAGCGTACCTAAATGCAGCACTACGTCGTAAGCTAACCCACCGAAGTTAGCGTCCACCCCCTCTTCGGCGATAATTAAGTGAGCCGAACTCGATACGGGGATAAACTCCGTTAGCCCTTGCAAAAGTCCCAGCAGTACCGCCTGTAATAGTTCAATCATACGCCCCTAAGTATCTTTGATTTAGAAGTATAAATCAAAGATACTTAGCGAATAACTGGTTCAGTTAGGAAAATAGTCCGCTCGAAGCAAGCCCGGCCGGCCGGATGATAAGCGAAAGTGTATTCATGTGACTGCTCATCGGCCAGCGCCGTGGTGTCGGTCCGAAAAACGGCGCAAAGCTCAATACGGTATTCATCCACAGCCTCATCCTTAAGTAGTGGCCACACCTCATACCCGTTAGCCTCAACTCTCTCTTCGACTGCACGGGGGAGATCTAAAGCAGCTAAAGAATAAGGCGCTACAGTTAAACTGGCCGTAGGCTCAGGCTCAGGCTCCCCTTCTAGCTCTAAACGCAGCTGTTCTTCGATTAAAGTTAGATCACGCTCAATCTGTTGGTCGTGGCGAACATCGATAGTTAGAATGAACTGTAGCACCACTAAAGCGATGAAGAACAACCCCAAACCGGCCGCGAGAAGGTAGTAGCGTCGCATCATTCTAGCCGTGACTGTTCTCGGAAATACTTCCAGAAGATACCGCCGGCCAGACCGATAGTTACTGTCGCATGCAGTGTCTCAGCGACCAAATTGATGCCGTCTACCCCACCTAAAGTTAAAATATTATAAACATAGGCCACCAGCTTGGCTACACCGATAATGAAGGTGACTAACAGCAGCAATTGTACCGCCCGTCGCCGGGACGGATCGTGTAGTATCTCAGCTCGAGCGGCCTCCTTGCGACGCAAGCGTAGCATCAAACCAAGGTAGATCGGACCGGCCACTACTAAGGCAGCGCTAGCGGTGGGGATCACATCTTGGTAGAAGCTAAACTTCTGCGTTACGACCAGAACGTTAATGATATTGTGCAGCATTGAGCCTACTGATAGCGCTACCACACCCAGGGCTAGGAAGTAGATCATATATTCAAAACCGTTACCAGAAAAACCACTATTGACCACGTTAATCGGACCGGACGCAGTGGGATGAGCTGAAACAGATTGCTGACCACTCGGGGTAGGCGGGACTAAACTATCATCTCCATCCAGAGCCGTATAGATCTCCCCAACCTCCCAGCCGGCATCTAGTAGGCGTTGGCGAATAGCCGCATCGTCTAATCCCTTCTTGCGGGCATTTTCAACGTAGTGTTGTAGTTTATCATTCATTGCTGTGATTTTAGCATATGCCTTTTCCGGCGTACAATATAGGTATGCTTTTATCCGATGCCATCATAGATTTTCTAGAACACCTCGAGATTGAGCAAAATCGATCACAGAGAACCATAGCTAACTATGATCATTACCTGCAACGGTTTCTCGAACTGACCGATGATATAGAAGTGACTAAGATCGACAGTGAGCTAATTCGCAAGTATCGCCTGCGGCTCAACCGGACGACCGACCGCCACGGTCGAGAGCTGTCCAAGTCGACCCAAAACTACCACCTCATTGCCCTGCGCTCCTTTCTAAAGTACTTAACTAAGCGTGATATAGATGTGATGTCGGCCGATAAAATTGAACTAGCCCGCGTCTCCCGACCCAAGGTGGCCTTTCTTGATCCGGAGGAGCTCACCCGCCTCTTCGATCAACCCGATCTCGACACCTTAATCGGACAGCGTGACCGGGCCATCATTGAGTTACTTTATTCCAGCGGATTGCGCGTCTCCGAACTAGTTAACCTCGATCGAGGCCACATCAACCTCGAGCGGCGGGAGTTTATGGTCCGAGGTAAGGGCCAGAAAGATCGCCCAATCTTCATCAGCCAGACCGCGGCCGACTGGCTGAGTACCTATCTCAAAGGGCGGATCGACAACTACCGCCCCCTCTTCATTCACTATTCTGGCACCCAGAGTGGACTAGACGATGGGAACTACACTCGCCTAACGGCTCGCAGCGTGCAGCGCAATGTAGCTAAATATGCCCGACTAGCCGGCATCACCAAGCGAGTCACTCCTCATGTACTGCGCCATAGCTTCGCGACCGACCTCCTGCGTAATGGAGCCGATCTGCGCAGTGTTCAGGCTATGCTAGGTCACAGCGATATCTCCACCACTCAGATATATACCCACGTGACCGATCCCCAGCTCAAGTCAGTGCACGAGCGCTTTCACGGCCCGACCGCTAGATAGCTCTCCCTATAGACCGGAGAGGCGCAAATACCAATCGACTATTCCCTCGCCCCAGAGTAATGCTATCCAGGCCCCGAGTAGTAGAAACGGTCCGAACGGTATTAAATCCTGACGACTACGCCAGCCCAGGCCGATTAGAAGCAGACTGATGACAGCCGCTAAGTTAAAGGCCAGCAGTAAGCCGAGGGCCATCAGCTGCCAACCTAACAGGAGTCCGAGGATAAAGACTAGTTTGACGTCCCCGCCCCCCATCCAGGCACCGCGACCCAGCACGTGCAAACCATAGAATAAAGCTAACGCTCCGGAGGCGCCAATTAAAGGATCGACCAGCCAGCTGGCGAGCAATGCACCCGAGAAGGCCTGAGTCAGGAGAAAAACGATAACCACGCCAAGTAGTGCTTTCAGTAATCGGTTAGGCAGCAGCATCCAGCGCAGATCATAAACGGCCAGGGCTACAAAAAGCCCGGAGATAACGATCCAAATTCCCAGCTGAACGGCATCGGTTAGGTTACTCGGCTGCCAGGCTAATGTACTAAGAGCGGCGGCTACACCCACTATCAGTTCCACTACGGGGTACTGTCTAGAGATAGGCTTGCTACAGTGACGGCATCTACCCCTCAGCCACAACCAGCTCACTACCGGTAGTAGATCCAGGGCAGTGAGCAGATGTTTACACCGCGGACACAACGAGCGCCCATGGCTGATAGACCGCTTGGTGTGCACCCGCCAGATATAGGCGTTCATAAAACTACCGATCACCAACCCGAACAACGCGGCAAAGACCGGGTAGGCCAGCGGCACGTCCCTTAGCCTCGCATTAGACGGTCAAGCTCTTGAATATCGACGGCATAGTTCTTAGCTTCATCATAGGTGATCTTGCCCGCATGAATTAACTCCACCAACGTCTTATCCATCGACTGCATGCCCTGGTCCGCCCCGGTCTGGATCACGGAGTCGAGCTGGTGGGTCTTACCCTCACGAATGATATTACGTACAGCCGGGTTAGCGATTAAGATTTCGGTCGCCGGTATACGCCCACCTCCGATAGCCGGGACTAGACGCTGAGAAATTACACCCTTTAAGATCGAAGCTAGCTGCACACGGACCTGCTGCTGCTGGTGCGGCGGGAAGACATCGATGATACGATCCACGCTCTGCGAAGCGGAGTTGGTGTGCAAGGTAGCAAACACCAAATGGCCGGTCTCGGCAATAGTGATAGCGGCGGCGATGGTTTCTAGATCGCGCATCTCTCCAATTAGCACGATATCCGGATCTTGACGCAAGGTCGACCGTAAAGCGGCGGCAAAGGAGTAGGTATCATAGTGGACCTCGCGCTGAACGATAACCGCTTTCTTACTGGTATGAGCATACTCGATTGGATCCTCAATGGTAATGATATGAACAGCCCGGGTAGTATTGATCTGATCGATCATCGCCGCTAGCGTAGTCGACTTACCACTACCGGTCGGACCGGTCATTAACACCAGGCCGCGGGGGAATTCAGTAAAGCTGTTAACTACCTTAGGCAGGCCCAGTTCCTCAATCGTCTTAATCTCATTAGTAATTAGACGTAAGGCAGCGGCCATATTGCCCCGTTCGTGAAAGGCATTTACCCGAAATCGCCCAAGGTCGCCGAAGGCAAAGGAAAAATCCAGTTCCTTATCTTTAGTTAAGATCTGTTTCTGCTCCTCATCAACGATAGAGTAAAGCAGACCCTCTACTGTCTCTTCATCTAGTGGCACCGCATCTTGGGCAGCGACCAGAGACCCGTCCAGGCGGAGCATCGGCGGTAACCCTACCTGTAAGTGGAGGTCCGAAGCACCCTTATCTATCACTTCCTGTAGCAAAACTTCGATCCTGAGATTACTCTGCATACCTATATCCCCGCCTCTCTATTACGCATCTGACGCTACCCGCATGACCTCTTCTAGGGTGGTCACACCGTTCAAAGCCTTGAGGTAGCCGTCCTGTTTCATGGTTATCATGCCGTCCTTCTGAGCCTGAAGCTGTACCTGAGTACTGGTGGTCTGACTAGCTAGTAGCTTCTCCATCTCCGGTGTAATCGAGAAGACTTCGAAGATGCCGGTTCGTCCCTTGTAACCGTCCTGGCACTCACTGCAGCCCTTGCCTCTGTACAAAGTATAAGCGTTTTCACCTAATGAGGGCAAGTTCTCATAACCCAAGTCTTCACGTAGCTGCGCATCGGCCGTACCCGACTCCGGTAGTATCCCCTCCATCGACTTCCTGATCGACTCTACTTCCGCCGGCGAAGCCTCATAGCTCTCCGAGCACTTATCACAAATACGACGCACAAGTCGCTGTCCGATGATGGTATTAACCGTAGAGGCAATCAAGAAAGGTTCGATACCCATATCGATCAACCGGGGCAGAACACCAGAGGCCGAGTTAGTGTGCAGGGTCGAGAGCACTACGTGTCCGGTCAAAGCCGCCTGCACCGCCAAATCAGCCGTCTCGCTATCTCGAATTTCCCCGATCATCACTACATCTGGGTCTTGACGCAAGATCGAGCGTAAGCCGCTGGCAAAAGTTAAACCGACCTGGGGGTTGACCTGCATCTGATTCACCCCATTCATCTTATATTCGACCGGATCTTCCAAAGTGATAATGTTAATCGCCACTTCCTTAATAGTGTTGAGTGCAGCATACAAGGTCGTCGACTTACCACTACCGGTCGGACCGGTCGAAAGCGTCATACCGTGCGGACGCTTCAACCCTTCACTAATAAGCCGTTTAGCCCGCCCAACATAACCGAGCGATTCGATACTGAGTAGGCTGGAATCTTTATCCAAGAGACGAATGACTACCTGTTCACCCCATACTAAAGGCGCGATCGAGATACGTAAATCGATGTCACGACCCTGATGCTCGATCTGAAACTCACCGTCTTGAGGAATCCGGTGCTCGTCGATCTTTAGATTGGCAAGAATCTTTACGCGAGATACCAGAGCGGCTTCGACCTCTTTCGGTAGCGTCATGGTATCCTGCAGGATACCATCGACGCGGAAACGAATCTTCAGCTCTTCTTCCCGTGGCTCCATGTGGATATCGGAAGCTTCCATCTGAGCGGCATAATCTAATATTGTGTTCAACGCCCGCGTAATTGGAGCGTCCTGAACTAAAGTCTTGACCTCTTGTGACCCGTTGGCCTGAAGTTTATCCTGATGCGCCTGTTCGGCTTGAGCAAACTCGTCGGCCGAACCGACTACGGCAGAGACTTCTTCTGAGACATCCGCCTTATACTGGGAGAGGACGGCATTAATGCTTTTACCCGAAACCATATGTGGTGTGACCGGGCGGCCAAGTTTACGCGTAATAAAGTCCACCGCTTGCAGGTTGGTCGGATCGATCATGCCGACCACCAATCGCCCCTCCATCACTCCAATCGGTACCACCTGATGACTGCGCGCCAAATCCTTGGGAATCAGTTTCTTCAGCTCATCGTCGACCTGAAAGCCCTGTAAGTTAGCATAAGGCACGTTATCGGCCTTAGCTACCGTCTGTACTACCTTCTCCTCGTCAATCAAACGCCGCTCGGAAATTAGACTGAGAATAGATTTATTTGTCTCGGCCGATTCGCGCTGTAGATCCTTGAGTTGATCGGCAGAGAGATAGCCCTGATCCAGAAGTAACTGCTCAAATGTCTTTTGGGCTTCACCGGTTAACACTTATATGACTCCGCTCTTAGCTGTAAATAACTACCTGTCTCTAGACTAGACAAACGACCGTTGGGCCAGCCCGACGGCGACCGCGAACTGCAAGGATTTACCCATCAGCATATCCTGCTGAGCAGCCGGATAACTAACGTTCATCCAGGGATTAGCAATCTCGACCGGCAGATTAAGGGTGTTGGCGACGTAAGAGGGCATTTCCGGTAAGGCGGTAGGTCCGCCAGTTAGAACTACCTTCTCCAGCGCTACACCGGCATTCTGGCTGGTAAAAAACTTAATTGATTTCGATATTTCACTCATCACGCTGTCTAAGCTACCCTTAACGGCCTTGAGTACCTGGCCTTCTAGCTTAGTCTGAGTAACACCAAACTTCTGCAGGAACTGACTGGCCTGCTCCTCGTCGATGTTGAGATTCTGAGCTACTGAACGCACTAGGGTCGCTCCGCCGATATTAACGGAACGCACCAGATGCGGTACCCGCTGCCAGATGACCGTAATCTCCGTACTGGTATTACCAAAGTCGACTACTGCTACCGGCACTTCGGTTACACTAATCACGCTACGACCGGTAGCTAGAGCGTTAATCTCCAGTGCATGTAGGTTAAGCCCAGCCTTTTCTACCACAGAGAGATACTTATCGACGACATTCTTCGGGGCCGCTACTAGTAGTACCGACATTTCAGTCTCGCTCTTATTCGGATCGATGATGTGCCAGTCCAGCTTAGCCTCGCTCACCGGCATCGGTATATACTGATCGGCCTGTAGCTGAATCGACTTAGCTAGCTCACTCTCACTTAACTTCGGCGTAGTGATTACAGTGGTAAAGGCGTGAGCGGAGGGGATCGCCGTAACAACCTCGTTGGTCTTAATCTGAGTCTCATCTTTCAACTGTCGGATAACGGCAGCGATCCGGTCATGATCAATCTCAGAATCACTACTGATTAAATCGGCTGGAGCAGCCATCGCTCCGTACGCTACTAAGGCCGGTGCACCAGCACCAGCCTTAAGCTGTACCATGCGAATGCCGGTAGTACCGATATCAAGTCCGAAATAATCTGTGTTTTTATCTAAGATAGCCATTTGGAATAACTATAAGGCATAAGCAGGTTGCACGCAACCGGTTAACCCCCGTGCTGAGGCAATAAATAACGGATGTTAATCGCCTCACGTCGCATAGCTATCCAGTCGATAATCGACTCCCCTTCAGTTATCTCACCTTGTTCATCTAGCTCCTGACTAAGCTTAAACTGCAGGATCTGAGTACGCACCTGTCGTCGCACCATATCATCCCCCACCCCATGACTTGCTAGCTGCTCACTCAATTCTGTGTCACTGCCGTATAAATGCTCCAAATTGATATCGATCTCGGCCGCACTAACCGTTAGCCCTCGTTGATACGATTCGAGCTCGACGATCTTAGCGTTAATTAAACTCTCAATCGACTGTAGGTCGATCTGCTCCTGCGTAATGGTGCTATCGGCGTCCGGTGACTCATAGGCAATCAAACCATCGAGGTAGCGCACCTGATCTAGATAGACCGAGTAACGCAGCGACTCCCCCTCCACCATAGCAGCCGGAAATGGCACTATCTGTGACACGACATGGGTAAACCGATTCTGGCGGCCGGAACCATATATACTAACTATCGCTACCGCAAGCGCTACGATTACGGCGACAATTATAACCTTAGCTCCCTGGCGCAGGCCGGCTCGGTGATTATGAGCCCACTTCCGACCGTGATCGTATCCCTGCTTTAGCTCTTGTGGCCAGCTGGTAGGATTGGGCTGAGAGTCAGGCATGAGAGGGGCTCCGTATTACTTTAACTACTTAGTTAACCTAACTATAAACCATAAGCTTCAATTCATTAAATCACGCGTGGTCTATCCCGAGTAAGAACTAGAACTATCTAACAAACTCGAGATAGTCGACCTCTAAGCAGCCGTACCCGGAGTAGTTAACTACGTAGTACAGATTGAATTGCGAACTGCCACTAACATTGAAGGTATAGGTGTTGTAACTAGTGCTAGATACTATATGGGTAGTGCCCACATAGTTACTGCCACCGTTGATGTTTATACGCATCCTGGGGCTACCTGAAGTACTACAGCGTCTTGCCCGCACCTCGATACTAGAGTAGTTATCCTGGGGCGTGAGGTACATCCCGACCCAAGAGTGCGACGGATTCATACGCTGGGCTTGACCGCCAGAAGCACTACCGTTGTTAACTACTACGGCACCCGAGTTGACATTAAAAGTTTCAGCCTCATAAATCTCCTCATCCGGCTCAGGCGGATCATCCTGAGGCAAATCAGGTAGAGTTGGTTCTTGGCCTTGATCGACATTACCTGCCACTAAACAGTTACCCAGAGTATAGCCCGTGCCCGGTGCACTAGGTTCATCAACCTGCTGCACGCCGACCTTACAGACCGGCAGGACTGGATCGCCGGAGTAGAGTACGTAATCGAAAATACCCAGGATACGGCCGTTGCGCTCTTTCCGGGCCACGATACGCCGCCGGATATCTCCGGACTGACCCACTACATCGATCAGCACGGTACTTCCAGGGATATACAGCGGCGGCTGAGTGCTGCCAGGCTGGTGGGAATTAAGTCGAGTATCGATCAGCTTAGTCCGGTAGCTGACCTGGTAAGCATTTGGATTCGAATCAGAGGCTCCGGCAAAAAGTGGTCGAACCCGAAAGATGTAGCGCCGACTGGTATCGGTGGTCGTAATGTCGATACAGTTAGCGTAGAGATCCTGCTCGGTCGGGTTGGTACCGGCCACGCTAATATTTATAAACCGACCCGACTGAACATTAGAAACTTCGGAGAACACATACTTCTCCGTCTCGATGGCCCCGGCGTTGTTACTCGGATACGAAAGAACGGTTAGCTCCAGATCCGGCAGTACAGTTACATTTCCCGGGCCTTTAGGTGTCCAGCAGTACTCGATTCCCCCAAAAGCCGCATGGATCGAGCTGCCGTCACTGTCTGTACCGTCGTTACCATAGATCGTGCCGTTAATCTCCCGACGTAATTCAGTAGTATCGAGCTGAATCGACTCATCTTTTACCTGCGTACCCAGCGGCGCCAAGGGCTCTTCATACACTCGCCGTTGCCGCCAGGACAGTCGACCGAAGATATCGGCATGGTCGGACTCCGGATCCGCCGCGATACCGAGCGAACCACCCAAGTTACTTCCTCCATCACTATCAGTTAACTGCATACGATCACCATGCTGAGAACCACCATTAGCACCGTTAGTGTACTGTTCAGGAAATATCTCGGCCAGCTCCAATTCGACACTTGTATTGGCATCCAGGCGACGGCTGGCCTCTTCGACACCGGCTTCGGCCGCATAGTAAGCCGCGTCTGATAGATCGACTTCACTGGCCTGTGAGAGCTCACTAATCGCTAGCCGCGAGGCCACCACCGTAGTTGTCATGAGTAAAATAGACATGATCATTACCAGATAGAGCGCTACACTACCCTGACTATCCATCCGGTGTTGCGGCTGCAGACTACGTACTATCATCGTCGCGGCACCACTGTAGTTGTCGTCTCGTACTCATAGTAGTAAGGATCCGTCTCAACTAAGCCGGCTTGGGGCTGGGCACTACGCATATACAGCCGCAAAGGACTGGTAGCGGAAGATCCGGTAGCGATAACTTCTAGCTCAAAGTCGATTACCCTAATCACACCGCTCGTTAGGTTCTCTCCGGCAGTGGCCGAAGTCGGACAACTCACCCCGCACTGCACTCGATAAATTCCATCGTCAACTATATAAGTGTAGCGGACTTGGGCGGACGGGGTCAGAGCGTTAGGCAGTAGGATCTGTCGCCCGTTATCACTCAGTGAGTAGGTATTGGCGTTACGGACATCACGTGTGATGGTCTCCAGGGCATACCGAGTAGTTTGCTGGACGTTACGTACCGACTCTGCCTTCTCCTGCAGGCGCACAATTGAGATAAAGCCCATAGTGGCCACCATCATGGTCACCGATAAGATAGCCATACTTATCGCCACCTCAACCAGGGTGAAACCGTGCTGATTATTCATAGGTAGCTCCTAGCGGAGTCGAGAGTACGCTGCGATAAACGAGCTCTCGCCGGGGCGGACCGGCCTCCTGCCATAACACTCTTACTTCCACATCGTAGAGGAACTGGCTGGTCTGGTAGCCGCCCTGAGCCACTCCGTCTACCAGGTCCACGCTATACTCTTCTGTCTCGCATAGCTCGATAACCCGCTCAAAGTTATCGAAGCCAACATAATCGCCACCGCTGGCAAAGTCACTCTGCTGATAAGCCGTTGGCTCCTGATAACTACTAGTCGGCTCCAGCCGCCAGCCGGTATCACTCTCTTCATCGCCCACCACTACAAAGGAAAAGCAACGGCTGCCGCTACCTTGAGCCGGCACGTTAGCCAGTAAATCGGTAATTAACAGCGTACTCTCACCACCCCCCCGCTCGGCTAGCCCGTCACGGTGATTTCGTAAGGTCTCCAGCTCACGCATTGCTAAGGCTGTCGCCTGAGTCCGCCTACCAGACTCAGTAGTTAATCGTGTAGTGCTGGTAGCTAAAGCGCCGGAGGCAGCCATGGCGATAGCTAGCAGCGCGATAGCGATTACCACCTCAATTAAGGTTAAGCCGGTTTGATCTTTAGTTAATCTAAGCTGCATCTATTACTGTACCCTCGTATCAATACTACCGTTTTTCGGATCATAGGTCACATAACCTACCAGGCTGGTCGCCTCATCTTCTAGCACAAAAGTGACCGGTACCTCTTGATCATAGGCGCGTACATTAGGGTCATAGGCGTTAGGATTACCGGGACTGGCATTTACATAGTGTTGATCGGCGGTGTATGCACGACCATCCGGAGCCAGCAGAGCTAGCGATAACTCGCCGTGAGTAGACGCACACATAGCACCGACGTTTGATGATAAGTCCGCTAGGTTACAGTTACTGCCGATACCGCTGAGATTCAAGCCGATATCAGTTAGGCGGTATTCCTGCCGGATCTGTTTTCCGGTCAGACCCAAGCGCTGATCGATATTATTGCTAAAACGTGAGATATCTTGCCCTAACAGTAAGTACTGCCGGTAGAGATCACCGCCGACACTATACTCGAGCACGTTGCCTCGCCAGTAGCAGTCAGCTCCTTCCGCGCAGCTACCGACCTGCGATGAGTAAGCGTTTACCTCAGCCTCTGTAATGGCGTTGGCAAACTCGTTGACGTTACCACTGAAGCGCTCGATAGCTATATTGCTAGTACCGGAACCAACTAAAGTCATGGTAAAAATACCGATGATTGCTAGCACCACCACTATTTCGATTAAGGTGTAGCCGTCTGAGTTGAATAGTCGGTTTTTTTTCATGTTTCCGGTCTGGGTTATGTTTACGCTTATAGTAACATACACTGGTCATATCTGACTCCTGTATGTTGCGCCGCGGTGTAACGATTTACTGGTTGCGAATATCTACTTCGCCGCCGACTTCCAAGCAGACACCTAGATCGTAGCTGCGACCGCCGTCCGAGCGGGAATAGGTTATCTGATAGGTATCACCATCCTCAGTACTACAAGCATCGGCATCAAAGGCTCCAATTCGCGTGTACTTAAACCCGCCGACATCACCTTCAAGTTCCGGCAAATAGTCATCGATCTCGTCAATAACAGCGGTATTAGCTGGGTACTCGCCGCCGTTATTTGCAGAATATGACTCAAGGGCGGCGGCAATCTGGCTAGCCTCTTGGCGCCGCGTGCTGTCCCGCTGATTACGCTGAGCGGAGGAAATGGCGTTTAAGACTACTAGAATAATTAAAGCACCGATGGCTAGAACGATAACTACTTCGATTAGGGTAAATCCGCGACTGTTTTTGGCTTTTTCTAGCACGCTGTCCTCCTTAGGTAACCGACTGCTATCTGGTTATGCTTTATTGTACTAAAGATATGTAGTTGTAGTCAATTATTCTACAACTACCGTATATTTGAGACGAGATTATAGATCGGCAGTAGTACGGCCGCTACTAAGAAAGCTACGATTCCACCTAGAACCACCATCGTGATCGGCTCGATTAGTGAGGATATATTTTCCATCGCCTCATCAACCTCGGACTCAAAGTAGCTAGCTACTCGGTTCATACTATCGCCCACGCTACCGGTCTCTTCGCCGACCTCAATCATCTGACCTACTAACGGTAGAAACAGCGGGTTATTCTGAATCGGCTTCGAGATGGCGTCACCGGACTTAACCCGCTCGGAGATCTCCTTAATAGCTCGCTCCAGATGGACGTTATTAATAGCTCGCGAGGTGATCTTTAAGGCCTGTAGCACCGACACCCCGCTGTTAATCAGTGAGGCCATCGTTCGGGTGAACCGCGCCATGTAGACCTTTTTGACGATGATGCTGACGGCCGGAATGTGCAATTTCAAACTATCGAACGCGTCCCGACCCCTATCACTTTTAATGTAGGCTCGGCTGCCGTAAATCGCTAAAGCCAGCGCCGCGAGTACTACATAGAAGTATCCTTTAAAGAAATCAGAGATGGTGATTAGGATGTTGGTCAAACTCGGCAGTGGCTGGTTCAGCTCGACATACATGTTAGCTACCTGGGGAATCACCATGGTAATCATTAGACCAGTTACAGCCAACAGCACGATCAGTACCACAACCGGATAAGTTAGAGCACTACGCACCTTCGAACGAATCGCCTGATCCTTCTCCTCCTGATCTGCCAGGCGCAGTAAGGTCTCATCTAGATTACCGCTCATCTCCCCGGCCTCGACCATACTGATATAGATCATGTTAAAGACTTCCGGATACTGCGCCAACGAATTAGCTAGAGTTCCACCGCCCTGAATGTTGTTGCTCACCCCCTGCATGATCTTGCTCAGTTTCTGATTATCGATCTGCTGTACCAGGATCTGAAGCGCTTTAGCCAATGGCAGACCGGCCCGGACCAGGGTCGCCAACTGACGGGTCAATATCACTCTATCCTTGGCCTTAATGCGACGTACATCCTGTACGTAGCGACGAAGCTTCTCCCCAAAATCCGACTCATCCAGCGGCTTAACCTCTACCGGGAACAAGTTCTTACTAACTAGTAGTTTAGCCGCTTCAGACGGGCTAGTAGCCTCTACTCGGGCCTTAACGACCTTGCCGTTAGTATCCTTGGCGATATAGGTATATTCCTGCATACGCTAAAACGAGAAGGGGTTAGATTTACCGGTATCGGTTTCCAGATTAGGCCGGTTGTCATTAGCCTGCTCGACCGCATTTAGCCCGTCGAGGTTAAAGTCGGTACTAAACTCTGTACTGCGCGGGGTGATGGGACCTGGCTCGGTACTGGAGGAAGATAGGGCAAAGTAGGCTACCGCTATAAGAGCGATCACTACTAAGACTGCTACCTCATTCACAGTACGGCGCTGTTCCCGAGTTAGTTTATCTAGGACTTTCATTCTTGACCTCCTAGCTCATCCGCATCATCCGGTGAGATATTCTGGTAGTAGGCATCTAGGGTTAACGTCAGATTAAGTGCACTATCGGCAATAACATCACCGGAACTGCCCGAAGCGCTAAAACTACGTACCTCGATGAAACGAGAACTACTCTCAAGTTGATCCAAGAAACTAGTGATGGCTTCGTATGAGCCAGTCAGGTTCACCGTGGCACTATAGTTAGTGTAAGTACCGGTCTCATCCTGGCTGGCTACACTACCGCTTCCGGCTATCGTCTCTGGGCGGAAATTACTTAGTAGAACGTTGTTATCTTGCGCCAGGCTACCGAGCAAAGC
This sequence comes from Candidatus Saccharimonadales bacterium, assembly GCA_040903985.1. NCBI lineage: Bacteria > Candidatus Saccharimonadota > Candidatus Saccharimonadia > Saccharimonadales (SeqCode) > Saccharimonadales bacterium (SeqCode). Next base: position 314,989 of record JBBDUI010000002.1, read on the forward strand.
GATCAGGTACTGCTCTTCATTCTCTTCCGGTAGCAGGCTTAAGATTTCGTCACGCTGATCGAGCACGGAATCATAGTTCTCGCGTAGCCGTTGTGTATCGTCGATTAGTTTCTGTAGATTATCATTCTGCTCTAGGATCTGCGCTCGCTCGGTTCGGGTAGCCTGAAGGTTTGTATAAGCCGGACGGATCAAAAGATAACCAACTAAAGCCGCCACGACAAGGCCACCCAGCAGATACAAACCAAGTAAGTTATTGAGACTCATATCGTTGAGCTTCTGCTTCATGTTCTGAATCGAATTATTCATCATTCTCTCCCGGTGCGGCGGGTTCGGCTGCACCACTATCTTGCGCCGGAGTCGACCCCTCTGTTTCCGCAGCATCATCCTCCGGCACTTCTTCCTCCTCAGCCACCGGCCGTAACGGCACATAGCCGGCCTGAAGCTCGAAATTAACTGCCCCGGCATCAGCTAGAGAAGCACCGAAGAGGGCTACATCACGAAAGTAGCCGAGAGTATCACGGTTAGTCTCAGCCCGAACGGCAGAATTCTTCATTGCCTGCTCGAACTCTCCGACCGCTTGGTACGATCGGGCCGTACCACTGATACTAATCGCTCCGTCACGGCCATAGATTAAATCTCGTACTCTCACATTGGCCGTCGAGGTATCAGCTAGTACTTGCAGGAACTGACCGGCCGATTGTCGATCGACAAAGAGCTGGGCTAAAGCCTCCAGACTGGACTGAACTGCTAACGCTTCTTCTCTAAAAGCTACACTCTCTTCCGAATTAGCGATACTCTCCAAGCGCTGCTGCTCATCGACCGCATTATTGCGCATCACTACCTGCACTCGAGCGACCGCAAAAACCCCCAGCCATATTGCTAAGAATAGTCCTAGCCAAGCTAAAACAGATAGATTAGCGATATGTCGGATGCGCGCCTGTCGTCGTCGTTCTAGAACTACGTCAGGAAGTAAGTTTATTTTTACCATTATATATATTGACCCATTTGGTTGTTTTCAGTGTACCTTATACTACTTATGCTTCACAAGTACCGACCCTAGTTGCGCGGTACGGTGTCGTTCCATACGGCATCAGCAGTAAAGATACGGCTGAATCCAGGTGGCGGATTGACCACGACCCGACCGTCGTAGAAGAACTGCTCTGCTCCATTGCCGAGTCGATTACTGGCACCACTTGGTTGACGGGCGAGAATGAAGTTATTGGCAATTACTAAGCCGTTAATACTAAGGGGAGAGTCATCTAGTATGCGGTTGCTGTTCCCGACCGGCTGAGCGCAGCTGCGGTTACTAGTATCAGTTAAGAGAAGGCTGCCGGAGTTGAAACAGCCGTTAGCGAAGTAACTGCCGGAGATACTGGTAACGTTTGGACTGATGTAGATATTACCGGTAACGATAAAGCCGGCTGAAGGCAAGATATCCCGATCATTCACCAGAGCGGTGTTATAACTTACATTGTCGGTGATATACAGATCACCATCGACAATAATAGTTCCTGCACCCCCGGTAAAAGTATGGCTGCTCAGGTTGAGATCACCGTCACAATAGAATACGTTGTCACTCTTCTGCGCACTAGCTCGCTCTAGGTTATTGGGAATGCTACAGGTGTCTGCAGCTGTGTTAACCAGCGCCTGATAGTCTTGAAATACGTAGTTAACTGGGTCTTCCCCGTCCGGATAGAAGGCGCCGACTCGGTCGCGGTTCGGGTTTATATTGTAGTCTTCAAAACTCCGGCTCTGATTACGGAAATTAATGATCTGACTATTAGAGAACAGGAAGGCCGAATTTGCTTGCGAGTCTTGGAAGTAGCTATGTAGGTTTCCCCCAGAGAATACGTCAGCCGCGCTGACATCCACGATCGGATTATAAATAGTGGCTAAACCGCGGCCAGCTAGAGTGGCCCGGGTCGGGTCGGTACCATACAGACGTTCATCCCCAGTACCGCTGCGGTAGCGCGGACCGAGCTTACGCTCACGATTAGTATAGGTCTGCTCATAACGCACTCGCTGTAAGTTAGAGGCCCAACTCCAGCCGACGTCTACGAGTCCGTCGCTGTTACCATCATAGGTAGCGGCATTACCGTATTTACCATAAACATGACCATTGATTGCACTTGAAGAGGTATCTTCATATATCCGCTTTGCACTGGGGTAGTAAGAGGCCACACTAACGGTTGTCGTAAAGGTTGTGTGGCTCCCATTGGGGTACCGGGTGATACAGGATGAGCCAGTCTTGTACCAATCGTCCCTAAAGCTGGGCGTAATACTCTGGCTGAAGATGTGACGGTTATTGTAGGCCGGATCGCTAGTATTGTAGATCCAGCGGTTGAAATGTGACGGCTTTTGACTAGAGGCAGAGTTACTCATATTAGTAACCCCACTATCTTGCCAGAAGTTCGTCACCCCTACCCGCCCCCAAGTTGGCGTAGTACTGTAGCTACTATAGAAAGCGCTCGAAGCGTTCCCTCCATTCCCACCGTAGGGCATCTGCTGTGTAGTAGTCTGAGTATTGCGCCAACCATAGCGACTTTGGGTAGAGTCATTATAGTAGTTCAAACTATTATTACGGTAGGCCACACTGGTATTACCAACACAGTAAGTCGAGGTCGAGGTATAGCTAGTACCGGTTCGGAAGCAGTTCCACGAACCAGTGTGATGATTGTTAGGGTTAGACCCTATACTACTGTAGCTATGAGTATGCGATGAACCGGTATTACTATGTACGCAGCGCCAATGATACGCTGTAACCTGTCTTGAACCATAGTTAGTGAGTTGGATTCGATTAACACTGGTGCTTGTGGTACCCCCGCGGGGACCCCTATCCACTCCGGTAGCCCGACGGGCCTGATTGGTGTACCAGTGCCCTTTATCGTCCACCTGACTCCAGTCGACATACTCATCCCACTGCAGGTCAACCCGATCGATACTATCAAGTGAGGCGGTATAGGTCAGCGGTTCGTTAGGATTGTCATACGGTGGATTTGAGTTATCCTGTCCGTCCTGCAGGAGTGATACGGCTGTACCGCTCGCATAAATGCGATCGGCTGCCGTGTAGTCGGTACCGATATTTTGTGGGTCGTAAACAAAGTTTCCCACTCCGCCCGAACTCGTAACATTAGGGAAGGTTTGATTCGGACTGGTTTCGGTCACGTTAAGCAAGCCGGTACTGGGCTCGCGGATGTTATCCCAGGCTGGACCACTGTCTGGTCCTTGGCTCTGACGTGGTAAGGTCGACTGGCTATTGTCGGTAGGAAATAACAGCGGCTGCTGCAGTAAGTCTCGGTCTATCGGGCCCTGCAAACCGCCTTCAGCTAAAAGTCCACTCATCCCGCGTCCTTCAATGTGGATATTCGACATCTCGATATTATTAATTCGATTACCCTGAAAGCCACCGACATTACTGTTCAGTCCTGAGGCCACTCCGCCACAATAACGGTTATAGCTAGTGGTGTAGTTGCCGCAGCTAGTGACCTGGGAGCTGCTCTGAGAGCCCAGACTTTCGTCACGAATACTACGCCAATTATTCCCTCCCGGGGTAGTTGAGCCGTCCTTAGTATTAGTAGTCGCGACTCCAGTTCCGTCCGACTGCGGGACGTAGGCGGCCGGCACGCGCTTACGACAGAGTCCGGCTTCTGGCGTCGGACAGTTTGCCTCAGCAGCTAAGTTAAAACTAGTCCAGGTCTGCGGGTGGGCATTAGAAGATTGATCCCCGATTCCCATACTGTCTCCACGATCATCACCATAAATGCCCGCTAGCCATAGGTTAGTATTGTTATCATCTCCCCGATCTAAGATACCAGCATTGGGCCAAAGATAGGCCAGCACATTAATCTGAAACTGTTCATTATCCCGCACGTAAGCCTGGGGGATGTCGACTGTAGTCGCTCCATATATCCGGTGGTCGGCCGCTTCCGGCAGCGCAGCTAAACGTTCAAAGTGCCACCACACACTCACGTAGTGCTCAACAGAATCGTTGGGAACGTTTATAGTAATCGAATTCTGCTGCAAATGACCGGCGGCATTATGATAGGCCACGGTAGAGTCCTGATCCACACAAGTTGTAGCGGTTCGCACGCACATAGTTAGACCGAGAAATTCATAAGCAGCTGGATGATTACCTAAAGTATTGTTCATACCGAATGCAAAGGTATGATCCCCTGGCTGGAGACCATCAATTATATAGCTAGCTCCACCCTGACCCTCTTCCTGAGGTGAGCCCGGGCCGGCAGTATGACGAATAAAAACAGAGTTTAGACCGTTATCGGTCACATGTGAACCGTCATCTTGGTGGACTACCTTGCGGCCAGTGATTAAACCGCCCGGGTCACAAGGCGAGTTATAGTTCTGACTGTCATACGGCATCCAAATCTGGATACCGTTAGTAGTAGCGACGTTACTCCAGATCCAGGTGTACTTACGGTCCATCCGAACAGTAAACTTTTCCCAGGCATACTCGTCATTACCCCCTAGCTGTGACCCTGAGAGTGAAAAGTCTTCATCCGGTACTCGATCGCCACTTTCACGATCACGGACTTCTACTCTCCAATTCAAATTATTGGGCTGATTAGAGGCACCGTAGTCAGCGTCGAACCACTTTAAGTAAGCTTCTCCATTATGTTCTTCGATGTCATCTGCATCTAAACAGCTGGTGGCGAACTCGAGTTGAAAAGTACCCGGGCCACTACCGGAGCGTTGCTGCAGAGCGAAAGATCCGTAATCGCTTCCACTCTGATTACCGTCTGAAGGGTCTACATCATTATACTGAGTACCGTTTTGGGCTAGGTCGGCATAACCGACTATACCGCCATGGTTCAACGCCTGTACCTTAAAAGCGTTTACGCCACCACTATTAAGCCCGCCAGTGTGTAGGGCCTTTAGTAGGACTACATACTTCCCTTCACTCTCGGGTCGAATGGATTGGGTCATCGCCTCTTCCGGAATAGTGAACTCTCGATCAGGGCAGTTTGCCAGTTGACTAGAGAAATGAAAGAAAGGATTATTTTCACCTTCTCTCACTCCTAGCTCATTCACTTGAGCCCAACGAAAACTAGTCGGAGCGTTGGTATTAGTATCGACTCCGCTAGAACAGACATCACCGTTGATTAACCTGACCCTGTTACCACTGGCTTGATCAAAATAAAGCTTAAGCCATACTATCGGAGCATCAAGAGCATTTCCATTACCGTTCCTGGCTACCTCGACCCAGAAATTATTACCCCCTGGGCTGAAATCGGCCGGATTGGGCAGAATATTAACCGCATCGGCCTTGACTGGCTCGGGCTGCAAACTAACGAATGGACTAGTAAATAGACTAACCATAGCTAGAGCTAGCAAGACATCTTTTAAGTTCAGCTTAGCTTTCATCGAGAATACCCTCGAGCTCAGCGACTCTCGCTTGAGCCTGAGCTACCAAATAGTTACTCTCGCCAGTATCGACTGCCTCAGGTTCTGCCTGGGGTTCTAACAGCTCAATGTACCGCCGCTGGTAGTCTAGCTCCAGGGCAAACTGCTCTGTCTTTCGGGCAAGCTCGATCACTCCGCTGACCACAAACTCACTCTCTGTTAGACCGAGCTCTTCGGCTCCTTGATAACACTCGAGAGCAGCTGCATAATCTCCCTGTTCAAAGTATAGTCGGCCCAGCTCAGCCAGAAGGTAGCTTCGCTCCTCCGCTTGAGCGGTCTCCGTCTGGGCTGTATTCAATAGCTCGATTGCTCCGTCTAAATCACCAGCTGACCGTAGCTGTAGTGCCGTATCGATCTGTCTCTCGAAATCCGCTAATACAGCTGTATCCTGACCACCGTCCAGCACCGGCGCAGATTCGCTGTAGCGGCTATATAGCCCGTAGCCAGCCACACCGATAAGCACTACTATAGCCACACTGACTAGTATTATTTTGGATCTAATTATTTGTTTGATATCAGGCATGCCATGAACTATTCATTTTACTTTTAAGCTTATCCTTAAATATAGAGTTATTATGGGGTAATTGCAAGGTAGAAGACCGACCGGAATGATTACGCTTCAAGGCTATCCTCTAGGGTCTCTACTCGGCGTTCTATCTCCTTTATCAGGTCAGGGTCAGTGGCCTCAACTGCGCCGGAGATATCGAGGTAGCGACGATAAGTAGCCAGAGCTTTCTCCGACTCACCCGTTCGCTCCGCTAACCGTCCCACTTCCAGTAAAGCTCTCGCAAGCTCGAACTGCGTCTGGGCCTCGGCGTGAGCTATCTCGAATTGACGAAGCGCCAGCTCGTTCTTCTCTAACCCGCTATAGATTAAGCCGAGCTCGTAGTGTAGTTCATGTAACCAGTCTATATCCCGCCCTCGTTTAGTCTCGTTCTCAAGCAGAGTAATCGCAGCAAAGGTATCCCCTGAGTTAACCCGACGATAAGCCTCCCGCAGGACAGAATCAAGTGAAGCACCTGTCTGCTCACTCGCTTCCGTCGACAGTTGAGCTGTCGTATAGAGACGACCTACCACAACGGCAGCTGCTAAGAGGAGCACAGCACCTAAAGTGAGTAATGTCGGACGGCCGATACGTGAGAACCTCTTACCGACCGACTTTAACTTGTCTGCAGAAGCTAACTTGGGTAGCCTAATACGCTTATACCCTTTAACTAACGTTTGGAATCTCTGTTTCAGCTTCATAAACACATCACGAGGTTAGGTTTTATACTTAAGCGTTATTCTAGCCCAACAGATTGCCCAATAGCAAGCAGATAGGCTAGAATAAACAGATATGAGTCTATCTATCGGAATCGTCGGACTGCCTAATGTGGGCAAGTCCACGCTCTTCAACGCGCTTACTAGTAATAACGCCCTAGCGGCCAACTACCCCTTCGCCACCATCGAGCCAAACGTCGGTGTCGTGGGCGTGCCGGATGAGCGCTTGGATAAACTCGCCGGAGTCTACCCTGGAGCACCGATTGTACCGGCCGATGTCCATTTCACCGATATCGCCGGCCTGGTGTCCGGGGCCAGTACCGGTGAGGGATTAGGCAATCAGTTCCTCGCTAACATTCGTGAAACCGGCGCCATCGCCCACGTCGTGCGCACCTTTGCCGATAGCAACGTTACTCATGTGGCAGAAGATATCGATCCCGAACGTGACATCTCCACTATAAACACCGAGCTCGTCTTAGCCGATCTCGCTAGCGTCGAAAAAAGACTACGCTCGATAGCCAAGGCAGCCCGAGCTCAGCCGGCACTCAAGCGGGATATAACTATATTAGAAGAACTGTATCAAGCACTTGATAACGGGAAATTGATCACAAATTTTGTTCAAAATGGTGATGTAGGATTATACCTTGAAAAAGCCAAAGTTAGTCATGATACTCAAATTTTAGTCACTCAACTACTAACCGCTAAACCGATGCTCTACGTCTTCAACATTGATGAGCAGACTCTAACCAACGCCGCTAAAATGGCTAAACTGAGTGCCCTGGTTAGCCCTAGCCTAGCGGTCTTCATCTGCGCCCAAATCGAGGCCGAACTACAAGGACTAAGCGCAGAAGATGCTCGGGAAATGCTACAAGAATACGGTCAGCATGAATCCGGACTGAGTAAGTTAATTCACGCCGGCTTCGGCGCTCTAGGCTTGCAAAGCTTCTTTACAGCCGGTGAAAAAGAAGTCCGGGCTTGGACTATCCCCCAGGCGGCTACCGCCCCTCAAGCAGCCGGAGCCATCCACACCGACTTTGAGCGTGGCTTTATCGCCGCTGAGATCATCAACTGGGAAGACCTAGTAACGGCCGGCTCACGTGCGGCGGCCCGAACTAGCGGTAAACTCCGCACCGAAGGCAAAGACTACCAAATGCAGGATGGTGACGTAGCAGAGTTCCGCTTCAACATCTAGCCCTCCACTTCACGCAATCGCTCCATATAATAAAATTACAGTTAATTGTATGTTCGGGTGGGTTAAGACTTAAGTAGCTGGCTTTATAAGGTAGAAGCGCTCGATATTACCTTTAGCTCCGGCTACGGCGGAGTCGGCCTTATCTATGACTATGAATCCATGTTGCTTCAGCCAGAGCTCAAACTCCTTAAGGATCCGCCGCCGAATAGTATCGTTCTTAATCACCCCTTTGTGCTTACTGGCCTCAGCGACCCCTGCCTCAAACTGTGGCTTACACATAGCCATAATTATACCTTGCGGTGCTACAAACCTAGCGATATAGGGTAGGACTTGTCGCAAGGATATAAATGAGACATCGATAACGACGATATCGACTGTTTCTGGCAACTGAGCTACCCGAATATCGGTCTGCTCCATCACTACTACGCGTGAATTAGCTCGAATTCGCTCGTGCAGCTGGTTAGTCCCGACATCGACCGCATAGACTTTTGTAGCACCCTGTTGCAAGGCATAGTCACTAAAACCACCGGTAGAGGAGCCGACATCTAGCACCGTTTTTCTCTTAAAGTCTACTCCAAACTTAGCGTTAACCGAAGCCAGCTTAAGTCCAGCCCGGGAAACATACTGCATGGCCGCCTCCAGGCTGAGATCGGCCCCTGCATCTGTCTGCCAACCCGGCTTGTCTCGTCGTACCCCATCCACCCGGACCTTGCCGGCCATAATCAGCGCTGCTGCTTGAGTGCGTGATTCAGCTAGGCCACACTGGTGCACTAGATGGTCCAGACGTATCTTCATGCTCCCTACACCCGCTCGATGTAAGTACCAGTCCTAGTATCGATCCGGATCGTATCTCCTGCTGCGATAAAAAGCGGCACCTGGATATCGGCCCCAGTTTCAATCCGGCAACCCTTCATCACACTACCAGCACTGTCACCCTTAACGTTAGGATCAGCGCTCTCCACCACCACTTCCACCTTAATCGGTAGCTCCACTCCAGCCAACTCGTCGTTGATGTAGAGCAACTTCACTTCCTGTCCCTCCTGGAGATAGACCAGCTCTTCCACTACATTTTCTCGGTCCAAGCCGGTCTGCTCATAAGTATCGAGTCGCATAAAATGAGCTAACGCACCATCGCTATAGAGGTACTGGGCGGCAACTGGCTCTAAGTGAGCCGAAGCTATCTTTTCATTGCCCTTAAAGGTCTTGCTTAGAGTCGAGCCGTCGCGCAGATTCTTTAATTTTGTCCGCACTACCGCCCCTCCTCGCCCCATACTGGCATGGTCATAGCTCAACACTCGGTAGACGCTCCCGTCGAGCTCGATTAAAGTTCCTTTTTTTAGATCGGTAATACTATACATGGCAGATTAACTGCGCTCCAGAGCAATTACTCGGCTACAAACGGTAGTAGTGCTATATGGCGGGCGCGTTTAACAGCTTGGGATAGATCGTTCTGCATCTTTGCGCTCAAACCGGTCTTGCGGCGTGGCTCGATCTGACCAAACATGTTGGTGTAGCGCTGCAATGTTTTGACATCTTTATAGTCAAATACTTTGGGTGCTCTTCCGTGCTTCTTCGGCATATTTATCTCCTTGTTTAAGTTAAATCTTCTATCTTCTTAGGTCGATTAGAAAGGTATCTCACTGAGATCGACGTCGTCATCCTGGTCTTCGATCTGGGCACTCTTCTTCGGGGCCGAGCTGGCTTTAGCCTTGCTGCCACTCTCCGCTGCATCGCCTCCACCTTCACTACTAGGGCCATCGAGGAAATTGATGTCGCTAGCTACGATCTCGGTACGATAGTTCTTCTTCCCATCATCACCATCCCAAGATCGAGTTTGCAAACGGCCTACGATCATGACTCGCCGTCCCTTACTTAGATACTGGTCGGCTAGCTCAGCTAGTTTTGCCCAGGCTACTACGTTATGAAAGTCGGCCTGTTCTTGCTGATCACCGTTCTGGTCGGTCCAGACTCGGTTGGTTGCTACGGCAAAAGAGGCTACAGCACGACCACCAGAGGTGGTGCGTAACTCAGGATCCCGAGCCATATTACCTACGATTATTACTTGGTTGAAACTACGCGCCATCCTCATCCTCCTTATCCTTATCCTTAGTCTCTCGCTTATCCTCCCGCACCTCTTCTTCCGCTGGTGGTTCATAAACCACCACCTGGTGGCGTAAGACCTCATCGCTAAGACGTAAAGCTCGCTCTAACTCGGCCACTTTGCTCGTATCGAGGTCGATTACAAAGAATAAATAGACGGCAAAGGTCTGATTCTTAATCGGATAAGCTAGCTTACGCTTGCCCCAGTTATCACGTTTCACTACCTTCGCATCGACGCCATTTAGAATGTCGTCCAGCCGCTTAAGTGGTGCCTCGAGATCGATCTCGAGATCCGGATGCAGTAAAACTGCTATTTCGTATTGGTTCATCACCAACTCCTCTCTTTGGACTCCGCCCCGCACTTGAAAACGTTAACGAAAGCCAAGCCGTTTCTTGAGCTCGACTAAACCACGACCGTAACGCTTTAGTTCGCGTTCTCGCTCTAAAGCCAGGGCTTTCGATGGGAACGCTTCGTAATAGACGAGCTCCCATGGAATGCCACTCTTAGTCGCTTTACTGCGACCTAGGTTGTGTTGTTTGAATCGCTGCTTGAGATCTGCCGTGGAGCCGATATAAAAAGACTCATCTTTCTGACTCTGCAACAGGTACACAATAGTACATGAAGCGATTCTAACATAACGTTTTCAGGTGCGGGGAGAAAGGTTAACTTTATATCCAGCCTATTATACCAGATATCCGCCCCATAACTCAATCTGTTCTCTCTGGCGCCTCAGCTACCCGCACCGTACGCTCTTCCGTCGTGGTCCGCCCCATACTACTCCGAGCAACCAGCGTGAAGGTATAGGTACCTTCATCTAGGGTAACCTGATGACTAAAGCTACCGTCGTCCGCGACTATAATCGGCTGGCCGTCAATCGTCACCTCACTACCTAGACTGGTAGTGCCAGTAATAACGATCTCTCGGCTATAAATGGTCTGATCCTGAGTCGGAAACTCCACATGGAGCTGCGGGTTACCGGCCAGCAGAAGAACTTGCCAGATAATGTAGGCGATAACAGCAGCAATACCCAGCAAAATACTAGCCTGCTTGATTAGACTGGTAGTAACTATCGGTGCACCCACCTTACCATCTAGCCGCAACGGGCGCAGACGTCTGCTCTCCCCTCTACCTTCGCGGAAAAGCCGCTCGCTATACTCTGGAGACAGGCCGACGTACTGAGCATAGCTACGCAACTTACCTCGCGTATATACGTCATCACTGAGAGCGGAAGTGTCGCCCGCCTCAAGCTGGGCGATGAATTCAGTGCTGATTCCCAGGGCTCGACTCACCTGCTCCGGACTTTTCTCCCGTTTCTCTCGCGCTTGCCGTAACTGTTGAGAGAGGTCGACTTTAGAGCTCATCGTCTCCCATAATCTCAGACACATCTCTAACTAGGACGTCACGCGGACGAGAACCGTCGGGACCGGAAACGATTCCCTGTTCCTCCAGCATGTCGATCAAGCGCGCGGCGCGTGAGTAACCGACCCGGAGGCGACGCTGTAGCAATGAAGCCGAAGCCTTCCCCGACTCGATGACCAGCTTAGCTGCATCCATAAATAAGTCATCATCTCCATCACCGATATCACCGAGTGCGTTAGCTCCTCCGCCCAGCTTTACTTTCTGGTTCAGCACCTCATCGTTGTACTGCGGTGGTCGGGCTTCCCTTAAGAAATCAGTTACCTTACGTACTTCCTGCTCACTTATAAATACACCTTGATTACGTCGTGGCTTGATAAAATCAGGGGCAAGAAACAGCATGTCGCCATTCCCTAGCAACTTTTCGGCTCCGGCCGAATCAATGATGGTTCGGGAGTCGACCTGACTAACGGTCGAGAAGCTCATCCGAGCCGGTACGTTAGCCTTAATCAAGCCAGTGATCACGTTTACACTGGGTCTCTGGGTCGCTAATACCAAGTGGATACCGGTAGCGCGCGACTTCTGCGCTAAGCGGACGATTAAGCTCTCCACATCTTGAGCGGCTAGCATCATCAGGTCGGCCATCTCATCGATGACGATGACGATATATGGCATATGTTCGTCGGTTTGAGAGGAGTTGTACTCACCGATGTTACGTTTACCCAGTTCGGCAAACACGCTATAACGCCGTTCCATCTCCGCCACGGCCCACTTCAGGGCCGAAATCGTCTTCTCCGGATCGGTGATTACCGGACTGAGTAAGTGCGGGATGTCCTTATACAAGCTCAGCTCCACCTGCTTCGGATCGACTAAAATCAGCTTTAAGTCGGCCGGCGAGTTACGATAAAGGAGACTAAGCAAAAAAGCGTTAATCATCACCGACTTACCAGAACCGGTAGCGCCGGCTACTAGCAAATGGGGCATTTTAGCCAGATCGGCCACTTCGGCATTTCCTGCCACTCCACGTCCGAGAACGAAATTAAGCGAACTCTTGGCCTGTAGCCACTCATCCGCCTGTAATATCTCTCGCAAACGAACCACAGCCGATTTCTCGTTTGGCACCTCGATACCGACTGCACTCTTGCCAGGAATCGGGGCCTCAACTCGCAGCGATTGAGCCGCTAAGTTCAACGCCAGGTTATGCTCTAGCTCCGTAATCTTGCTCAATTTAACGCCGCTAGCCGGTCGCAATGTATATTGAGTAACGGTTGGCCCGATATTAACCTCTTCCATCTCAACGTCTACACCGAAGCTACGTAGGGTCTCTTTAATAATTTCGGCTTTCTCTTCGGGTTTTCCAGCGCTAGCCTTGCCCTGCTTATCTTCTAGTAACTCTATAGAAGGCAGTGTCCAGTCAGGGTCGTTACTGGCGGTTAGAACCTCCGGCTCAGCGGTGCTCTCCTCAATACGATTTGAACTGCTACCTGATTTAGCTAACGGTACTTTGGCATTAATCTTCATCTTAGCCGGCATATCCTCGCCTAGCTGAGAGGCGAAATCATCTCGCGTCTGGGCACTACTCGCCCGCAAGCGGCCGAATGCTGCCCAGACCTCGCTTAAGGTCACATTTGCAGCTAGCACTGCACCGATCACACTGGTAGCTACCAAAGCAATCCCAGCCCCTACCTGGCTTAACAGTGCCGCCAGGGCAACACTCATACCGAAACCGATCACTCCGCCACCGACACCCTGTCGGGCCGTTGCGAAGTCGGTCACATCACTCAAGAGGCTAAACAAGCCAGCTAGCGAAGCCACTAAGAGTAGTAAGCCACCGTAATGAATCAGATGTAACTCTCGTGTCTTAGCTAGAAACAGCCGGATAGCAGTGTAGATTAAAGCAAAAGGTAGTACATATACTACCCGGCCAAACTGCCAAGATAAGACATCGATCAGTCCATCAGTTAGACGACCACCGACAAAGAACAGCGCTACTAGCAGCAACAGACCGAGCGCCAGCACAGCTACGGCGGCGGCCTCGCGGCCAACGCCCGGCGCCAGACTGGCGGGAACCTGGGTTTTTTTAGCTTTGGATTTGGACTTTTTTGCCGACTTTGCCATTACTCAAGTAGTATACAGGACTTAACCTGATCGATGCACCGTAATCGCCACAGATTACTGCTGATTCGAGTTGGGTGCTTTAGCCTGACTAGGCTTAGCCTGGCCAGACTGACCGTTTGGTGGAGTATTCCCGCGGTGGCGGTTACGTCCTCCCCCATTCGGACGGGACTGAGACTTACCCCCACCCCCAACCAAGTTGACTACTGGAATTACCATTGGAGCCTTACCGGTCTCATTAAAGAGAAAGCCACTAACTTCATCGCGCAAGTTCTGTTTGAAGACTTTTAGATCACTCCGACGAATCTGCTGCTTAGTGAAATCACGCAATTGGTTACGTAGGCCGTCAAGTAGTTCACCCTGCTCCTGCATGTGGATGAAACCGCGCGAGATGATATCCGGGCTGCTTAACATCTGCTTCGACTGCTTATCGACGGTCAGTACGACCACTACTATGCCGTCCTCGCCCATGAGCAGACGGTCCTTAATCACTAAGTTCGGCACAACCGAGCCGGTCTGATCGACCAGTACCGTACCGGCCGGGACATGACCGTCTCGGTTCAGCTGGCCAGAATCGTTAAACTCAAGTACGTCACCGTTATCGATTAGTACGACCTGCTCCCGAGTGTAACCGGCGCTTTCGGCGATACTGACGTAACGTTGGCGGTGGAAATACGGACCATGATTCGGCATGATGTACTTCGGCTTGGTCATCTCAATCATCTGTTTAAGCTCATCTCGGTTACCATGACCGGAAACGTGCAATGGACCACAACCGTCGAGTTCGTGAGTTCGGTGACGGTAAACGCTAGCACCCAGCCGCATCAGACGATCGACATTTTTCGCCACTGCCACTTCGTTACCGGGGATTGGGTTTGAGCTTAAGATCACGGTGTCGCCCTCTTTGAGCTTGATGTGGTTGTGATCGCCATAAGACATTCGCTGCAGGGCGGCGTTAGGTTCACCCTGAGAACCGGTGCAGATAATGGTCACCTCACGATCATCGACGTTGGCGATGTCTTTCATGGCCACGATCGTACCCTGAGGAATCTTCATATAGCCCAACTTGAAGGCAAGCTCGACGGTGGCTAGCATACTGCGGCCATCGATGGCGACACGGCGGCCGCTTTCAACGGAAGCGTTAATGATCATCTGCATACGGTTAATATTACTGGAGAATGTCGAGACCAGTACTCGCCCGCTGGACTGATGCAAAATGTCATGGAAGCTCTTCTCTAGAGTGTGTTCCGTCTCGGTACGTCCTGGGCTCTCGGTATTGGTGCTCTCAGCCATCAATAGCAATACACCTTCACGGCCCAACTCCTCTAATCGACTAATGTCAGACGGGTGGTGATCCAGTGGTTCTGGATCGAGCCGGAAGTCACCAGTGTGGATAATGCGACCAACTGGAGTATCTATCACTACCGCGGTACAGTCCGGAATCGAGTGAGTAACGCGTACCAGTTCGATGAAGAAGGGTCCAACCTTCAGCTTCTCATGGTTGTCGATATTCATCGCCACTGTCTCTGGTACAAAATCTAACTCGAGGTCACTGTCTTTAATCTGTTTCTCCACCATACCGACGGTAAAGGTAGAGCCGTAAACCGGGGCCGGGATCTTCGGTATCACAAACGGAGTAGCTCCAATGTGGTCTAGGTGGCCATGAGTAAAGACATAGCCGCGTACCTTGTGTTTAATCGACTCTAAGTAGGTAATGTCCGGGATGCCGTAGTTAATGCCCGGCAGATCCAGTCCGAGGGCAAATCCACAGTCGACTACGATAGCATCATCGCCGTACTCGATTACGTTCATGTTGTTGTTACCGACCTCATCTTGACCGCCTAGTGGAGTCACTTTTAGCTTCGGTGTGCCCTCATCAAGCTGATTGGCCTGTTTCTGACGCATAGCTAATCGAGCACGGTCAGCATCGGTTACGACATCATCAAACAGCGCATTACGGTGGGCATCGTCTTGATTACGACGCACCTCACGTTCGGCTGCTCGGGCATTACGCCGTGAATTGTGTGGCTTGCTGTTGGCCGATGACTGATTCTGCGGCCGACGATTCCGACCACGATTCCGATTTTGGTTATTGTTATTGTTCTTCTTATTTTCTTCTGACATAGTTTATGTCTCCTTATTATATAATTGGTTAATTAGTTAATAATTCTAAAATTTGGGGTATCTGGGCAAAGTCATCCAGTAAGGTTTGCCGCTGAGCGCCGTTATACAGTGCAGCGGCAGGATGATATAGCGGCAAAAGGACTACTCGCCCATCAGCTAAGAGGTCTGACTCTAGCTGCATGGGCTTGACGTCACCCGCACCGGACTCCATCAGCTTAACGCTTTGCGGTTGCCCGTGAATGTGGCCGATAGTTTCGTTCGGCAAGAACACATTCATAGGAAACCGTCCGAGAGTGACTACTAACTTCGGCTGAATGATTTCCAGCTGCCGAGCCAGATACGGCATAAAGGCCGCCACTTCAGCCGGAGCAGGATCTCGGTTGTCTGGCGGACGATACTTTACAATGTTAGTAATGTAGATATCATCCCGGGCTAAATTAACCGAGTCCAGCATTACGTCTAGGAATTTTCCAGCTGCGCCAACAAATGGCTGACCACTCTCATCTTCGCGCTTACCGGGTGCTTCACCGATGAAAACGGTGCTGGCATCGGGATTGCCGGCACCCATGACTAACTGTTGGGCCGTAGCCCGTAACTCAGCAGTAGTACCACTGGTCTCAATATCTCGGGCCAAAGTATTTAACTGAAGTGTCTTATCCATAGTTACAAACGGCATAGCTAGCACCGTGAAGCTACTGCCGCGACTGCTAAGTCGAGCCTAGCTCTCCGGTTGCTACTCATCGGCAGCTTTCTTGCTTAGCTTGAGGCGACCCATGTCGTCGATACCGATTAGTTTGACGCGAATCGAATCGCCCTCACTAACCTCATCTTCTACCCGCTCAATTCGGTGATCGGCAAACTCGGAAATATGCACGAGTCCATCCTTGCCAGGCATGATCTCAACGAAAGCACCGAAGTCCATGATCTTCACCACCTTACCATCGTAGACGGTGCCGATCTCCGGATCCTCAGTTAGACCACGGATCAACTCGATCGCCTTCTCAGCTCCAGCTGCATTACCGGTCTCTGCCGCTACCAGAACTAAACCGTCATCTTTAATATCGATCTGAGCCCCGGTTTCGTCAATGATGCCGTTAATCGTCTCGCCGCCCTTGCCGATGACGGTCCGAATCTTATCTGGACTGATCTTAACCGTCAAGATACGCGGCGCATTCTGGTTAAGCTCGGGTCTAGGGGCCTCTAGTACGCTTAGCATATGGTCGAGGATATGAGCTCGACCAGCTTTAGCTTGGGTTAAAGCCTCGCTCATGATCTGAGGTGTAATACCTTTAACCTTGATATCCATCTGCAGCGCTGTAATGCCCTCACTAGTTCCAGCCACCTTGAAGTCCATATCACCGGCGAAGTCCTCGGCACCAGCGATATCAGAGAGAATCTTATACTCCCCGTCTTCGCCCTTCATCAATCCCATAGCGATACCGGAAACCGGTCGCTTCAGCGGTACACCGGCGTCCATCATACTCAGTGTCGCACTGCAGACACTAGCCATCGACGTCGAACCGTTACTAGTAGTAATCTCTGAGACGCTACGGATTACGTAAGGGAAGTCTTCCTGAGAAGGAATCATCGGGTCCAGTGCTCGTTCAGCTAAGGCACCGTGACCGATCTCCCGCCGACCAGGTGTGCGCATCGGGCTCACCTCACCGACCGAGTAACCGGGAAAATTGTAATGATGCAGGAAGTGCTTTTCGCGATCTTCTTCCATAGTGTCAATCATGAGAGCAAAACTCGACGAGGCCAGGGTAGTAATATTCAGCGCCTGGGTGCTACCTCTAGTAAAGAGAGCTGAGCCGTGAGTTCGAGGCAGTACCCCTACTTGGGAGCTAAGCGGTCGAACTTCATCAGTTTGGCGATTATCCGGACGAGCGCCTTCCTCTAGAATAGCCCGCCGGACTTCACGCTTAATGGCAGCCTCAAAGCTCTCCGACACGTGAGCTCGTTCGTAACGATCGGCATGCGTACTAGCAAAGTGCTCGATCACTTCCTCTCTCAGGTTCTCTACTGCCCGGTGCCGCGCATAGTGACTTTCGTGACGAACGGCTGGGCCTAATCGATCGCGCAAAAACTTACTCATCTCATCTTCCAACTCAGTATCATCCTCATGGACCTCATACTTCATAGTAGTCACTTCCATCTGCTGGGCCAGATCCTGCTGTAGCTTAATCACTGGCTGCATAGCCTGATGGGCCAGCTCTAGAGCCTCACTCATCGTGGCTTCATCTACTTCGTCGGCGGCTGCCTCTACCATCATGATAGCTTCGCTTGTTCCGGCTACGGTCAGCTCGAGATCACTCTCATCCATCTGCTTGTTAGTCGGATATGGCACTAACTTGCCGTCGATCAAACCTACCTTCACCCCGGCAATCGGTCCGGCAAAAGGAGCTCCACTGAGCGTGAGAGCACTAGAGATCGCGATCATAGCCAGAATGTCGGTACTGTGCTCCATATCGGCACTCAACACAGTAGCTACGCCCTGAACATCATGACGGAAGCCTTTCGGAAACAGGGGTCGAATTGGTCGGTCGATCAACCGCGCCGTTAAAGTGGCGGCCTCACTAGGGCGACCTTCCCGCTTAACGTAACGTGAACCGGATATCTTACCGGTAGCGTACATCTTCTCCTCATAATCAATTAGTAGCGGGAAAAAATCAATGCCATCCCGTACCTTGTTCGACACTACGGCCGTCCCCATGATGACAGTATCACCATATCGAACCGTAACTGCACCATCGGCTAGAAAGGCCATATGTCCGGTCTCGATCGTCAGTGTCTTACCACAAAACTCGGTCTCGACTTTTAGTTGTTTTCCGTTAAATGGGTGGATAATTGTATCCATAGACTCCTTTGCTTACCACATATGAGGCAGGGTACAGACATCGCTTTATAAAAAGCATGGCTGTTGCACTACCTCAACCTGGATAAATTAATTTATTAACACTTACGATGACTCCTCTACACTTCGTCATCCTAAAACTGTTTCAGGGGTGAATCAGCTCAGCCTAAGCTGAAACAGATCCAGAATGACGCTTAGCGACGAAGGCCTAGCTTCTTCACAATCTTCTGGTAGCTATCAACATCTTTACGCTTGAGATAGTCGAGCAGACGGCGGCGCTTACCTACCATCTGTAGCAGGCCGCGGCGGGAGTGACGATCCTTCTTGTGAATCTTAAGGTGTTCGGTCAGAGACTGAATACGCTCGGTAAGAATACCTACCTGCACCTGAGGAGAACCGGTATCGGTCTTGTGGGTGCCCAGCTCTTGGACAATTTGTTGTTTCTTCTTATTCTCTAACATTGCTCTTTCATAGTACCAATTATTACGACTTGCAACAATAACACAGCGCACTGAAACGGCGCAACTAGTCTGTTATCTTACCCTGTTATCCCGGTGGGCTCCGGTAAGTTATTAATTTACTATAACTAAGAATGCTATATTTGTCAAATAAATGCCTGCTCTAGAGGAATGATCTGGCGTCGCAACTCCTCGGCCGTCAGTTGGGGCGAAACCGCCGTCGCCACACTCCACTCACCAATTGCAGTCCGGCGCAGACTGCTCAGGTAGCCCCCCACCCCTAAACCAGCTCCGATATCACGCGCCAAGCTGCGAATATAGGTACCGCTCGATACATGTACATTAAAACCAAGGCGGGGGTAGTGATAACTGATACCACTGATTTCATGCACGATAACCGGGCGCGGGTGCAATTCCACCGGTTCTCCCCGTCGCGCCAGCTTATAGGCACGCTGGCCATCGATCTTAATCGCCGAGTGCTGGGGTGGTAGCTGTGTAATGGGGCCGCGGAAACGCTGCAGCACCGTCTCTACATCGGCCAAGGTAGGCGGCTGTGCTCGCCCAGTAGCTAGATCAGTAGTGATCTTCCCTTCGGCGTCGTCGGTACTACTGATAGCTCCCAGAGTCATCTCGGCCGTGTACCACTTATCGAGCTTCATAAAGTCGGCCTGCGCCTTAGTGGCCTTCCCGACTAAAACGATTAAAAGACCGGTCGCCATAGGATCCAGTGTTCCGGCGTGGCCAACTCGAAACTTTACTGCTCTATCGAGATCGGCAGGCTGACTGGTTTGCCATAACGAACGCAGAGATGATCGGATCTTCCCGACCACATCGTGTGAGGTCCAGCTCTCGGGCTTATCTACTAGAAGTATGCCATCCATAACTCCTAGGGTATAGGGTTTGTGTCCGACGGGCTAGACTCAAACTCCCGCCGGTGGCGGTGGTGGCTGATTAGCGGCTGGAGCTTGGCCACCTTGATGCGCCTGCTCGACCGCCTTACGGGCGGCTTCCAGCTCGGCACCTAAATCAGGCGCCTCCGGGTTAGGAGCGGTAGGACCAGTCTGAGCGGTATCGCCAATATCATTAATGTTGGGTGGTGGAGTGGGTGGCGGTGGCTGGATCACCTTCTCGCCATGCTGAGGCTGATCAGTCGGTCCTTGGGTACCTCCACCCTGATGAGCTGGTCCATCAATACTGGGCGTCGGTGGGTTGGGTTGCAATGGTGGGGCTAGTTGTCCGCCTATACTGTGACCCATAGCGGGAAAGCCAGGATTAGGTGGTGAGGATGGTGGCGATATCGGCGGGGTAATCGGAGTTGGAGCTGACGGTGGTGGCTGAACGGCAGTAGGCTCCGGCTTGGGTGGTGCAGGCGGCGGTGTTGGCTCAGGTGGTTGAGTAACAACCGACTCTGGCTCAGGTGAAAGAGTAAATCCTTCACTACTGGCTGGCGTTGGCTGAGTATGACGAATCTGGAACTCATTCGACGGTACCTCAGAAGGTTTAGGCGGCTGCTCTTGATCGTGCTTACCCTCTTTAGTCTCGTCTGATGCCTTAGCTGTAGACGATTTAGACGCTGAACTGTGTGGCTTTGGGTGAGTTACCGGGGCAGATAGACGCTTCACCACCTCGGCCTGATTAGCTCCGGCCGCTAGCAGCTGTGCCGCCATAGTCATAACTTTCGGAGTAGTAGCACTGTTAGTAAAATGCTCCGTCTTGTCCACGATACCGGTGAAGAGTGCGGTAGCAATATCTTTATCTACCATGCCACTACCTAGTGCTTCGGACATACTCATCACCATCTCACAAATCGAACTCGCACTCGGATCGTTCCAGCTTAACGCCTCCCCTGCTTCACTACTAGTCGTGATAAAGGCAAACTTAGCATTTTGGGTTAGCTTCTGCTCTTTAGTTACAGCTGGATCGAGTTGACTCGGGTTGGTAGCTCCTAGTCCGATGATAACGTCACAATGATAATCCCCATAACTAAAGCCGACATCACTAGCACTATACACGCCATTATAAGGAGTAATGTATATCTTTAATTTTCCACCCTCAGTTACATATTTAAGATGGTCGGCCTCAGTGCGCGATTGATCGACTTCGATAACGAAGTCGCGTTGACCTTGTAGTTTATCATTAACAAGTTTTACTGGAAGGAAGTCGAGCTGACTCGGCACAGGAGTCGCGATGACTATCTCTGCCACCTTCTCTAACTTCATTAGTAATAAATGCAGTCCTATGGCAGCTGCGATTTCATCTCGACCAGGATTTTTCGCGGTCGTAATAACAACACTTTCTGCACCGCGTAACGCCTCAGTTAGCTGTTGTTTTGGAGAGGGCTGTCCATTGTTATCCATAATTCTTACGCTACGCTAACCATCCCTGTTTTGTCAAACCTACAACACTTTACAAGCCGCCCACCCTTAGCTATAGTCTAACTTTGAATTTATCGAGCAATAAGCCAAGGGAGCTAGAAGCATATGCCAATCATTAAATCTGCCGCCAAACGTGTGCGGCAAAACGCTAAACGAGCCACTATTAACTCACGTTATAAACGAGAGATGCGCGCTAGTATCAAACAGCTAGAGGCCGACATCGCCACCAAGAAGAAGACGACTGCACCCGCCTCACTCGCTGCCGCTCAAAAAGCCATCGACAAGGCCGTTAAGAAAGGTGTGATTCACCAGAACACGGCCGCTCGACGTAAATCACGTCTCAGCCGTAGCTTTGCGGCTACTTTCGATACACCTGCTTCGACTACTAAAACAGCTAAGAAGACTCCGGCGAAAAAGACCGCACCGACTAAGAAAACCTCAACTAAGAAACCGGCAGCTAAGAAAACAGCTAAGGCCCCAGCTAAGAAGCCGGCTACGAAATCGACTGCCAAGAAAACAGCTACCAAAAAGTCCTAGCACTATAAACTATCACTAAGTATCGACTAGCCTACCCGGTAATCTGCCGGGTAGGTTTATTTTTAGGCTTAGTTTCTACTCCGTGGTCGACTGACATCGGCTATATAGAAGATCACCCGCTCGATTAGACCCTCTGGGTCGGTAGAACGGCCGGTCTTTAACTCATAATCGGCTTGTATCACCTGCTGATAGGCCGCAATTAGTGCCTCCAAGGGTATACGCTTAGCCGTCGCCTTCGACTTACTAACCACATACGGATTAAGGCCGTGGTCGCGCGCAATCGCAGTGTCCGAATGCTCCCTGCAGCTAGCGATAACTATCAGATTACGTAGCTGCCAGCTAATCATCGTCAGTATCTCTAACACATGCACGCCCTGCGCACGTAAATCGTCCCAGTAGCGCAGGGCTGTCTCAGTATCCCCGCGAGCTAACACTTCTAGTAGTTCAAATATAGTGTGGCGGGGACTGGGCAACACCAGACTCTCAATTAATTCAACCGTTAGATCGCTCCTGGAGGCTAGCTTTGCCACCTCCTGGCTTAAACGCCACTGGTCGGAGCCAACACGATCGAGTAATAATCGAGCCAATTCCGGAGATAACTCGAGCCCTTCGGCCTTAGACTGCTGCTGCAACCAGGCCAGTAACTGAGCATCGCTTTTCGGTTTAAACTCCTTAAGTTTAGCTTGCTGTTGCAGAGTCTTAAACCACTTAGTCCGTTTGTCGATATTCGGATCTACTAACACTACTACTGTACTCGACGGTATCTGATCGATATTAGCTAAAATCTTAGTTTGCAGCTCTTTATTCTGCGATGGATTCTCTACCACTACTAGGCTACTATCGGCAAACATCGGTTGCGCCGTCAGAGCCGTTAGCACTTGGGTGCTATCACTGTCGCTCTCGAACCAGTGCAGGCCGTAGTTCGAACCAGTACTGCCCTCATAGCGCTTCGCTAGCTTACGGACTTGGTCCTTAGCCGCAAAAGTATTCTCACCGTAGAATAGATACACCATACAGGTAGTATCTAGGATTTAAGTCTTAGGTTCTAGTCTTGAGCAGCTGACACTGTGGGCAAATGTGTGTACCGCGGCCAGCTACCCGCAGTTTATCGATCGGCGTACTACACTCCGGACAGGGTTGGTTCGTGCGCCCAAATACGCGGGCCATTTCGAAATAACCACCACTCTCCCCTTTGTGATTCCTAAAGTTACGAAAAGTTGTACCTTTGAGCTCGATAGCTCGGGTGATAATAGTGATGATGGCTTGATGCAGTCGCCTCAGCTCAGTTGGAGACAGATCAATACCGTGGGTGAGCGGGTGAATTCGCGCTAAGTGCAACGCCTCATCGACGTAAATGTTTCCCAGTCCTGCCACAGTCGACTGGTCCAGTAGTACCGCTTTGATCGGTGATTTACGGCGAGCTACTTTAGCGGTGAAGTTCGAGAACGTAAATTCTGTACTCAAAGGTTCCACGCCCATACGAGTGAGTAATGAATCTTGCTCAACCTCCGCCGTTGGTAGTAGTTTTATCCAGCCGAATTTACGCTGATCGTTGAAAAAAAGTCGATCTCCACCCCTGAAATTGAACACGACGCGGGTGCTATTATCCGGCAGCTCACGCACCATCGATTTTGTAGGATGGCCACCACCGCGCCGCACGCCATCAGCGCGCTGCAGGATTAGCTGGCCGGTCATTTTTAGGTGCACCATTAGACTATAGTGGGTGTCGAGATCGACAATCATCACCTTACCCCGGCGGCGCAGAGCACTCACCTTTGCTCCTACTACCCTATCCGCGATCAGCTGCTCGAGGGCGGGCATCGACTTGGCAAACAGTATCTCCGTGCTCGCAATCAGCTGTCCCGTTAGCTCTCTCTCCAGTCCACTGCGAATCGTCTCTACTTCCGGTAGTTCCGGCATAACTCCCCTAGCCCTGTATGGTGCGTTTGAGCATTAAGAGGCAGACGCCAACGACTCCGAAGGCTAACAGTGAACCGAACGGGATCGTCATAAAGCCTAGAAGCTCGATCTGCTTCTCTGTGCAGGAAACTAGCGAAGCGCTGCAGACACTAGATACCTGCGGTGACATCTGTAGGACATAGTGATAGAGCGCAACGGCCGCGCCGACTATCACTAGTGGCATACCGTACCAGAAGACATCGGTCTTCTTCTGCGCTAGAGCGGCCCCGAAAATAAACGGTAGCGGATACATAAAGGCGCGCTGCCACCAGCATAGTTCACAGGGGAGAAAATCAAGAACGTTGCTAAGAATAATTGAGCCTAAAGCAGCTGAAAGCGAGATGAAGAAGGCGGCCTGCAGCCAAAACAGGGGCGTCACAGTAAGTTGTCTGACTTTATCCATACCTATCTCCTTATCGGTCTTGAGTATTAATATAGCAGATTATTGCGGTCGACTGTGTTGGCTCACGCCCTCAACCCAGCGCCCATACTCTGCCCGCGTCTCCTCTACTGTGCGCCCATTGGTATCGAATAAGACATGCCTGGAATCACTCCCGTCTGGCTGTCTCCCTACGACTAGTTCAACCTTCCCGTGCCAAAGCCGGGCATCTGTCTCCGTACTCCAGGCTACTAAGTGGTCTTTGGTCAGTGCCATCGGGTCGGCATGGTTACTAGAATCGCTATCCCGCGCGTTACGCTCACTAAGACTCCGGGCGCGGGTGCGGACTATTGGATCGTCATTTGAGAGTGTCCTGTAGGGTATATCTTTGTCCCGCGATAGCGTCCTATGAGCTGCCTCGACCACATCGACCTTAAAAAAAGCCGGCAGGCCTAGGCGCGCCTGTTGGCGTAAGCGAAGATTCTGACGCAGACCGCGGATCATCACGTTGCGCTCACTACGACCGTCGAGGTAGACACTGTCCAACTCCCGCTCGGCCGCATCGAGTACAAAGCGAACCGAAATATTACCGCAAAAGCTCCGCACCGCCTCTTTACGGGCGAGAAATGAGATGACGTCATTAATCGCATCGTGATATAGAACCTGAGGAATGTTAGCCAGCGGAATATGGTCGGTATCGATGCGTACGCCTTCCACCCCAAACGCTACCGTTCGACTGAGCGAGTCAGCAAACTGAGCTAAGTGTTCCTCATCTTCGGTGAACGCCCGCGCCTGCTGGCGCAGACGTTCAGTGTCGCTGCGATCAAAATTAGCATCTGCTTCGGCTTGAACTCGGAGCCAATACTCAGTAACGGCCCGGTAACCCTGGCCAGTATCGAGGTGCGGCACGCCCTGCTTGCTCAGCCAGCTGCCGATAGTTCCCTTGCCGGATCCACCGGTTCCGTCACCGGTATGTACTAGTACTTCATGGGGCATATTTAATCTCTACCTTCTTCTACTACTCCTAGCATAGAGCTAACACTTCAGAAGACACAAGCATGAGCGTCTTAGTGCAGCTCGCCCCACGTCTCACCGATCGAAGTATCGACATCGAGCCGGACCGCTAATTCCGGAGCGATCGCCTCCATAATCTCCTTGAGCATCTGGGCCACCTGCTTACTCTTGGTTTGGGGCGCCTCCACGATAATCGAGTCGTGCACCTGCATCACCTGACGGCAGTCCTCATCTAATACTTCCTCCACTCTAATCATCGCCAGCTTCATTAAATCGGCCTCTGTGCCCTGAATCGGCATGTTCATCGCCGCTCGTTCGGCCCCGGCACGTACCGCGAAATTACTAGAATGAATATCCGGCATCGGGCGGCGGCGCCCCAAAAGAGTCTCAACGTAACCTTGAGACTTAGCCAACCCTTTCAACCCCTCCAGATAGGTATGCAGCTCCGGGCGCAGATCAAAGTACTTCTTGATAAAGCTAGCGGCCTCTTCCCGGCTCATACCGGTAGCAATACTCAATCCGTGCGGACTCATGCCATACATCACACCAAAATTAACCGCCTTGGCATTGTAACGCTGCTCCTTGCTGACCTTCTCCGGTTCAACCCCATAAAGTTCAGCCGCCGTTAACTGGTGGATATCCCACCCGGCGTTAAAGGCCGTAATCATCTGTTTATCCCCACTGAGGGCGGCAGCTAAGCGCAGCTCGAACTGCGAGTAGTCGGCACTAATTAACACGTTCCCGGATTCGGCCGTAAAGGCCGTACGAATTGCCCGACTCTCTTCGGTGCGCACCGGTATATTTTGCAAATTCGGATGCAGCGAGGATAGGCGACCGGTCTGAGCCACAGTCTGCGACAGGGTCGTATGTAGGCGCCCATCTTTACCTACCTGCCGGGGCAGAGTATCGATATAAGTACTCTTCAGCTTAGTTAGCTCACGGTACCGGCTGATTAGATCGATGACCGGGTGCAGATGACGCAGTTTAGCCAATTCGCTAGCTCCGGTAGAGTAACCGGTCTTAGTCTTTTTAATCCCGGTGCTATCAAGTTGAAGCTTCTCAAATAAAATCGTTTGCAGCTGCTGGGGGGAGTTAATGTTGAACTCCTGTCCGGCTGCCTCATAAATCGCCGTCTCCAGCTCCTTAATCCGACCACTGAAATCATCGCTCATTTTCTCCAAATACCCTACATCCAGCTTCATGCCCCGAGCTTCCATTCGTGCTAAGACTGGGATCAAGGGCCACTCGATCTCCTTAACCACTCGGCTTAAAGCCGGAACAGCAGCCAGTTGATCTCGATAGACATCGTATAGCTTCCACATTACGGCCAAGATTAATCCGGCCTGAGCTAGGTCCATGTCGTCATGCCGCTCAAACTCGGCTAATTCTACCGTTAATACCTCTTGCGCTAAAGCCGCTAGCGACTGGCGACGCAGGAGCGGGTTCAGCACGAAAGCAGCCACCATAATGTCAAACTCTACCGCAACCGAGGAGTTAAGCCGGTGCAAATCAAGCTTAGTGTCAAAACCGATGATCTGGTCCACTTCGACTTGAGAGGACGGCAGTAGGTAGGCCTCGTCTGGCTTCGGGCTAATGAAGGTCAGCTCCTTCAAAGTTAAGACCAGTGCCGTCTCGCAAGAAAGTTTAGTCTCGCGCCGTTTAACTGTTATCGGTTCAATACCTGGTGCCGCTACCTCAGCCGAGTTGAACAGGCCAGCCTGCGGTTTCATCCACTCCGGTAGATCGTTCAGGAGACGCCGGAAATTTAACTCCGCAAACAAAGCTTGGATGGCAGCCGGATCACAGTCTTCAGTCCGCGCTGCAGCCAGATCTAGCTGCACCGGAGCGTCACACATGATCTCAACCAGCTGGCGACTGAGGTAGGCCATATCACGATCAGCCTCTAGTTTAGCTCGCACGGCCCCTTTAATCTCCGCAAGGTGGGCATAAACCCCATCTAGCGAATCATACTCAGCGATCAACTGTTTAGCCGTCTTCTCTCCTACCCCAGCCACTCCGGGGATGTTATCACTCGGATCACCACGTAGAGCCTTGTAGTCGATGAACTGAGCTGGAGTCATGCCGAACTCCTCTTGCAGGCGCTGGGGCGTGTACTCCACGGTCTGAGTCAGACCTTTCTTCAGTGTCAGTACACTAGTATGACCGTTAACCAGCTGCAAAGTATCTAGATCACTAGTCACTAGTACTACATCAATGCCCTCAGCATAGGCCTGCTCCCGCAATGTACCCATGATGTCATCAGCTTCGTAGTCATCTACTTCGAGAAATGGCCAAGAGAAAGCTGCACACAGTCGTCTCACATCTGGAATCTGCTCCCGTAAGTCCTCCGGCATTGGCTTACGCTGGGCTTTGTACTCAGGATACAGCTCACGTCGAGAGCGGATGTTAGTCTTCGACATATCCCATGCCACGATGACATAATCTGGCTTAAGATCTTTGATAATTCTCAATCCCATCATAGCAAAACCGTAGGTCGCCCCGGTCGGTTTGCCCGCCTTATTACTTAGATGAGTCATGGCATAGTAGCCCCGATAGAGGACGCTCTTACCGTCGATTACTACCAGTTTTTTTCTAGCCATCCGAGCTCCCTAGTTTCTTCAGCCAGTATAACAACCGAATCGGGTTTAGCCGAGGTAGTCTCGCAGATCACGTGACTCGCGGTTCTTACGCAGCTTAGCTAAGGCCTTAGCTTCGATTTGACGAATTCGTTCACGTGTAACACCGAACTCCTGCCCCACTTCTTCCAGAGTATGAGTCCGTCCATCTTCCAGGCCGAAACGCATCTTAAGAATCTTCTGCTCCCGAGGAGTCAGGATATCAAGCATGACGTTCACATGCTCTTTAAGTAGTTGCTGCGTAGCAGCCTCTTCGGGAGTATCTGATTCTTCGTCTTCGATGAAATCACCTAATTTCGAATCCTCCTCCTCGTCTCGTACCGGAGCATCGAGGCTGGAGATCTCCTGCTTAATCTTCATGATGTGATCTACCTTCTCGACCTCCATCTCCATCTCTTTCGCGATCTCCTCATTGGTCGGCTCACGACCCATCTCCTGGGTCATGCGGCGCTGGGTCCGCAACAGCTTATTGATCGTCTCCACCATATGAACTGGAATACGAATCGTACGGGCCTGATCAGCTATAGCGCGGGTGATAGCTTGACGAATCCACCAAGTTGCATAGGTCGAAAACTTAAAGCCTCGAGTCGGGTCGAACTTCTCTACCGCCCGCAACAGACCAGTGTTACCTTCCTGAATGAGGTCGAGCAGATCCAGACCTCGTCCGACATACTTCTTAGCAATCGAAACCACCAACCGCATGTTGGCTTCGGCCATCTGATCTTTTGCCTCCTTATCACCCTCAGTAACCCGGGTGGCTAGCGCTACCTCTTCCTCAGCTGAGAGCAAAGGAATCTTACCGATCTCGCGCAAGTACAGTCGAACCGAGTCGTCGGCGATGTCGTCGATATATTTATCATCGTTCTCCTCTTCCTCATCCTCGTCTTCCCAGGTAGTTCCCTTTTCGTTAATTAGCTCGACTCCGGCATCGATAAAATCGGAATGTAGTGAATCGAGAATCTCTAGGTTGTCCTCCGTCTCCGGAATGTTTTTTATAACTTCTTTATAATCGATATAGCCCTGACTTTTGCCCTTTTTAAAGAGCTTCTCTGCTACATCTTCTAAATTAACCGGCGGTTTAGGATCTCGCTTTGCCAAACTGGACTCCTTCGTATTATGTAAGTGACTGATACTGTTTTAGTAGTTTCCGGCGCAAATCATCATCTCCGGCTGCCTCTGCAGCTGCTATTTCCTGACTGATGCGCTGTCTGTGTCGTTTAGTTTGGAGTTCTTGTAGGCGGTGGGTCAAACTAAAGGCCTCAACTTGTCGGTCAAGCAGTGCCCAGGACCCGTATTCTTCTTCGCCTCTTAATAGTAGTATTTTGACATAGTTTTCTAGCGGTAGCAACTCCTCAGGGATGGCGCTATCCGTTATATCCTCTCCATGCTCTCGTAAGTAAGCTAACAGCTGAATGGCGAAGTCGTCCAGTTGTTCCGGTTTAACCTCTTTAAGCGCGCCGCGCACATCCGGGTAGGTCACCGCTAGACTCAACAGCGCAGTACTGACCGTCGTCACTTCATCATGTGTCGGCGTGGCAGTGGATACCGCCTTAACTCGCTTCAAAGTGGCTGAGCCACCCGGGCTCACCTGAGACAACTTATCCTTCACCGTCGCTGGTGCTACCGCCGTCATATCAGCTAATAGCTTAATGTAATGCTCCTGCTCGACCGGATCACGTAAGCGACGCAAACTGTCTGCAATACTACTAGTGAAGTCTCGCTTGCCCTCGGCAGTAGCGAGATCATAATCAACCGCAAGAGCTTCGATGAGCCAGTCCATCACATACTGCTTATCACTCAGTAGCTGCTGCCACTGCTTGGGATTAGCCCGTATCACATCATCCGGGTCAGAGCCGGCCGGCAGAGTCACTACCGATAAATTTATTCCGACCTCCTGGGCCAGCGGTACAGCTCGCATGCAGGCTTTAATCCCGGCACTATCGGCATCAAAGGCAAACGTCACTTTATCACTCAGACGAGCTAACTGCTTTAGCTGTGGCAGTGTTACAGCCGTACCACTCACCGCCACCACTCGGGCAACTCCAGCCTGATGTGAACTAAGCACGTCTAAGTTTCCCTCCACTACTACGGATTCGTCCTGAGTGCGGATACTTTCTTTCGCCTGATACAGGCCAAAAACGAAACGGCTTTTGTCGAAGAGTTGAGTCTGGGGCGTGTTGAGATACTTTGGCATCCCTTCACCCAAGACACGGCCGGTAAAACCGATGATCCGGCCCTGAACGTCAAAAAAGGGTACCATTATTCGCCCCCAGAATAGGTCTTGTAGCTGTGAACCGCGCCGGCGAGCCAACCCCGCCTCCAGCAGCTCCTTATCGGTAAAGCCCTGTTTAGTTAAGAAGTGGGTCAAACGCGAACCTTCAGGCGGAGCCCATCCCAGTCGAAACTGTTTAATTGTCGCCTCACTCAAACTCCGACGTTCAGTAACGTACTCCCTAGCGACCGACGAGCGACTAAGCTGGATGTGATAATACTGAGCCGCGGTCTCCAGGACTGAGTACAGACGGGCCTTATGGTCCTTAGCTGCTTGGGTGTTAGCCCCACTCCGCTCGGCGAGTTCGACACCGGCCTTGCTAGCTAACTTCTCTAGGGCTTCCCTGAAAGTTAGTCCGTCGACCTTTTCCACGAAAGTGAATATGTCGCCACCTTCACCACAACCGAAACAGTGGTATATTCCCTTATCGGGGCTAACCATGAAGCTGGGGGTCTTTTCATTGTGAAACGGGCAAAGACCCTTAAAGTTACTACCGGCCGGCTTAAGCTGAACGTACTCGCCCACCACCTCATCAACCCCAAGTCGATCTTTGATCTCCGCCACTTCATCCATGGCATTTAGTATATAGGTTTTAGGTCTAAGGTGTTAGATATTCATCTCAACAACGCTTGACCCTGACAGCTTAAGCGATAATACTTAGGCTATGGAACGCTCAAAACTTATCCTCATCGGCGCTATCTTAGGTGGAGTAGCCCTTATCTTATTCATATTGCGAGCCACGGTGGGCGGCAGTGGTGGCATCGAGATTAACCTCCGAGAGAGCCTAACAGATCATCTGACCATGATCGAACTCAGTACGACCGCTAGCCAACAGGAGGGCAACCCTGATACCCAAGCTATTGCCGCGAGCATCACTAGCACAGCCGCCAGCGACTATACACAGTTGGCAGCGTACTATGAGTCAGACTTTGGCGCTCCGCCCACCGAAGGCGACCCGGAAGCAATCGAAAGCCTGGCCAGAGCGGGAGAGAACTTCAACCAAGTATACCGAGAGCTTGTCACTGCTACACTCCAAGCCTCACGCACTAACCTGTTTGCGCTCCAAGCTAACGCCGCTCACGATGACTTCGCTGCTGCTATCGAAGTAGCCCTAGCTAATCACGAGGCTCATCTGAGCCGACTAGCGCGTTAGCTTATCCCCTCCGGAGTGCGTATTATTAATTAAAATAAGTTAAACGATTAAGTAGGATATAGCAATGCAACTCAGCACCGGAATGATTAGAGCCATCGTCGTCTTCATAATTACCGCCAGCTTCATCTGGATGCTGCTCTATCTCATCGGTCAGGTCGGTCTCAACTTCTTCGCCGAACCCCTGTTGATTATCATCGGTGCTGGCTGGGCGGCCTACTATATTTGGAAGAAGACCGAATACGGCCGCTATTAAAATAGCGTTGGCGTCGCCTTGTAGCCACGAAGATAGTCCGGTACCGCGTACTTACTAAATTCATCCAGTAGGACCTGGCCCGTTAAGAGACGACTAAACGCTTCGGCTTCCATCTTCGCTCCCATAAGAGCAATATGTGGGGTCGGCTCGAGCGGTAGGCCGACGTAGCGCAGCACCGTATTAGCTTTGATGTCAGATAAGCCCTGATAAAGCGGCAGTGGATGATTGAGACGTTTCATCTGCAGATACGCCATCGAATGCAAATCTAGAGCTCTGAAACCAAACGGCCAACGCAATCGCGAAGGATGCACTACTGCCTGAAGCATCGCCACGTCAAAATGAGTATTATGACCACCCAGCGTGCGCTCCTTGATCGGCTCACTCCACTCGATGAAGCGGGCCACCGCTTCGACCGCCGTAGCCTTACTATCATCACGTACTTCAGTCTCCGTAAACCCGTTCACTCGCAAGGCGCCTGGATCGATTTCAATATTATCTGCGATACAGCACTCAACATAAAACTGGTTCGTAGCATTAGTTAAATCAACTGCACCGATACTGACGATACCGTGCCGTCCCGGCACTAGACCGGTTGTCTCTACATCTACTACTATCATAGTACTGCCCCTGTTGATCTCACGATTACTAGCTTTATTGTAGCAGTTGCTGCTAACGCCAGCCTATGCGAGAATACGGGTAGGCAAGCAGTGCAAATGTTCGCCTCGTACCTAATCAGGCAGTCGACAAATCTGGGGGTATGTCATGGGAAGCGCTCACGTAGTATCGACCACAGATAGCCGACCTACGGAAGCGGTGCTGCAGCAAGCATCACGAGCCGTCCGAGCCAACTTACGAGATCAGTTTCGTAGCTGGCGAGACGAGAGTCGACTCGATCCATGCATCAGTCTGCCCGACGGACTGGTGGTATATCTCGAGGAGCACCGAGCTGACCAGAGTCAAACGGTCAGCGATGACCACCAGCTGACGAAATACGGCGTTGGAATTCTCGACTATCAGGGCTGTCAGACGCTGCTGATGGTACCGGCCAAAAGAATCGTTGGGGCCTGGAGCAGTGTGCAGACCCAGTTCACTGCTAACGGCCTTGTGATCGAGAGTTGGTCGCCGGCCGATCTACCCGGCACCATCAAAGACGCTTTCCGCGTCATTGACCTGGACCGGATCGAACCCCTCTTCCCTACTAGTTGGTAGCGGGGTTGTCCACTGCCCACCCAGCGCCAACACTTCTCAGTCGTTCCGGGATTCCTCGGGACGCGGACTGGCGAGTGTTGGCGCGTTACTTTTATACTTAATTTAATAACGCAAGATAGCCAATGCTGGAGCCATACCTACCCCAGCTAGATCGTTGGCCTCGTGCACCTCACCTCCATGGGCATAGGTGCCGGCGATGGCGATATCTATCAAATCAACTGCCCC
Organism: Candidatus Saccharimonadales bacterium; assembly: GCA_040903985.1. Lineage (NCBI taxonomy): Bacteria > Candidatus Saccharimonadota > Candidatus Saccharimonadia > Saccharimonadales (SeqCode) > Saccharimonadales bacterium (SeqCode). The sequence continues at coordinate 347,879 of JBBDUI010000002.1, forward strand.
GGGACGACGTTCAGAGAGTGAGACTACCTGCTGGTCATCAACTTCTCCCCATACCTGCTGATTGCCACGATAAAGTAATCGCTCCACCTTACCGGCTAAAGCCGCCCGGACGATCTCTTCCAGTCGGCCACTGGCTAGTTGCTGATTCTTCGCCTTTAATTCGTGGTAGCGCTCAACTACCTCCGCCGTATCAATTGCAAAACGCGGCTGCATCAGTTCAAGTGCCCGTCGATGCAGCTCGTGGGGTTTTACGGTATCGAAGTTACCACTTAGATGTTCCTCGACTAGTTTATGTTTTAGTTTAGCCCCTCTGTATAGGGAAAATAACTTATCATCTCCGGCAAATAGCACAGGAGCGTGGCTGTCACGGAGTTCCTGGTTTACACCCTCAGCAATCAGGCGGATAAAACGAGGCGGATCAACATCCTGTAGGTCCTTAGCACCACCATGGCCATGAAAGATCGCGTCCCCCCTGCTACCGCCCTGATCGGCCACGTGGTTCTGTAGTTGCCGTTCGTTATCGTCCGTGCCCAAGCCCTGCTTAATATCGACAGGTATGGCGTCGGAGTTGATCACAGATATTCCCTCCATATTCGCCCGGTAAAGCTGTACTCGATTTAAGCTGGCCTGCAGGATATAGAAAATCTGATTAGCACTGATTAGTGGTATCAGTGGCTTAATATGGTAGTGACCAGCTGTAATCGAGACCTCCGGCACTGGCAATGGCAGGCGGTAATCTTTCGTCCCTTGCTCCGATATATAAACGGCTAGCCCTTGACGCTGATGCTGCCAGAAAAGGTCATCGCCCAAGAAATCGCGGGCTTTACGTAGACGCTCCTCCACTTTACGGCGCTTATAACCAAGTTCAATTAAATCAGTAGCGGCGCTATCCAGAAGATTACGGAAACGAATACGGTCTTCCTCCAGCTCCCGCACCGCCGCTTTATGGGTGGGTAGGTAAATCGAAGTGACGTGGCCACTCTGCGGTCGCATTAACCTATCGATTAGCTTACGGTTGATCATACCTACCTCCTGCTTTTAACGTACTCACTAAGTATACCAAGCCAGTGACATTTAACAGGGGCGGATGTTTGACTTAGCCTACATCAAGTAGTCTAGTAATGAGCTAGGCGTTATCACTACTATCTGGGTCGAAATCAAGTGCTAGCGAGTTGATACAGTAGCGCTGTCCCGTCGGCTGAGGTCCGTCACTGAAAAGGTGACCCAGATGGGAGCCGCAACGCTTGCAACGCACTTCGATGCGACTCATACCGTGAGAACTATCGCTGACAAGCTTAACCCTCTCACTGTCTTTAACATCGCAAAAGCTGGGCCATCCGCTGCTTGAATCAAACTTTGTTTCAGAATCGAACAGCACTTGATGACAGGCAGCACACGAGTAGCTACCGTGTTCGGAATTATGCAGCAGAGTACCACTGCCTGGTAATTCCGTTTCACCTTGACGCAGTATTCTATACCGAGCCGGACTTAAGCGCTCCTGCCACTGTTCATCTGTTAATTCATCCATAGCTACTATTATACGCCCTGGACATCGGCCCACTTCAATGGGAAACTAGCCGTATGGCAAACTACTCATTCGACATTGAATCAACTTTCGATAAAGCGGAGCTAAACAACGTTTTCGATCAAACTCAACGCGAGATAGCTAACCGGTATGATTTTAAAGGTACTCCAGCCCAACTGGAATGGCTAAATAGCGATAGAACCGGCTTTAAGGTAACCGGCAGTGGGGACTGGCAAATTGACGCCATCCTTGACATAGTCCGCAAGAAGTTAGCTAGCCGAGGGCAGAGCCAAAAGATACTCGACACCAACCGTGACTCCATAACCCGTAACCTCAAGACCACGAAAGAAGTACTGTTTAAGCAGGGCTTAGATCAGGACAAGGCTAAACATCTCACCAAGCTTATCCGGGATAAATTTCCTAAAGTTAAGACCCAGATTCAAGGTGATGCAGTCCGGGTAAACGGTAGTAGCAAGGACGACCTCCAGGCGGTCATGCAACTGATTAATTCCCAAGAGTTAGACTTTCCAGTTAGTTTTACTAACTACCGCTAGCTATCGATCACTCCGAGCCTCGCGAACAGTCGCTGCATAAAGTGTGATTTATGGTGCTTGGTGTGGACGTGATAGTGGTGGAAGACGCGTACGTGGTGCGGATGAGACAGTAATACACCGGCTAAAATAACTACCGCGCCTATAACCGCACTTACTGCTAGTCGTTCGCCTAGCAGTGTAGCTGCCGCTGCCGCGCCCACCAGTGGCTCTAAGTAGTATATCGGCGCCGTATCCTCTGCCCTCACCTCATGTAGTGACCAATAGTAGAGACCGTTAGCTATGACACCAGGCACGATAGTGCAGTAGAGTAAGGACCACCAAGCTACAGAATCCCCGAGCGGTAGCGTCGACCAATCACTGGAAATAGCCACATAGGCTAAAACCAAGCCGCCGGCGAGTATAAACCGTAAGCTGATCAACTCATTGGGCGCCAACCAGGTGTACATGTATTTAGCGTGAACTATACCGGCTGCAACCGATGCGTAAGCTGTCAGTAGTAATACATCGCCTAGAACCAGCGTCTGACCTAAAACCACCGGCAGACCGATTAGCATCAGGCCACCGGTAAGCGATATCATACCACCGATTAAGACACGTTTTATCGCCGGTTCATGCAGCAAGATCAGCGAGAACAGATAGACAAAGATCGGTGTAGTCAGGCCTAGAATTGAGGCCTTTAAGGCAGTCGATGCATCTACCCCAAGTGGAAATGCGACTACAAATACGATTATAAACGCTACCGATACACCTAACTGTAACAGTAGCCACTTATTCTTAAGGAAGCTTAGGCTGTGCACAAAACTTAACAAGATTAGACCGATGAGAAAGAAGCGTAATGAACTAAATAGCAAGGGGTCCATCGTCTCTATTCCGACCTTCATGACTACGGCATTAGTGCCATACAGACTAATGGCAAAGGCAGCGACTGCTAGAGCGTTATAGTTTCTGGTTTTATTAATACTCAACATTTCTCTGACATAGTAGCACAGAGGCTCGGGGGGTGCGGGACCATAACCAGGTCGTACGCCACTCCACTTTAACTCCTATATAATAGAGCTAACTGACTTAACTTGAAGTGATCTATGCCCGATAAACTCTCTACTCGCTACAAACTCGGCTGGCAAGCAATCCGTCGGCTCCTTAGCCGCCCCCGCTATCTTCTCCTAGCCGCTCTGCTCTATCCTCCGGTGCTCTGGCTGTTCACCTACCTCAGCAACCTCAACCTATTTATCTATGTAATGCGGGCCAACTTCTTAAGTGGCCGGGATAAGATTGAATTTCTGCTCAGCTCCTTCACTAATGTCTTCGCTAATCTGAATGATCCCTTAGCACTATCGATCGTCATCTTCGCCGGCTTCGCCACCCTGAACTTAGTCATGTTAAGCTATGCTATTAAAATGAACCGTCGAATCAGCGGCGCTAAGAGTTCATCAGCAGCGGCGCTAACCCTAGCTGGCTCCCACTGCATCGCTTGTGGCGGCTCCCTGCTGGCTCCGATCTTAACTGCTCTCTCCGGCAGCGGTGCATACATCAGCGCTACTCGAGCAAATACTACCGTACTGTTAGTGGTATCAATCAATATCATAGCAATCTTAATCATAGTCCACGCGACTTTAACGCTTGCGCAGCGGTCAAATGTCGGGCTGGCTAGGGCGCAGTAAGGATAGTCGGTATAATTATTCACATGAATAACTACAAACTACTTAGAATTGGAGTCTTAACAGTAGGACCGTTAATGTCCGCTACATTTACGCTATAGCCTATCTTCCGCTACGCTAGCCCTTCTGAACTTATTAACGAATTAATATATGGTTCAGGGATCGGCTGGATGATACTATCTCTACCCTATGTTTGGTTCTGGGCGGTTACTAAGAAAGCCAAAGGCATTTTAGTGCCAATCTCAGCTAGTGTCTTAATTATGACAGGTCTAGCGGGGATGTTATTTGTACACCTATCTAGCGGTGCGCAGTCTGGTCTAGTGTTCTTATATATTATACCGATTCAGTTCATCGCTGTAGCTTATCTGGCTTTCCAGACTAAAACCAGTTAGCATTCCTTATGCACTGAATCCTAATTGGGAGCTGTTTCGTTCGGAAAAGGAAGAACCATAGCCCTTAGCAAGTGCCGAATAGCGGAGAGGGCGGGTCCAAACCCCGATCTCCAGAAGACTATGCCCCACCGTTGGCGGAGACATAGTCATTAAAGCAGAGCAACTGGATCAAGAACTCGACTTCCGAGCAATAAAGTTAAGATAATTACTAGCTCTGGGCTGAAACTTAGAGAAGAACAAGATATCGAATCCGTGCTTTTCCATCAAGCTCCTGATCTCACTCTCTGTATAGTAGCTAAACCAGCGCGGCTTGTTTACTCCTGCACTTTCCCGATAGCCTTCGCCCTTCCCTTCAATCATGCCTAGCCCTATGACCCCATTCGGCCGCAAAACCCGACTCACCTCAATTAATGGAATATCTACAGCTGACTTTTTAGCGTGCAGCAAGGAAGTATATGCCCAAACAGCGTCGAAGCTTCTATCCCCAAAAGGCATACTATTATAGTCACCCATTACTGCCCTTAGCCCACGTGCTGAACAGAAATCAATCATAGCCTGAGATGCATCAAGACAGGTGACATCCAAGCCTTTTTCCCTAAGGATCAGTCCATCCCTCCCGGGGCCACTCCCTACATCTAGCACCTTCTTGCCAAACGCTAACTCAGTAAACTTATCGATGAATTCTCGAGGATGGTCATCCCAAAAACCAGTAGTCTCTTCGTCGTACTCCGACGCCAACTGGTTATATGTATTGATTGTGATTTTATCCATAACAGATAGGCCTTAATAAAATTTAATAATTGGCGGAGAGGGCGGGATTCGAACCCGCGAAACGGATTGCTCCGCTTACACGCTTTCCAAGCGTGCTCCTTCAGCCTCTCGGACACCTCTCCACGCATACTATGATATCAAAGTAGCCTCAATGACCTAGCTATACGACCAGTCTACAGGGGTAAGCTTAAAACCAAGCGCCTGGGCACCGGTAGACTCCACTAATGTCACCCCTTGATCGACATCACAGATAGCCGAGGCCATCGCCAGTAGAACTGCCCGGTCTTGCTGGCACTTCTCTTTTGGCATACCAGCACTAAGATCTACTTCCGGCAGATTATAGAGATGCGCACTATAAACTGAACCGAACCGGTCCACTCCGAAGGCACTCACCGTATGAGCCGCCACAACGTTCTGCGCTAAGCCCGGAGTCGGAAACATACTAGCTGTAAAGTCCGGCTCATCAGAACCGATCGCTATCTTACCAAAGCCATAACGCATAGCTTCTTTACGGATGAACCGGGCTACCTCTGCCTGCATTACCTCAAAAGGCTCATTCTCAATGAATCCCAGTAAGTAGTCCATCTCTAACGGTACGCGTTCCGGTATATTCGGTATATCACGCCTATTCCGGATCGCTATACTGCTACTTAACGCTCGCAATAGCCAAGATTGAGCTTGACTGACCTCGACTAGTTTGGGCCGCAAGCCAGCTTCTTTTGAGGAGATCGGGGCTACATAGTTAGGGTTTGCGGCCATGTGTTTATTTCTGCTTGTGAATGTACTTAGAAAATACCATAAGAATTACTGGATTACAATCGAGATTGAATTATGCTTGATTGAACAAATATGTGAGAGGTATGTATAATAGAGTCAATGTCGCTTATAAAGCTGAACAACATTACGAAGTCCTACGGCAAGGGTGACACCTCTACGCAAGTACTGGAAGATGTCTCCCTGGAGATAAACGAAGGTGAATTTGTCGCTATCGTCGGTGCCTCCGGTAGTGGTAAGACCACTCTGATGAACCTTATCGGTCTACTCGATCGACCCGATAGTGGTACCTACACACTCAACGATAAGGACGTCAGCAAGTTATCCGACGCTCGCCGAGCCCAAGTGCGCCGGGAGCAAGTTGGCTTCGTCTTCCAAAGTTTCAACCTCATCCCCCGCCTCAGTGCTCAAGGCAACGTAGAACTACCGATGATTTATGACAAAGTCAGTAGTAAAAATCGCCGCGTTCAGTCTGAGCGCTTACTTAAACTCGTCGGGCTCGGTGACCGGATGAAAAACCGACCAAACCAGCTCTCCGGCGGACAGATGCAACGCGTAGCCATCGCTCGTGCCTTAGCTAATCGCCCGAAGCTGATTCTAGCCGACGAACCGACCGGCAACCTCGACAGCAAGACCGGTGCTACAATCTTAAAGATGTTCCAGAAACTGAACGCCAAGGGCAATACCATTATTATCATCACCCACGATACCGAGGTCGCACAATATGTAAATCGCACTATCACTATTAAAGATGGTCGCATTGAGGAGAAAACCGAATGATCTGGCGCAACTTCAAAATGGCAGTGGCTTCTCTCCGGCACAGTAAGTTACGTTCATTTTTAACCATGCTAGGCATCATCATCGGCGTATCTTCCGTGATTACCGTGATCGCTGTCGGCGAGGGTGTGAAGCAACAGATTGTAGGTGAGTCGGAAACCTTAGGGGCTAACCTAATCAGTATCACCCCTGGCCAAACCTTCGGTGAAGACGGTCAGGGCTTTAACCCAGCCGCCTCGATCGGCGTATCTACTCTGACTGAGGCCGATTTAGCAACTATCCGTAACATCGACACGGTCGCAGTAGCCGCCCCACTCTCTCTCATCTCCGGTGTACCGAGTCGTGGCGAGACTCGCGCCAGTGGATCCACTATCATGTCCACTACACCCGATATAGCTGAAGTACTAAAGCTAGACCTCGCTGTCGGCAACTTCTTCGCTACCTCAACCGCTGAGGGAACAGAGAATGCCGCTGCTAGTCCCGAGACGGTACTCGGCTTTAACGTAGCTGACCAATTATTTGACTCTCCTGAGCAGGCAGTAGGAGAAACTATCAAGCTACGAGACCGTAACTTTGTAGTTACCGGAGTGCTTGCCGAACCGGCCGATGGCTTCGCTTTCGGCGTGGAAGCTCAAATGGCTGGAGGAGTCTTTATACCCTTTGAGGTTGGGCGTGATATAGCCGGTGGGGTAGCTAACATCATTGAAATCGATGCTCTCGCTACTGATACTGAGGTGCTAGACGAGACTGTCGCCGCTATCGAGAGCGCCATCCTCGCCAACCATGATGGTGAAGAAGATTTTACTGTCATGACTCAGGACCAATTCGTCGAAGTCTTCGACACCATTTTCGGCTCAGTGGCTGCTTTCATCGCAGCTATTGCTGCCATCTCCCTCCTAGTTGGTGGTATCGGGGTAGCCAACATCATGCTCGTCTCCGTAACCGAGCGCACCCGTGAAATCGGTATTCGTAAGGCCGTAGGTGCCACCCGCCTACATATCATGCTACAGTTCCTGATTGAAGCTATAGTACTCTCTGTTATCGGTGGTCTGCTAGGAGTGGCAGCGGCCTATGGATTAACCCAGATTATCGAGTCCCAAGCCAGTATCCAAGCCATATTTACACCGATGGCATTCATGCTAGCCCTAGGTGTATCTGGCGGTGTCGGTATTCTCTTCGGTATCGCACCAGCTATTAAAGCCGCCCGTAAGGACCCCATCAAATCCCTCCGCTACGAATGAACCGGTAGAACATTAACGTAGAACTACGATATGCCAAAACGAAAACATCTTATGGTGTTTTCGTTTTGTTAAGGAGGAGTCGATGACAAGCAAGGCGTAAGCCAGTGGCGGCATTGACGTAAAGCTGAGCGGACTCCGACGTGATATACTGTCGCCAAAGGATTATTCAGGATGAAGCTGCTAGCTCCCACTATCTTCGACCCCTTTCCGGAAGTAGTAGCAGCTATGAGTATGCGTGACACTGCTGGTGCGAACCAGCTAAACATGAGCCGGCAGCAAGAAAGTAAAATCGCTCGTACTAACCGCCAACAATTCGCTGCTGAGATCGGGTTCGACCTAGAGCAGCTAGCCGCTCCCGAACAGAATCACACTGATATAGTCCATGTCGTTCAAGGAGAGTACCACCCCCACCCGGGAGACGGCGTGATTACTAGTGAGCCAGGCTGGCTACTTGGTATCACGGTGGCTGACTGCGTACCGCTCCTACTGTTCGACCCCTTATCTGGTAGTTACGGCGCTATCCACTCTGGCTGGCGTGGCAGCGCCCAGAACATCGCCGGTATAACCGTGCAGAAAATGATGCGAGAGTTCTCCCTGCGACCAGAGAACCTCTATGCCTGGATCGGTCCCAGTGCCGATAAAGCCACCTATGAGGTCGGCTACGATGTAGTCAGTCAGTTTAATCCTAAATACTCCACTCCCCTAGATGCCGACCGCTGGCTATTTGATAACAAGAGGGTGGTACATGATCAGCTATTAGACAATGGGCTAAGACTAGAGCGGATCGAGATATCCAGCCTTGATACTATCTCCAACCCCGAGCTACACTCCGAACGGCGAGATGAAGAGACCTCCGGACGGATGTTAGCCGCCATCGGCATAACTCGTTAGGACCTACAACTGGCCCTTTAACTTCTCGATCGTCTCAACTCTAACTGGGTTCACGCCGTTGAGGATGCCACTGTATACACTGACGAAATCACCCAGCAGACAGCTCCAAAGCAACTGCTCGAGACGATTCTGTCCCTTTACTTCCACCTCGATTGGGGCCGGCATTTGTCCGGACAACAAACGATTACTGAGGTCAAAGCGCTTCTGTACTTGCGGATGATCTAGGTGGGAGCGTAGCTCTACTATGCCAAATGGCTTCTCTACTGGGTGAGAGGTCCAGCCGATAAACTCATTGTGGTTAAACTCCGGTAGCTCATTCCAGCTAGCTACACTCTTCGCGTTCTCGTTAAAATCAATCTTCCATTTGTAAGCTGCGCTAGCCAGGCTGGCACTGGCATAGATCCAAACCGCCTTGCCCATCAGCTGCTCCGCTATTTGTTTAGCATAGTTGCTATCGGTCGGCACACTAAGCTCCCACGCTTTCGCCGCGGAACGCAGTAGGCCTTCGGCTTGCTGTAGTTCATTAGTTGCATCCTCCACTAGCTTTAACGCCTCGAAGAGTGTGGCTAGTGACTTAACTCCGTACCAGACCGCCATGCGTGGCTGATAGCCAGTCGGCAGTTCGATAAAGGTCGAGTTATCAGCCTGGGCTAAGTCGCGAAGCTCTCCCCCGCTAGCCATGACTATGATCTGCGCCTGTATACGCTTAGCCTCGATGAAACAACTCAATACCTCTTCGGTATTTCCGGAGTAGCTAGCGCAGATGATTAAGGTCCGATCATTCGCATAAGCCGGGAGCTTATAATCTCGAATGACTATGAACGGCACTGCCAGGCGATCACTCCACCAGTTCTGGCAAAGGGCAGCGGCCAGAGCGGAGCCCCCCATACCGACGAAGACCACTTGATCGATCTTATCCTTATCAATTGCCTCAAGTGTTAATGCCGGTGTATAGCTTAGCTGCTCCGGCTGGGTCGCGGTAACTGCTAAGGCATTATCTGCATCGATTCGTCGCACATAGTGTTCGTCGTCTAGCATGTTAGCGTTTCCATTTAGGATTTACCCTAGTATAACGGGTTTAGAAAATTGACGCGACCGCCAGTGACTGGCGGTCGTTTGATCGTCTAAATTATAAATTGTTTGATCTAGCTTCTACTCAGTAGTATGGCGAATCGCGATACGGCCAGCTGGATACTGAACATGCTGGCGGGCCTCTTCATGTTGCTTAGCGTCGGCCTTGGCCTCCATGGCTGTAAGTCGGGCCAATCGCACTTCGCGAGCCTCGCCCCAATGTTCCGCTGAGGCAGCGGCATGGACAGGTTCGACTAAATTACTACTTTCAAATACTCGAGTTGTCATAGTTGATTTATATTTATTTAATTGTATTTTATCTAAGAGTTCGACCGACCATCGCAAAACGACAGTAATTACCCTTACCTACATCAAACTCTTATGGTTAAGGTTTGTCAATAAAGCTATACACTATACTTTAGCCGTCTGCACCTTCTACGCCATCAGCCGCTGGTTCCCACTTAATCTGAGTATAAAAAGCCTCATACTGCCGATCATCACTACTGAAACTAATTAACGGAACAGGAATAGCAGTATGTGGCTTAGGGAGGACCATACTTACGCCCACCACTGAGAGGATCGCGGTCTCTAGCTCTACCACTTTAGCCTGATCACGCTGCGTAACTTCTGCTAGCGTACCCCTCACTATTACCCTAGGAGGCAATAGAGACTCAATTAGCTCTTGAGTATCCTGACTGGCATGCATGAGCTGCTCCTGTGATATTTCTAATTGACGCTTTAGGTGCCGCACATGAGAAAGACCTTCCCCGTAGCGGCTAAGTTCTCCTTGGTAGATTCTGCTGTCGTACGCCACCTGCGCGCGCCAGGATGCCAGATGGGCTAACTGGTAGCCGATAATCGCATGAGGATCTTCTATCTTACGGGGTCGGGTCTCCATGAGCCTATTCTCTACCGCTAGTAGTGCACATGCAAGCACAAGTGATTACGCTAAACACCCCGACAGTTTATCGCCGGGGTGTTTAAAAGGTGCTTTGAGGACAGGGGCGCCGAGCGCCTACATCATGCCCATGCCACCGGGCATACCGCCACCCATACCACCTGCTGCGCTACCTTCATCTTTTTCCGGAATATCAACGATCAGCGCGCCCATTGTCATGGCCGTACCGGCCACTGAAGCTGCGTTCTGCACTGCCTCACGAGTTACCTTAGCCGGATCGATGATACCGGCCTTAATTAGATCCTGAATCTTAGCCGGATCGTTCACATCAAACCCCTGACCCGGTTTAGCCTTCAGTACTTCCGGTAACTTCTCATCCGGGTTGACCCCAGCGTTAGCCATCAAGTGTCGGAAGGGTTGCTGCAGGGCGTTCTTGAGGATTAACCAACCAGCACCCTCAGAATCTGCTACCTTGTGATCGTCGAGATCGATTTTCTTTGCTAGATCTACAAATGTAACCGCACCACCAGCTACGATACCTTCAGCCACGGCTGCCTTAGTGGCCGCCACTGCATCATCGACACGAAACTTCTTCTCCTCGATCTCGGTCTCAGTCGCACCGCCGACACGGATGACAGCTACCTTACCGGTAAGAGCAGCTAATCGCTTCTCTAGATTTTCTTTCTCATACTCACTAGGTACGTTTTCAATCTGACCGCGAATCTGCTGCATGCGGGCCTCGACCTCACTCGGGTCGCCACCGCCCTCAATGATGGTGGTGTTGTCCTTGTCCGAAATGATCTTCCGAGCCGTTCCTAGCATATCTAGATCGGCCGTCTCGAAACTGTAACCACGCTCCTCGCTGATCACGGTAGCCCCAGTTAAGGCGGCGATGTCCTCTAGGATTGCCTTGCGACGATCACCGAATGCTGGCGCTTTAATAGCGAGAGCGTTGAAGACACCCTTTAGCTTGTTCAGCACCAAGGTAGCTAAAGCCTCACCTTCCAGCTCCTCAGCGATGATAACTAGATCTTTCTTACCGGCTTGAGCAGCTTTTTCCAGAATCGGCAGAATCTCCTGTACACTAGCGATCTTCTTATCAGTTATCAAAATAGCTGGCTTATCATATACCGCCTCCATCCGAGCCGGGTCGGTCACCATGTAGGGACTCACGAAACCACGATCGATAGTGAAGCCTTCCACGACCTCACTCTCAAGCTCTAGACCCTGGCTTTCTTCCACGGTTACGACACCGTCTTTACCGATTTGCTCAATCACATTGGCAATCATCTTACCAATCTCCTCTGAGCCAGCTGAAATAGTAGCTACCTCGGCGATACGTTCTTTCTTCTCGCCGATCTGCTCAGTCAAATTAGTGATCTCTCCTAAGACATGAGCCGTTGCCGCATCGAGACCTTTGCGTAAATCCATTGGATTGTGCCCAGCTGCGATTAAACGGTTAGCCTCACTGAGAATGTGGTAAGTCAGCACCGTTACTGAAGTAGTACCGTCTCCGGCCACATCGTTCATCTTAGTAGCAGCCTGCTTGACTAGCTCGGCACCGACACTCTGACCGAGTGTTTCATCATCTTCGCTCGGCAGCTCGACTCCCTTAGCTACAGTCACCCCGTCGTGAGTGATGGTCGGACTACCATAGCCCTTCTCGATCATCACATTACGACCCTTCGGCCCCATCGTTACCTTAACTGCATTATATAAAGCCTCGGCTCCTTCGAGAATGCGCTTTCGGGCCTCATCGTCATAAAAAATTTTCTTTGCCATTACTATCTCCTTATTGCTTTAGCTACTTTACGATTCCCAGTACATCCTCTTCCTTGAGGATCATGTATTCATTGGACTCTACCTTAATCTCGGTCGTACCGAATTTCGGGTAGATGATGGTATCGCCTTTTTTCACCTCACTGACGTCTTTACCAACGGCCACGACTTTAGCTAGTTGTGGCTTTTCCTTGGCATCTTGCGGTAGATAGAACCCCGACTCGGTCTTATCACTAGCTTGAATCGGCTCAGCAACGATGCGGTCGGCTAACGGCTGAATCTTACTCATCTCTCCTCCTTTACCCTGCGCTTGTTGCAGGGTTTACCTTGGTAGCGCACAATATCACTCTCGAACACATCAACGAGTGCTAATTAGACACTACCAAGTATTATTAATAAATTAACCTAATGTAAATTATTTAGCACTCTTATATTTAGAGTGCTAGTACATCTTAATAGTAGCGAATCGCCGAGAAGGGTGTCAAGTAGCAAAGGTAGATAAATCGCTTACTCGGCAAAGGCGATCGCGCTATTGTGAGGCTAGCCCAGCCGCTTCATTAAGTTTCTGCGAACAGTACATAATCTTTATAACCTCATCCTGGGGTTCGACTGGAATCTCACTATTAAGATCGGGAGTAAAGAGTTTTACCGTTACTCGGCCAGTATCGCACATCTCTAGAACTAACCTACCGTCTTGCCGTGAACTAGCATAATCCATATACACATAGACCGACTCTACCCCGTCTTCATACTGGCGCTCCTCAACTTCCGCTACTCCTTTGACCAACGGTATCTCAGCCCGTTTACCTGCATAGGGCTGATAGCTTTTATTCTCATCGTCTAGGCGTACTGCGTCGGCGTTATGCTGCTGAAATGGAAAGGTCTCCTCTACTCTTATCAGGCTATCTTTTATGAAACCGGTAGTAGGCATATAGTCTTTGGCAGCAAAGTTAGGGTTACCATTGGGAGTTGATGCGCCTTCAAATGACATACTATTTATTCCTGTTTAAGTAAGATTGACTTATTTCATACTTTAGCATAAGTTTGATTAAAAATCAACTAGCTGTCCTGACCAATAAGAGAGGTGAGACGGCCAACTAGCTCGTCTACCTGATCTTGATCACGAGCCTCTATATTGAGACGGAGAAGCGGCTCCGTATTACTGGCTCGGACATTAAACCACTTATCTTTGTAGTTCACGCTCAGCCCGTCCAGTTCATCCTGCTCTCCATCATTAAAAGCCGTCTTAATACGCGCGATAACGGTTTCCTTATCAGCCACTTCGAAGTTAATCTCTCCCGACTGAACATAGGAAGTACGAAAACGATTAGCCAACTCACTTAAGCTACCTCCCGCTTCGCTTAAGACGCTCATAGCCACTAAAGCGGCAATGAGCCCAGAGTCGGCCGACCAGTTATCCCGGAAATAGTAGTGCGCCGAGTGTTCACCGCCGAATGGCGCATCATACTCCCGCATGGCTGCCTTGATATAGGAATGGCCTACCTTGGTCCGGACCGGTATACCCCCATTCTCGCGGATAGTTTGATCCACTACCCGAGAGCAGATGGCGTTATACAGAATTGTGCTGCCCGGATGCTCATCTAAAAAATGCTCGGCCAGAATAGCCGCCGTTACACTACCAGATACAGTCTGACCTGTCTCATCTATAAGCACTACCCGGTCTCCATCACCATCAAAAGCGAGGCCTAGATCTAGACCGTTCTCGACTACTGTCCGCTTCAACACTTCCAGCGTCTCTTCTTTGAGCGGATTGGCCTCGTGATTTGGAAACGTCCCATCCAACTCAAAATAAAGCGGTGTGATCTCTAACGGCGTCTTACCAATAAGGTGCGGAATGACGGCCCCGGCCATGCCGTTACCGGCATCGACGGCGACTCGGAACGGCTTGAGCTCGCCTGTAAAGCTAAGGGCATGCTCGACCCATGCTTTCATAATGTTAGCCTCAGCTATCGTACCTGGCGAGCACTGGGGAAATTCGCCTAATTCTACCGCCCGCTTTATATCAAGCAGACCCGTATCGACCCCCACCGGGCGAGCCTCTTCGCGACAGATCTTCATACCGTTGTATTTGCCCGGGTTATGACTGGCTGTTACAACTACCCCACCAGCCGCTCGCAGGTGCCCTACCGCGAAATAGAGCATGTCACTTGCTACCAGCCCCACGCTGATCACATCTCTACCCTGTGTCTTTATGCCGGTAATAACCGCTTGAGCTAAAGCTTTCGAATCACTCCGCATATCGTGTCCGACTATCAGCGGTTGCGAGTTAGTTTCGGGGGATTTATCAGTTAAAAACTCGGCAAAAGCGCGACCGATCCGAGTGGCGACCGCTTCATTCAACTCATCGGGGACTAGACCCCGGATATCATAAGCTTTAAATATCGCATCCAGACTCATCGATAGCTCCTGCTTACTACATGATTGACAATACCACAATTGCTACGATTAAATACTCTGGTTGGGGAAAGTCTCCAGCACCTTACCATTGGGGTAAACAGATGCAACGCCCGACAGACTCGCAATACGAGCTACACAGCACGCACAAGCTCCCGAACGGTCGGTGCAAAGTCCTTTTCCGCCACTCCGGCGGAGGGCTCAATAGCGCCACCCTCAGGGGGCTAGCCTCGCAAGCTGACGGCAGCACCATAGCTCGAGTCGATATCGGCCCCAACCAGGGTCGGTTCGTTAAGATCTTCCTCCACGACGGAAAGAAGATCATCGACTTCGCGCCAGCCGTACCGGCTCCAGAGCCGGAGCTCGTCAAGGCCCGATAGGGCTGATACTGCGATCCTGTGACACACGTGATCACGGGATCAACTGCGAGACTGGGGTGACTTCCCTGCGCTGACGTCGGTGTAAACCGAAATTAGCGCGCCCCACGGCCCGAGCGGATTCCTTGTTGCGGACGCGCTGCGTCCACGAACCCAACAGGATCCGCTCGGGCCATCTCTCTTTCATTAGAACGCTAATTATGTTATAAATACATTCCTTATGAATCCTAATAGACTCCCTGCCGACTCCACCAACGAATCCGCGCTCCAAACAGCGCGAATTGAAGGTGTACTTGAACAAACCCTCCCACCCCAGGAGGGAGACCAATCGATAGAGAATAGAGAAGCAATGCTGCGCCAAGATATTCAGAGACTTTCTCAAGTTGCAGTTAAACAGGTTACGAGCAGAACAGAAGAGTAGCTACAAGCTAGAGATACTAGAGGCAGCTAGCTCCTTTACCTCTCCTGCTACCTGGCGGCGCTCACTTTTTCCCTCGCGCAGGATATTACTTCCCTCTATCTCGTACGCCACCCGCGTGGCAACAAGTTCATGCTCAATGCTGCGCCGTAAATTATTGGAATTGGCACTTACTACCAGAACTCTCTCATCATACTGTCCGGATACCTCAGAATCTTTATAAGCCTTGAGTTGTATCGGTACGCTAACATCGTCACGACTCGCCACCGCATCAAATGCCTGATTTTTAAGCCCGTGCCGCTTGAATCCGTCATGAGGACGGTCCTGACGCGGAAAGCTTGAAGATATATCTATATCGTCACCTTGATGAGCCTCCCAGAGCAGACGGCGAACTGCAATCTGGTAGTACTCTTCCCACATGAAGCCAGTAGACACACCCTCCGTTATAACAGCCTGAATCCGTCGGATCTGATTAAGCTGAGAGTGCACAAATGCCTGCTGATATTTTTTAGCACTCATCTCTGGTTGGTGTGTTAATAAGTAGAATTCTATATCACTTAAGTACTGATGAGCCTCTTCCTTGTAGTGGGCTGACCAAGAAACGTCACTATTAACGATGCTGCTATACACGTCGTGCGCGGATCGAAGCAATATATCTCTGACTTGAGGGTTACGGTGCTGCAGTCCCATTTCATGTATACAGCAGCCAGCAAGTAGCTTGCCTTCTGATGGTGGTCGTTCTAGTGCCTTCTCTTTTACGAACGACAGGAATTCGGTGGGGTTGTCAGGATCCTGCTTTAAGTCCTCATCACCTAGAAAGATCAATACTAATCGAGCTAGTTCACCACCGGCCTCTTCCATAGCGTTAAAGCTACCATATGACAGATATAGTTCACGAGCAGCGCCAGTTCGACTAGCGAACGGGCGCGGTGTTTCATGAACAGTGAGAACGCTATGTCTAAGCGCCTGTAGGCGATCCTGATTTACTTCACATTCCTCTCTAGCTTCCGGGTATTCAGCGGCCATTTCTGCCCAATGATTTAGATACGGTGGTAGGGCAGGGTCGATCTCAAGCCTGGTGCTATCCTCGAGTACCCTAGATTGAGATGTTTCGTACATATTTGTCATGTTTGTTTTTATCGTATACTAACTTTATATACATTAGCATATTATTGCTAAATAATCAACTACTTGGTCTGCTTGCAGGAGACTACCCCTCGTGCTTAAATAGCCGTATCACGGTGGAAATCGTGTGAACTTAGAGAAGGAGAGCGCTGCATGGACAAGGTAAACCCGTACGCTCGTAGAGCCGGTATCCATGCCCTACGACACGGCGACGCCGGGCAAAACGGCAGCCATGGCAAAGGTGATGATGCCGGCGGGTCCAAGCCCGCCCAACACATCACCCATAACCAACCGATGGCCAATCGGCCGCAGCCATACGGCAAGTAATGGCTTCTACGTGTCGCCCCGAACGAGCTGGCCGCATGAATGTGGCACAACAGACGTTCGTTCGGGGCAGAGCTATTAGCGATGGGCTGGACTTACCTTCAGGCTGTACACTTACCCCGCCACTCTCCTTCTCGTTTCTTTTCTTTCTTTGTATTAAGCCAGATCTAAATTTAATACCGACTAACCACCTTTGTCCTTGTCGGTGTTTCAGCGTATTGTAGTGGCAATACGAGGTTTACCACGGTGAGCATAGAGCGATTTCGACAAAAGCAACTCAGCAGCAAAGAGGCATCTGAAGCACTCGATGAAACGGATGATAACCAGAGTGAAGCTGAGCACCTAGACATCTTCCAAGAGGCTATCATGCAGGCACTGCCGGCCAGCGTTACAGTACATTTCTTAGCGGACGGAACACGCGTATTTGAGATCGAAACCAACCCCCCAGGAACTATGCTGCCAGTCGATCATGAAACGGATTGAGCGCTGCCTCTAAGGTCCGTTGTTCGGAAAGCTGTAAGGGTTGGTTGGCGTAGTCCTTACCCATCGCCCGAGCTGCCCCCCCAAGCACCTCCGATAAACCAACCCCATCTTCAAAACTAAAAACTATCTTCTCGATGTCGGGCAGACACTCTGTAGTTCCGCCACCTACTTTTAACTGAATTGGGCGCGACCTAGGACTTCCACCCTCCCCTCTTTCCGTCACTATGATGTTGAAACCGTGCTTTGGTACTTGGTGCGTATTGCGCGTGCCGCCCCGATTTGATTTCTTGGTTACATGGAACCACGGCTCCTCCTCACGCGGTAGAGCGGTACGGATAAAGGAGTCCCTATGTAGGCTAGCCTGATCGATAAAGCGCCGGTAAGCCAGCACCGAGAACCACTCCAGACATAATCTGCGGGCATGAGTAGCGGTACCGTCTAGCTTTTTACGTAACTCATCCCGCTCTTGACCCTTAGCCCGCATAAGCCCCTGTCGTATCCGCTCCTCATGTTGATTCAGTTGATTTAAATAAAGTAGAAAATCGTTGATGTAGGCTATCTGTAGATCTTTATGCATCGACCGTAACTGTTCCAGTCTGTATGTGCCCGCTTTTGTGGCATCGAACACTCGCAAAAACTGAATGTCGTAGCTATAGCGCAGAGCGTGCTGCGCGTTAACACCGATTAGATCATCCTTCTCCTGATCTAGAACTCCCTGATACTGAGCTAAAGCCCGGCTCAACATCGAGGCCCGGAAACTACCGTCACTAACGAGCGCCGACTCTTCGAATAGACACCCGCTCAGCAGCTGGTCATGTGTCGCATACTCCCCACGTTCAGTGCTGGCTTCAGCTCTACGCTGCAGGATCAGTCCGGCCTCGGCTAGAATCTCGTTAGCTCCAACTAGCTGATTCAAACTACCTAAACGGTAGTAAAAGTTCTTTGCTTCAGTTGAAGAATCTCTACCTGCCTGATCCCAAGTATCACCAACGACACCCTCCATACGCTTACTACACTTGTCAGTGGAGCGAGCGATATCCTCGATATCTTTATTACTTTTTATCATCTTAGGATGGCCACTGATGAAATCTGACCAATAGTCTCGATATGATGAAGCGGCCTCAGAGGCCGCTTCATCATATCCTTCGCTCAACTTTTCGCTAGATTGCATTTAGCTTTCTCCGCCAGTTTGCTTTTCATTAGCATAATCCAACTACGGGAACGGAGCAAATTTAAGCCATAGTCTCCAATAACTCTCGCGCCACGGCTCGATCATCCCACTCTATGCGCTGAGCGTTACCGATTCGGCGATACTTCTGATGCCCGAGACAAAGCAGTGCTACCGTATCATCTGCTCCTGCCAGTGCAAAAGCCCGCGCTATCCCATCTCTGCGATCAGCTATCTCTTCCACTTGAGCGGTAGCTGCCGTTCTGGCAGCCTCTACTATCTCTTCTCTGATCACTCTCGGATCACTATCCATTGGCTCATCATCAGTTACAATTACTACATCACTCAACCGCCCTGCCGCTTCTCCGAGGCCACGATAATCATGAGTCGGAGCACCCCCGAAGACGGTAATGATCCGGCCCTTAGTTACCGGCCGTAAGTTGCCCAGGACATTCTCAAACGCATCAGGTGTATGGGCGTAATCGACGATAACGGTGAAGTCTTGACCGGTATGAATGGCCTCCATGCGACCCGGGACCCCGCTGAGCAGCTTTAACCCCGCCTGCACGTCCTCCCAATCAATCTCTAGCCCAAAGGCGACTGTAGCGGCTGCAAGAGCGTTATAGACGTTAAACTTACCAGGTAACTGCAGGTCGAGCTCCATCATCCGCTCCCCATAACGAATCTTGATATGCGAGGTATCGGAATGCAGTTTAGCTTTTTCTAGTCGGACGTCAGCCTCCTTCGCGGTGCCATAAGTATAAGCCGCATGGAAAGCGCTCTTACGAAAATAGTCGTACCATTCGTCGTCTCGGTTTAATACCGTGGCTACTCGAGCCTGACAGAGCAGTTTAGCTTTAGTAGCAGCATACTCCTCGACCGTACCGTGATAGTCCAGGTGGTCGGGGCTGAGATTAGTCAGTACCGCCGTATGAATCGGTACTCCCCAGGTACGGTACTGGCTTAAAGCGTGCGAGGTGACTTCGAGCACTACCCAATCGACCTGCGCCTCCCGCATTCGGCGCAGGAGCTTCTGTAGTGCGAAAGGATTAGTGGTGGTCATATTCAATTCGTTATCCCATGCCTCCTCACCGATACGAAAGTTAGCCGTCGTACTCACCCCTACCTTATACCCGGCAGCCCCTAATATACTGGCCAGATAGTTGGCGCTGGTTGTCTTACCATTCGTACCAGTTATGCCGATAACTTTTAGGCCCCGAGCCGGAAAACCATAGATTAAATTTGCCAGCAGCGCTCGCGAGAAATGATACGGGCGTAAGATCGGTTTAACGAGTGAGCTGGGTAGGAGACTTTTTATGAGTTTTTTCATCTTCTTAAGTATGCCATCTCCGTCCCAGCTACTCAATTCGCGCGAGCTGGCTCCATTAACCTCAGGGTAGGATTATCACCATCTGGTCGAAACAAGTCACGACCAACCTGCGCACCAATTCGCACTATCATCCTGGGTATCTGCTCTCCTTCTGCGACTAACTCATCCGGTGCATCTGCTGCCGGCACAAATGGCTCAGCATCTAGCACGTAGATGTAGCCAGCGGTAAATATCTCCTCTGGATGCTCCACGATGTAGTCAAATACTGCCTTACTATCAACTCCGATGTATGGTGCCGCCGGCTTATCACTTACTTGGCTCACGCCGAAAGACGTCACAAAGCTGTCGAAACCGCGTTGGCGCAGAGCTTTCCGGTTCATCAAGGCGTACGGGATAACCGCCACCGAATTATCTGTAGCGTAAACCCCATACCTCTGCCCGGACTCTCGCCGTACATCGTGACCTTGATAAGGAGTCAGGGTACGGTGAAGCTGCTCTGACCCAGGGTTAGAACCGTGCAATAGATATCCCTTCCCTACCAGCTCGGTGAGCGACTCTCGCACCTCAGCATAAGATAAGGCTGTCCAGTCGTACACTTCAGGAACACTGGTACGCTCGGGAGTATCGGCAACTAAGCTTGGACCGGTATCTTCCCTGGAGCCACTCGGTAGATCATCCATAAGTTCTATACTAATCTCAGCTAAGGAATGGGCTACCCGCTCACTACCGCGGCCCGATCGAGCTTCCTCTACTGGAGTGTGCAGCGACTGCTCGCGCATGGTTACTTCCCTTCTTTTGAATGTTTTTATTTTTTTCTATGTAGCTTTCTTATGTAACTATCTGCATATCATAGCATGAATTGGCCCAATTTACAAGGGTAGGGTTACGACATGGCGTTGTGAATAAAGACTTTGATACTATAGATAGCATGAATATCCTCGGGGTTGAGACTAGTTGTGACGAAACGGCGGCGGCCGTCGTGACCGACGGCACTACTCTACTTTCGCACGTAGTCGTCAGTCAGATCGATATCCACCGCGAGTTTGGAGGAGTGGTCCCAGAGATAGCCTCCCGAAGCCATATAGAAGTTATTCTACCCGTCATTAGTAAGGCTTTAGACGATGCCCGCCTAGACTGGGAGGAGATCGATGGAATCGCCGTGACTTTCGGCCCCGGTCTATCTGGTAGCCTCCTCATCGGCTCCCTGACCGCTCGCACCCTAGCCCTGCTCAAGCATAAACCTCTCTATCCCATCCATCACGTGGAAGCTCACACCTATGCTAACTTCATCATTAGAGTGAAAGATGAGGCCGCTACCGGTTTAAGGGTCGATGATCTTCCATCACGTGAACCTAGCTTTCCCCTCCTGTCCTTAACCGTCTCCGGGGGGCATTCTCAACTCGTACTATTTCAGGCTCACGGTGATTACCGCTTACTGGGGCAGACTCAGGATGATGCCGTAGGAGAGGCTTTCGATAAAGTGGCTAAGGTGCTGGGGCTAGAGTACCCGGGTGGACCCGCGATCGCACAAGCCGCTAAAGCGGGTGATCCCAAGGCTTACAAATTTCCTATCAGTAAACTAGATAATCCATATGATTTTAGTTTTTCCGGATTAAAGACAGCTGTACTGCGCCACCTACAAAATCTAATCGGCGAAGACTTCAACTATCCCTCCCACCAGATAGCGATGCGGCTCAGTCCCCAGCAAATAAACGATACGGCAGCCAGTTTCCAGCTGGTAGCAGTCCAAACTCTGGTAGATAAGACAGTGATGGCCCAACGAGAATATACTCCGAGAACAGTAGTTATAGCTGGCGGGGTAGCTGCCAATCAAGAGCTACGCCATCAGCTTAGAGAGAAGCTACCGGTCGAGATCGAGTATGCCCCCAGTAGTCTATGCACTGATAACGCCGCTATGATTGCTGCGCTTGGTTACTACAAATCGCGGCAGACTGAGTCGGTCGACCCTTATAACCTGGAAATTGCTCCTAGCTTGAGCATGTAAGCGTTTCACGTGAAACTATGCGTTCTGCTACTGAGCTGTTGCTTAGTCTAACGTTCATGGTAAAATCTAACCAGACAAACAAAAACGTCCGTTGCTTAGGGAGCTTTAAAAATATGGAGGTTTGAGTCGCGAGAGTACTACTTAAGTACCTTACGCCAGACCGTTTCACGTGAAACACCCTCGCTTTAGCGAGGGTGTTTCTTTTACGAGCTCATTATAAACCTAGCTTGTCCTAGCTATAGGCTATGCCGTAGCCTACTGGCACTAAGGTACGGGTGAGGGGAGTGAGTATTTATCTACAGATATTTAACCCTTATATATCACGTGACTTCTACTAAAGTATCCGCTCTAGTAGAAAAATACCAATTATCTCCTATACTTATATCCATATGGCCCTAGAGAAGAACTACGAACCACAGCAGCATGAAGCCGACATCTACCACCGTTGGGAGGAGTCCGGGGCCTTTCAGCCTCAGGGATCGGGAGAGCCTTACACCATCATCATGCCGCCGCCCAATGCCAACGGTTCACTCCATGCTGGGCACGCCAGTGGTTATACACTCGAGGACGTACTAATTCGCTATCACCGCATGCAGGGCCGCCGTACTCTGTGGCTGCCCGGTACCGATCATGCCGGCATCGAGACGCAGTTCGTCTATGAGCGTGAACTAGCTAAGGCGGGCAAGGATCGTTTCGACCTCGGGCCAGAGAAGTTCTACGCCGCCGTCATGGAATTTACTCAAGCCTCCCAAGGCAACATGCTAGCTCAGATGCGGGCGATGGGCTGGAGCGCTGACTGGAGTAAGCTGAAGTTCACACTCGACGAGGATATCATCGGTACCGTCTACGATACTTTTATCCAAATGCACCGAGACGGACTGGTCTATCGGGGTAATCGTATCGTTAACTGGTGTCCGCGGTGCAGCGCCGCTTTCGCCGATATCGAGCTAGACCACGTCGACCAAGAGGGCAAACTCTACACCTTGGACTACGGCTCGATTCAGATCGCTACCACCCGTCCCGAAACCATCTTTGCCGATACTGCGGTGGCGGTCCACCCAGAGGATGAGCGCTACCGAGACCTAGTAGGGCAGACCGCTACCGTACCCCTAGTAGAGCGACCGGTAGCCATTATCGCCGATAAGTACGTCGACCCTGGTGCCGGTACTGGTGCGTTAAAGGTGACGCCCGGCCATGACCCAAACGATTATGAGATCGGCGTGCGCCACCAACTAGCTGAGATCAGCGTGATCGATCCGGAGGGTAAACTGATCAATGTACCGGAAGAGTTTGCCGGGTTAGATGTGGGGGAGGGTAGGTTCGCCGTAGTAGCTGCTCTGGAGAAAGCCGGCAAACTACTCAAACAACAATCCATCCAGCATGCAGTCGCCATTCACGACCGTTGTGGAACCACTATTGAGCCCTTGATCTCGGAGCAGTGGTTCTTACGTGTCGGCGAGCTGAACCGCACGACCATCAAAGCCATCGAAACCGACGCGATCACCATCGTACCGCAGCGTTTTAAGAAAATCGCTCTCAATTGGCTGGAGCAGGAACACGACTGGTGTATCTCCCGACAGATATGGTGGGGAATACGCATTCCGGTCTTTTATAAGACCTCCAATGATCCGGATAAAGAGCCCTATCTGGTAGCTAAGACCGAAGCTGAGGCTACGGCCTACTACGGTAGTAACAACTATCGGGCCGAAACCGACACCTTCGATACCTGGTTCTCTTCCGGTCAGTGGCCTTACGCTACCTTAATGGCTCACGACCTAGAGAATGAGTTCTACCCCACTACAGTCATGGCGACTGCTCGCGAGATTCTCCATAAATGGGTCACCCGAATGATAATGTTTGGCCTCTATCGTACCGGTGAAGTACCGTTTAAGAGTGTCTACCTCTGGGGATTAGTGACCGACGAAGCGGGGCAGAAGATGAGTAAGAGTAAAGGGAACGTACTCGACCCGCTCGAACTCAGTCAGCGTTACGGCACCGATGCGCTCCGCATGACCATGGTGGTGAAGAATACCCCCGGTAACGACAGTCCCTTAAGCGAAAAGCAGGTCGAGGCTTACCGCAACTTCTGCAACAAACTCTGGAACGTTTCGCGCTACACCTTGACCCAGCTAGGTAATACAGCAGCTAAGCCCCCGGTAGCTGTGACACTGGCAGACCGCTGGATATACAGTCGCTTGCAGGCGGTTACGGCTGAAATCGACCGATTAGTCGCAGCTTATCGCCTCGATGAGGCAGCTCAAGCCATTTATCACCTACTCTGGAGTGACTTTGCCGACTGGTACCTCGAAGCGCATAAGCTAGAACAAAACCACGCCATGTTGTCATACGGTCTCGAGACTATCCTTAAACTGGCTCACCCTATAGTTCCATTCATCACCGAGGCTATCTGGGGCGAACTACCGGGCTCGCGTGACCCCTTGATCACTACCTCTTGGCCCCACCCTGAGCGCATCGATCAGAAGTCTATAAGTGAGTTTAATCAGCTACAGTCGCTCATCTCACAAATTCGCACAGTCATCGCTGAAACCGGAGAAACTGCTCCTAACCTCTACTATCGAGAGGCCGACCTACTGGACGATAACGCCGCCCTAGTGAGCAAACTGGCCGGGCTAGAAAGCTGCACCCGCGTAACCGATGGGCGAGGACTGCCGATACCGGGCACTCCCATCGCCTGCTGGCTCGATGTAGATGAGCACACTATCGCTCGTTATCGCCAAAAACTAGAAGCTAGCCTAAAAGAGACGCAAGCGCAGGTTGCTGGCTTTGAGTCAAAGCTAGATAATAAGGCCTACAGGCGCAATGCACCCAAAGAGATAGTCAAGGAGACGCGAGTACGGCTAAAGGCTGCTCAGATGCGCTTACAAACACTCTCAGAGCAACTTAAAGATCTGGATCAATAGCCCCAAGCATCCACTACGCGTGCTATCACCAACGACTCAGCATGTTTTCGAACGTGATCCGGAGTGTCTCGATACAACATCCGGGTGCGATACTTGTACACGCAAAGCTCACGAGCTAGCTCTAACGTCACTCCTAGAAGCATCTCAATCTCAGCTTGACGATCATCTGGCACCTCTGGCGGCTCATGCAAACCATAGAGTAACCAGCGACCACCGGGCTGTTCTAGGTAGTAGATAATATCGGCAATCTCCAGTGCCTTATCGGCTGTAAGCCCTGGTTCATCCCGGTCTTTCGCCAACCGACGCTGCTCGATAAGCTCCCACATCTCTCCCGGCTTATCGACAGCGGTAGAGAATAACTTAGCGTAGACTTCACCCTGAGAACACGGCTTAATCCGCCCCCTATGAGCATCCATCTCTGGATGCAGAGTGTCATGGATATAGGCCACTACGCTTTCAGCCTGCGCTAATTCAAATCGTATCGACTCATAAAGCGCATCGGTAGCCGACATTTCAGCTGTGATTATTGTCTTGCCTTGCTCACCCATTACTACAACTATACCATCGCTAAGTCGAATTAAGCGGTAAAGTGTCGGGCTACGATACGTTTGATACTGGCCTGCGGGTCATACTCGTCGAACCATTCGGCTTGCCAGCCAAAGCTCTGGGCGGCCGCAACGTTTACCTTTGAATCATCGATAAATAGGATATCGCCCGGCTGCGCCCTAGCTGCTTGCGTAGCTATATCATAGATGGCCGAATCCGGCTTGGTTACCCCCAGATCGCACGACTGTACTACCGCCTTATACTTCAAACTGGGTACTAGTTTGCGCTCTATGTACTCGCTGTAGGCTCCTTTACCGATATTGGTCAGTAGTCCGATCGGATAACTACGACTCATGGCTGCGATAAAAGTATGGGTCGGCAAGATTGGCCGCATATCATCAACCCAGGACTGCAGCGCCGCCTCACGACCAGCTCCGCTTGGATCAAGCTTCAACTTCAGCATGCAAAGCAGCTGAAATTCCTCGAAGTCCATCTCGCCACGACAGGTAGGACCCAGATACTCATAAAATAGCTTCAACACTTGGTCGTATGGTCGATTGATCCGTTCGGCGTAAGCCTGGACACTGGGTAGCCAGTGCACTAATACACCGCCCACATCAAAGTAGACGAACTTGATGCTGTCGCTTAGGGCGATCTTCAGTTTAGGTAATGTCAGTAAATCGGCCGCCGTACAGTGCAATGCATCGGCTAAATTGTGTACAGCCGTAACGGAAGGGGAGGGAATCTGTCCTTGCTCCAATTTAGTCAAAGTGGAATAGGCAACTCCTGAGCGGCGAGCCAACTCAGTCTGGGTAAAGCCGGCCGATTTACGTTCTTTCTTGAGTGCTTTTGGATCGAGCTGCGACACTAGCTTGTTAACACCTGATGCGTAGAGATTAACTCCGCTTCTGTTACCTTCTCGGTATGCTGAAGCTGGATCTTACCCGGACCCTCCATCGGGATCAGATGTACATGAGCGTGCGGCACATCAAAACCATAGACCACTAGACCTACCCGCTTGGGATTAAGCTTCTCTTTCAGGAGCCGGGCCATCTTATGCACTGTCGTCATCACGGCCTGATACATGTCTGGCTCTAAATCCTGCAGTTCATCAACTTCTAGCTTGGGCACAACCAGTAAGTGCCCCTCGCTGACCGGTCGAATATCAAGGAAGGCAAGCGTCATCTCATCTTCATAGACAATGTGTGCCGGAATCTCCCGCTGAATAATCTTGGTGAATATACTCGACATGGCTTCTATTATAGCAAGATATGGCTAGTTATCACCTACCGGTTCGCTCTCCTGATAGGATTTAAGCTTGGTGAGATCGCTTAGTTTAGTATAAAGTAGCTAACCTAATGGAAACTAACGACTCACACTTGGAAATCGACCCCCGACAAGACGCCCTGGAAGAAGTAGCATTTATAGTCTGGCAGTTTGCTGCGGCCTGGCAGCAAGTGTCGTTTCATGACGATATGAAGCCAGTCAGACAGCCTAGTCATGATGAGCGCCTCAAAGCAGCTGAGTTGATGTATGACTTTGACTTAACCGCTGATGAGGTAGATGCGCAGGCCCGAAGCTTTTATCAGGAAACCGTCGAGATACTCTATCCGACAGATGGCTTAGACCCTATTCAGAGAGAACTAACACTGGACCAGCGCGATCGCCAGTATCTCAATGCACTATGGTCTATAAATGGAGCGATACGTACACGTATACTCCAGGAGCGAGAAGCATAAATTAAAGAGTCGAGCACCACAGCGGAGGGAGTGGGATTCGAACCCACGATTCCGGGTTACGGAATACTGCTTTTCGAGAGCAGCGCCTTCAGCCGCTCGGCCATCCCTCCGCTCTAATGCTTACAACCTACAGTTTAAAAGCAAACGAACTTAAAGTCGAAACCTTAAACTACTTAATCTCTGGGTACTTATCCGGCTTTGTCTCGAAATACTCTATCCAGGGACTGTCGTTCGGCACCGACACCTGCTCGATCCAGATTGACTGCACAAAGCCGCCTTTCTTCCTTAGCTTTGCTTCATGGAGCTCGACAAACTTAGCCCTATCATCGCTCCTCAGCCCTTCAACTAGCGCATCGATAACCAGCTGGACGTCGGCCAGCTCCTCCAAGAAATCGTCTTGATCGCTAGCTGCCGAGATTTCCTGCGACTCCTCATTAAGCTTTTCCGTCAGTTTAGCCTGTCGTTCAGCTCCCTCTAGCACTCGATACTTAACCTCGCAGCCCTCATCCTGCATCGCATCTAGTATCTTATCTCTGATTACTTTCCCGAAGTAAAATGTTCTCATAGCAGCTCCTTGCAGGCATTATACATATTTTCACTTCGTAAAAGATCAGGTTCGAATCCGCTATCAAAGATAGCCATAGAATTAAAAATACCCTCTAACGAGGGCAGTGATTGGCTGTTTGCCCAGACAAAACGATACTGTTTTGTCTGGAGAAGGAAGACAAACCGAAAGCTGAAAGTAAAACAGCTTCCGCTGTTTGTACGGAAGCTATAGGTTTAGTCTGACGTGGTGTCCTCGGCAGGATTCGAACCTGCGGCCTTTGGCTCCGCAAGCCAACGCTCTATCCAGCTGAGCTACGAGGACACATACCCTTCATTATGCCATCTTTAATCAGTTTCTCAATCACTTTAAGCCTAAAATAGGCCCTACAGCTTGAGGCGTCTACTCAAACGGTCCACAGTATCCGGCTTGCGCTCCTCAAACGGAAGTCGATTCATCAGTATATCTAGTACTTGCTCTTCGGTCTTTGGTTCTAAGTTAACACTTAAGCTAGGCGAAAAACGCTTGGTTGGTATTAACTCTACAACTTGAGCGGTATCGCCCATCATACTGAAAGCCCGCAAGTCACTGAAAGAATAGTGTCTCTCACCAAGGGTAATGCCATCCTCGTATAGCGCATATGACTCAAGGTGTCCATGGCGGCGATTCGACACGATCAGTGCCACTACACCTAAGATTACGGCAACCGCGCTAAGTACTGAGCTGAAGTTAAACCCTCCCACTACAAACAAAGCTACCGTAACCAGAAGTCCTACGCCTCCGTAAACTAGCACCTGGCGCGAGCTACTACTGCCGCTGACCGGCTCGGCAGCCTGCCAAGAAAGCAAGGGGGCGTCGTCTGTCTGATCTACAGCCGGTGCAGTAGGATAATCTGCCGGATCGGTCGCCACCTCTTCCGGTAGTGGTTGAGGGGGTGTACCTGATGGCGATAAGGGCCGGTCTGAAACAGAGGGTACAGATGGTGTAGGAGTAAGGGGCTCGGCCACAGCGGCCGGTTCTGGAGCTACCGGTGGCTGCTGCTGCATCGCCATTTCTATCTGGGCGATCTCATCCGGCGTCTTGGGCGCGACTGGCTGAGACCCCGGAGCGGCCTCTTCTTTCACTACTGGCTCAGGTACTGGCGGCGGAGTCACTAAATCGGCCGGGCGATTTGCCGGTAGATCAGTATTGCTAGATTGAGGAGTAAATATTTGTCCGGGTCGCTGGTCTTTCATAACTTGGATTATAGCAAACGCTTATGTTTTTAGCCCGCTCACTAATTAGCTTTGACTACTACTGCGACTCTAGTTTGCTTAAAATCATTGCTGTACAATTAACTCTGACTGAGGTGAGGAGAGGTGGCCGAGCGGTTGAAGGCACTGGTCTTGAAAACCAGCAGGCCCTCACGGGTCTCGTGGGTTCGAATCCCACCCTCTCCGCCAGTCGATAAGTGTTACACTTTAAAATACGGCCGAGCTGCAGCTATGCTCAATCGGAGAAGTACAGCTATCAAGCACGTGGAGAGGTACCCAAGAGGCTGAAGGGGCTGGTTTGCTAAACCGGTAGGGGGGAGCAATCCCCCGCGAGGGTTCGAATCCCTCCCTCTCCGCCAAAGAAAAATCCTTGCATGAATGCAGGGGTTTTTCTTTGGTATAGGGAAGCAAATGAATAGTTTCAGTTGCGAGGGATTCGAGCAGGCGGAGCGATGTCTAAGTTTACCCTGCCAACGGCAGGGTAAGGCGAAGACCGCGAGCCATGCCGACGAGAAAATTCCGTCAGGAGTTTTACTCGTGGGGCGATAACCCTCCCTCTCCGCCAGGAGAGTGTATCCGAGCTGTAAGCTCGGGTATAGTCTCCTGGACTGGGACTCGAACCTAAATCTAATGTTTCGCTACCACCACCGCATCCACTCGTTTCGCGCCGCCCGCCCGCAAAAGTCGGGCGCATTCGTTTAGAGTGGCTCCAGTCGTCACCACGTCATCAACTAGCAGTACGCGTAGGCCTTTGACTCGGTCTGTACTCCGCAGCTTAATGCTGCCCCTCACTTGGATTAAGCGCTGCTTGCGATCGGCACCGACCTGACGCAATCTACCCGCCTTATATCCCGTCTCGATGCAGGGTAGATCCATTAGACGGGCTAATGCCCTAGCCAACTCTGCCGCCTGATTATAGCCCCGACGGCGAAAGCTGCGTGCAGTAGTTGGAGCCCAGGTAATCACATCGTAGCTCTGCTCCAGACTCACTAATTTAGTCGCTAGCAGTCGCGCCAAGGGAGTAGTCGCGTCTATACCGTTCTCGTACTTAAGGTAGCGAATCAGTTCCTTCACTAGACCGTCGTACTGGCTGGCCACCACCACCCGATAGAGCTGACTCTGCTTGCGGCAGCGGCTACAGGTACGAAAGCTCGGGCTGAGACGGTTACAGTTATAGCAGGTCTCTGCTCGGGGATTATCGAGATAGGGAAGGCAGTCGCGACATACCAGCTCACCGGTCGCACCGCAGCGACGGCAGGTGTGAGGCGCTATCAGTTTGAGGATTTGCTTGAAAAACATAGGATTTGCTTGCGTAAGTACACCTTATGTAGCTATAATAGGCGAAAATAGAAAACAAATGGAGTAACTAATACGCAAACGGAGGTGCTATGGCTGCACGTGATAACGACCTAGATGATTTATTTGCCGAAGAACTCGAAGGTGATTTTTTAAATGATACCCCGGCTCAGACTAGCCCGGTAGCTGCTAACGACAGCGATAACAGTACGGAATCTGATGACTGGTTAGCCGAATCAGAAGTACCAGGTCAACTAGCGGTAGATGTCTACCAGACCAAGGAAAGCATCGTAGTGGTAGCTCCAGTCCCTGGCGTCAGTAAGGCCGACCTCGACCTTAGTATCGTCGAAAGCACCTTAACGGTCCGCGGCGCTCGCCGTGAGAGCGAGAAGATCCGTACTAGCGACTACTTCGTTCAGGAATGCTATTGGGGAGAGTTCTCTCGCTCTATAATTCTACCGGTCCAGGTCAAGGAAGAAGAGGCTGAAGCCGAGCTCAAAGACGGTATGCTGACAGTCACTATTCCTAAAGCTGAACAAGACCGCATCAAGAAGATCAGCATTAGCTAAACTGCCCGGCGGTAGTCCGCACCCAAGAATAACCCCGCCATGATGGCGGGGTTATTCTCTTGCATCAACCTCTATGCACTCCGCTAGATCTAAGTGGCGTTACCCTGGCTCAGCTGATCGATCACAAAGTCGACGGCAGCCCAGGATAGGAAGGCGACGATGATACCGATGATGGCGTAGAGAATAGTATTCTTAGCTCCTTCAACGGCACTGGAATCACCTCCGGATACTACGTAGCGGAAACCACCGATGATTAGCATGATGACGGCGATGGCACCGAGTAGAGAAAGAAGGGTGTTAGCGATCGACTCAAACACCCCACCCGAACCGAATAAGCTATCGGCTACACCGCTGGGTTTAGTCGCATTAACCCCCCGCTCCAGGCTAGACTGAGCCACAGTATTAATAGCGCTTTGCAATATGCTGAGTTTATCCATAGTCTATGAGCCGAACTGTACGCCCGGCCGCTCCCTAGTTAATGATTAGCGAATTAACTATATTATACAATAAATTGTGCTTCATACAAAGAGTAACCGACCCTGGGTCGGGTCGGTTACTGACTAGCCTGGTAGACCAGATTCTTACTGAAGCTGATCGATCACAAAGTCGACGGCAGCCCAGGATAGGAAGGCGACGATGATACCGATGATGGCGTAGAGAATAGTATTCTTAGCTCCTTCAACGGCACTGGAATCACCTCCGGATACTACGTAGCGGAAACCACCGATGATTAGCATGATGACGGCGATGGCACCGAGTAGAAGGAGTAGGATGTTAGCGACTGTCTGGAAGACTCCACCGGCCTCAAACAAGGAACTAGCTGTTCCTTCAGGCTTAACATCATTCAACTTATCGCCACCCAACTGGGCAAAGGCACTAGATGGTGTTAGTACGGCGGTAAAGAATATTGCCGCTTCTAGCAGCTTACGCTGAACGCCTTTCGAGATAGTTTGTAATTTTTTCACTTAAATTCTCCTCTTATTAGATATTCTGTTTCGATGACTTATGCTGAAATTATAGCATAATTGCAGACATTCAAAAATCTTAACTATCGGGGTCTAGAAGTTCCACCTGCACCACTATTCTCACTCTGCGACTGAGTCGTTGTTCCGCTATTAGCTAGCTGATCGATCACAAAGTCGACGGCAGCCCAAGATAGGAAGGCGACGATAATGCCAACGATAGCGTAGAGAATGGTGTTGCGTGCGCCCTGGACGGCATTCGAATCACCCCCAGAGACGACGAAGCGAAAGGCCCCAATTACTAGCATGATAACCGCTACCGCCCCCAGCACGAGAAGGAGTACATCGATAACCGTCTTCACCGTATCGATCAGCTCTGGGCTATCGCCACCCATACTACACTCACTACCAGTCCAGCTACCACCGGCACCGATACAGGCCGACTCCTGCGCCGTCTGGGCATAAACCACATTCACGGTGCCTACGGTGCCGAACGCGAGCACACCCGCTACTACGATTAACATGCTAGATAGTATTTTTCTCATCCTGTCCCTTATCATACTGCACCCAGGGCAAACTGCACAATTATCTTAGCGGCAGCGGCCACCACTACCCCGACCAGAGAATAGATGATAGCCTCTCGGGCTCGCTTAGTCCGGTCCGGGCTACCCCCAGAGGTAGTGTAGATAAATCCGGCGACAATGATTACTACCACCGCTCCGATACCCATCACCCACAGTAGTAAGTCAGTAATCGTATCGATGATACCAAGCACGGCATTTTGGTCAGCACTCTCACACTCCGCCCGATTGGGGTTATGCTGACAGACTATCTCCTGAGCTGACTGAGCTAACGCCGGAGCTGCTCCGCTCAACATCATAACGAGAATTAGTCCGGTACTTATAATTGTCTGTTTCATAGGTTATTTATCACAAAGTTTACGATAGTATAGGCCAGCACGCTAACCAATAGGCCGACTACGGCATAGAGGATAGTATTACGCGCGCTCTTCACTCCGTCCGGGCTACCGGCGGTAAAGACGAATTTGATCCCACCGATGATAATGAAGACGGTAGCCAGCGCGCCAGTAATGACGAATACGATGTTAAGCACGCGGTTAAGAGCATTCTGATCCGCCTCAACATCCGGTATGCCTAGATCGTCTGCACTGCCCAGCGTACCAATATTAGCTGCTCCCGTACTGTCGACTCCGTTCTTATCTTCACAGAAGTCCACGCTATATCCCGGATATGGAGCTGGCTGTGGCACAGTCGTTCCATCATTACACTGCAGATCATCAGCATACACGACCGAAACACTCAGGTGCATCGTGAATGTAAGGATAACACTAGAGATCAATAGGAATCCGAAGACTCTAAGATCATGCGACGAGTAAATACCTTTTATAAAGTGCATTTAGAATAGCCCCGCAACGAAGCCCACTAACGTACTGGCTAGAATCGCTATTACTAATCCTATCAGGGCATTAAGTAGTATCTTCTTTGCACTCTCGACAGCCGACGAGCTACCGCCGGAGGTGATGTAGCGGATACCGCCGAAAATAATGAAGATTACAGCTAGTAGCCCAGCCAAGCGAATCGTTATATCCATGACGTTAGCTACTACTACCCAAAGATTATTAATATCCTGAAAGACTACCTGGCCTCCGTCACACTCTAGGCCGCGATACCAGTTAGGAAAGCCAAGGAAGTTGCTTGTACTCGGACACACTGCAGCAAACGTGTTTAGCAAAGGCTCAAAGTAGCTCATCTATAGTATCCCTCCCGGAATTACGAAGTTAAGGATAGCCGCCATAAAAATAAACAGCAGCAGAGCCTCAAAAGCTTCCGTTATCCGCTTTTTAGCGTGCGCCATACCTTCTGGGTTACCGGAAGAAGTGATGTACTGCACCCCACCAACCGTGATCATGAGGGCAATTACCAGGCCTACTCCACCGGCTAAGAAACGAATGATCCAGCCCAAGTAGACAATAATCGGGTTAGTAGCTGCGTCGTCACCTCTAGGAACACAATTCTCCCCGTCCAGACCTACACTGACATGTATCTCGTCATTTGCACAATGGTCGGCTATAACTGGAGCTACAGATAGTACCCCGATAAGGAGTATTACCCCAGCCAAAGAGGCGATACATAGTAATTTAAATTTGGCTCCGTTATTTATTTTTCTCATAGATTTAAGCAAATTATATAAGGTACTAAGTATTTCTACAACCATACAGCTGTTGCATGTTCTTTTCGCCTATTGACATTTATAAGCACAGGTGTTATAGTTAAAAGTATAGATTTAAGTTCGAAAGGCTACTTTAAATCATGCCTAACCCTAGCCAAGAGCAACCACAGTTATTTCCGCTCGAACATGACAACCCTGGTGTAATAGCGCAACTTGAACAACCTCCTGCCACCGCTAATTATGAAACTACGGATAGAATACGGCAGATAGACCCCCGCACTGAGCAGGACTCCGATTCCATAGGCAGCTCTAGCGGGCTGCTAGATAAGCTCCGCAGTAACAAAACCGCCGCCGTATCTGCACTCGGCGGGGCCGTAGTAGCGACCATTCTCTTCAATATGAGCAAGGGCAACGATGAGCCGGGGATCCGCAACACCGTGGAAGCGTCGGGACCAGCTGATAGTCTAGACCCTGAAGCTACTAGTACGCAGCCGGAGGGTGGGAATACTAGTGTGTCACCACCGACAGAGAGTGGTGCAATTGATCCTGCTCCTGTCTTTAGAGACCGCTACGAAAGCCCTATAAGCGGTAACTCTGCTCCACGTGAAACCTGGATTCAGCTATGGCGCATTGAGACAGATCAGTTAGCCGGTCCTAGCGCTAAAGAAACCGGCACTCTTTCGTATGTCGATAGCACTACGGCCGATCTTAAGGAAAGAGTCGGACTAGAAAGTACCCCAGAAAACCCGCAAGCACGACCAGATACTATAGAAATAGCTGAAAACGTAGCCTACCTCTATGAGTATGAGGGGCGCACTATAACGATTGATCGGCCCGCAATCTATGGAATGCACTTTGCTCCAAAAGATGACGGTAGTTTTGAGGCTCAGTGGAGCTGGAACGCCACTCATGAAGCGTACGATAACTACACTTTGCTTTTCCCTCTTGATGGAGACATAGAGCAATTTACCGTTACTGGTGAAGATAGCGATGTTCGTTGGTTTACTCAAGAAGGAGCCCGACTACTCGGCCTCTTCTATACTGACGGAAGCGAAGAAGCGAGGCTATCGCAGGTGGTTGCGAACACCGACGAGAGTTATTTGCGACGCGAATCGATATCTAATCAAACACCTCGGCTTGACCTAGGCGTAGCCGAAACTAGCGAACACGCTACAATTTGGGATGCTTGGGATTCACTTGAGACCAAATACCCGCAACTAGTACCAGTAGAACTTTCCGAAATCTCAAACTTCGCAAAATAAACACTTGCATTGAGTGGTGTACAGTGAAGGGGCTTCATATTATACTACCTCAAATGAGCTCTACACTTTCCGAAAAGCTAAAAACAAATAAGTTGTTCCGACTTTTTGTCGGCACTATATTTATACTAAGCACTGTCTTTTTGTTTCAGCTCGGTACTCCCGATACAGTCTACGCCGGCCGAGGGAATGAGTGCCATGACGCCTATGACCGCACACAACCCAGGGGAAACCCCAATAATACCGCTGACTACGTACTGGGCTACGTTCAATCTTATCCGGATAAAGCCCCTGAAGTAGTTTGCGGTACGGATGCACAAGGCGATGACATACGGGTAGCCCTCCTGCAGTGGGGGCCTGACGCTGGTAGCTGGCTTGGTGACAGTTCTCTGCCTGATGCTGCGGCACGTTACCTATTCTGGGCCTGGACTAGAGGAGAGGACCATGCCTCATTTATCAGATACAGCTATGCGACTAACCCGCCCGAAGTGGCTAATATTGTTTACTTAAACCGCAACCTAACCGTTAGCATAGACGGCAGTAGCCAACGAGTGGATGATCCAGTCGGCCTCTTGCCACTTATTGAGCAGACCGAAGAGAATGGTAATGAGGGGGTGGGGACGAACCCGGACGATGTGACCAGTGAAACACCGGGACCAGAGTTAGAGGAAGACGAAGAGTGCGTCAATGAGGGTGGACTCTTCGGTGTCCTTATGTGTGATGCGTTAGTTTGGACCTTAAGTGCTCTAGAGTCTGTCCAGAGCTTAATTGTTGAAGTTCTCTTTGAAACTAAACCACTCATAGTCGGAGACACTAGCGATCCCCTATTTCAGATATGGGGAAACATTAGGGATGTGGCCAACATTCTTCTAGTAGTAGCTTTCATGTTCGTCATCTACTCCTTAGCCGTATCGGTAAATATTGATGCTTACTCAGTTAAAAGGATTGTTCCGCGACTACTAGTTGCCGCAGTATCGATTCAAGCTTCTTATTTTATATCAGCTATCTTCATAGATATGACGTCTATTCTAGGGGCGGGAATTCAAGGATTTACAGACATAGCCATGGATGATGTAAGAATATCTCTCGGTAATGCCGAGGGAGCCGGCGGGTTCATCGCCCTCGGGTCTATTGCTGGACTAGCAGTAGCTGGAGGAATATTGCTCGCTCCATCTATAGGGTTAGTGGCTGTTATAATTCTATTAGTAGTGCTCGCAGCATTTGTAGTGGTAGCAGCTCGTGACCTACTCATTCTGATGTGCGTAGTCTTATCGCCCATCGCCTTCCTGGCAAACCTACTACCAAATACCGAGAAGTGGTTTAAATTCTGGTGGTCCAACTTTGCACGACTTCTGTTTATGTACCCTTTCATGATTCTCATGATTCAAATCGGAAACCTTGGTGCCTATATAGCGCTAAGTGCAAATCGTGAAGCTAGCTTTTTGGCTCCATTTATGGCACTCATCATGCAGGGTGTAGCTATCGGGTCGATCCTCCTCGCCTTCAAGGTTGGGGGGTCTCTTCTCTCGGTTACAACCAGTGGATTCCAGAAGTTCGCTAAGGGTGGAGGCGGTAGGAGCAAAGACGGTAAGGGGTTGCGCGGCAAAATTGGTCAACGTGCTCGAGAACGCCGAGGTGAGTACGCTACCGGCACAAGAGGTAACGCCTTTACCCGCGGCATTACTAGCCCAGCCACCGCATCGGTTATGCCTAGTCGTTTCCGCAATCAGTCAAGAGCTCAAGCCCTTAGTGGCTTTAACCTTCAACGAGGCGAGGCGGCCAAAGCACTGGAAGCTGAAGGTCACGATGCCGATGCACTCAACACTTTTGCTAGGTATGGTGAATCGACCGATAGTTTTAAGCAAGGGTTAAAAGAGCTCCGCTCTAGTACTCGAATTAACCGGGAGACAGGCGCTGTTGAGTATAAAGACGCAGATGACATAGATAGAGATAACGCTAAAGCCGACAAGCTTGCCAATATGTCGCACCACGTAGGAAAGCGTGCATTCCAAGCAGCTGCACTTAAGCAGGTGGCCGACATGGGCTTTGCCGATAATGAAAGTTTCGAATCTGTCAGAGGCCTACTTCAAGACAATCCCACCCTAAGCCAACAAGTACTTACTCCGGCAGCTGTCGGTGCTAAAAAGGCCGGGCGCATTGATCAGTGGAAAGAGTACGGCCCTCTCGAGGCAAAGGATATCGTGGCGGGTATGGGCACGAAGGATATCGTCGAAATGAAACCGGTCAGCCTGAAAGACGCTGAACTGGCCAACCAGTTTAGAGATCAAGCAAGTGTGCCGAAAAGTGCTGCGCGCAAAGCATTATCAAGTGCACTGGGCTCAGCCAGTGGTATGAGCGCCAAACAACACGAAGAGTTTGAGCGTGTATTAGGACCCGACCTATATGCCAAGTTGGTGGAAGAAGCTGAAGAAGGATGGAAGCGGTAGTGGAGGGGCTAGCGTCTATAACCCAGGAGATGATCCCGGCAACACTACTAACTGAGACTGAGTTTGTTCAGATACCGCAGGTTGCTATACTAAAACCATAAGTGATTTATTATGGCTGTATATAAAGTACCCCAAGATGTCGAAGCCGAGGATAAGCTCCTCGGCCCTCTAACTTTTAAGCAGTTTATCTTTCTGCTGATTGCCGGTGGGGCGGCTATGTTTGCCTGGCTGCTCTTCACTATTCAGCCGGTACTCGCCATCATCCCTCTGCCCATCATACTAATCTTCGGTGGTCTAGCTGTCTTTCGTCGTGAGGATCAACCGGTTGAACGTTACCTCCTATCGTTCTTCAACTACACACTGCGCCCCCGGGTGCGACTATGGAGCACGGAGGGATACTACGACCACCTAGTCATTACGGCCCCTAAGACCATGGCCACACCCGCTCTAAAGCAGGATGTTAGTCAGGTTCATGGCCAGCTCGAGAAGCTAGCGCAAATTGTCGATACTCGTGGCTGGTCGGTTAAACAGCCCAACATTACACTGCCGAACCAAGTCGGTCAGGGCGACGACCGTCTCTTTCTCCCTCAGGTAGAGGCTCCACCGGAAGAAGTCCAAGAGAGCGACGATATTATGGATGACGCCAACCCTGAAGTAGTGCAGCTCGACTCCATCCTACAACAAGAAGCCGAACGACAACGCCAAGCTTTGCTGGAGCGAGTCAAACAGCAGGCTAGCGAACCTAGCCATTCCACAGCCACCACTGAGCCCCAAGCCGGCTCTGCAGAGCAAGAACGTGTAGCACCAGCGGTAGAGCCGGCTCCATCTAGCGGCAATACATCTGATATAATGAACCTATCTGACCAGCTGACCGTCAGCCAGATTCAAGATCAGGTTAATCGTCAGGCTACCGACCAAAAACTAGAAGAGGGTGAGGAGATAAAACTACGCTAATGCCACCGAACAACACGCCCAACCAGCCCCAATCACCGGCTACACCCGAACCGGCTCCAGCTACCCCTCAGACTCAGATCAACCCCAGCGCTGCACCCTTAGGTCCGCCGCCACGCTCGATGCCTAAAACCGCTAAGCCAGCGGTTAAAAAGAAGTCTGACAATACCGCTCAGAAGAGTCTACTTATCTCTGAGATCCGGGACGGCATGGTAGTGATGAAGGACGGCTCGATGCGAGCGGTCGTGATGTGCCAATCAATCAACTTCGACCTAATGAGCCCACAGGAAAGGGAAGGGATAGAGTACTCCTACCAGGGCTTCTTAAACTCACTCTACTTCCCAGTCCAGATACTAATCCGAAGCCAGCATATTAACCTCGACGGCTACATGGAGCGATTAGAAGCAATCAGACGAGACCAGGACAACATTCTGCTCGGACTGCTGATGGAAGATTACATCACCTACGTACGTTATCTGGTAGAAGCGGCCAACATTATGGACAAGCAGTTCTACATCGTGGTGCCTTACTACCCTAATATGCTGAACAAAGAGGGGATAGCCAGCGGCGCCCAGAAGTTCTCCGAACTCTTCAAACCGAAACAAGAAGGAGTAATCACTATTAACGAGACCGACTTCACCAAGGCTAAGCAGGAGTTGACGCAGCAGGTCCGGGTGGTAGCTAACGGCCTAAACCAACTAGGGGTTAAATCCATACCCCTAAACACCCAGGAGTTAATCGAGCTTTACTATAACGTCTACAATCCAGTCACTGCTAAACAGCAGCCGCTAACTGACGTCGGTGACCTAGATGCATCGATCATCGGTAAGGGTGACGGCCAAGCAAAACAGGTATTCCCAGGGGGCGGGGCATAGTATGGGTATATTTAGTAAAAAAACCGATCCGGTCAGCCTAGCCGATGAGCAGAAGCGGCGGGAGCAGCTGGAAGTAGAGGAGCAGTTCCGCGAAGGCATCACCGGGCTGCGCGACTTTATCGCCCCTTCCAGCCTAGAGTTCGAATCATCCCAGATGAAAATCGGCACCCGCTACGCCCGCACCGTCTACGTCTACGGTTATCCGCGTCAAATCTATACCGGATGGCTCTCGCCAATTATTAATCTAGACGAAGCGCTCGATATCAGTATGTTTATCTATCCGGTCGAAAGTAAAGTCGTACTCGACAACCTCCGCAAGAAGGTTTCCCAATTAGAAGCTAGTATTCAGATCAACGCTGAGAAAGGCCGGGTGCGTGATCCCGGACTAGAAGCCGCTATCCAAGATGCGGAGGAGTTACGGAGTCGCCTGCAGGTTGGCGAAGAGCGCTTCTTCCGTTTCGGGCTCTACATCACAATGTATGCCGACTCCCTAGAAGAGATGACCTACATCCAGCGCAAGATCGAGGGCATCTTCGGCCAAGAACTGGTCTACACCAAGACGGCGACAGTTCAGATGGAGCAGGCCTTCAACTCGACCGTACCCCAGCTAACTGATCAGCTACAGATCAAGCGTAACCTCGACACCGGTGCACTCTCTACCACCTTTCCCTTTACTTCAGCTGATCTATCTCAGGAAGAGGGGATACTCTATGGCATTAACATGCATAACAACGGCTTAGTCATCTTCGACCGTTTCTCATTAGAGAATGCCAATATGGTCGTCTTCGCCAAGTCCGGTGCCGGTAAGAGCTTCACGGTTAAGCTCGAGGCTTTGCGTAGTCTTATGTTTGGTCGCCAGGTTATCATCATCGATCCGGAAAACGAGTATGAGCGTCTGTCCGATGCAGTGGGGGGCAGCTACATTCACCTTAGCCTCAACTCCGATACTTATGTGAACCCTTTCGATTTACCGCAAGTAACCGACTCGGAAGAGGCAGACAACGCCCTGCGGGCTAACCTCATCACCCTGCACGGTATGCTACGCCTGATGATGGGCAGCACTCGGCAGCAGGAAGATGGCAGTATGAGCTCCGGCATTACTGCCGCCGAAGAGGCCGACCTCGATATGGCCCTAATTAACACCTACGCGGCACGCGGCATCACTAGTGATCCGCTCACCCACAGCGTCGAGCCCCCCACCATTAACGATCTATACGAAACCTTAGTTAACATGTCGGGCACCGGACCTAGCCTGGCTCAGCGTTTGCGTAAATACACCCAAGGCACCTTCTCCGGTATCTTCTCAAATCAATCTAACGTCACTCTGGATAATAATTTCGTCGTCTTCAACATCCGTGATCTTGAAGACGAATTACGCCCCGTCGCCATGTACATCGTCTTAAACTATATCTGGAACCGCGTGAAGTCCGACCAGCGCGAACGTTTCCTGATCGTCGATGAGGCCTGGCAGCTGATGAAGCACGAAGACTCAGCCAACTTCCTCTTCTCGGTCGCCAAGCGCGCCCGTAAGTACGCCCTGGGACTAACCACTATCTCACAAGACGTAGAGGACTTCTTAACTTCCCGTATGGGTCGCGCTATCGTCTCTAACTCCAGTATGCAGGTACTGCTCAAGCAGGCTCCTTCGGCCGTCGACCTAGTAGCTGACACCTTTAAACTCACTAGCGAGGAGAAAAAGCGGCTTAGCCAATTCCCGGTCGGCCAGGGATTATTCTTCGCCGGCTCCAACCACGTCCACATCCGGATTGAGGCCAGCCCCACCGAAACTCAGCTCATCACTACCGACCCACGCCAACTAGCCGCTATGCAGGCCATCACTGAAGGTCAGGATGCCGCCCAAGCCGCCTCAGAAGCCGCTAAAGAGCCGGAACTGTAACTTATTTTCGTGCTCAATAGTATCAACATAAGGTTAACCACTTAAACACAATATTATGTCCACCCTAGAAGATAAAAAGCCAGACACCAAACCAGACGGTAGCCATGACGACGTGGAGCTTAGCGCCGCCGAGCGGGCCGAGTCAGACCAGCTACTCGCTAGCGCCGAAGAGGGCGACTCCTTTTATAGCGATGAAGGGAGCGAGGGCAAAAGAGGGGCGGGAAGTAGGTTGGCCGGGGCCGCTCTTAAAACCACACCGGTGGGGCGGGCGCTTAGTTTTATCACTCGCAACAAGAAGAGTACGGCAGTCGGGGGAGGGATACTGGGATTTATCGTCAGCGTTGTCGCACTAATCGTTATGATTATACCTCCCACCCAGCTAATGTGGATGAACAACGTCTTCCAGGATTTTAACTTTGGTCCCCATGACCGTAGTGTGGTCGGGCGGGCTAACCGAATTAACGAGCACTTACGACTACGTCGGTCTAACGACACCCAGCTAGGCCAGAAAATAGAAAACGTAAGTGCCGATGATGCTCAGCGTGCCCGAGTAGCTGAGACAAGTGGCGACAGGGTGAGCCGCTACAATCGCCGCGCACCCTTTAGGGATATGATAGGTAGTAGGATTAGGGGTGGTTTTAACTGGCGATTCTTCACTGGTCACTCACGCAGCTCTC
Source organism: Candidatus Saccharimonadales bacterium (assembly GCA_040903985.1). Taxonomy (NCBI): domain Bacteria; phylum Candidatus Saccharimonadota; class Candidatus Saccharimonadia; order Saccharimonadales (SeqCode); species Saccharimonadales bacterium (SeqCode). The sequence goes on from JBBDUI010000002.1 coordinate 389,981, forward strand.
CTTCTTATGTCAACAGCCGCAACAAGATGCTGGGAATTAACGATTCTTCCTTACGCGCCGACGCCCGGGTAGAAGAAATTAACACCACCGATGAAGGGGAGACGGTACGGACCGAGGACACTAGCCGCAGTAACAACATTAATCAGATTACCGAAGAGATTAAGGCCAACCCTAGCGAATCGCGTACGATTGCTCGCCGAGCAGCTCGCCGTGTATCTAGTAGCGCCGTAGTAGCCACCGTTATGGTTGGCTGTTTAAGTGCCGCTTACGATGATCTCATACCCGACGACCAAGAGCTTTATGAGACCCTCCTCACCACTGCAGCTAATTTCATGACTGCCGGCTCTCAACTAGCCCACGGCGAAGAGGTCCATGGTGACGAGATAGCCGACACCCTGTCAGCTTACGAGGACACTATCGAGTCCGATCGCGAGTTCACTGCTGAAGGTGAGGGCGCCATAGTAGAAGGGGAAGGCACTGTGCACCGTAGCTTCTCTAATTCTGCAGCCTGGAAGCGTGCTACTAATCAGCCGACTACCGGTAACGAAGAAGATGCCGATCTGGCTTATGACGAGATGGTAAATATCGGCCTTTTGAGTAGTACTTTCCGTTACATTGGAGGAGCCGTTAACACCGTACCGGGGACCAGAGCTGTCTGCTCATTTATCGGTAATCCGGTAGTAGGTTTTGTCGCTACTGCCGGGGAAGGCATTGCCGCTTTTATGAGTGGTGGTACTACCGCCGCCATTAAGGTCGCCCTCCGCGAAGGAGCCTTCATCGCCTCACTAGCTTTTCTCTTCGAACAGGTCTCATTTGAGTCAATTATCCCGGACGGACCAGAGATGCTCATGGCCACCACCGATATGGGTATGAACCTCAGTCAGTCAGAATTTGCCCGCTCTCAAGGTGCACCGCCGGTTAGTAGCGGTATAGCTAATGCCTTGCGCGCTGATCACTATAAACAACTAGGCATGGAGGACCGTGCCCGGGGTATAGCCTGGCGCTACTTCTCCCTCGACAATCCGCGCTCGACCCTCACCAACATCGCCATGACCCATAATTTCTCCTGGTCAACCCTTACACGTAGTATGGCCAGCCTACCTAACAGGCTATCCTCGCTCATAACCAATGCTTTGTTTACGTCGACAGCAGCAAATGAAGAGTTTCACAACTACAATATCCAACAGTATGCCTTTACTTACAGTGATCTCGATGTAGATCCACTAGAGAATGCCGCCTACGTCGAAAGTGCCCTGCACTGTGGTGGTGGAATTGATATTCTAGCGAGCGATAACTGTACCACCGATAAAACCACTGAGGGTGAATTAATGCTAAAGATATATGATGAATGCATAAGAACTAGCCGCGCCTATTGGCAGATTAAAGATAGTCGGCTATGTACTAAACCAACTAGTAGCGAAAGAGCTGCTTGGGTTAAGGTAGGAGTATGGAATCTAGATCATAGCCTAGTAGACTCCCTAGAGTGTTTAAGTCACGACAAGCCCTGCACGCAAAATAGTAGCCGCAGTCTGAATGAGGAAATATAGTGAACTTACTAACTAAGCTCGCATCACTTAAGTGGGGCAACTTACTTCGATTCATTAGTATGGTGTTGTTACTGATCGGCACTTCTGTGCCGGCTCAGGCAATTACGGACGAGGACTTACGGGCGATTAATAAAGATGCGGTTTACTATGGTGGGGAGACTATCGGTCAACAGCTTTGTGGTACGATAGCCACCGATCAATACCCTGTACTTACCCCTGAAATTCGGGATGCAGAAACATTAGCTGGAGCAATTGACGAGTATATCGATAATAACTACAGCGACTCTCCTTTTAGGGATATGGGTAAATACTTTGTAGAAGGAGGGATGCGTGCCGGCATTAATCCTGTCTTAGCGGTTGCTCTTACCAAACACGAGAGTGGTATGGGCACCAACGAGAAAACGACTGCTCTTGAAGCAAATAATGGATTTGGGCGAACTGCTAATGCAAGAACTCAGCCGTATGTACAGCCCTCGTCACGTGTTTGGTACGCCTGGGATAGTTGGCAGGACAGTCTATATAGCCCCATCTATCCGGCTGACGGTACAGTTAGCCAACCCGATGATATATTTCAATATATCGCTCGACGCTATGAGGGTAATCTTGAGCGCGGTTTAGAAGCTTTTCTCGAGGGACGAGGCAGTGTAGCTGGATATGCTCCTAGTTCTGATGGCAACAATGTAGCGGACTATGTCAAAGATGTTACCAATGTTACCAATGAAATCGCCGAACTAGCCGGCAGTGCTATCGATCTCACTCGTATAAATCCAGGAGGTGGTAGCTGTGGCGCCCTAGGTGACGTTGTCCAGACCGCATTATTGTACGCCTGGCCCGACTACCGCTCACCCCCATACACAAACATGAAGCCGGAGTACGAGCAGGCGATTCGCTCGGCTATAGGACGCGACGAGTATGTGGGTGGAGGAGTATATCCCGGGATTGACTGTGGCGGATTCGTAATCCGCACTATACGTGACAGTGGCTTAGACCGTGAGTATGGGGGGTATGGAGGTACCGATACTCAACATCGCTATCTAGAGCAAAGCTCCAATTGGCAGAAAGTAGCTGTTTCAAGTACTGCCGATTTGGCGCCAGGGGATGTAGCCATCAGATCAGCGTGGTATAGCGGTGCGAGGGGACACACATACATGTATGTCGGTGAACAACCAGGATTTGAGACGCACGTTGCTTCGGCTTCTTATGGTGGGAACAGGAATAGTGTTAACTGGCGGACACCGATGGCTGGCTATGAGAATGTTCTGGGTGGTGACTGGAGCTGGTATCGTTTCGTAGGAGGGGGGGGTGATGAATAAAATCTTAGACTGGATAGCAGGTCATCCACTAGTGTCTGCCGGAATTGTATTTAGCTTTCTGCTACTCCCGCTACTTATATCTTTTATTAGCACTTACGGCAAAACCGAGGTGGACCTAGTGATAGCTCCGAGCGACGCTACAATAACTATCGATGGAGAGCGCGGTGCAAATGGCATTAATCATCTCGCTCCAGGGGATTATATTGTAGTTGCGGCTCATGAAGGGTTTGAAAGCAGCGAAATCTCTATAACCGTCACCGAAGCACCCCTACAGGTACCGCTATCGTTGAAACCTGTATCCGATGCAGCGTGGCGCTTAATTCAAGAGGATGATCGATTCTTAGAGGTAGAAGGATTAGCAGGTAGGCAAGCACAGGAAGATGGAAGGGAAATTCGTAGTCAACACCCTATTATCAACCATCTGCCTTACCGCAGTCTTATCTTCAATATCGATTACCGCCTAGACAATAATGAAGACGAACTTGTACTTATCATCACCGCAGAGACTGAAGCAGATCGCGAATACGCTCGCGCCCAGATAGAGAACTGGGGTTATAATATCGATGACTTTTTGATCGAGTACCGGAACTAAGTTTACTCGATCCTAACTTTAATCTCCGTGATCTCAAACTTTTTTAGTCGTTTAATTAAGCCGACCTGACGCAAGCGAATATCGTTCGCTACTGCACTGGAAGGGGTAGATATCGACAGTAAACCATCCTGGAGCTTCTTGGCCCGTACCCGGCCTAGATACTTTTCGTTTAGTACTTCCTGGATAGCTGCTAGCTGATCTCCTCGTTCTAGATCAAAGCTATCTGCCCGCGCCTTAAGTATGTCGTCTAAATTCATCATCTTATAGCTGTATCCTAGCATGCTCGCCGATGTCGCTTGGCATCGTAGTCGAAGTTACGATCGTCTGTACGTCTGTGATGTCACTGAGGAGCTTCTGTTGCCGGCTCTCGTCCAATTCACTTAGTACATCGTCTAGAAGTAGTATCGGCTCGCTCCGGGCGTGTCGGCGCATATACGCTAACTCACACATAGTAAGAGCCAGCATAGCGGTCCGGTTCTCCCCACGAGAGCCGTGCTGCGCGAGGGGGAGCCCATTATAGGTAAGGAGGATATCGTCCCGGTGTGGTCCCACTCCAGTACTACCCATCCGTCGATCTTGCACTAGTCTCTGCTGCAACAAAGCAAGTAGCTGCTCCCGGTAATCCTTAGCTGGTATATTCGTGCGGTAGCGTAAACCGACCTTATCTTCGGTATGAGCGATAGAGCGATACTGCTGGGGGATACTCTTGGCAACCGCCGCTACTAAACTGCGACGACGTTTAACGATATATTCTGCCTGCTCGCTGAGAATCACGTCCCAGGCGAACAGTTGCTCCTGGTTGATATGGGTACGACGCAACAGATTATTACGCTGACGCAGACTACGGCGATAATGCAGTAGTGCTCGTAAATACTGCCGATCGGTAAAGCTTAGTACTCGGTCCAACCACTGACGACGCAGAGTTGGCGGGCCCGTCACCATATCTAAATGATTCGGCTCAAACAGTACTACCGGTAGCGTACCTAAATATTCTTGGGGTGAGACCGCGTCCTCGTTAAATAGCATGGTCTTTTGGCTATCCTGCCATTTCATCGCTACCGTCTCGTTCGAATCTAGTTTTGCTTCGATCCGAAACCAATCACTCCCAGTCTGCACGGTCGTAGCTAGAGGCCCCCGAAAACTCTTCGTCATACTTAGAGTATAGATCGCCTCGAGAATATTAGTCTTGCCACTACCGTTAGCCCCAACAATTGCCGTCATCTTTGGGTTAAACTCAAATTCTACTTTATTATAAGAACGAAAATTATTTAGTTGTAGTTTATTAATAGCCATGCTCTCAGTATAACCAATGTAGCTAAGTAAAAGGTGGGGGGTTAACTTGACAGTAAGGATAAATATTTTATATTATAAATGTATGGATAAAAGTAAACGTGGGCAAATGTTTAGTGAGGCCCTATCTCGTCATGCCCAAAACGAAAGGCAAGCCGAAGCTGAGCATATGAAGCGCCTACGTGAGATAGAGGCACGACAGGATACAATAGAACTAGCGAAATTAGCCGCATTTAAACTAAGGCGAGATAATATACCAACTAATATGGTCGGACGTCTTGAGAAAAGGTTACCACGAATATTATCATCTAAAACACGTGTTGAAATAACGAACATCCGCGGCTGGGGCTTTCTTCATAGTGAGGCTAGTAGCTCAGAAGGACCTTCTATATTCCAAGGTTATATTATAACTCCGGATGGACAAGTCTATAATTATGGTGGTTATGGAGGGGTGCCGGATGTCTATTTACGATACACTGACTCGAAACCCCCTGACGCTGCTGGCGTAGAAGCTGTGATTCAACAGGGAATTATAGACATGTTGGTTGAAAAAGGCATCACAGATTTAGGTGATTAGGTGGTATAAACCTAAGCCCCCACTCAAGTCTAAGACCTGAGTGGCATCACAATATGGAGATACGATTCATCACCGGTCGGCTTAATGATACAGGCGCTAACCTTTCCGGTCAGACCGATCTCGATAGTATCGGTACCTATAACTGATAGGGCGTCAGAAACGTAACGACCGTTCAGTGAGATCTCTATCGGATCACCACTAACTTCGGCTGATATCTCCGAATTGTTCTCGCCTACCTGAGAAGTAATTGAACGCATCGATAGGGCGCTACCGGTTACACTTAGATTAACACTGCCGGCGTTTTCCCGGGCGAAGAGACTGGTAACTTTAGTGATATTGCGCAACTGCTTAGTCTCAACCACAGCGCGGGTCGGTACTTCCTCGGGAATTAACTGGCGATAGTTAGGGAATTGACCGTCGATTAAGCGGGAGACTAACTCTACATCGCCAAAATGGAAGCTGATCTGATTCTCATCGATCGCGATATCGATGTTTTTCACTGTCGCATCATCAATCATTCGCAGAATCTCCGCGATAGTGCGGGAGGGAATGATCACGCTGCACTCTCCCTCAAATTCCATCACTTGCTTCTCTGCTAGACGATAACTATCGGTAGCTACAGCGTAGAGACTACCCTCAGTAGTGTAGAGATAAACCCCAGTTAAGACCGGCCGGCTATCGTCACTGGAAGCTACTCCTACCACTTGAGATAGCGCCGTCTTAAACGTCTCCACTGGAATCTGCATTTTAATATCACCGTCAACCTCCGGAATCGAAGGAAATTCATCGGCGTCGATCCCGTTAATCTTAGACTGAAAGCTGTCACTACGAATCTGGGCGGTCGACTTCTCGACGGAGATATCGATGTTACCACTAGGTAGATTAGAGATGTACTCACTTAAGAGCTTAGCTGGAACGGTAATGTCTCCTTCTGCTTCGACTTTAGCTCCGATCCAGTAGGTGACACCGATCTCTAAGTTAGTAGCAGCTAGCTTTAAACGATTATCCTGCGTTCTAAGTAAAACGTTGCCCAGTACAGGGAGGGTCGTGCGACTACCAACTACGCGGGCGACTGCGTTCAATGCTTTGTGTAGATTTTCCTGAGTGATACTTACCTGCATAGTAATAAATCCTTTATATTAACTTCGTTGTTGTTATTAGGGCTGTGGAAACTGTGGGAAAACTGACCAAACGGCTTACCGGAGCCTGTGTGATATAGATCACAATGTGGACGAGCCTGTGCAAGCCGTGCGGTAAACGTGGGGGTAAAATTACAAACAAATCAACCATTTTACAGGGGTTGATAGAGGTCAATATTGTGCACATTTTGTGCACAGATTTACGCACCAACTCCACGGTTTTGTCGCAACTTGCCCACAGCCCTAGGTCTGGATTAGTGGCCATACCTTGATCACCATTATCAATGCTAGCCCCAGTTTTATAGGATCTACCCTCTAGTTTTAAGCTAAATTTCTTAGGCATAAAGGTGCTCCTTGATTTCAAATACCGCCTGTCGCAGCGAGGTGTCTTTCTGGATGGCATTATCAATCTTGCTAACTGAATGCATAGCGGTGGTATGGTCTTTGCGGCCACAGGCCCGCGCGATGGCCGGGAAGCTTAAGTGTAGTTCTTGGCGCATGAGGTACATAGCAATCTGCCGCGGTTCCGATATCGTCTTCTCTCGCCGTGGCCCGATAATATCGTCGATCGCAATATTGAAAAACCGCGCCGTCTTGTCGATGATGTGCTTGTCGGTTAACCGTTGCTTGCGAGCCGGATTAGCCCCGAGCACCTGCTCGACCACGCTCAGAGTTAGCTCTTGGCGGGTCATCTCACAGTGAGCCAGTACCTTGGTCAGTGCACCTTCTAGCTCTCGCACGTTAGACTGGATGTGGGTGGCTAAATATTCACCGACATCGGGTGCGACGCGCATACCGTGTTGGTGAGCTTTGGTCTGGATGATGGCGACACGGGTCTCGAAGTCAGGAGCTTGGATATCGGCCGTCATGCCCCACTCGAAGCGGGGGGGCAGCCGCTCTTCCAGGGTCGGAATCGCCTTAGGTGGTTTATCGGAAGAAATAATAATCTGTTTATTTGCTTGATGAAGCGCATTAAAGGTGTGGAAAAACTCTTCCTCCGTCTTTTCCTTGCCGGCAATGAACTGCATGTCATCGACAATCAGTACGTCGGCCTGGCGGTAGTGATCGGAAAAAGTTTTCTTGCGCAGGATACTAGCGATGAACTCAGTAGCGAACTGTTCACTGGTGATGTAGGCGATAACGGCATCGGGGTTATCGGCACAGATATGGTTGCCGATAGCCTGGATGAGGTGGGTTTTGCCCAAACCCACACCGCCATAGATAAAGAAGGGGTTGTACTTATTTCCCGGATCGCGGGCGATAGCTTGGGCTGCGGCGTAGGCCAGTTCATTACTAGCCCCGACTACGAAATTATCGAAGGTGTATTTACTGTTTAAGTTGTTTTCCGGCACTTTCTTTCGTGGCCGCACGCTCCAGTCGGTCGAGGGCTGCTTGATGGAGTCTAGCTCGGTCTCCGGCGGCGGAGCCTGGATAACGAATGACAGTTGGTCTGGCGTAACTCCGTTTTTCTTCAGAGTCGATTCAAGTAGGGGGCGGTATTTATCTTCTAGTTGACGTTTGGCAAATACGCTCGGTACTCCGATCACTATTTCACCGGCCTCTCGCTTAATGAGGTTTGTGTTTTGGAACCAAGTGGCGAAACTGGCTCGGGGAATTGTAACTTCGATTTCTCCGAGTACGGCTTGCCATAGTGCGTCTGCCAACGCGCCCTCCTCACTTCAACTTCTACATCTAACTATACTAATCAATCCAGCGGCTTTCCACAAGCAGGTGATTAAAATCACAAAAACTCGGACTTTTTATCCACAGGTTAGCGCTCACCCCAGTTAATAGTGTGGATAAAACCGAGTTGGGAGTGGAGAATAATACTGTGCTTCCCGAGAAAACCACTCTAAAGCCCCTAAATCGCGACTGTAAATTCGGGGCAATATTGTGTACAACTTTACTCCCGTCGCGACTGTGGTAAGATTATTAGAGTCTAGTCCCATTCCGGGGCAAATAGTTAATCTATAAAGGTGGAGAGATGCCGAAGCGAACATACCAACCCAAAAAACGACACCGCAAGCGCGAGCACGGCTTCTTTGCCCGCATGGCCAATACGCAGAGCCGTAATATCCTCAAGCGCCGTCGCGCCAAAGGCCGCAAGCGACTGACGCACTGAACCCATTAGAGAGGGGAGCGAGGCTGCACCAACCTATGACCTCACACCTAACATCTAAAATGTACTGCAAGAACCCGTGCTAGCACGAGAACTTCGCTTACGCCGGCGTAGCGACTTTGGTCGGCTTTACCGCCAGGGTCAGACCGTGCACGCGCGGACCTTTAGTTTGCGCTACGACACCAACCAGCTCAACCACCCCCGCCTAGCCGTGGTGGTTAGCACTAAGGTGTCGAAGAGCGCAGTGGTGCGCAACCGTTTACGTCGCCGCTTTTATGCTCAGTTACGTGAGATTATCCCCGAGCTAACCCCAGACCACGACGTCGTTGTCTTAGTCCGCCACCAAGCTATCGATCAGTCCAGTCAGGATATCGGCCTTGATCTGCGTAAGGCTCTCACTCACGCCAACCTCCTCAAGCTCTAATAGTAGTAACTCTAAATCATATAGCTCTCTTGATTTGAGTTTATCCCTCTCTCGCCGTAAACTAGTATGAGTTATGTTGCGAACTATTCTGTTAGAACCACTGTTAAACCTATTGCTGTTGTTCTACGCCCTTATCCCGGGCGGCGATTTTGGTGTAGCGATCATCATCCTAACTATCGTCATCCGCATTCTGCTCTGGCCGCTAGTTAAGAAGCAGCTATACCACCAGAAAGCGATGCGCGCACTGCAGCCGGAAATCGCAAAACTGAAGAAAAAGGCGAAGGGCGACAAGCAGAAAGAGTCACAGATGATGCTAGAGCTCTTTAAGGAGCGGGAGGTTAATCCCTTCGGCTCGATCGGTCTAGCTCTAGCCCAGTTTCCTATCTTAATCGCTTTATTCTATGTCCTTCGAGAGGTTGTGACCGGTGACATCGCTGCTTCTACCTACGGTTTCATCCAGAACTTCCCAGCAATCTCCGAGATTATCGCTAATCCAGACGCTTTCGATCCGACCCTATTCGGCTACTTTCACATGGCCGAACGCTCTCTGATACTAGCTGCTCTGGCCGGTTTAGCTCAGTTCGTCCAGGCCAAGCAGATTACTCCCCAGAACACTATCGGCAGCGATCCAGCTGCCAAGCTCGGCTTCAATATGGTGATGATCTTTCCAGTCATCACAGTCGCTATCGCTGCCAGCCTGCCTTCGGCCCTAGCTCTTTACTGGGCCTTCGGTAGCTTGATCGCCATCATCCAGCAGCGTATCGTGCTAGGTGCCGACCTTAAGTTTATGCAGCGGCTGCGCGAGCGGAAAGTAAAGAAATCTCAGCCGACCGCTCAGGAAACGAAGACCCCGGCCAAGAAGACTCCCGCTAAGCCGTCGACCACTAAGAAGCCCGCCTCGAAAAAACCTAAAGCCTCCGCTAAGAAGACAGCTAATTCGAAGAAGGGGTAAGTCATATGGATGCTCGAGAACTCAGCGTTAAGTTTCTCGAAGACCTTATCGCCTTCTTCGGGGTGAACGTACTAGTCGAGGTCGAGGAGAACGAAGAGGACCAGGTGCTAACCCTCAACGTCCCATCCACACGGCTGAACGGCTTTTTCATCGGCTCTAACGGTGAGAATCTGAGGGCGTTGCAGCACCTGGTGAACATGTCGCTGCGCCGCAACGGCTTCGAAGACATAGCCGTCACCGTCGACGTGGCGGGGTATAAGAAGCAGCGTAACGAACGCTTGTCCCGTCAGGCCACTAAGCTGGCCGCCACGGTCAAAGAGACCGGCGAGCCGCACGAGATGCAGCCTATGACTGCCTACGAACGCCGGGTAGTGCACAAGACCCTAGGGGAGATCGACGGCATCACTACCGAAAGCGCCGGCGCCGGCCGAGACCGCCACATCGTGATCAAAAAGGGCGAATAGCTACTCGACGATAAACGGCGAGACAACTCTCTGCGCCGATTGGTTCATACTCTCAACTAGCGGATTATCCCAGTACCAAGTGTCACTACTGCGATACCAAAAACTCATAACCCCACCACCGTTCATCATGGCGAGCGACACCACCACTACAGCTACCACCTTTAGTCGGTCAAATCGCTGCAGTAGCTTGGTTAAGGCAGCTCCGAGCACGGCTATCAGCGGCAGTGCTACTATCAGTAAGTAGCGGCCGTTAGCCCCGGCTACCCGGCCGGTGTAGTTATAGCTACCGGTATAGTTGAGATACCAGATAACCGTGGCGTAGAATAGGGCCGCTAGCGCCAGAAATACCATTTCCGGGCGTCTGAATATCTGTTTGGCGTAGATGATGGCAGCGACTATTCCGGCTATGAATATGGCAGTAGCTCCGAGCGCGGGCAGGGGTAACGGCGGGAAGTTGTGGTACCTATCGATCGGTACATCACCATTAATCATGAAAAATGTCCGATACCACATACCGCCGATCCAGCGACTACTGTGATCGCTAAAACTAGGCGAGAAGCCAGGAACCGGATTCTGAGCGTATTGGTAGGTGCGCTCAAACGGACCAGTCTCCATGCACTGTTCAAAGGTTAAGACTTCTTCACAGCCCGGGGCGGTCGCACCGTATCTGATGAGGTTTATACCGTAGCGTTCGATAAATAATCCCGATCCTAGGATGAGCAGGACAATGAGTGGCACCCTTAGTAGACTACTTATACCGCGCCAGCGCAGGCCTATCTCTTGGCTAAAGCCACTTAGACTCTGCCCTCGAAATGCATACCCGCCATAGCTTGCGATAAACAGTACCGCTGTTAAGCCGATAGGTAGCGCTGCCTGTTTGACCACCCCCGCAAAAGCGATCAGAATGATGACTCCCAGTAGGCTGAGCAGGTCGAGCTCACTATTCTGCAGTCGCTGAATGACCTTAATGCTCAGGTAAAACAGTGCACTTATCAGTAGGATCAATAAGTTGTCGTAGCTAATGTGGGCGGCTAGCAGAGGAGTGATAGGAATCAGGGTGAAGAGAAGCAGGCCGACATTTGTTAGGGCAGAGGAGAGATTTAGTTGCCGGAAGGCACGGCGGAATAGCAGTAGGCTAGCGGCAAAGAAGCCGACATTAATTATGCGTAAGATTATGATCTGAGCTATCTGGTTATCGGTAAAAACAGTTATTAGCCGATACGGGAAGCTCATGAGATAGTGGAAAAAATAAGAGGTATCCCGGGTGACTACACCGAGGTGGTTGGCGTAGCTGGGATGTTCGGTGATGAACGGTGACCACTGCTGAGAGTAGACTTGAATGAAGCTGAAGTGATAAGCCTCATCAAACGCCATCGGGTAGAGTGCTGAGCTAACCAGCCATAGCGCCTGGAATACAAACAGTCCGATTACCGTCCAGAAAAATAGTGGGGAGCCGAGAAACTGCTTTATTTTTAGGAGAATACTGTTCATTGCCTCTAATTCTATAGTCTTAACGGTTCAAGTCTAGCCATTGGAGGAGCGACTGAGGAGTCGGTATAGCTTCTTTTGCTTTTGGGTGGGAGAGAGATCGTGATAGAGTAGCGCATCGATTGTCTCCGCCGACACGACGCTATCGCGTTGGATCTGCCGACGGTCGCGCAAAATAGACGCTAAGTTAGTAAATATATCGCCCCAGGCCTTGAGTACAGGCTTAAACTGCAGATGAGCTAACAGGGAAAAGCTCTTTAGCTTAAGCCCAATGATCACTTTAGGTAGGTGACGCCAGAAAAGCTTACGGGGCATGTTTTTAGCATATAAATACCACATGTTTTTCAGCATATGGTACTGGGAGAAAGAGCCGAGTTTGCTACTGGTACCGCCGATATGGTGATAAACGTGTGCCTTCGGCTCATAGCGAACACTCCAGCCCGCTAGCTGCGCCCGGAAGCTTATGTCGACGTCCTCGTAGTAGGCGAAGAAGCGCTGATCGAACATACCTATCTGTTTAAACAGCTCAGCACGATACAGGCTAGCCCCACCGCTGGCTGCAAATACTGGCCTCTGCTCTTCGGAATCATACTGACCGGTATCGATCTCGCCTCGGCCGCGGGGGAAAGGCGTGCCCCAGATAGAGTATTGTTCGCCGGTACTATCAAGTTTCTTACGGTCGATAGCCAGCATCTTGCTTGCAACAATGGAGATTGACGCATCACTGTCCATAGTCCCAGTTAAAGTCTCTATCCAGTTTACAGCCGCTTCAGCATCGTTATTGAACAGAGCAATATATTCATAGTTCTTGGCTAAAGCGGCTTCAATTCCAGCATTTACTCCACCAGTAAAACCATAATTATGATCTAGCTTAACTACTTCTACTTCTGGAAAGCTGTTCTCAACTAGCTTGACGGACCTATCGGTAGACCCGTTATCAACTAATATGACGTGTACTGGCACGGTCTGGTTTTTGAGTGAATCCAAGCATCGGTCAAGTAGTCCGATGCCGTTCCAGTTGGGAATAACTACCGCTGTCTTCATTAGCGGTATTATACCTGATGATCTATAATTGCCCCTATGGTGAGTTTAAGTAACATATTTCGAGCAGAAAACCGATACCTACTGAAAGAAATGATAAGAACTAACTTTAAATTGCGATATCAGGGATCGGTTCTTGGGTATTTGTGGTCACTATTAAAACCAATGTTCATGTTTGGGATACTGTACTTGGTATTTACTCAGTTTTTACGATTTGGTGAAGAGGTGCCCAATTTTGCCGTTTCTCTGTTACTTGGAATCGTTCTCTGGACATTCTTTAGCGAAGCTACAATTAATAGCCTCTCTTCTATAGTGGAAAAAGGTGATCTCATTAGAAAAATAAAGATACCGCGTTATACCATAGTTTTGGCTTCGGTCGCTATCGCTGGAATAAACCTGATACTTAATATCGGAGTTGTGATGGCATTTATTCTTATTTCTGGCATATCACTAACCTGGAGCTCATTGCTCTTCCCACTGCTACTTGCAGAGCTGTTAATCATAACAACTGCAGTAAGTTTTTTTCTGTCCGCAGCATTCGTACGGTTTCGGGACATAAGTTATATATGGGAAGTTATGTTGCAAGGTATGTTCTACCTGGTCCCCCTATTGTACCCACTGTCGATGATACCGAATGAACTAGCAAGAAAGTTTATTATGTTGAATCCCTTAGCGCAGATTGTTCAAGACTCACGTGCTGTTCTTACCCATTCTGGCACCACTACTGTGTACGATATTTTTAGCGTGTTTTGGGTGGTGCCTTTTATTATCATTGTTGTAATGGTCGTAGTTTCAACCTTGTTCTTCAAGAAAGAATCGATTAACTTTGCTGAGAATGTATAGATGATAACACCTAATCAAATCATCAGTGTAAAAGAACTTTCAAAAAGCTTTGTACTACCGCATCACAAAAAAACAAAGCTGAAGGATTACGTTACACATCCAATTACACGAAACAGTAAAGAAGTTCAATATGCGCTTTCTGACATAAACTTCTCAATAGACAAGGGTGAGTTTGTCGGGATTGTTGGCAGGAATGGATCAGGCAAAAGCACACTACTCAAGTGTCTCGCCGGGGTCTACGCGCCAAGTGAGGGGTCCATATATGTAGGTGGAAAATTGGTCCCTTTTATTGAGCTAGGAGTGGGCTTTAATCATGAACTGTCAGGGAAGGATAATGTCTACCTTAACGGTGCTCTACTTGGTTTCAGTACTCAACAAATGAATGAGATGTATGACGATATTGTTGAGTTTGCGGAACTTGAGCATTTCATGGATCAAAAACTTAAGAACTATTCATCTGGCATGCAGGTGCGACTAGCGTTTTCAATTGCAATCCGCGTCAAAAGCGACATCTTACTAATAGATGAAGTACTAGCCGTAGGAGACGCTAATTTCCAGAGAAAGTGTTTTAGCTATTTTGACTCATTAAAATCTTCTGATACTACTGTAGTGTTCGTGTCGCATGATATGGAGGCGGTTAAGCGGTTTTGCGATAAGGCAATCTTACTTGAAGAAGGGAAATTAATAGCGATTGATGACCCTCAGGAAATCGCCGCAAATTATTTCGAAAGCAATAGAAAGAAACTCGAAGACGAGGCATCTCAGGGGTCTAAACCGGTAGCAACTGGTACGAAACAAGCCGAAATTAAAGAGGTTGTCCTCACTGACCAACTTGGCAAGCAGCGCAAAACATACAGCGCTGGTCAAGATATTAATGTTGAGTTGAAAATTGCTGTAAACGCAGATATAGAAGAGCGAACCTTAGCTGGAATAGTGGTTAATAATGATGACACAGCAAAGCCACAGTTCTGGACTAATACCAAATGGAACGACGTCCCGGTTCCTAATCTGAAGAAAGGGGACGAAATCTCAATCACATTCCATATTCAGAATATTTTTCCTAATGGAGAGTATTCCGTCGAGTGTGCTTTTAAGAAGGAGGATAGAGAAGATGACTACAGCCGGTTGCAAAAAGCAGCTAGTTTTAAAGTAGTCAGAAATGAGAAAAATGCGTGGCTTTATCACCCTAATGTCTCGGTTGAGATAAGTAGGCCTAGCCTTTGATCAGCCGCGATACTAAGTGCTTAACTTGCGATAGCTTTTTAGCTACTTTATAAGGCCCAGACAGTTCGACTCGCTCTAGCTTGTCATGTGTTTCACGGTGATTCCGTTCTAACTCTATGAGCTTGTTGCTTAATCTTGATATTTCTTCTCTCGAGCGAATGAACTCGGGTACTAGCTGTGCTGGCCTTGGGACGGTATCTCTCTCCGTTGGGTGGATGTACTCGTAATTAACGTCATCTTCTGAGTGATGACTCTTTTGAACATACTTCTGAAATGCTGACTCGGCATTCATAGCTTCTGGGATATGCTCAAAATAATTCTCATAACTATCGATAATATACTGGGGAACCCCATAGCCCCTTACGACTTCAAGCTGGTGAACTGTGTCTGCATGATATCTGAGAATATCCTGGTATTTAAGTAGAAAGAAGTAGGCAAAGAAGCGACTCGTTATATACTGTTTTGGCAATGGAAAGTTGAAAACCCACTCATAATCTATCAAGGTCCATTCTCCCTGAGCCGATTCGATAAAGTTATCCAGGTTGAGGTCTGCTATACCCGGGATTACGCACTCTACTTCGCGGTTAAAATTTTTGCCAAATACTTTTTTGTATTCGGGGTTATTCACAGGATTACAGATAGTTGTAGGGAGCGAGTCCACGATCGACAGGAGTTTATTAATTATAGACTTAACCACCCCTTCATCGCCGCCAAGCATACTCCGTAAGAGCTTCCGTTCTATATTGACACCTTTTATAAATGGAAATTCGACGCCACTGTCTAGCTTAGAGGGGATGACGATGTCTAGTCCGGGTATCTTATCGATCAACACGTTGAGCTGCCCATAGGAAGCCAGCATAGCGTGTAGGTGATCTAGAGACTCTCCACCCATACTCTGCTTGGCTACATGCCTACTATCGTCGTCTTGGTAGATGGAGGTTGTAATCGCGAATTTTGGCTGTCGCCCAGACTGGCTTACATAATAAAGGAGCTGTCGCTGTGCACTCATACTGTTGCCTCAACTAAAAAT
This sequence comes from Candidatus Saccharimonadales bacterium, assembly GCA_040903985.1. Classification (NCBI taxonomy): domain Bacteria; phylum Candidatus Saccharimonadota; class Candidatus Saccharimonadia; order Saccharimonadales (SeqCode); species Saccharimonadales bacterium (SeqCode). The sequence continues at coordinate 406,024 of JBBDUI010000002.1, forward strand.
GAGTTAGAAAACTGAGGGAACAGATTATTATCCTCAAGGGCGATCATAGCGAGAGCTTCTGAGAAGAGTACTACCCGAGATTGGTCATATGTAGGAGTCGGGAGCTGATTAAGCGGAAACTCAGCACCGTTGCCTGGATGATATCCGTCACTATATATTAAACGAGCATGCTTATAGTCGGGGAATGGATAAAAGAACTGAGCTTTTTTAAAGCTAGAGGCGGCGAATAGACTCTCTAGTTCAAGCCTACCAAAGGTTTGGACCTTCTTTTCGGTAGGATACTGATTCAAGCCGTCAAAGAAGTTCCCTGTATGGTCTTCACGTGCTCCAGCCCAGTATTTAAGACCAAGTCGATTTTCGATAGCGAGAAGTAGCCTGCCGCTGGGTTTGAGTTTTTCCGCGAGCAGTCGCAGGAATTCGTTATAAGGCGAAGAATGGTCGATGAAAGTGCCTGCATACTCTAACACCCCTACACAGACTATATAGTCATACTGGTCTTTACTATCCATACGCTCTAAGTTTCCTACCAGTAGTTCTAGATTGTCCGCGTTCTGGTTCCGATATGCGTTCACAAGGGTGCGACGCAGTGTTAGCTCAAGTGCTGTAACCTGGATAGGTTTTTTTACTAATGACTCTGTAATAGCGCCACATCCAGCACCAATCTCAAGCACTGAGGATTCAGGCCTAAAGTCATACCAGTCAACGATGCTGCCTCGCAAGGGGGAGAGGTGGTAGTATTGCTCCCAAGAGGGGTTCTTATCTAATATTTCTTCTCGTTTAGCTTGGACGCCAGGTCCTTTGAAAAGCTCAAGGAGGTCTTCTTCGATCTTGCCATCAGAATAGCGTTCATCAATATCGCTGGAAAGGTAGGAAATATTAACTTTTCCGACCTGGGGGGGCTTATTTGTGCTTTTACTCATGATCTACGCCTATTATGAAGATTTATTATTATTTTGGTAGTCTCTAACGCCGCTCTTGATCGCTTCAAGGGCAGCGCGCAAAGCACGGGGGGCGCTTCGAGCAATAGCAACTGCAATCAAGGGATTCTTAACGAGCAAGGTTGTGAGGTACCAGATTCGCGATAGTCTTCTCTGGAGTTGTGCTCGAATTCCAAATAATTCAGGATGCAGCCCAGCGATTCGTCTGTAAAATTCCATTTCTCGTTTGGCTACTTGAGTGTTACGGCTCATAGACGAGTCATGATATCGATAGCTGAAGATGGGCTCGTCGTGGTATCCGAACTTCGCTCCCGCTTCGTAGAGAGTAAGATATAGCTCCCAGTCTTCAACTCCATCTCTCATCTCTTCTTTATATCCTCCTATCTGCTTAAGGTAAGAGGTCTTAATTAGTGAGCTATTGTGCACATAGCTTCTTTGTAGCATCGAACGAATATTAAAGGGTCGAGCCTTAATGACGTCATTAGTCGCCCCAAAAACTTTCATGTCGGTATAGACGATAGCATACCCACCAGAGTGGGCTGTGTTTATCAATTTCTCGACATAATCATTCTCGATTTTATCATCAGCATCTAAGAATATAGTCCAGTATGTAGAAGTTTTTTCTATACCAAGATTTTTAGTGGCCACTACACCCTTATTCTGCTGATGAATAATCTCCACTAATGGGTTGTCCTTATATGTGTCAATTACCGCTCGACTATTGTCTGTTGAGCCATCATTAATAATCAGAACTTTCTTGGGCGGAATAGTTTGTCGAAGGGCAGAATCAATAGCCTCTTGAACGTAGTTTCCGTAGTTATAGCATGGGATTATGAATGTAGCATCACGGGGTTCGTATTCGTTGAGATGATTGTTATAAGTTTCACCAAGGGGCATAATCTTCTGTCGTTTATACAGGTGTTGCTTCATGTGTAGCTTGTTCCAGACATAAGCTCGGATACGAACTTGGATGCTTGATTTCAGTGGCCTAAGGAGTGATCTGGTAACCTCCTTGAAATAGTTGCGCCGGAACTCGCGCACAAATTTATTATCAAAGTTCTTGATAGCATACATGTACCTGTTTCGATGCATCATGTAGAGGTAATATGAATTTTTTTTGTTGACTCGCGTGGTGCTTGCTGCAACCTTGTGCCAAGCTACGGCCCTTGGATTATAGTAGGTGCGGTAACCAGCTCTTAAGAGGCGCGCGGTAAGGTCGGTTTCTTCATAGTAGGTGAAAAAATCATCATCTAAATAGCCGACTTTTTTAAGGGATTCAGTTTTTACCATCATGCAGGCACCAGAGATGGCATCTACTGATCGTTCCTCTTCTCCTACGAGAGAAGTGTAAGTATTTCCGGTAGATTGGTCTACCTCCTGAAAGGCAAAGTAGTCATTGGTTGCATCTTGTGCCGGATTTTCATCATTCCACATGTACTGTTTTCCGCCAACTACAGCAGCATCAGGATGGGAATTAAAACTATCTAGGGCGTGATTGATCCACTCCGGATCCATGACCAGATCATTATTGACGAGAATAATAAAATCACCTTTTGCAACCTCTTTTCCTGCAATGTGGCCACCAGTAAATCCAGTATTGGTGGGCAAATCAATGTAGATAATATCGTCTAGGGCACTTAGGTATTCCTTCGACCCATCAACTGATCCGTTATCGACCACAATTATCTCAATGTTCTCGTAATGTAATTCGCCAATAGATTTAAGGCACTGTTTGGTGTCCTCAAGCCCGTTCCAGTTTACAATTACAATGCTAACTAGTGGTAATTTATCGTTCATGCCTTTATCTCCCAAGAAGTATAATTCTAGCCGCACGTTTTATTCGCTGTAGAAGAGGAAGGGTATTCCTCGGGGAAGCTACAGAGTCTTTGATAATCTGCTTCCTTAACGAGGGTACGTTCATAGTCTTTAAGTGGTCAACTAACTGGCTCAAGGTACTCTCCCAAGTAAAATGTTGCCTTTCCTGTTTGATATTATTAACAATTTTAGTATAAAAAGCCGTATCTGAATGCAGTTTAATAATTGCCTGGACGAATGCTTCTTCTGAGCGTTCGTCTACCACTATACCAAGCTCTTTTTGCTCAATCTTTTCAGAGAGAAAATCGCCGCGCGGACAGATGGTTGGAAGAAGTGACCAAAAATGATCCAAGACTCTGGTTCTATGAGCTAATCTAGTTTCGGGCGATTCTTTGTCAGAGTAGATAGCGACATCTGCATCGAGCAAGTAGTTACCTCTCTCTTCGTAGGGAATCCACCCATCAAGAAAGAAGACAGTTTTATCGGTAAGACCTAATTCTGATGCAAGTTTTCTTGCAAGTGTACTCTCATTCATTTCTTCTTTATAAATGGGATTAGGATGCTTTGTCCCCAAGAAGACAAGCTTGATACTGTTATCAGATAACTTGCTCATCGCTCGGATGATTATCTGTGCATCAAACCAGTCCCAGATGCCTCCAGTCCAGAGCAGTACGAAATCTGATTTCTTTAAGCCCAACTTCTTGCGCAGCATAAGTTTAGATGATTTGGGGATGTTGGGGTCTATTCCCATGGGGCCGATAATAAAGTTGTCTTGTCGCGATTTTTTTTTGAATGTGCCTACATCAAGCAGATTCATCGCAGCAGTGTACCCGGTCCAGAAATCTCGTTGTCGCTCATTGGAGCACACAAACAGCTGCCCAGTGCTTAAGTAGCGTCTATACATTTCTATTACCGATTCGTAGTTACTGATTTGTAGTGGAGAAGGTTCAGATTTAGCAAATGCTAAGTTTGCTAAATACTCGACAGGCACAGGAGCGTAGAGATCAAAGATTACAATGACTCCCCTCGCCTTGGCATAATCAAGCATAGAGTCGCTTAGCCATTGGGCAAATACTACGTCGGCGTCATCAAAGTGTTCTCGGTAGTCATTGCTATCGGGGTTAATGGCCGTTATATTTTCGTGGTTGTCTGCACCGTGTTTTGAAAACACTCCGAGCGTTACACTGAAATCATTTTCGAGTACTTTAGCGATATTCTGGTATCGTATGCCCGGGCCGGCCATTTTTTCGCCGATAACATCATGACACAGAATTAGAATTTTGAGTTTTGCCAAGGGAAAGCTCTCCTAAGGTATGGACTTATTCTCCGTCCATTATACAGACTAAGGAGTCACGGTAATAGGGAAGGACAGGCCCTGGTTGGGGAATACTACTAGTCCATCTAAGACCAGGTTAAATCTCTCTACGTACTGACCGGGCGTATTCGGAGCCGTAAAAGTAATATCATAGGTAGCATTTTTGCCTGGTCCTGCAATTTTTGTGGCAGCACTTATCTGGTTCTTTGAACCGAGCCACTCCCAGGTAGAGCTCGCAAATGCAGAGTTACGATAGCCTGGATCCCAGGTAAGCATACGTACATCTCTTAAGGGTCCTTGAGCTGGGTCATCACTCGGGACTTTACGGCGTGCATTGCGCCAAATCATATTACCCTCATTCCGGACCGTAACAGAAAAGGTAGCCTGCTCACCTGTAGAAAGAGTAGAGGGAACTCCTGAGGTGCTTACGATTGAATATCTCGGAATGATAGGTGGAACACTTATAGTAACGGGTATATTCAATCCGGGGATAAATTTTTCTCCGTCGAGCACTAACCTAAAGTTATGTTCATGTTCTTTGATCTCTTGGTACGGCGCAAAAATAGTAGCTCTGAATGTTCCCACTTCTCCCGGTGCTACTTTGGGTTCCTGCAGTTTTATCTGATTTCTTGTACCAAGCCAAGCGGAAGATGTGCGAGGGTAAGCAAAAGGACTGTTTCGATACCCACTCGCAGCGAGTCGTATCGGACGCACTCCCGGTGGGCGGTTATCGTCTGAGTGCCACGTTTCTACCCCGGTATTCTTAAGTTTAACAGTTATAAAGTTTCCGTCGCCCGGTAAAATCCCCCGCGGCGCTTCAATAGATACAGTTTCATAAGCATAGTCTGGGATAGATTTAACCGCAACGGACATTACTGTATCGGTGTAGACCCTGACACCATTGTGGACTAGGACCATATCTATAGTGTGCGAAAGAGATTGCTGCGGGGCTTTTAAGGTAAAGTTGAATGTCGCTATTTGGCCAGGCGCAACCGACGCCTCGACCATCTTTACTTGATTCTGTGTTCCCATCCAGGCTGGATCTGAAGTATTGGCAAATACAGTATTCTTGTAACCCGTAGTCATAAGCCGGAAAGCACGCTGGCCTTGAGGTAGGTTGCCATCTGAATACCAAGTCAGAGATGAGTTATTCTTAATTTTAAATTGCACCGAGACAACCTCTCCGTAGGCGATTTCGCCATCAGGCAGAGTTTGTGATTCTAATGTGTAGAACGGTCCAGAGGTACTGCCAAACCAGTTCGTAAAAAAGAACCAGAAGTTACGATTGCCATAGGAACTACATCTGTCTCCGGTCCCAGGGAAAGCGTCTAATGAAGCCTGGTTGGGCTGATATGGCGTGTATGAATATAAAGATGCAGTGGCACGGTTCTTTATATTCACATTAGTGCTGCCACAGTAGTTGATATCCGGATTATTCTTATACTGGCCATAGTATTCATCACATCCGCCCCCAGATGCGGGTACTCTACATGGGCCAGGGTGGAAATATACTTTACGTACCCCTGGAGAGTATGGCACGTAGGTTAGGTTATCGTCATAGAATCCTCTGAAGTGCCAAACGCCGTAATCGATTTGTCGCGTGAATCCATAAGCGGACACACTGCAAGGCTCGGTGTCGGGACAGCCGTACCCAAGAGCTGTATTGTAGCGCCAGGAAGGGCAGTCGTTGCGGGTGATTAATCTCTGTTCTTTCTCTAATGTCGCAAGTATTACCTGAGGATTTATATCGTATATTTGTGCCGCTTGATAAATAAGCTTAGAAGCGAGTACCTTATTATTATCATTGCCCCTTCCATACGGTTCATCTCCATAGCCATCATTATTGTCGTCATATAATGCTAGGGTTCTAAAGTCTTTAAGGCACGTCGATCCTTTCGCTTCTAGAAAGGCTTGTATTTGGCTTTCCGACATAGCGTTTTTATTCGTAAAGACGGTGTCATCGATAATACGGCCTGGATCGAAAGTGGCGGCTTGTACTTTTGGAGCCGCAGCTATGAGCGATATTCCAAGAATGAGTACCGCTAGAGATAGTATGCGTATTATTCTCATACTACTTCACCGTTACCTTATAAGTATCAGATGAGACAGATTGGTTACCCTGTAGATGGGCGACAGAGACTTTCCATTCTCCCATGGCGGGTAATTCAGCAATAGGAATTCTGAAACCATCACAGGCATAATAATTAGGTCCGACGACGACTTCAGCACTACGCACTATACTTTCATGGCCTGCTTTCTCCAGAGTGAGCCTACATGTACCACTTGATATTGTATTGAATATGGCAGATACCCGAATAGCATCACCCGATTGCTCGTAGCGAGTAATATGCGGTTTCTCGATGGGTGGATTCTCTGGCGGTTGTTCCTCTGGTTCAACTCTTTTATCTCCATCTGGTTGGACATTCTTCGCGTCATTATTTCGATCTTCCGGAACTTGATCTTCGTCAACACGGTCATTGCTATCGCTATAGTCGGATGTACTAGAGTTAGAATCTTGTGCAGTATCGGAATTTATCTTAGAGGTATCAGACTGCATTACAGCATACCCCACACCCAGGGTGAGAATGGCTACTGCGATAATTGATATAGTGAGTCTTTTGTTCATCTTCATAATTTACCTGGGAGTTTTTATTTTATAGCACTTTCTTTATGTATCAATATAAGCATAAAAACCATTAAAAAACAAGCAAATAACTCCTATCGATGGCTGCTAGTTAAGTTCATATACTGAATAATATTCTGACTTAAAAATCGTATCGAGAGAAAACTCCGTCGCAAAGCTTTTTATGTAGGTATTCCTCTGCGGAGAGATCATATAATCTACTTTATATTTTTTAAGAAGTTGCATAAATCTATCTTGTGAGATGCTATGCGTATCGGTGTTATTTATTATGTTAAACATAAGCCGAAGTTCGTTATACTCGGTAGTCCCTGCTGGATGATAGGATGGAATATAAAATTTTCGTGATACCAGTAGCTGATGCTTTGATGTGAAATTATGTAGGTAAACTGCAGGGCTCGATGCAGCCAAGATGACACCTTGGGGTTGCTCAGTAAGTTCGTTTGCCACTTCACTAACACCGACAGGAGCCTTGTGCCGAGAATTATCAAATGTACTGTCTGGGTGGCTATAGATAAAAGTACCAGCCCCTATGTACACAAGCGAGACAGCTACAATAACCCCGATTCTCGTTAGATCCACTGCTTTCGGAAGAATCCTTGCAAAGGCCTCATTAATAAAACTATATATATGCACCCCGGCAATTGGGACCATGATAGTTATGGGTATAATCCAAAATAGACGCCAGTAGGTGTTGGTGGTTATGTACGTGTATAGGGGTTCAAATAGTAGTGGGTTCAATATGGTTGCGAAAAGTGCGGCAGGAAAGATTATCACAAGGGTAACTATGCGCATATCTATCTTTTTCTTTAAAGATAAACAGGCTCCAAGTAGTACTACGTACAAGTAGCGGGTACCACCGATGAAACGTTGTAGATAATTTCCGTATGTACGACCGTCGGGAAGTATCTTGGGGTCTAACGAACCACCAACGCCACTACTAACCATAAGTTTTGCAGCAACACCCATAATTATGACTGGCAAGAGTGTTGCAGATAGCTTTAAAGCAGAACTAAAGTTACGGTACTTAATTACAGTTAGGGCGCCAAACACCCCTATAGGCGTTGCCCCAAGAAAGATAATGGCAGGGTTTAATGCCATGCCGGCAATTAATAGGACGCCGATAGAAATGTACGCCTCTTTATTATCGGGTCGATTATATGTAGCCAGGAGGGAATTCAGTAACATTGGGAGAATAAGCGCAGCTAGGATTGCTTTGCCTTGCCACGAACGAGTCATAAGGAAAGATCCTTGTGAGTATATTGAGAATCCACTAAATAATAGGAATATAAACAGAAGCAGCAGCGCAAGATAAGTGTACTCGTCAGAGCGTAAAAGATCTTTATAGATATACTTATGGGCAGAAAAGACGAGAATCATGATGAGCATCGGAATAAGACTATGGGCAAACTCGACTGCAGTTAGTTGAAAGCTGTGAGCCATAGATGCCTGGAGAAGCTCCCATGACTGGAATATGTATGCCTTCGATATGGGGAATTCAGCATTTCCGGTTGATGGATCATACAGGTACAGTTGATCGGTACCTATGCTTTGCTCCGTTAGGCTAACATAAAACGCATCATCGGCGTCATACTTTACATAGAATTGAGCTAATCCAATCGAGACAAGCAGAGAGATGATGGCAAATATGGCCATAAGCGACGGTTTTTTAAACGCAATTTCTCCGTCTCTTATTTTTTTAATAAAAATTACCAATCCATATATCAATACGACGGTATTTAAAGCAAGAAAAACGGCATAGAAGGCATAGAAGGCTAAATGATTTAATATAAACGGGAGTGCGAGTAGCTCATTAACTGCTAAAAATAGTACAAATCCCCCTGCGATACTTTGAAGCTGAGGGGCGATATGCCGCTTGGCTAACAGCCCATACGAGTAAAAGAGCGCAATCAGAATAGATGTTGTAGCAAAAAGATGAAGCAGGAACATGGGTGTAATGGTTGTCTCACTCATAATACAAATTGCAAATATAGATTTTCAGTTTATAGAGCACATTTTTCTCCTATGATACACTGTACAGGTAAAGAATAAAGAGTGATAACGAGTTGAAATTAATTGTTTTTTCAATCTGCAAAAATGAAGCTAAAACCATTGGCAAGGTGCTTGATTTAGTACCAGAAACCATCCCGGGTATTCACACAATTGAAAAATGGGTACTAAGTGATGGCAGTACTGATGGGACGGTTGATGTAGCCGAACGACATGGCGCCAAGGTGATTGATGGTCGTTATCAAAAACGTTTGGCTTACCGATTTCAAGAGGCGGTAGATATAGCTTTGCACGCAAAAGCCGACGTAATGGTCAACATCGACGGGGATCTTCAGTTTGACCCACGCGATATTCCGCGGCTAATAGAGCCGATACTGAAGGATGGTTACGATTTTGTTGCTGCTGATAGGTTCACCGATTCTGAAACTGGGAAAAAAAGAAGACCAGAGAATATGCCAGCTAGTAAATATTGGGCAAACAGACTAGGCGCTCGAGTCGTAAGTATACTTACTAAAGAGAAGTTCAATGATGTTACCTGCGGATTCAGGGCGTATAATCGGCGGGCCCTGCTGGGCATAAATCTAAATGGAAAGTACACTTACACCCAAGAGTCTTTCCAGGTGTTAGCTATGAAAAGAATGAATATTGCCACTATTCCGCTAGGTGTAAAGTACTACCCGGATCGAAAATCTCGAGTCGTTACTAATTTTACACAATTCTTGTTTGGCAGTGGTTTAAATATATTGAGAGCCTATAGGGACTTTGCGCCTTTGCGTTTCTTCGGACTGCTCAGCTTTGTAAGTGCACTAGCGGGAATAATACTATTAACATTTCTCGGCGTTCATTGGCTCCAAGAAGGGAAATTGACACCATATAAATCTGTAGGGTTCATAGGTATTTATTTTGTAACAGTGGGACTATTTATGCTTGGACTCGGACTAGTTGCTGACATGCTGCAAAGATTGAATAATAACCAGGAAAAAATACTGGAAAAAGTTAAAACTATAGAGTTAATGACTTCTGAAGAAAATGAATAGATGATTCATTTTGTAATAGGTACCAGGGCACAGTTATTTAAAATGGCTCCGATAATGTTGGAGTGTGAGAAACAGGGACTGGAGTGGCGTTGGATATATACCGCTCAACACAAAGAGACTATTGCTCAGTCACTCGAAACCTTCCAACTTCCGCTAGCAGACTACACAATCTTTGATTGGGACAGCGAAGCGAAAACCATGGGGAAAGTATGGTATTGGTTTCTGCGAATACTTCTTCAACTTAGTAAAGGAAAAAAGATTTTTGCTGGGTATACCGGTAAAAAACATATTGTACTTACGCATGGCGATACATTAACGACATGGTGGGGGGCGTTGCTAGGTAGATTATACGGTTGTCAAGTTATGCACGTTGAGGCTGGGTTGCGTAGTTTCAATATTTTCAAACCCTTTCCCGAAGAGATAAATCGACTTATTACATTTCGTTTGGCTAATTACTATGCCTGTCCAGGGGATTGGGCGGTAGAAAATCTCACTAAGTATAAGGGTGTAAAAATAAATACGCATCAAAATACACAACTAGACACTTTAATGTTTGGGCTGAAAAACTGTGACAGATCCGAAGCGGTGCTTCCAAATAGCAAGTATGTAGTTGCTAGTATCCATAGGTATGAGAACATATTTAATCAGAATAGGTTTTCAGATATCCTTGAAAAGATTAAATTTGTCTCAGATTCATTTATTGTCTTGTTTGTGCAACACCCAGCTACAGAGGAGCAACTTAAAAAATTTAATCTAATGCAGAACATTAGTAACTCAAAGAAAATTAAACTACTGCCTAGACTTGAGTATCTCGACTTCATAAAGACTGTTAAACACAGCGAGTTTGTTATAACTGATGGAGGCGGAAACCAAGAAGAGCTGTACCACATGGGAAAACCGACATTGATATTTAGAAACGAAACCGAGAGACAGGAGGGCTTAGGTGTGACTGCCGTGATATCAAAGTTGGATGACAAGATTATAAATAGTTTCATTGATAATTATAAAGATTATGAAAGAAAGAAGCTGGTAGAGTACGAATCACCGTCTGAAATCATAGCTAACCATCTTAAGGGTATGGGCTATGGCAAATAAAGTATCCATTGTATTAGCAACATACACCGGTGAAGATCATATTGATGATTGCCTTCAAAGTTTACTAGATCAAAATGCAGGAGACTACGAATTTGAAGTAGTAGTGGTCATTGACGGACCGAATAAAACACTAAGGCAGAAGGTAGAAACTAAGAACGATGATTTTGTAGGAAGAGGAATACCATTTACCATTTTTCAGTTTGAAAAGAATCAAGGCAGGTATGTAGCAAGATTAAAAGGGGCACAAATTGCTAAGAATCCTCAGCTACTTCTTGTTGATGATAGAAGCTTGCTAGACGCTAACTATCTCAATGCGGTGGTTGAGTCAGGCGAAAGTTGTATTATATCGAATGCTATAGAGTCTGAGTCTCCGACATTGATTAGTCGGGTGCTGTATCTCTTACGCCGTAAAATTTATAGTGGTGGATGGGGTGAAAAGTTTGATTCTTACTATATAACGGACCAAAATTTTGAGAAATCCCCAAAGGGTACTACAGGTTTTTGGGTTAGCAAGAAAATGTTCTTGGAAGCCTGTGCGGCAATCAAGGGGAAAAACCTAAAATCAGTAAACGAAGACACTAAGCTATTTAAATATATACTGTCGCAAGGCAAAAAATTGTATAAGTCTAGCGAGGCGAAGGTATATTATCGCCCCAGAACTGAAGTAAGTGAGGAGCTCAGGCATCTTTACGGAAGGGGTCCAAGATTCGTTGACTATTACTTCCAGAAAGGGACACGCTATTATAAACATATTTGGCTCTTAGCAGTATTACTGCCTATTTTTACTGCTGCACTAGTGGCGCTCCCCCAATTATTTATAGGGGTAATCATAGGGTTCTCTATATCTACTATAGTTGTAGCGGTACTTATAGCTACAAGACTGAGGGATATCCTGGTGGTTATCGTCGGACTGCCTCTTGTGGTAGGTGCTTTTGTCGCTGGTGTTATAAAAGGGCTTGCCGCAAAAGCCCGGAGGTAATAATTAAATTGCTGCAGTATTCAGCTATTGCTACACTGTGGAGAGTTCAAAGAAAGAGGAGTACATGAAAACATTCTTAGTTACTGGGGGTGCAGGGTTCATTGGAAGCAACATAGCAAAGAAGCTTTCTGGAGCAGAAGACGCCGCAGTGGTTGGGGTGCGTCGCACTTTAGATAATCCCGTCTCCGTGCTAAGAGACATAGATGGGATTAAAAATATTCTCGATCTTTCTAAGAATACAGGAGTAAAGAGAGTTTTCTTCGCTTCTTCATCAGAGGTTTATGGTGAGCCAGTTGAAATGCCACAGCATGAGGAGAGAACTCCGCTTAACTCACGTCTACCGTATGCCATTGTTAAAAATGTCGGAGAAGCATTCCTGCGCTCATATAAACAAGAATTCGGCTTAGACTATACGATATTTAGGTTTTTTAATACATACGGCCCAGGGCAGAGTGCAGATTTTGTGATGTCTAAATTTATAGATGCTGCCTTAGCTGGAAGTGATATAACTATCTATGGAGATGGGATGCAGTCTCGTACTTTTTGCTATGTGGATGACAATATTGAGGCAACTACGAATGCAATTACAGACGAGAGTACGGTCGATAGGGTCATTAATATAGGTAACGACCAGGAGACTTCTATACTTAGCTTGGCAGAAAAGATAATTTCGCTGATTGGTTCAAAGTCGAAGATTGTGCATCTCCCGCCCTTAAAAGAGGGAGACATGACACGGCGACAGCCTGACATAAGTGAGATGAGTAAGCTTCTTGGACGAGACCTCACGCCACTAGATAAAGGAATTGAGAAGCTGTTAGAGTATAAAGTTCACCATAGCAATTAAAAAAAGAGCGATTTTTTATACTTTAGTCATCGATGATAAAGTAAAAGAAGGAATTTACATTGGAGTAAGTATGAATGAGGACATAGGCAAAAAGACTATTGGATATACAGCGGGCGTATTTGATCTTTTCCACATTGGTCATTTGAATATTCTAAGAAATGCTAAATCAATGTGCGACCATTTGATCGTAGGAGTAACTGCCGATGAGCTGGTTAAGTATAAAGGGAAGACGGCTATAATTCCATTTCGAGAACGGCTAGAGATTGTGCAGAGTATTGAGTATGTAGATACAGTAGTCGGACAATACGAACTCGATAAGTATAAGGCGTGGGAACTGTTGAAGTTCGACAAGATATTCGTCGGCAATGATTGGTTTGGCAGCAAAGAGTGGTTAGAGTATGAAGACAAGTTCGAAAAGGTTGGTGTCGAGGTAATATATTTCCCCTACACAATCGGTACTTCTTCAACAATTATCACGGACGTGCTTAAGAATAGTCACAAGCTGCTTGAGCAGGCAGAAAAGGAAGAAGAGAATTCACTAGCCGCAGAAGCTAGAATAAAGAAGCGTAAAAAATAGATTAATGTATGAAATTTGATAAAAAGAATCCTTTACACTGGTTATACCTGGTAGGAGGGGCGATAGCGGTAGTTGTCACGTTGCCAGCCCGTATATTTAAATCATTCAGAGAAAAGCCACTAGTTGTGCTTTATGGTCATAAACTAAACGGTAATCTTAAGGCTTTCTATGATTATGTAAGTAGCATGACCGATCCCGAGTTTCGAGTGGTCTACCTTACGATGGATCCAGTTTACTATAAACAGCTAAAGAAGCAGGGGGTTGATGTGATGCTAAATCACAACCCTCTTCATATGTTTCATGTATCTCAGGCAGATGTTATGATGACGGATCACGGTTACCATTCCATATACATTTATTATCGTTGGACCAGCATGAAATTCGTGGATGTATGGCATGGAATACCGTATAAAGGGTACACGCCAAGTAATTTTGTAGCTTATCAAAATTATGCTGGAATATGGACTTCGTCGCCCACCCTGAGGAAGGCTTATGTAAACGACTTTAAATTGAATGATAATATAGTAAAAGTTACTGGCTATGCTCGAATAGATCCCCTTGTTAACGATGAATATAATCTCGATTCCGTAAGAGAAAAGTATGGAATCCCGACTACGTTTAAAAAAGTTGTACTACTGGCACCTACTTGGAGGCAGGATGATGCAGGGCGCAGTATTATTCCTTTCGATTTAGAGATAAGCGATTTTTTTAATGGATTAAATGACGTAGCGTCCAAGAGCAATACTCTCATTATCTTCAGGGCACACCTCAATTCAGGAGACAATATTGACATTGCTCAGTATGAAAATATAAAGATAATGCCTTATGCAAGATACCCGGTGGCTGAAGACTTCCTTGCTATATCGGATGTATTAATTAGCGATTGGTCTTCAATTGTATTTGATTATTTGCCTTTACGACGACCAACTATTTTTCTTGATGTACCATCACCGTTCAAAGATGGTTTTACGGTAAAGCCAAAATATCGTTTCGGAGAAATAGTCGCTAGCTATCAGACACTACTCTCTTCGTTGGAAGAGTACCTCGAAAGGCCGGATGTTTTTAGGGAAAAGTATAAAGCCATTATGAGTGAAGCAAATGAAGTGGTGTATGGGGATACGGCAGATGGACGATCAAGTGAGAGATATGTGAAAGAGCTGAAAAGGCTTATAGGTGCGTAGCTTGAAAAAGCGTTTCGGATTAGTAAGTACAGTATTCTTCATAGCTATATTCTTTTATTATTTCATTAATAATCGAGAAGTGTTTTATGAATTAGCTTCGGTCTCAGCCCTAGCTCTAGTGCTTATATCGTTACTAAAGGTGGGAAAGATCCTCAATAGCTCCCTATACAACATTGCAACAGTCGGCGCATACGGAAAGAAATTACCGTTCTGGGACTCATTTTATATGTCGCTCTTAACAACTATAGGAAATTATTTCGGCCCCCTATTGGGTGGTGCTGGAATCCGAGCGATGTACTTAAAGAAGAAATACAAGTTTGCATACACTGATTTCATAGCTACCCTGTCCGGGTTTTATATTATTAGTTTTTCCGTTGCTTCATTAATTGGTTTACTGAGTTTGTGGCATATTCAAACTCAAACTGGAGAGTATATGCCGATTTTATACTTATTGTTTGGCTCTCTGCTCACGTTTACCGTTTTTCTGGCATTAGCACCGAATAAGAAGTTTCTAAAACTTATTCCCCAGAATGTTAAACCCTTAGCTGGGTTGACTACAACTCTTGATCGAGTATTAGATGGCTGGGACCTGATACGGCACAATGCAAAGCTTTTTATACGGCTAAGCTGGCTAACTCTAGGGGGTATAATGCTAGCATTTTTTACTTCACTAGTTGAATTTTGGGCTTTGGGGATAGATCTGTCTATCGCGCCACTATTTTTATATTCAACACTTTCAACAGTCACACTATTAGTAAGCATCACTCCAGGTTCAATCGGAATAAAGGAGGGGATATACATATTCACTAGTGACTTACTGGGCATCACCAATGCACAGGTACTGCAGTTGGCGGTAATAGATCGGGGCGTTAACTACGTTGTTTTATTTGTGCTTTATTTAATACTAAGGGCGCCCAAACTCAAACAAAAGATTAGAGAAGGACACATCGCATGAACAGGAACGGTGTAGCACTGTTTCGAGAGATATTCACAGCAAGGACTCTCCAGGTTGCGGAAATTGTTTCATCGAAAAAGTTTATTAAAGCAACATTCATCCTGTTTCTTTTGCAGAGTCTATTTTACGCACTCACCATTAAATATGGCATACCGCCCGATGAGCAATACCATTTCAAAGTAGCAGAGCTATTTGTGCAGAATAACTTCTCACCATTTATAAGTAGCCAAGAGGGCTTATTCTCACTTGGCGAACTAACAAGGACGCCATATCTTATGTACCACTATCTTTTAAGCTTTCCTTTGGCACTACTGGGTAATCTATCATTATCGGCTAAGATTCTTATCTTGAGAGGAATTAATATCTTGCTTGCCGCCAGCAGCCTTCTGGTCTTACAGAAGATCGCAGAAAAACTAAAGTTTTCTAGTTTTACTGCAAATGTGAGTATATTCATTTTCGCGAATAGTATGATGTATACGTTTCTTGCTGGGTCCATAAACTATGATAATTTATTCATCCTACTTGTTTTTACATCGATACTATTATTAATACGATTCTTGCAGGAGAAGAAGCCGGCTGATCTCATGCTGTGGAGCATAGTTATTTTGCTCGGCGCATTTACTAAAGAAGCATTCTTGCCGGTGGTACTAGCAGAGACAGTAGCACTGGTGGTTATGTTACGATTGACAGTTATTAGTACATTTGTAGATTGGTTAAAAAGCTTCAATAAAGCATTAGTTATGAATATCGTGTTAGCCGTAGGCTTGATAGCGCTATTCTCAATGTTTATACGATTTTTTGTGGGTAACCAATTAGCCTATGGTGACATATCACCACGGTGTGAAATCGTCCATTCGTATGATGAATGTCTCGATCATGGGTTATTTCGGCGCTCGATAGAGCTAAAGGCGAATAGGCCGAACGATTTTGAAGCAGATACTAGTAAATTCGTATACGGCTGGGCGCAACTTATGAGATCTCGCACTTTCGGGACTCTTTCACATGCTTCAGTTGAGCCATCCAGACCCCTCATAGCTGCCACGTCTATATTATTTGTACTTATGCTCATAGCGGTTATTAGAAAGGTCGAAATAAAGAAGATAAATAAACCTCAACTGATCGTTCTCTTCGTAGTTGCTTTTTATGTGTTATCACTTATGTACGTAAATTACGGTAGTTATGTCAGGAACGGTAGATTTATGGCAGTGCAAGGCAGGTATATATTTCCGGCCCTGCCAATTATTTACTTCTTCGGCTTTCATTACATGGAGAAGCTGAAATTTGGCCGTACCCTAAGGGCAGTAGCTATCGTGGCGCTGCTACCTCTCATCATTATGGGCAATATTCCCACTTACATAATAAATTCAACAGAATTCCATTACTCTGGCGTCGGCTTAGATCTTTATCGCCTATTTAGATAATTACTCAATAGCGCTTCCATCTAATGGGGGTAGCAGTCTGTCTTGTGTCGATATAATTTCTGAATCTTTGTATCCAAGCAGCCTGCGTATGTAAGCAGAAGAAAATGGTCTTTTGTATACTTCATTTCCTTGCCGCTCTATTATATAGACGCTGCTTGAGCCGCCCTGTACGATTACTCCTTCGCGAAAGCCTAACAGTGGTCCCTCGGGTAGCTGCATATCTCCAGGAGTAGCGGGTTTAACTTCTGTGAAATCTCTTAGGTGACTGTACAAAATAATTGGTGCGCTCAAGGGCAGGCGCTGACCATCTTCTAAGTAGAAGACAGTTTTGTTAAAAGGGGACTTGATAAGCGTACCGTCGATATGAATGCTACTGTCCTTAATGCGTGGTCCACTTGAATTTGGTCTTAGTCTGTCTTGAATATTGTAGACTTCACCCAGGTTATAACCTAAACCGATGAAAGCACTCCAATTCTGGAAGGCACGAGTCCTCGGAGTTCCAGACTCTATATCGATCAAATAGATAGTTTTAGTAGAATCTTTGATGAGTGTTCCTTCTCGAAAACTCCAATTGGGAGCAAGGGGTAGATTCATGTCGGCTGGCGTAGCTGGCTTTACCTCTGCGAGAGAGCGTTTATGACTGTCCAATATAATTGGCGCGCTAACTGGTCTCCGCTCCCCATCATCGATCAAATATACAGTTTTGTTGTGGGGAGATTTGACCATAGTGCCATCAGGATGAGACAGCTCTGTAAACTTTACAGTGCCGTATGCGTAGATACGTCCATAGCCATATTGATCTGTACGATTCTGGCTATTCATGCCTCCTACTTTAATAGCCGGTGTTCTTAGTGAGCTCAAAACTTCGTTATGCGATACGCCACTATCGATAGATTTCATAAGACTTACTAGGCCAGTAACATGCGGAGCGGCCAGTGAGGTTCCGCTAGCTGTGGCCGTGTAATCGTTATAATTGCTCGCTTTGGCCGGGGGTATGGCGGCTGGAATGTTGACCCCTGGCGCCATCACATCAAGCTCAGGTCCGTAGCTGGAGAAGCTGGCGCGCTGGTCACTGCTATTGGTGGCTCCGACAGCTATGGTGTGGGCCGATTTGGCCGGGTAGCAGACGCCACTAGTGCCGCTATTACCAGCGGCGGCCACCACAACTATACCGGCTTCCTTAGCCTCTAGCAGCGCCGCCTCCAGTAGGGTGTCTGTCGAAGTGCAGCGGTCTTGATCATCGAAGACGGCTAAGCTGAGGTTGATGACGTCCGCGCCCATAGCCGTGGCGTACTCTACGGCTGCTGTGATGCGCGGGGAGTCGCCGAAGCCGTATCCGTCTAGTACGCGAAGGCTCATAATCTTTGCATAGTGATCTACACCAGCGATTAACTCACTATTATTAGTAGCAGCAGCTGCAACAGAGGCTACGGCGGTGCCGTGGGTAATGTAGCAGGCACCCACATCGAACCCGCATCCACCGTTGTAGTGATTCATATTGAGTAGGGTGGGATTCGCTGGGTCGTCACAGGAGTAGGGCTGGGGGTCACTATCTTCTGCAACAAAACCGTCCTCACTCGTATGGTTATAGGTATCAGGATCGTTAA
Organism: Candidatus Saccharimonadales bacterium; assembly: GCA_040903985.1. Classification (NCBI taxonomy): domain Bacteria; phylum Candidatus Saccharimonadota; class Candidatus Saccharimonadia; order Saccharimonadales (SeqCode); species Saccharimonadales bacterium (SeqCode). Next base: position 424,439 of record JBBDUI010000002.1, read on the forward strand.
AGTTGGGGCAGACCGCGCTATCTCCTCGCCAGCCAGCCATGAAGTCCCAGCCGCGCCAGTCGTCGATGTAGCCGTTATCATCATCGTCACACTCGTTGAAGCGCTTGTCTTCTGCACCGGCAATCTCATCCCAGCAAGGGTCTTCTGGAGCGGTCATGCCTATCTCTCCGGCATTTGTCCACTGCTTATCGGCACTGGGCATATCCTGTTGCGCACACGGCTCAGATGGAGGACAGTCGAGTGAGTCCTCCCAGGACTGTTCGAATAACACCCCCGTGTCTATGACGGCGATAGTTGTATCAGACGAGCCTTCGGAGATATCCCAGGCCTGCGACGCACCGATTTTAGTGAGGTTCCACTGATCAGAGTAGTTTGTATCGTTCGGTATAGCAGTGACCTTGTAGCGGTGATTGATCTGTGGTTTGGCTTTGATCGAGTTCATCGAACGTAGTTGCATTAGCTGCACGCCAGTATTAGCCGGACTACCCTCGATAGTAACTAGGGATTCATCCCCCGGTAGATTAGTGACGTTGAGTACGTCTAGGGCCTGCTCGCTGGCCGCGGCTGCTATTGCGGCTACATTATCGGTACGGATAACCACGCTGCCTTCTGTAGCGGTTTTGGCATTAAAGCTCACGGGCGCAGAGGCGGCAGGAGAAGCTAGGGCGATGTTTAGCTGATTAACGCCGCCGCCGATCATACCTAGCAGCACTAGTGCTGCTATAAAGGTAGAAGAGCGTTTAATTGGTCTTTTTCGGTAAATCATTTTAGTTTTTGCTATAGCCGCTTAAACTTAAGTGTAATTGTACCATTAAATGTAGTGTTTCGCCAGTGCTGGGCGCTGCTAGGAGACGAGATTAGCCAGATATTTGCCGTAGCCGCTCTTCTGTAGCGGCTCGGCCAGTTTAACTAGCTGTTCGTCGGTAATGAAACCTTCACGCCAGGCGACTTCTTCGGGAGAGCCGATCTTTAGTCCGGTCCGCTTCTCGATCACCCGGATGTATTCAGCTGCATCGTTCATAGACTCAAAGGTACCGGTGTCGAGCCAGGCTGAGCCGCGGTTCATGATCTGTACCTGTAGCTTGCCGCGCTTAAGGTATTCGGCGTTGACACTGGTGATCTCGAGTTCGCCACGATCGCTAGGCTGTACGTTCTTAGCGATCTCTACTACGTCGTTGTCGTAGAAGTAGAGGCCGACGACGGCGAAATTTGACTTGGGGTGTTCTGGCTTTTCTTCGATTGAGAGGGCTTGGCCTTTATCGTCAAAGTCGACCACACCGTAACGCTCCGGATCGGATACTTGGTAGGCGAAGACGGTGCCGCCGTTAGCTCGGGTGGCCTCCTTCAGGCTGTCGCCGAAGCCATGGCCGTAGAAGATGTTATCTCCTAGGACTAGAGCGACGCTGTCTTCACCGATGAACTCCTCGCCGATTATGAAAGCCTGAGCTAAGCCTTCCGGGGCAGGCTGTACGGCATAGCTTAGGCTAATACCATACTTAGAGCCATCGCCGAGTAGGCGCTGGAACTGGCTCTGATCTTCCGGAGTGGTGATGATGAGAATATCTTTGATACCGGCCATCATCAGGGTCGAAAGCGGGTAGTAGATCATCGGCTTATCGTAAATCGGCATTAGCTGTTTCGAGATGCCTTGAGTAATCGGGTAGAGACGGGAGCCGGAGCCTCCAGCTAGAATAATTCCCTTCATTACGAACTCCTCAACGAATTAGCTAGCTCATATACGTACGATAGATTTATCATTTGCTCGTCTCCTTCGTTATGTATTCGGCTAACGCTTCGCGCCAGTCGCGACAGATGAAGCCAGTAGCCTCTAGTTTATCAAGTAGCAGCACACTGTTAGCTGGCCGCGGTGCGATACCGGTCTTGCCAGTAAAGTACTCATCGGTCGTAGTGTCGCTGATGCGCCCAGCATCGTAGCCGGCAGTGCGATAGATCTCGCGGGCAAAATCGGCCCAGGAGACGGGATCGCCTCCGTTCGAGCAGTTGTAGATTCCGGGCTCTGGTGCCGTTTTGAGCAAGTGGTCGATAGCTTGGGCTAGGTCAACGGTAAAGCCGGGGCGACCGATCTGATCCTCGACCACGCTGGGGTCGACACCTTTTTCCGCTAGGCTCAGCATGGTTCGGGCGAAGTTGCTCCCCTCCCCGATTACCCAGGAAGTGCGGACGATGTAGTGGTTAGCTACGCTCTGAGCCGCCAAGTCACCGGCCGCCTTACTGCGACCATAGACGCTGATGGGGCTGAGGGGATCGGTCTCCTCATAGGGTGCGTCTTTCGTGCCGTCAAAGACATAGTCGGTTGAGATATGCACTAATGTCAGCTCCCGCTCGCGAGCGATAGCGGCGAGGTTGGCGACGCCTTGGGCGTTGGCGGCAAAAGCGGCTACCATTCCCTCGGGTGTCTCGGCCTCATCGACCTTGGTGTAGGCGGCGGCATTGATGATGGTCTCGATTTCGGAGAAGTCGAAGTGGCGTACCGCTTCAATATTACTGATGTCGAGCTCATCGTGGTCGATAGCTACGGCTTCGGGATATATCTCGCGTAAAGCCTGACCCAGCTGGCCGTTAGCACCCGTAATCAGTTCACTCATCTAGACCTCCATCGGGGTTAAGTCAGCTAGGAGCGGGTGCGCCTGGTCTTTATCGGAGATAGTGGCTTCCTCCAAGCTGATCGGCCACTCTATCGCTACTGTCGGATCGGCTAGATTCAGCATAGTGTAGCTGGCCTCCGGACTCCAGTGCTCGTTCACCAGGTAGGTGTAAGTGACGTTGTTCGTTAAGGTCTGGAAGGAGTTGCCGCAGCCGCGCGGTACGAATATGGCTCGGCCGGCATCAAGCCGGAAGGTTTCAACTACCCCAAATGTAGCTGAGCCGGCTCGCAGGTCGACGATAGCGGCGAAGACTTCGCCTTGGGCTACGGAGATAAATTTATCCCACGGCTCGGCGTGAATGCCGCGGGTGACACCTCGCTCGGCGTTGAAGGATATGTTATTTTGCACCGGCTCGAAATCGGCCGGTAGGCCGAGCTCTTTGAGCTTGGCGGCTTGATAGTTTTCTTTGAAGTAGCCGCGGTTGTCGCCGTGAACTACTAGACCGATGTCGAGCAGACCAGGGATGCTACTTTGGCGCACGGCTAGCTCAGAGTTAACGGTGAAATCCATCTTATCACTCATACTAAAGCTCCTTGACCTTTTGCTAGATTATCAAACTCACGGCGCTTAGTTGCAAGCATGGCCGCTATCGTCCTAACTGCTTGTATTTATCTTCTGTCATGGCTTTTTGCGGCTCCCACCAGTCGCGGTTATTCTGATACCACTCGACGGTGGCAGCCAGTCCGGAGCTAAAGTCGTGCTGTGGCTCCCAGCCTAGTTCGCGCTTAAGCTTGCCAGCATCAATGGCATAGCGTAGATCGTGGCCTGGTCGATCGGTGACGTGCTGGTACCAATCGCGCGGTTTGCCCATCACTTCTAGGATGGTTTCAAGCACCTCTTTATTGCTGCGCTCGTTGTCGGGGCCGACGAGATAGGTGTCGCCTAGAGTTCCTCGTTCTAGGATGAGTAGCACTGCCGCTGAGTGGTCATCGACGTGGATCCAGTCGCGGACATTTTCGCCCTGACCGTAGAGCTTAGGCTGCTCATCTATCAATACGTTAGTGATGGTCCGGGGGATAAACTTTTCCACATGTTGGTAGGGGCCGTAGTTATTGGAGCAGTTGGAGATAGTGACGGGTAGGTCGAAGGAGTGGAACCAGGCATAGACCAGATGATCCGAGCCGGCCTTAGAGGCTGAGTAAGGGCTAGAGGGCTTGTAGGGGGTGGACTCATTAAACTTTTGTTCCGGGGCGTCGAGTGGTAGGTCGCCGTAGACCTCGTCGGTTGAGATGTGGTGGAAGCGAGTATTGTGCTGGCGAGCCGCTTCGAGCAGGCGGAAGGTACCGAGTATATTGGTATTGACGAAAGCCTCAGGTCCGGCCAGCGAGTTATCCACATGTGATTCGGCGGCGAAATGTACGATAGCATCAGTGCTCGCCACCAGCTTATCTACTAGCTTGGCATCGCAGATGTCACCTTCGACAAATTCAAACCGCGCAGCGGGCAAATCTTCTAGGTTCTTGCGATTACCGGCGTAGGTTAGTGAGTCCAGAACAGTGACGTGGTAGTCGCGGTTATTCATGACGTGGTGGACGAAGTTGGCGCCGATAAAGCCGGCCGCCCCGGTAACTAATAGGTTTTTCATATAGGACTAATTTTATCATTGTACAGAGTTACTTGCACTCGGTTGAGTTGGCTAGACGCCGATACCCCGGTATGTAATTCCGTTATCTGTTATCCTGCTTTTATCCAGGCAGTTCCGGCCATCGATGACTACTTTTATGCCGGCACCCTTGAGTCTATCTATATCCATGTCGAGAAAATCTTTATGGGCAGTAGCGATAACCACAGCTTCTGCGCCCTCACAAGCAGCTTCTAGACTTTTCGCGCTCGATTGCTCAGTGAAGTAGGGGTCGAATGTCGTTACTTCGGCTCCTTTATCCTTTAGCTTGTCGATTAAAACGTATGAGGGGCTTTCGCGGTCATCACCGACGTTTGGCTTATACGATAGACCTAAGACTGCTACCCTAGCTCGACTAAGAGCAATGCCGACTTCATTTAGCCCATCTATCAACTGCTCAATGGCAAATTCTGGCATGCCGTTATTGATGTTTCGGGCGAGCATGAGGAATTCGTGATTAAAACCACTTTGTTTGGCGTATTCAATGAGGTAGTACGGGTCGACCGGGATGCAGTGGCCGCCTACGCCCATGCCCGGGTAGTGTGGCATGAAGGCAAAGGGCTTGGTAGCAGCACCATTGATGACATTTACGACATTGATACCAAGAGTAGAGAAAGACATCGCAAGTTCATTAACGAAGGCAATGTTTACGTCCCGAAATGAGTTTTCTACCACCTTAACGGCTTCTGCCTCTTTAAGAGACCCCATCGGCTTAACGGCTGCATCGAGAATCGATTCATAAAAGGCTACAGTACGATCGAGTCCTTCTTGAGTGTAACTTCCGACGACTCGGGGGATGTTTTGGACGTTCCATTTCTCGTCCCCGGGGTTAATTCGCTCCGGACAGTGCGACAGATCGAAATCTTCACCGGCTTTTAGGCCGGATGCTTCTTCTAGTAACGGAAGTAGCACCTCTTCTGACACGCCGGGATTAATCGTAGATTCGATTATTAGTAAGGTACCTTTGGCAAGGTTTTGAGCTACTGTTGTGCAGGCACCTTTAAGTGGCCCAAGATCTGGCTGGTAGTCGTGATGAACCGGAGTGGGTACGCAGACGATGATGATATCGGCTGTCCTTAACTCATCCGCCTTGTCGGTAGCTTGAAGCTTTACTTTACCAAGGCGTTTATCGACGAAATCATCCGTGATGGGAGATCTCCCCTGGTTGATAAGTTCATTCTTCTTTGTATCGAGGTCGATGCCGATTACCTCATAATCTTTTTCGGCTGTTAGCAGGGCGAGCGGCAATCCTACATATCCGAGCCCGACGATAGCGACAGTTTGCTTGGGCATATAAATTTACTCCTAATTATCCTAGCTAGTATATCGAAAAGAGAAAAGTGATGTCATATGATGATGCGGTTCGGACGATTATTAGACCGGGACCCCTCCATGTTTATATGGGGTAGCCTCAGCGTTAATATATAGCGGTAGTTCGCACCGGAAGGGGGTTGTTGATTTGTCACAAGGAGCATTCACAGTGGGTTAGAGAAGCGGCTGTTCAAACCGAGACAGATTAAAGGCCCCGGTGTATATGTGTGCTGGGTGCGGTCAAGCACCAGAAGCATCGATACACCGGGGCCGGGCGAGAGGTGGCTAGGGCGGAGCAGGATTGAAACGTACTAGAAACGGCAGATCGGCGCCGGGTATAACCCAGACCAATACCATCATGACGATGACCGCGAACAGGATCGACTTGAAGATGCTGACACTAGCCACGAGGCGGGTAAGGGGCAGGTTCTGCGCTACTCTGATGTCATGACGTGCCGATATGACCAGCAGTATCAGGACGAGTAGGAGTAACAGTATGTCACCAGTCGTGAACATGATGTTTCCTTTCCGGGGCTGCTACGCTCTAACGCGACTGTCAAGGGACTCCACGAACAAAGAGCCGTAGAATGTAGTTATATGAAACTATAAAGTCAGGTGAATGTAAACGTAGTCGCTTGATAGGAGGATTCTGATTAGTTCAGTCAGGTGGATTGTTGACATTTTCGCCCTTTGTTCGCTATACTCGAGATATGAAGCAAACATTAACCAAAAAACAGAAGCAGATGCTCGATTACATTCGAGCCTTTGCAGCAGAAAATGGCTACGCGCCAACCTTTCGCGAGATTATGGATGGACTGCACTACAGTTCGGTAGCTACAGTAGCGCAGCATATCGAGAACCTCGTTAATAAAGGGTTCTTATATAAGCGTAATAACGAAGCCCGCTCAATTCAGCTGGTCGATGCCGAGGTCGATACCATTGATACGCGTGGCCTGCCGGTTATGGGTATGATTGCGGCCGGGGAGCCGATTACCACCCTGGATAATCCGAACGAGACCTTGCAGGTGCCGAACTTCATGATTAAAAGCGATACCAGCTACGTGCTCCAGGTCCAGGGAGAGAGTATGATCGAGGACGGTATTCTTAGCGGCGACTACATCGTAGTGAGGGAGAATCGAGTACCGCAAAACGGCGATGTAGTAGTAGCGATGATCGGTGGCGACTCTGCTACGCTGAAGCATTTCTACCGTGAGGATGGACGGATACGCTTGCAGCCAGCCAATTCAGCCTATGAGCCGATCTATGTGGAGGCAGACGAAGGCCTGGAGATCCAAGGTGTAGTGACCGGAGTAGTGCGAGCGTATTAGCTAGAGCCGCCCGTATTTCAAAAAGTTATTTACTGGTCTATAAGTAGTGTATACAATGTAGAGGCATTCCGGAGTAGCTCAATGGTAGAGCGCCGCCCTGTTAAGGCGATTGTTGTCGGTTCGAATCCGACCTCCGGAGCCAGAATTGTAAATACTATATTTTTATGATATAGTATTTTTATGACTGAAAGAGATTTTTACCCGAAAGACTCTATCGAACAAATTCATGCCCTACAAGAGCAGGTAGCAACAGAGTGTGATGAATACATAGCCGAAACTAGAGAGCATACCTATCGCGGCAAAGAGGACAAAGAAGTGACTTTTCTAAATAACGGCAGAGTTGTTGAGATATCCAGGGGCATCGTAACCAGTTGGAATGTTGAATTTGAAGTAGAACGAGAAGATAGGTCGCTATTGCTGTTTGGGCGTAGAGTTAAACCCAAGACGACTTACATCTTACGCGAGAGAGTAAGTGCCATGTATGGAATGGGTGAACCTAGTGGTATAGACGAATTCAGATTTACTGTGGGAAGCTGTGATCCAGAAGATACTCAAGCTTACGAAGACTCTAGAGGTAGACTACAAAAATGGTTAGAAATTCATAGAGAGCGTGAGGCTGAATAAAACGTTCTAACTTCCATTACCACCTGGAGCCAATAGTATGTATGTGACAAGAAGTCCAGGATATATTTATGCATCTGGGCTTTTTTAAATCCCTGTGTTTTCAACTTGAGGTATGATGAATATATGACAAATCTGATAATACTAAGAGGACCGTCTGCAAGTGACAAAACTACGGTTGCAAAGTTGCTAAAGCAAGCTATGGAGAATAATGTTGCTCTCCTGGACTTCGATGTTTTTAGGGGTGACTTTCTAGATAAAAAGGGTGAATATTATCCTGCGGCAGCAAAAATGCTTATGGGCACGGCGACTATAGCGCTCGAATCAGGCTATGATGTGATAATCGATGGGTTCTATAGATCAGAAGACTATCCCGACTTGCTTTCAGATTTGCTTGAGAAGCATCCTGAGAGTAACTTCATTTATTATTTTGATGTTTCGCTAGAAACAACCATCCACCGCCACTCCAACAGAGAAAAGTCTAATCAGTTTGGCGAAAAAGAGTTACGACAGTGGTATTACAAGCCGAAAGCATCAGCTATATACGATAACGAATATAAAATATCAGAAACATTATCCGCGACTGAAACAGTTGACTTCATAAAAGATAAAATTGTGTCGTAAGACATACGGCCGTCCAGGCGTACTGTAGTTCTAAATCAGTATGTTGAGCCATATTAGAAAATAAATTCGGGCATTCGTCTTGTGCGGTACCCGAATTCTGTATGTGATAAGAGATTTTGACAGTGTGGCCAGGGGCGCGTTAATGTGCGCGATACCTCTGACCACACTGTCGTCCAGCCTTCTTGTAGATCGCTCAGAGCCCCACTTCCATGCCCCAAAAGACATTCGCTACAAGGCAGTAGAGCAGGAAGAGAAGGCAGCAGGCCATAATCAGGCCTGCTATTGCCATAGCCCCGGCTCCGATTATTAGGACAATTTCAGGGGCATTATTCCGGATGGCGAAATCGGTGTAGGCCATGGAGGCGACAGCGACTGTGGCTATAAGCATCGCCGTTGCTACAACCAGGAACACCCCTACAGAAATTTTCCGTATGGGTGTTATGGTTATGGTTGCACGCCTGTAGAGCGTATCGAATCCGTAGAAGGCCATGAGCAGGATGATTCCGCTGATTCCGACAGACAGAATGGCAAGCACTCCGTTGAGTTCCATTGCAGTCTCCTTGTGAAGGTGCTGGTGTATTCTTTTATACTATAAAATTGATGTTGCGTCCAATAATTCGTATTTAGTACGAGAATACAAGCCAAGTATAAACGCTCTAGATGTATACTAGAACCAATTTATTCATAACTGAGGGTGAATCTACATCATTTATGTTTTGACATAATGAGATTATTGTAGCATTTTTTGTATATGTCTGAAGTTAATGTTGAACGTCTGGCCCAGTACTCATTAGAGGATGCTGAGCAGCTAGGTAAGCTAATGCCATTTTTATCCAGTAGCTTTAGTGGCGAGCCGATTGATACCGAGCTCCTAGATGCAATTATCTCTTCTGCTTTTCATGATCAGCTGGTCGCTAGACAGAGAGGTCGGATTATTGGTGCTGCTACACTTAGCTTGGTAATGGGTGCAGCTGCTGGTAAGAAAGGTTACCTAGAAGATTTTGTTGTGCATCCCGATACACAAGGACAAGGAATAGGAATAGGAATATGGGAAGAGATGATCTCCTGGTGTAGAGAACAAGGTGTTAGCACTCTAAATTTTACATCTGCACCTAGTAAAGAGGCTGCCCATAGGTTTTACCATGCGAATGGTGCTATTGAACGTGATACAACTGTTTTTCGAGTTGATGTTCACTGACCATACGATAGGAAGTTCTAATTTCCGTTACTACAAAGAGCCAAGAGTAAGTATAGGTGGCCTAGGAAGTACTTGTTCATTATGCCTATGATTGCAATGTAGCCTAGCTAGGCTACAGTAATAAATATGAATGAAATGATGCCACCTCGCCAAGGCTTTCCGAATAGAACTCCGTGCTGCGAAGTGGAGTCAGAGTTGATTGAGTTACAAGCAGAGATTGATGAATTAGGGATCGAGGCTTACAGGCAGATCCTAGAAGCACATTTTGCCACCTCAGAACAGGCTCGGTTAAAAGATCTAAACGAAATTGCTGCACAGAAACTATCTGAAATCGTAGACTTTGGTAATTCCGCAACTCTCTCTGCAAGATATATCTACGATACGCTTCATAGTTCTGGTGCTAAACCCGAGCTAGTGTACCCAGTAGATACACTTCATTGGTCGGCATATATAGAAGGTAGGGTGCTAGGAGTAAAGCAGCTTTTGCTGGAGCACCCCGCCAAGGACAGAAAGGGGCTGATTGGCTATAGATCATGCGTTGAGATTGAAGCATCTCGCGTTATGGGCTGGCATGGAGAGGCTGGGAAAGCAGTAGTTATCTATGCACCGATAGGAGAATTGTATACTGGCGAGATTTCATATAATCAAGGCATAACCGAGGCAGTAGAGCCTGACCCAATCTCAAGCCCTAGCTACATTTTCTTTGGGTAGTCAAGCACGAATGTATTAGTCGAGAGATTATGAGTGTATCATCTTGCTATGATTAGTCTTAGCTTCTTCATATAAATATTTATATGAAAGCTTCGCCATTCCAAGCGGCTTTTTCGAACTTTTGTTTTAGAATAAACGTATGGAACCAAAAAGTGTCGTCACGTGTATTCCCTCCAGAGATTTAGACAAGTCTCTTGAATTTTATAAAAAATGCTTCCAGCTCGAAGCCTTAGAAATTGAGGAGGAGACTATTGTAATTGAGCTCGCAAACCTCAGCCTCTTTGTTATGGGTCAAGAAGTAGCTTACGTCCAAGATCCTGATGGGCACGTCTGGGAATTAGTTCATGTCATGAAGTAGCTACTTTTCGTAGTACGTCTACAACCTCGAGCCATATTGACTATAACTAGCTGTTGCTAAACAAAACTAAAGAGACTACTGGGGCCTCTTTTTGCTATGATAAGATTATGAAAATTGGTGTTGCAGGCAGTATGCAGTTTACAGAACGGATGATGGAGCTGTGTGAGCAGCTAGAGACTATGGGCCATCAAGCTTTTATGAGTAGATTTGGCCCGGCGTTTGTTGGGAAAACTGATGAGGAAAAAGAAAAGATCAAGCTGGAGCAAAAATACAATCATGATGCAATCCGAGAGTTTTGGACATCAATGCAAGGTGCAGATGCTTTATTAGTTGCAAATTATGATAAACACAGTATCAGAAACTATATTGGCGGTAATACGTTTCTGGAAATGGGATTTGCACACGTGCTTCATCAAAAAATCTACTTACTAAGCCCAATCCCGAAAATGCCTCATTACGAGACAGAAATAATAGCTATGCAGCCGATCATAATTAATGGTGATTTAAGCCTTATAGAGTAAGACTTGCTTAAAAACTCTGTTTCTCTACTATTAGTAGCGGTAGATGTTCGTAACCTGCGTATTAATACGAGCTAAATTAACTTAAACTAACTAATGCTTACTTAAAACTTAATGAAGAAACGGATCTTAACTAAGCTTCTACTGTTAGAATAGTTTCAAGGTCCTCATATAATCGCATTGTAATATCTTTGATTATCGGTATATCCTCAATTTTGTGAATGAGCTCTGTTATTTCTTTTGTTTGTTCTTTATCGAAGCTAAGAGCCGCTAGCACAAGTCGTACGTCAGGTTCTTCGGCTGGACTAGATAACCACTCCTGGATTAATTTATGCCATTTAGTTAGCTTGACTACAGGTATAGCAAACTCTTCTTCTGCCGGCAAGATATTATCAAAATACCGTATAATCCCGGCTCGATTGCTCAGTTTATCTAGCAGGACCTTGTCCTCGTAAATCTTCAATGCCTGGGTGATGAACGGAGATTCAGGCAGTATAGTGTAAATGTTGTTTTTAAGAATGAAGCTCTCCCTAGCTTCATCTATTAAAGAGTGGTATCTGAATCCAGCTGTGAAGGAGTCGGGTTCATGCTCGATGCTTTCTAGGTTAACCTTCTGAAGGTGTGTTTGTTCACGGCTAACTACATTCAGATATCGAATATCCGGAAAGCTGGTTCCAACTATAAACTCCTCTTTGTTTTTGTCCGGCAAAAAGCTGCTAAGTGCCTTTTGAGAAAGAACTATATGTGTGGTTATACCTGCCATAGCCTAGATTATAAACTACGGATTCCACTATTGGCTCAAGTTTCTCAGCTACTTTAGAAGTTAGTAACCTGTGTATTAAAGGAAGCCAGGTCAAGCAGCTAGTAGTAGATCGGTTTTTCTATGCAATTCTGTACTATTCTCTAAGCTCTCACCACTGCAAATGGTTCGAGTCCGATCGCCCTCAGATTTGAATTGTGTAGAGTTAATGCTAGACAGTCTAGGTGGATTGAAAATCTGCACTATCTCTATAGTTCAGTTCTATATCCGAACAAAAGGCCATATGACAATTAAGTATTACGAAGGCTGATCGGGTTCTGCGACCTACCCGTCCGATTATTTATAGAGTGAACGACTAATATAATACTGCTATTATTAGCATATGACTGATCAGAGACTAATTATCATACGTGGCTATCCGGGCAGCGGTAAAACCACAGTCGGCCAAACGTTAGCTGCACACGGACTGGGCACATTCATAGATCACAACGCTATTTTGACATTTCTCGCAAACATAGTTGGCAATGATGAGGGCATGTATGATGAGATCCATACACTAGAACGAGCTATGGCCAGAAAGCTTTTAGCAGACGGTAAGAGTGCGATTGTAGCTAGGGGGTTCAGTAGACAAAGCTCCATCGACCCTTATCTCGAAATTACTAAGGAGGTTGGGATAGAAGCGTATATCTTCAAGCTTAACGCAGATGAAGTCACCCTAAAGAGTCGCGTGGTGGCAGAGGGGAGGAAGAAAGACTTTAACCCAACAACTAGTGAAGAGGCTCTATCGGCGTGGATGGCTGAGAATCTACTCGAAGCAGTAGAGGACGAATATGATATTAACGCTAATGAGTCGATCGAGCATGTTGTTAATCAGATTGTTTCTTTGCTTGGCTCAAGATCGACAAGCTGAGTTATAAGGAAATGTCCAATTTTGTGCCGGACAGTTCCTTATCTCCCATACATCCATGCTCATAAATATTTGCCATAATACCCCATAGGGGTATATACTTTAATCATGATTGAAGATATTAAAAAGCGAGCGCTTCATCGAGCCAAGATTATCGAAGGACAGATGCGTGGCATCCAGAAGATGATTGAGAAGGATGATTACTGCATGGACGTCATTACCCAGAGTCTTGCGGTGCAAAAATCCCTAGGCTCGCTAAACAAGCTTGTTCTGGAGAATCATTTGCGGACTCATATTAAAGATATGTTTACGGCTGGTGATGTAGATAGAGCCGTGGAAGAACTGCTTGTGGTCTATGAGCTAGGCAAAGTGAGGGGCAAGTCATGAATCACGACCATCACGATCACTTGCAGCCAGATAGCGCCTTAGCCGTACCTAAAACTCCATGGACCGATTGGTTGCCGTTAATTGTTGTGATTGGCTATGTACTTGGATCATCTTTAGTAGTTGCACAGCTGACTGAGTTCTCGCTATTTAATTTGATGGCCTATACGATGGGCTTCTTCTTTGTATTCTTCTCGCTCTTTAAGTTTATAAACCTTTCGGGTTTTGCAATGGGTTACGCCGAGTACGACATTATATCTAAGCGCTGGTACAGCTGGGGTTATGTTTACCCATTTATCGAACTTGGCTTAGGTGTCTTGTACCTACTGGCTATAGATAGTCCATATCTGCATAGCTTCACAATATTAATGTCAATTATCATATGCATTGGTGTTGGCATTAAATTGGCTAAACGTGAGATGTTTCACTGTGCCTGCCTCGGCACGGTTCTAAAGGTGCCACTTACTAAAGTCAGTCTAATTGAGTACGCCGTTATGGGCGGCATGGCCATATATATGCTGGCGGGGAGCCTCTAGAAACGTACTAAGACCCTGCTGAATGGTTCAAAGCCTGTATGGGAAGCTTTAGGTTAGACACCACATTAAGCTCGGTGATAGAGGCCGGTGCTTGTCTAGCTCTATAATCTTAGTTCTAGATCAGTGTTTCTAGTATAAATGACGGTAGGTGCGCAAAATTCAAGGTAGTTCTCTGGAAGACGTAAATACTTGGCAGGTGCTACAATGATTGTAAGTATTAAGGAAAAAATATGGAGATAAATATAGTAGCAGTAGTCTCGGCAACCCTAGTAATGTTTGCTATAGGGGCGGTGTGGTATATGGTATTTTTTGCTAATAAGTGGGGCGAGATGCATGGTCTCGGTTCCTTGAGTGAGAAAGAGCAGAAAGAGATGGCGGCTAGTATGGGCCCGTTTTACGGTTTACAGTTACTGATGACAGTAATTTCAGCGGTAGTACTGGCATACATGATGGCGTTACTACCCGACATAGCCCCGATGCTGATTGCGTTTTTGGTGTGGGCTGGATTTGTCCTACCGACCGATGTGTCGAGCGTAATCTTTGGCGGCACTAAGGGTAAGGACATCGCACCAAAAATATTGATTCAGGCAGGCGAGGCACTGGTACGACTCGTGGCTGCGGCACTGGTAATTAGCCTGTTTTAATTTGCAAAGGGGGTTGAACGAATGGCATATACGCCAAAGACGAAAGTAACCGATCAGAGCGTCGATGAATTCTTAGAAACAGTTAGTGAAAAGCGACGTGATGAAGCGTATAGGCTAATAGAGATGATGCAGCGCGTATCGACTGAAGAGCCCAGAATGTGGGGGCCGAGCATGATCGGCTTTGGCAAATATCACTATGTGAGCAAGAGTAAGTGTGAGGCGGACTGGTTCAAAATCGGCTTTAGCCCCCGCAAGGCAAAAATCTCGCTATATCTCTCATGCGATGCCGATGAGTTCGCCGCCGAGCTGTCCGAGCTCGGTAAGCACACGCGAGGTAAGGGCTGCATATATGCCAACAAGCTAGAGGACATCGACATGAAGGTGCTAGAGAAAATCGCCAAGCATGCTTATGAGAGCGCAAAGGATTACGATGCCAGTAAGTAATATTGCGGAGATATAGTAGGGCTGGGCAGTCTATTAATGATTTCTAAGCCGAGAGCATTTAGTCTACAGGTCATCAAGTAGACATTCGCTATACTCGCTTTTTGCTATAATTAAGGCGGTATTCTAATAACCAAAGGGGTGTGGAGTGCAACAAAAGATAGTGCCAAACTTGTGGTTCAACGGTAATGCTAAGGTAGCGGCTGAATATTACACATCGATATTCCCTAATAGTAGAATAATTTCTATTGAGAACTATCCTGAAAGTGCCGAAGAGGGGCTCGCAGATTTTCAACTTGATATGGCTGGAAAGCCACTGGTCGTAGAATTTGAGCTTAATGGACAGCATTTCACAGCAATTAACGCTGGGCCAGAGTTTAAGTTCAGTGAAGCGATATCGTTTGCAATCTACTGCAAGGACCAAGAAGAGATCGATTATTTCTGGGAGAAATTATCTAGTGTAGTCGAAGCCGAGCAGTGCGGTTGGTGCAAAGACCAATTTGGTCTGAGCTGGCAGGTGATACCTGAGAATATGGAAGAGCTAATGAAGAAGCCAGGTGCCTACTCTAAGATGATGGCGATGCATAAGATAGTTATTAGCGAGTTCTGATAGGGGAAGTTTTTATGGTCAGAGTAAAGATTTGCGGGAATAGAAGGCTTGAAGATGCACTAAAAGCTGTGGAGTATGGTGCCGATGCAATAGGCTTTTTAGTTGGTCAGCGTCATAGTTCTCCGGATTTCATTAGTGAAGCAGCTGCAGTAGGGATTATTGAACAGCTACCGCCGTTCATTTCTACGGTGCTCGTTACGCATCTTGTGGTTCCGGAGGAGATTATTCCGCTCGCACAGAAGCTCGGCGTCAGTACTATCCAGTTACACGGGGAAACTAACCCTAGGCAAGCCGAGACTATAAAAAATCAGCTACCATATATCAAGATCTATAAAGCCGTACATGTAACAGGTGAAGAGTCGGTGAAGTTAGCGAGGCAGTATTCTAGAGTAGTAGATGCGGTCTTGCTCGATACTATCAGCGTTGCGACCGATCAGGTCGGCGGTACAGGCAGAGTTCATGATTGGGGTATAAGTAAAGAGATTGTCAAGCAGCTAGATATTCCGGTGATTTTAGCAGGCGGATTGAACCCAGATAATGTTGCTGAAGCAATACGCCAAGTAGAACCATTCGGTGTTGATGTAAACTCGGGTACTAAAGCGGCGGATGGCTATAAAGATTACGACAAATTAAGATCATTTATACGCACTGCCAAGCTAGAAGGCTAAGAGGTTGCAGCCCTCATCTCCATCATTGCTAAGTGTTAGGATGACAGAATAGCACAGGAGATCGTGCAAGTGCTTGACCAATCAGCCTGTTTATTATATGAATATAATATGACTGCTCCAGAGAATCAGGACATAGACTCAACTAAATCTGCTTTTGAAGACGGCATGGAAGAACCTGCATCCATAGAGGAGCTACCTCACAATTTAGGATTTATAGAGACAGCAGAGTTACGCCAGCGAAAAGCAGAATGGCTGGCTGCCAGAGACACCGAGTATTACCGTCAAGCGGCAATTACATATCATGAACTGGCTCAGGATCTTGTGGATCAGCAGTCGGGTGAGGCACGTATGAAGGCGCAGATCGGTTTGATTATAGAGATGGGGTTGATCCGGCGCAGCATGGGTAAGATGGAGGCCTACCTAGAAGATGTAGAAGATGCGATAGTTTATGCTCAGCAAGAAGGGCTAGATGAGGTGGTAGCTATTCTGGAGTCGGAGGCTAGAGATAAAGAGTGAGTTAGCAAGTTATGCCTGTATGGACGTTCTCTTCGGTGAGGATACTCTATGCCGCTAGATGATGCGCTCTGATATGTGTCTATCTTGTTGTTTGGAAATGGCGTGGATGATTCCGAAGAGCACTTGAGGAGTAGGGGGTTCTAGAATAATATTCTGGTGTGCCGTTTTAGTGCTGCGAGACGATCGATAAATTATAAAGATTAGGATAAATAAGAAAACCGGCCGGGTGGCACGCTGTGATGAGCGGCGACGGATAGAATCCATCGCCATCACAGGTGCACCCGGCCGGCGGGGGTGAGGATGCCCCAAGAGTTAGGGGCGTGCCATCAGTATCGATGGCTCCTCAGGGTTGACGTAGTTACATGTCGAGGGGCAACCCCACCCAGTAGTCCAGAACCAGAAGGTCCAGGACGCGGCTGAGTACGCTCGCGGTCTGGCCGCGAGTGGTAGAGTTGTTCGGGTCGAACAGGCTCCCGCCTCTCCCCAGTATGAGACCATTGGCGACAGCCTTGCCGATGTTCTCGGCGTGGACGTTGCCTTCGATGTCGGAGAAGGGAGTCCCCGTGCTGTAGAGCTCAGTGCCCGTGATGTGCTCGTACGTGTTGACGAGCATCGTGGTCATCTGGCCGCGAGTCACCGGCTGGTCCGGACGGAAGGTACCGTCGGAATAGCCATTGATGATGCCCAAGGCCGCCATCTGGTTGATGGCAGTGCGGTGGGCAGCCCTCGGACCGACGTCGCTGAAGTTGTAGTTCAGTGGCGGGTGCCAGAGGTACGCCGTCTCCATCAAGCGGCTCAAGAAAGCCGCCATCTGGCCGCGGGTCACATTCTGGCTCGGCGCGAAATGCGTCGTGTCGGCACCGCCACTGACTCCCCACCAGGTGAGGCAATCGATGGCTCGTTCGTGGACGTTGTCCTTGGTGTCGGCGAAGCCAGCATCCGGGACTAGCATGGATGGGCAGGCGCTCGAGATAGCACCGATGGTCCAGGTCCCGGGCTGGGAGCTGAGTACACCGTACGTCACAAGCCCTGGTCCGCCACCATAGCCGAACCAGCATGGGTCTGGGCTGGTGCCGTAGTTGAACGGGTCGTCACACCAGTCGACAGGCATGCCGTCGCGGAGTAAGACCAAGTTGCTATTGGCCAGAGGGCCGCTAAGCCACAGATCGAGCTGTAGCGGTTCTTCTGGACTGGCTTCGGGAGCGGCGGTCACGATGGTGAAGAGCTGACCCCATCCTTGGACGGGGTCTTCCCGCACGATTTCGAGCGACAGCTCGCCATCAATCGGGGTAGTGAAGGCTACGCGGAGGTTGGTAACCTCGGCGAAAATAGAGCCACCAGCACCGACGTCCTCCGTGATGGAGGGGCCGACGGTGGATGGTCCTTCGACTGCCGCCGCTGGGGCAGTAGTGAGCAGCCCGAGCATCAGCATGATGCTGATGACGAGACGGACGTGAATCTTGTGCATCGTTCACTCCTCATGAGGTGGGGTGCCGAAACTTGCTTGTGTGTAACTACTTCAAGTTGCGTGCGAACTTATGGTCATATTTCGCAGGAGCATATATTACCATATTTTATTCTATTTGTAAATACATTGGAGTAAAATTTAAGTAGATTCGACAGGGGTAAAGTATTGATTATATGCTAATCTTATGCTATAGTATATAAATCATGTCAATCGGACCTGAAAAATCTAATGAATCTGTAGCCTCGCGTTATGTAGGGATGCATGGCCACGCCTACCAACCTCCTCGTGAATCAGCCGATGGCACTATTTATGAAGCGGCAGAAGTGTCGGCCGAGCATCCGGACCATCCAGAGTGGCGCAACTGGAACGATGTCGAGACGGCACTCGCATATGAGCCAGTGGCCAGTAGCGGCAGTTTGGAGCATATGTCATTCGATTTAGCCCCTACTCTAGCTACCTATCTAGAGCGCCAACATCCTGAAGTGTATGAGAAGTTCATCGCTGCCCCTAAAACGCTTGAGAGTGCCGGCGAGCCTCATAATGTGCTTAGCACGCCGTATTTTCACGCAATTCTTCCCCTGCTACCCGTTCGTGATCAACGTACGCTCATTGGTTGGGGTCGATATGATACTGAGCGTCGTTTTGGCGTCTCACCAACCGGGATTTGGTTACCAGAAATGGCCATGAATAGCCAAGTACTAGCTGAGGCTAAACGAGCCGGTTTTGAGTGGACGTATGGTTTCCCCGGTCAACTTGAAGGTCCTGTAGGTACTCCTACGGGCTATAACGTGCCGGCCGGTGAGTCTGGAGATATGACAGTATTACTCGAGACGAGTCACCGACCAGGCTGGCATAATTTTTATAATAACTACGATGGCTCTAACCCTGAAGGCATTCAGGAGGGGTTAGACAGTTGGAAAGATGATATGCTAGCTGGGCAAACTCCCGGCGATCACTTTGCTCAGTTGTCACTTAAGGCTACCGATCTTGAGCATCTCAAAGGGGCGCTACCCCAGAGAGTAGCCTCAGCTGCTGCCCATGAAGCTAAATCTTTGGGATGGAGCACACCGTCGGCTTTTATGGCTAGGGTTAAGGATAAGGTAGAGCTACCCGAAACAAAAGTTGTAGAGAACTCAGCTGGTGAGGGAGCCACAGGACAAGCTCACACTCTTGAGCGCTGGACCGGTGAGCGAGACGGGGCTGTCGTAGTTCGATGGAAGTACGATTTGCAAGCAGCATACGGACAATTCGCCGCAGGTATAGACGCTGTATATGAGAAAAATCTAGTAACACTTGGGTTCGACCAGCCGTGGGAGATGAGGGATGACTATATCCGACTAGTGGAAGGAGAGACTACTGAGCGGGAATACTTCAATCGGTGGGATGCGCCTCAGAATGTGGGTGCCGAGGAGAGGTACCAGACACTTAAGCTCTTAGCAGCTGAGTATCATAAGCTCGCAGCGGCATCGAGCTGCGCCTGGTTCTTTGATAATCCTACCGGAGTTGAACCACGAATTGCTGTACGCCAGATGCGGATAGCAATTGAGTATCTACGCACGAGCGGCATAGAGGATAGCGCGGCTGAAGCGACTAAAATCGAGGAGTCGCTTCTAGAACGCCTTAAGCTGGTCGCTGATGAGAAGAGTAGACTAAGTAAAATATACAGAGGTATCGGAGTGGTCTCGGTGGCTAACCAGACTATGCCGGTAAGCTAAATCATAATTTACTGAATAAAACATGCATCTTATTGTAGAATAATACACATGACTAGCTCAGAATTATCTCATGGCGTAGTACACAAAGTACCGGCAGACTTACGAACGGTGCTTATATCCAGCGCTAAAGTAAAGGTTGCCTGGGAAGATATTACGCCGCTCGCACGTAATGAGTGGATCTGTTGGATCGAGGATGCCAAGAAGCCTGAGACGCGGAGACGCCGGATCAAGCGCACGCATGAGGAGCTTATAGCCGGTAAGCGCCGACCGTGTTGCTGGGCGGGGTGTATTCACCGTCAGAAATAAGCATTGGGTGGCGAACTCTACAGTTTAGCGACGTAATCGTTCCTCAAGCCCTGACACTGGATCGTACCACCCTTTATCGAGCACATAGGTCTGGATGTCCTTATCGACCCCAAAGATAATGAATAGACCGACTAGGATAAAGAGTCCGGCTACTATGCGGTGGAACCACCCCTGCGGGTCACTTAGCCAGCCGAGTTTAGTGACGAATTTAGTCCCGAGGAGGGTGATTAAGAGCAGCATGAGGCAGAGTCCGATCGTGTAGGCTACCAGGTAGATTAGTCCTTCTAGGAACGATACCGGTAGGATAGTGGCTACTATTAGGGCATAGGTCGGGCTGCAGCTGTTAAAGACCGGTCCTAGTGCTAGGCCCATGACCATTCCACCTTTCAGGTCAGACTGCAGGTAACCTCGGCCTAGGGCTTGGTTGCTACTGCCGTACAGTCCGGTTCGGGAAATTAACTTAACCCAGAGTGCAGGAAATAACATAAAGAGGCCGAAGATAGTGATGATACCGCCAGATATGATTTGCCAGAGTTCTTGAGGTATACCTAGGAGTGCTGTAGTGGCTTTAAGTAGAAGAGAGAAGACGATAATCGAGATGGCTAAGCTACCGATGATGACCAGCACCCTGATTCGCGGTGTGGACTTAGCACCTGTCTCAGAGTCACTGCTTAGTGAACCGCCTAGGACTATCGGTAAGAGCGGCAAGATGCAAGGGGCGAGTACGGTCAAGATGCCGGCTAGGAAAGATAGAAGAAATAGACCCATATCAGAGTAGATTATCTACTAGTGTCTGTAGGGTCGGTTCCTCATACGGCACAAAGCGTTCTTCGAGTTGGCCTTGATCGTTGATTCGGACGAGTGTGGTCTGGATGGTGACTCCGTACTCGCGGCGGAGGGCCTGATTAGAGTCGTAGTCGACCTTGATGATGGTCACGCCTTCCGGAATCGATCCACTAAGGATACTCTCCTCCAGTGCTCGACACTGCGGACACCAGGGAGCGTGAAAGAAAAGAATCCTCGTGCCGGTGGTGGTGGCGATGACGTCCGGACTATAGTCGACATACTGCGATTTGTCTGTCACTGGATCGGCACTGTTATCATCTGTCGTTGTGTTTGTATCAGATGAAGCGGTTGGAGAAGTAGACTCTGTGTGCTCCCGGCCACTAGTGTAGTAGATGGCTCCGACGATAGCTATGAGCGCGATAATCGCGATGAGAATCAGCTTCTTATTCATGTCTTTATTATAACCGGAGTTTAGTCGAAATACAGCTTGGATAAGGGCTCAAGGGTGGTGGTGTTGCGGGTCGGGCATGAGCCAGCTAGAAGCTGGGAGCATAGACCTATCCTAGTAGAGAGGTTTATTATATAATATATAGATTATGGATGAACGTTTAATTTCTAATCCCAACCTCGCCTATGAAATGGCATTAGCAGAAGCGCCATTCCGCGAGTTGGCACGGATTGCCATTAGTGATGCTGAGAGGGCTTCAGATACTGTCGCGGCCGAGTGGGCGCAGCCTAAGCTCAAGGTCGCTGAGCGCGAGGACCTCGTAATTTTCGGTAAGCGCCGGGGTTATGGTCATAATATGGCCGGTCGGGTCTGGAATTGTATCCGGCGGGCTCATGTTAGTGGCTATGTTCAGCTCGATTTTGAGACTAAGCCGCCAGAAGAGGCGCGTGGAGTTAGTGCCCGCTATCGGCACTTGTCTGGTCTGCACCTCGAAAGCTTATACCGCACTATGGAAGGCATTTGCAGTAAGTTGGAGCAGGATGTGTCGCTCAGGCCGGTTGATCTATTAGGCCACGGAGCGGGAACGAAGACAGTTCAGTTTCTAGCTGAGTTTGCAGTAGCTAATAAGCCGGACTGGGCTGAGATAGATCAAGAGGGCTACAGTGATTTTCCGCCGCTACCAGCTTCGACAGCCGCCCAGGATGGGAGTAGCGGGAGCCTCTCTGGCTTCAACTAACTCCTTGCTCTGGTGGATTCACCAGTATAGATATCTATACTTCTATACTAGTGAATCCACCCGACCGGGTGGCGCGCTGTGCGGGTATAGCGACGGCGTTAGCCGTCATTCGCACAGGCGCCCCCGGTCGGGCGAGAGAAGTTCTCCGCCTCATGGGCGGAAGTGACCATCGGCTAGACCGATAGTCTTTCTCGGGGGTTGATGTACAGAGGAGCTAGCGGGGCAGTTCGGCCAAATGGCGCTCGACCAGCTCATCCAGCATGTGGGTGAGGGCCGTGGCCATCTGGGCGCGGGTAGTGGAACTAGCCGGGTCGAAGGTCGACCCGGTGGTCCCGTTGAGTAGTCCGGCGTTGAACGCCCGGGCGATGTTCTCGGCGTGAACGCCGTGGACATCGTTGAAGGGAACATCGCCGACTTCGAGTTCCACCTGGGTGGCGTACTCGAAGGCACCGACGATCATCGTCGCCATCTGCGCCCGTGTGATCGAGGCATCTGGCTTGAATGACCCATCCCGGTAGCCATCGAGAACACCGGTGACAGCCATCTGGTTGATGGAGTCACGGTGGGTCTCATCAGCACCGACGTCGCGGAAGCCGTAGTCGATCGGCGTCGGCAGATCGATCTGAGCCGCGTCGAGCAGTCGGTGCAGGAAGGAGGCCATCTGGCCTCGCGTGACGTCACGACCCGGAGCGAAGTGGTCCGCATCCACGCCCTGGGTCACTCCCCACCAGGCCAGACAGTCGATGGCCGACTGGTGAACCGATCCCGCAGTGTCGGTGAACCCGGCATCGGGTACCAGCAGGGTGGGACAGGCGTTAGTCACCTCGGCCACGGTCCAGACACTGGCCTGGGAGGTCAGTACTTGGAACTGGAGTTCGCCGGATTCGACGCCGGAGAAGCCAGCCACACAGGGGTCAGGCTCCGCGATACCGGTCGGACCGGTGCACAGAGGCACGGGGACGCCGTTGCGGAAAATGACCAGCTGCGAGGGATCGAGGTCGGAGGCGATCTCGGGATCGAGCTTGAAGTCGAGCACCAATGGCTCCTCGGGCGTAGCGTCCGGGGCCGTGATGTCGACCGTGAAGTCGAGGAACGAGAACCCGTTGGCGGGCTCAGTGTCGGTCGGGGTGCGATCGACACTGACCTCGACGGTGCCACCATTGGGGCTGGTGACCTGGGTACTGGCCCCATCGTTCTCGGCCGTGACCGAACCACCCGGCGCTACCGTCTCGCTGGCGGTGGGCTGGGGGGTCGGTTCCGGGGGTGCTGGGGGTGCGGACCGCCGGACGGTTACCTGAGCGGTATCCGTATCCAGGGTTACACCCGCCACCGTCAGGGTCGAAGTGACCGTGATGGTGTTGTTCCCCTCGTTGAGGTTGGTGTTGCCGGTGACGTTCACCGACACATGGCGGTCGTTGGCCAGCGCTACCGTCGGGGTGACGCTGGTGGTCGAGTGAGAGACACTCGAGGGAGCAGTGACACTAGCGATCTCCGCGCTCAGCGGGGAACTGGTGTCGACGGCGCCCGTGGTCGAGTCACACTCACTCGCTCCCGATCCTTCCGAGCAGCCCCACCAGTTGTTGGTGGCAGCTACCTCGACGTCACCGTCACCGTTATCGATCGCCACGGTGTTGTCCGTGAAGACCGTGTCAGTGATGGTGACGTCACCGTTGGTGCCGTAGGCGCTGGCTGGTACCAGGCCGTCGGTCGATTGCAGTCGGATGCCGATAGTGTTGCCAGTGAAGGTGCTGTCGCTGATAGTGAGGTCGGAGACCCCGGTCAGCTCCAGCCCGCCGCTGCCACCACTGCCGGTAGTGTCTGTGATGGTGACCTCGGTGAAGTCCGCCCCTTCAACTGCGTTGAGCACGATCTGGGAGTCAGTGACGACATCCTCGACCGCCAAGTTCAACGTGGTGGGAGCGACATCGACGGTACCGGAGAGGGCGATCAAGCCGAACCCACTGTCGGGTGCGAGCTCAAAGCCCGTGATCGAAACGCCGTCGATCTCGCCGGCCGTGTGGCCGGGGATGCTGATCGCGTGTCCCGAGGTGGGGGCGATCACAGTTGCATCGCTGCCGGCACCGATCAGCTGGAGGCCATCCTGGTTCAGGACGACGTTCTCAGTGAAGGTGCCGGAGCCGACGGAAACACTGCCGCCTGACTCGAGGGAGTCCACGGCGGCCTGGATCGAGCTGAAGGTGTTGACCAGCTCCATTCCGTGCCAGTGCGCGGCGTAGCTGTCGTTGCTGAGCTCCCCCTCCATGACGTCGTTGCCGAAGTTGTAGGAGTTGATGAACAGCTCCCCCAGCCCGAAGGACTCGGAGATGCCTTCGGTTCCGACCGGGATGTCCTGAGAGGCGACGACCTCGTCGGCGATGGAGAAGTGGTAGGTCTGGGAGTCGAGATCGAGTCGAATGCTGAGCGTCACCCACTCACCATAGGTGAAGGGAACGTCCGGCAGTTCGGTCCAGCCGAGTCCGGAGGTCCAGACCCGCCAGGTCTCGTTCTGGGAGTAGGTCTCCGCGTCACTGTCGTACTCGGCGGAGACGAACTCGATGATGCCGAACGCCTGCGACCGGTTCTCACCGGCGGAGTCGTATCCGACGGTCCAGATACCGGCCCTGACGGCGTTGTCCTCCCAGGCGGAGTCGAGGTAGAGGTCTACCTCGACCTCAGTGGTAGGTACACCGGTTGGGGTGGTGACACCTTCGGTGCGGTAGAAGCTGCCAGTGGCAGCATCCGCACTGTCGATGCCAATTTGCAGGACGTCATCCCGTCCGGCGTAGGAAACCGATCCCCAGCCCGCCGACGGCTCCTGCCGGTCGGGGGACCAGTTGGTCACCTCATCCGGAGTGAAGTCGATACTGGACTGGGTGACGGCCTTGCCGTCCGGGGTAGTGGCTGTTGCCTCCGGTGCCATTCCGATGCTCAGCGCCAAAGTACTCAGCACCAGCGCCAGAAGGGCGAGGATCGTGGTGGCATTACGCCACCGAATTTGCAGGTTCATCTCTATCCTGTCCTGGTTGGAGTAGGGTACCATCCTGCAACCGACCTGTAAGTCGGTGGTTAGCGAAGTTAGTTTTCTCCTCTGTATGTCAAGGTACATGAAGCCCACCCACAGCGTTAAACTGTGAACGGACAGTTGTAATATTGTATAATATTATTACTATTCTAGCAAGAGGGTAAAGAGTTAAAACTCACGCTGCTATAAACAGTTAAGAAGATCGAGATCTAATGGTCCGGAGAGCGTATTACAGTCGACAGCTTCTTCGTTAGAATCCGCGTCTGCATCAGTCGATGTAGTCTCTGTGGTGGTGTTTTCATCTGGTGCGGCGCTAGTCGGTGTAGCAGTTGTGGGCTGGTCTGACTCACTGTTATTTGGTGCAGCTGTTTGTTGGGATGAATGAACCGGGGCTACAGTTGATTCATCGACCGGTCCGACCGGCTTAGTCTTCTCATCACTAGTGGTATCTTCATCTGTATCACTTCTGTCGCTGACGTTTTCTTGCACTACCACTGGTGCACCGTGGTTGTCTGGATCACTACTACGAGTGACATTGGTGGAGTTTTGCATCACGATAGCGAAGAGAATGGCGAAGATGAGAAACTGCAGCAGCAGGATGCCGATCACCGTGCGGCGTAGCCAGAGTGGGCCGGCTAAGACCTGACTAGAGGGATCGGCTAGCTTAGAGCGGATAGTAGTTATGACGCTATCGTTTGGTTTGGGCTTAGTGATCTTAATCGGTTCGGCTCTGGTCTGAGTTTTGTTAGCGTCTCGACGCTGCGGTCGTCCGGTATTAAGGGGCAAGCTCAAGCTGCTGGGGATAGCACTGTAGAAAGACTGGGCTACCTTACTACGGGGTGGGCGGGGGGTGACTCGCAGTTTCTCACTACGCAAATCAAGCTGGTTTTGTTCTAGCTTATGGTCGGCCTGGGGGCGATCTCGTTCCTGTTCGCGGTATGTCTGTGCTTGGCGCCGCTCCCGGGCCTCGGCTCGCTTATCAGCCTCAGACCGCAGATCTATGCGGTTCAATCTAGAGCCCTCATGGTAGTACATCTCCTAACCTCCCTATCATCTATATTATAGCGTGGGTAAGATTCTAAATCAACTTTATGGCTCTACCAAGCTACTATCTCTATTACGCTCATGCTTTATTTATTAACTATGCGTGATTAGCCTGCTTAAAGCTTGATGAAGTGATAATCTGAGATCAAGTGGCGGCTAGATCGGGGCTGAATAGTTAAATGCTTATGGTAATATAAGAGTTAGATTAAGTAGAGAGGCTTCTAGATGAATAAAAAGATCCTAGCGGTATTAGTATTAGCAGTAGTGGCTGCGGTAGCCTATGGGGCTTGGCTTTTCTTCGACCAGAGTGAGAGCGACACTTATACAATGAGTGAAGTGGCCGAACACGATACAGCGGAAGACTGCTGGTTAGTCATCGACGGCACAGTTTACGATGCTACCGATTATCTAGATGAGCACCCACCGGGAAGCGATTCGATCGAGCGCAGTTGTGGCCTAGATGTTACCGCAGGATTTGAAGCTGTGCGAGCTCATTCAGCCGAGGCTGAAGCATTACTTAGCGGTTATCGTATCGGCGAGCTAGCCGAGTAGCCTGCTCATCTTCCCTATGTTGGTAATTAAGTTAGACAATCTAACCAAGACCTTTGGTACTACAACGGCTCTGCGAAACTTCTCACTAGAGATCGAAAGTGGACAGGTGGTGGGGCTACTGGGCCCGAATGGAGCCGGTAAATCTACCTTAATTAAGTCATTAGCCGGTGGTGTCCGGCCCAGCGCTGGCGGGGTAGAAGTCTTCGGCCAGAACCCCCTCAGGCAGCGACGACAACTGGCCCATCGCTTTGGCTATATGCCTCAAGCTGCCTGTCTGTACGAGGATCTATCAGTACGGGATAACATTCGCTTTTTCGCTCGGCTACATAGCGCCCAGGTTTCCACCGCTGCAATCGATGAACTGCTGGAGTTTTTAGGCATGAGTGAGAAGCGGGACGAACGGGTGCAGCACTTATCCGGGGGTATGAAGACTCGAGTCTCGCTGGCTTGCGCTATGATCCATCAGCCCAACATCCTTT
The DNA here is from genome assembly GCA_040903985.1 of Candidatus Saccharimonadales bacterium. NCBI lineage: Bacteria > Candidatus Saccharimonadota > Candidatus Saccharimonadia > Saccharimonadales (SeqCode) > Saccharimonadales bacterium (SeqCode). The sequence continues at coordinate 451,417 of JBBDUI010000002.1, forward strand.
TTCTCGATGAGCCGACGGCTGGACTCGACCTCTCGTTGAAGCGGATTCTGTGGAGCTTATTTAAGCGCTTGGCTGGAGAGGGCAAGACACTTCTGATCAGTACACATCTGATGGACGAAGCGCTACTGTGTGATCGTTTAGCTATTATTCGGGAGGGTCAGCTGCTAGTTCATGATACTCCGGCGCAGATAATTGCCCGGGGGCAAGTCAAAATCGAACTAGAGCAGCCGGACGGGAAGCAGATCAGTCAGTCAGTAGCAGCTGATCCGGTGGCTATCGCAGACTTCCTGCATGATTATGGCCTGGACCCTAAGGTAAAACGGCTCAGCGTCGAGCGGGAATCGCTGGAGGATATTACTATCGCTATTGTAGATGGAGAGCAGGAATAGCTATGCGTAATATGTTCACGCTCGGCCGCCGGGTGCTCAACCAGCTTTTCCGGGACAAGTGGTTTCTGATCTTCTCCTTGGCTGCACCGGTACTTATCATTATCGTTTTACGGGTATTTTTCGACACTCTACCGGAGCAGATGCCGGTTGAGGAGCTGGTAGTGGCCTTAGCAGCTACGGTCGTCTTCATCATCACGTTCGTACTCTGCATGATATCTGTGGTGGAAGAGCGAGTTAACGGCACTCTGGAGCGGATGTATGTTAATGGGGTATCGCGGCCGACTATCATCGTCGGTTATGTCCTGGGCTACCTCGTCCTAGCTACGGTTCAGACCGCTATCGTAATCGCGATGATTCTAGGTTTGTTCGATCTCAGCTATAGCATCAGTGTGCTGGTCTGGCTGTTTGCGACGATCTGGCTACTTGCTTTAGCCTCGGTCGCCCTCGGAGTGTTAATTTCTAGCTTCGTCCGGCGTCAGGTGCAGATTATCCCGTTTATCCCGCTGGTATTACTACCGACCATCTTCCTCTCCGGTATCATGGTCGACCCTACTCAGCTACCCCTGCCGGCCCAGATTGTTGGTCGAGCTACGCCGCTATACTATGCTAATAACGCTATTCAGGAAGCTACCGGAGGTCAAGATCTAGCGATAATCTGGCCTCAGATTGCAGCCCTAGTGGGTGTGATCGCTATCTTCCTCTTTTTAGCTTCGCGGACACTTAAAACGGTCGAATAATCGTTGCATAAGCATAATAATATGGTCTAGTATGCAACATCAATGTATACTGAAGCTTAATTGATTCGGAGATATGCCGGTGCTACAACTAGCGGCTTTGAGAGTTAAAACCCATCGACCTCATTTTGCGGCCCTGCATCTAGTTGCGATCGGGGTGCTAGTACTTTCTACTTGGGCTAGCAGCATGCTCTATGGCGGCGATAACGTGCGGGCTGCGGCTCCGGTGGAGATTACTAACTGCACCGAGTTAGAGAATATCAGTTTGGATCTGGCCGGTGATTACGTACTGGCTAACGATATCGACTGCGCCCCTAGCGATGGTGCAGTGCACTACAGTGAAGACTTTGAGGGTGGTGGGGCCGGCTGGGTTAGTAGTGGTACTAATGATACTTGGAGCCTGCTCGATGAGACTTGTGACCGAGAGGATGTGGCGGCGGCACCATTTAACTTCGATTCGACGGTGCATGGCAGTAACGGTAAGGCCGGCCCCGACTGCTTAGGTGGTAACGAGGAGACAAGTACGCTGACTAGTCCAGCCATCGGTCTACCGGTAGTTAGTAATCTCTACCTACGCTTTGACTCGTGGGCGTACGATCAAGGCGGTAAGTGTACCGATGATAGTGCAGACGACACTAAAGATGTGGCGCTAGTGGTTAACGGTGGTCCGGCTCAGATCTTAAACGACTGCTACGCTCTTCATCCTAATAGTGCCGCTCAGGATGAGCTGGGTGCTCATACCTGGTGGTTTGACCTGTCAGCTTATGCCGGGGAAACTATTGAGCTTAGCTTCCATTATCAGACTCAAGATAACGATCTCGGCTTTGAGTTAGGCTGGTTCATCGATAATGTTGCGATTACCGAGACCGATTTCTTTGAACCGATCGGTACCACGGGGGATAGCTTCGACGGTACACTCGATGGAGATGATCACACTATTTCGAACTTGCTGATAGAGGAGACCGGTGATTACGTCGGTTTGTTTGGTTATACCGGTGCAACTGCCGAGATTAAAAACGTCGGGCTCACGAGCGGCAACCTATTTACCACTGGGAGTTATGCTGGTGGTCTAGTCGGATTTAATGCAGGAACTTTAGAGAACGTTTACGCTAATCTCGATGTACGTGGGGCAAATAACATCGGCGGCTTAGTCGGCAGTAGCTCCGGGGAGATCTCGCAGGCTTCTGCCGGCGGTGAGGTAATCGGTGAGGATTTCGTTGGCGGCTTAGTCGGTGAAGTAAACGGTAGTGTGAGCTACTCTTCAGCTACCGGTCAGGTCAGCCTACCCGGTAATTGCTGCGCAGGCGGCCTGATCGGGGCCCTCTACGGTACGGTAGATAACTCTTACGCCCGGGGCAAGGTATCGAGTGACGGTCTGAGCGGTAACCAAGGCGGCTTAGTCGGCGTCAGCACTGGCATGCTGACTAATTCCTACGCCACTGGAGTGGTGACCGGCACATTACCACTGGGCGGTCTGATCGCTACTGATGTAGGCAGTGTGGTTAACTCCTTTTGGGATATGGAGACCTCCGGCCTGACAACCAGCGCCGGCGGGGAAGGCAAGTCTACAGCTGATATGCTAGATGTCGCTACGTATACCACAGATCTGGCTAGTGCGGCTTGGGATTTCGATATGATTTGGCGTATCGATCCTTTATTTAACGATGGCTATCCTTACCTTTGGTGGCAGGCTGTCGAGCCGGATCCGGAGTTGCACCGCTACGGTTTTACCAATCCGATTACCGGCAACTATGTAGTTCTAGAGGCCGACGTCGGTTGTGAGATTATCTCAGCTACTATGACACCTGAGACCAGTAATCAGCTAAAGGACGTGGCTTTCGATTACCCTCACGGTTTAATGAATTTTGTAATCGATTGCCGCACGCCGGGCTATACGACTACAATCACGCAGTATCACTACGATGTAGTTGGGGAGTACAATCTGCGTAAATATGATCCTAATATTCCCGCCTATTTTACGGTGAGTGATTCGACTCTAACGGCCACTACTAACTCTGGACAGCCAGTCCTAGTAGTAGTTCACCAGGTGACGGATGGCGGCGAGCTCGATATCGATAGTATAAGCGATGGTATCATCACCGACCCGATCGGCCTGGCCGTTAATGTAGTCGGGGTACCTAATACTGGCCTCGGTGGGGGCAGGTAATGATTTGGTAGTCCAGTCTAAGTTATCCCCGCTGCAGTCCGAAACCGTGATAAGTCTGGTGCTAATTTTACTCACTGTAGTTGTGCTAGGTTACTTACCTTCGCCCAACACGACCAGCGAGGCCACGGCCCCTACGCCCCTTACTTATTCGACCGATCGGCCGAGCGAAGAGCGGCCCACTAAGGACCGTTACCAGTGGCGCGGTGGGGCGGCAGACCCTAAATATATCGAGCTACCGACCATTAAGAGCGAAGGCTTCATCCAGCCGGTGGGCGTAGACCAATATGAGCAAGTCGCGGTACCGGACAACATTCACCTGGCCGGCTGGTTCAGCGAGAGCGTACGGCCAGGTAAGCCAGGGTTGAGCATTATCGACGGACACGTCGATGGTCGCAGCAGTGACGGTATATTCAAACGGCTGGCTCAGTTAGCGGTGGGGGACAACTACAATATCGAGCTTGGTGATGGACGCAAAGTGTCGTTTAAGGTTACTGCCGTGCAAACAGTCGCTACTCACGCTGCTGCCGATGTATTGTTCTCGCAGAGCCCCGGTATCAAACGTCAGCTTAACTTAATCACTTGCGGGGGTAGCTTTGACTCCGGCGCACGGGAGTATGAGCAGAGGGTGATCGTTAGCTCAGAAGCGCAGCTTTAATATTTATAAGTACATTGACAATATGTCAAGCTTATGCTAATATCTAAGAACAATCAACTTAAAACAAACAGAAAGGAATCGATGGAAACACTAACGCAAACTAACGCAGATAATTTAGAACTAAATGATCCTGATCGTGTAGCGGAAGGAGCCGCCGATCGCGCCGAAGCCGATGGTCGCTGGGCGGCCTGGGCTGAGAGTCACGGAACGGAATTCCAGTCTCCTACTGACGCACCTGGCTCTGGGGAGCAGGAGCAGTCCGAACTTAGTCTAGCTAGCTCTGATAGGGATAGCACTGGGGTCGAAGAGCTAACTCAGTAGGACACTTGGAACTTACCCTAAAGGGGCCGGACATTCGGTCCCTTTTTAGTTTGGTTAGATAATTGCGATTACTTAACCGCCAAACTAGTCCTGATAGAAATAGACGAAGTTGTAGTTACCGTAATAGTAGTTGCCATCCAGTGCCGGTACCCAGGCGCTGTCGACGCGGTGGGGCGTATAGCTGTACAGTGCCGCTGTAGCGCAACTGCCGAGTCGGGTAGCCCGACCATCGATCATGGTAACGTGGCCGCGATACCAGCGCGGTGCGACTCTCCAGCCTAGCCAGCTCGTTTTATCTCCACAGGCACGGTCATAACCGACGCGTAGTAGGGTGGCACCGAGCTGGATCTGATTAGAAAACCCGAAGAAGTCGGCCGCACAGTCTGCCCCATCCGGGCAGCCATAGCCCATGGCCGTCCGGTACTGCCAGGTTTGAGGGTCTTTGGCCGTGACCAGGGAGTTTTCTTTCTGTAGGGTTATCAGGATAACCTGGGGGTTGAGGCCGATCTCTGCAGCGGTGGTGGCGATAATCTCCGCCGCTGTCCGCCCGGTAGTTGGATCTTGGTAGCTCTTCAGACATAAGCTACCTTCACAGTCAGCCCCCTTAGCCTCTAGAAAGTTCTGGATGGCGGTGGCATTAAAGCTAAGGTCACTAGTGAAAAACCGGTCATCGATGATGTGGTGGGTGTGAGCAGGCTCGACTCGAGGCGAAATAGCGTTTATACCGCTAGGGTTAGGTAGAAGGAGCGCTAGGATTAGTAGGAGAGTTGGCTTCCACATAATCTAATTATACGTTTCTTGTCTTAATTAAGTTGGATTAAACTTCTTCCTATCTGTCCGCCCTAAAATTAGCCGACAGCAAGTACCTCCCTAGTCGCTGGCACCCGCTATGCGGTATTATAGGGGTAGTGAACGCTTACGGTTAAAGTTAATATTCATGCTACAAACGTTAGCTAAGAAGGTAGTAGTATCATAATGAGTAAGTTCAGATTTAAGCGTACTAAGACCAGCAGGCCGACAGCTCAAGCGGCGCTGAATTGGAGCGGTCTGCAACCTTTAGCAGATGAAACGCCGGGCTATCTATTCGACACGACTGAACCACTCGAGAGGGTGGAGCCAACGACTCCAAGTGAGACAGTCGGTCGTAGTGGTCTGCAGCCAATTTTTATTGATTCAATCGGTACTTCAGCTACCTCAAGCACTATCTCCGATCTGCCTCCTTCTAGTCCCCCTCGACCAGTCCATAACCCGGAGCCGTCGCCACAGACTACCCCGCCACCCACTCGGCCAGCGTGGCGACCGCATCGTCTAGACGGACTGTCTTAGCTTAATATCTGAGTTGGTCCGTTAGCTTTGTTATACTGGGGCCATGAGAAAGCTACGTCTTATAAGCGGTGTAATCCTAGTCTTTGCAGCTCTAGCATACGGTAGTTGGTGGTATACCGATCAGGCTAACACTGCCACGGCTAATTCTCGGCCAACAAGTGACGTTACTATTACGGCTAGCCAAGCCGAGCAGTGGGTGGCCGCTTGGTATGCGGCTGACCTAGCCGCCGCAGAACTTCTGACCACTCCGCCGGCTATTACCGGTGATAATGCAGCCGATACGCGCATTCAGCAACTAGCTGAGCGCCGTGGTTATCGCCTCCAGCCTGTAGCGGAGGGCGAGTTGGTCGAGTATGAAGGGGTGGAGCTACAGCCGGTGGTGATCCCGGCATGGAAAGAGCTAAGAGCTATAGCTGAGGCCGAGGGTTTACGTCTCGGTCTGGCAGCCGGTTACAGCTCGATCGAGACAGAGCGTCAGCTGTTCTTAGCCGAACTAGAGGCGCGGGCAGAGGCACTTATCGGCCGAAGTTATACCTCGGCTCAGATTGCTAGTGGTACGGCCGATGTCATAATTAACGATATCCTGCGCTCTCAGCCCGCGCCGGGCTACTCGAAACATCACGCTGGTTATGCTATAGATATTAGCGACTTGAGCCTAGAGGGCTCTGAGCTCAATTTTCGTGATGGTCCGGTCTATGCTTGGTTAGCAGCCGATGCTTATGCTAACGCTCGGCGCTTCGGTTTTCTACCTAGCTATCCGGCTGGTGGGCCAAGTCAGGAACTGGATAGGGGTGAGCCAAATGAGTTTATCTGGGTGGATATAATTTGCATCAATGCGGAGTGTAGCGAATAGATCCCGAGGGATTGCTGTGTGGCTAGGGGATAGTTTACTTGCTGTTATGGATTATATATTGTATAGTAACTTAAGATAAGAGGTTACAAGCTATGTCAACGCCTGAAGGATTGAGCAACGAAACATATTCGGATCCTATAATAGTTACAGGAGATTTAGACCCCTCGCAATTGCCCGGTGCGTTAAAATCGGGTCTATTAGGGAGGACTGCATGCCTACCTTTCTCAGAAGGTCGTAGTCCAGCTTCGGTTGAAAAAGAACTTGAAGTCTACGCTGCAGTATCTACTTCTTGGACCATTAATGAAACTAAAATTACTGCCGATAGTAAGTGTCCTCGTTGGCGTAAATGTTCAGATTGTCCTAACGCTAATTCGTAAGCTCATACAGTTGTTAGGAGTATATTAATTCCATAAATAACAAACCTCCGCTAAAAAGCGGAGGTTTGTCTTAGCTTTAAGCTTAAAGGCTTATTGCTTAGGTCGAGCGAGGTCAACCCGTAGGTTGCGGCCTTCAAACTCTTTTTCGTTCAACTGAGCAACGGCTGCTTCAGCTTCTTCATCGCTGGACATTTCCACGAATCCGAATCCCTTTGAGCGTCCGGTCTCACGGTCAGTGATGACCGCTACTGAAACGACAGTTCCAGCTTGAGCGAAGTGCTCTCCGAGGGCTTCCTCAGTTGTTCGATACGGCAGATTGCCGACATATAGTTTTGCCATTATTTGGCTCCTTTTTAATTAGCGCTAACTCGTTCGGTTCGGTGTTAGGCTAATGAGAGCCAATAACGATACGCGAGACCTTTAAGTCAGTCGAGCTTATTGTAGGTGTTTTATAGCGGTTTGGCAAGCAAGTTATTTCTGGACTAATTGCCGCTAGTCTCAAAGGCGGTATATATAGCCCAACCTAGGGGTTAGATTGCTGCAGCCAAGTAGTAGCGAATTTGTGCGCCTCCTCGGCATTATCAATCTCGTGGTTAAGGTAGGCGTCCTCGAGGGCCATTAGCACTTCGCCAAGAAGTGGGCCCGGGGAGAGATCGAACTGCTGCTGCAGCCATTTGCCATCGATACCAAGGTCGTCCTTCAGCGAAGGGGGGTGGGTTTTACGCTGTCGCTGGAACTCCTGCCAGAGCCGCTCTAAGCGGCTAAAGTCCCCGGGACCATCATCGATCACGCCACTGGCGGTCTTGCTCCAAGCGGCATGGGCGTCGGCCCGATGTAGCTCCAGGAGATCTGCAAAAGCGGAATGGTGCATAAAGTTCTCCGCTCGTCGCGGCCGCATCTGAGGCAGCTCATCGATAGCTAGATGGTAATGAATCATCCAAGCCACCTCGGATTGAAAGCTGGTAGAAAAACGCAGCCGCTCAAGTACCGTGCGGGCTAGCTCGGCTCCTAGACGGTGGTGGTCATCGAATCGAATTCGGTCGCCGGTCTCACTCTGACTGCGATAAGACGGAACCTTACCGATGTCATGTAGTAGAGTCGCCCAGGCCAGGCGGGGCGAAACGATATCAGGTAGATAGCCGATACTAAGCAAGCTATGGGTAAATACGTCGCCTTCGGCGTGCAGATTGTCCGGTTGAGGTACGGCTTTAGTGGCGGATAGTTCGGGTAGTAGCTGTTCTAACCCGCCCAACCGATCGAGCTCTTCAATCGCCTGACGACGGCTAGGGTGCATTAGTAGTCGGCTGAGTTCAAATTTAACCCGATCGACGGCGATATCGGCAAGTTTGCCGTGAGCTATAGCTGTTTGGAGGGCAGTTTCCGTCTGGGGGTCGAAACTGAAATCGAGCTGAACCTTAAGTCGGATACCGCGGAGAATGCGCAGCGGGTCCTCTTGAATTCGCTGCTCTGGGTCGCCGATGAAGCGGACTACTTTACGGCCAAGGTCTTCGATACCCCCGGTCTGGTCGACTACTTGGTCGCTAATGGGGTCAAGCGCTAGAGCGTTAATAGTAAAGTCGCGGCGCTGCAGATCGTCAATTAGGGAAGCGAAAGCAATCTTGGTTTGAGTGCGTCCTAGGTGCGCTTCGATATCCTGCCGGTAGGTAGCTATCTCGAGCTCGATCTCATGCGTGCTAGAGCTGTCGGCCTTCGGGACAGAGACGTAGACGCGCGTCACCCCGTAGGCTTGGGCAGTATCTTTGTAGTGAGAGCGCACAAACTCAGGACAAGCTAGGATGTCTTCCGGTCGGGCATTAGTGGCTAGGTCGAAATCCTTTGGGGTGCGTCCGAGTAGGATATCCCGGACGGCACCGCCGATGATGTAAGCCTCAAACCCGGCACTATTTAAGATATCGGCCGCTCGCCGGGCGGCCGCATAGTGGGGCCAGTCGGTTTCAGGGTGGTTATGCAGGGCTGTATCCATAGTGTCATTGTACCGCACAACCCTTGTGCTTATATGCCACGTAGCAGCAGAGATAAGAGAGTTGTGTCCCAGACTGTATAATCATATTATGTCGCACAGTCATAAGGTATTCGTAGCTACTATGATGGCTATAGTAGTGGCCAGTGTAGCGGCCTATCTCCTACTTGATGAGGGGTGGTTTCAGGCTTTACTGCCGTTTTCTATCAATCAGCGGGTCGAGACATTTAGTGTGTTTGCCGTCTTCTTTATCTTCATTTTTGACGTTTTGGTATTTGCTATCGAGACACCGGTTAGCCAACGCACTAAGTAAGTGCTTGACGAGTATAATCGGCCAGCGTAACGTAGAGTCTTATGGCTCAGCTTATCATCTCATTCTTAGTCTTAATGAATCCGTTCGCGCTTTTTGTCTATCTGTTGCCGTTAAAGCGGGAGTTAGGGCTGTCAAGCTTTATCCAGATTCTGTTGCGGGCCAGCTTAATCTCTTTCATCATCTATGTCCTCTTTGCTCTATTTGGACAGCAGATCTTCAGTACACTATTGAAGATAGACTTTGATTCATTTCGGATCTTCGGTGGAATAGTGGTGGCTAGTTTTGCCCTTAGCTTTATTCTACAAGGGAAAAAATCGTTGATTACGACTCGTGGCGAGCTATCCTCGATCGCAGCTGAAGTAGCGCTACCGTTTATGGTTGGTGCCGCTACTATTACTCTTAGCATCTTAATCGGTCGCTCACTCTCAGTTATAAATGCAATCGCTACCATCGGTGCCGCCATGAGCATTAACGCAATCATCATCGTGCTATTAGCTCTATTCCGTCAAACTTTAAAGAACCGCATGCTGGAGGTGTTCGATAAGAATATGGATATCGTTTTACGGGTGAACGGTTTTTTTGTCGGCGCCATTGGGGTCGACTTAATTATCACTGGTATCCGTGGCTTGACGGGATAGCGCTACTCTGCTGCCGGCCAGATAGCAGTATCCTCTAGCTCTTGGGGTAGAAAGCCGGCTTCGGGCTTAAAATCGGCCTGCCACTTATAGTCTTGGCCGTAACCGAGATCTTTCATTAGTTGGGTCGGGGCGTTACGGACATGTAGAGGAACTGGAGCGTCCGGGTAGGCTTTGGCCGCCTGTAACGCTGCTCCCATGGCATCGGCTACGGCACGGGACTTGGGCGAACGGGCCAGCACACTAGCACAGTGAAAAAGACTGTACTGGGCTTCCGGCAGACCGATGCGCTCGACCGCTTCGAAAGTTGCTACGGCTAAGTTCAGCGCGCCGTTTACCGCGATACCGATGTCTTCGCTGGCAAATATGACCAGACGGCGGGCGATAAATTTGGGATCCTCTCCGGCCGCTAACATGCGGGCTAGATAGTAGAGCGAAGCGTCGATATCACTACCGCGCAGTGATTTTATAAAGGCGGAGATAAGGTTGTAGTGCATCTCGCCAGCCTTATCGAAGCCAGGGATACGAGTCTGTGCCGCCGTCTTTACTATCTTTGGGGTCACCTGCTTACCCTGACTAATCTGCAGACTTAGTTCTAGGGTGTTAAGAGCGGTCCGAGCGTCTCCGGCTGAGACCTCTACTAGATATTCCAGTCCCTTGGAGCTGAGACGGCTAAGCGACTTTAGCCGTTTAGCCGCACTGCGGACGATCGTTTTAATCTCTTCTGGCTTGAGCGGCTCTAGCACTAGTACACGGCTGCGGGAGAGTAGTGGACGGATAACTTCGAAACTGGGATTCTCAGTGGTAGCACCAATGAGAGTGATAAGCCCGCTTTCTACGTGGGGCAGGAAGGCGTCTTGCTGAGCCTTGTTGAAGCGATGGATTTCATCGACAAAGAGGATAGTGTTGAGCTGTAAGCGTTGGTTCTCCTCGGCTCGCTTAATCACTTGGCGTACATCTTCCAGTCGAGCGGTGACTGCACTGACCTCGACAAAATCGGCCTCGGTGATCTGGGCTAGAATGCGGGCCAGTGTCGTCTTGCCACTGCCCGGTGGTCCCCAGAGGATGAGCGAGCTGAGCTGCTTCTGCTCGGCCAATTGACGGACTAGTCCGTCTGGGCCCAAAAGATGTTCTTGGCCGATAAAGTCGCTTAGCTCCTGTGGGCGCATCTGTTCAGCTAGTGGGGTGTACGTCGACTCCATATCGTCCAGTATAGCATTCCATTCGCTTTATGTTCGCCTAATTCTATACATGCGACCTCCTGCCCCACCACCCAAAATCTTCAAAAAGTGTCCGATCGGACACTTTTTGAAGATTATTTATAATCCTAGCACTGGCAATGGGTGATAACGTGCTCGAGAGGGTAGGAATTAGTAGGGATAGATACGGGTAGGCCATAGTTTATACTAGGCTTTACATGATGGATTTTGAGCAAGAGTATAAGAAGCTGAATCAGGCCCAAGCGGCGGCGGTCGATGCTATCGACGGACCGGTCATGGTGGTGGCTGGTCCTGGTACCGGTAAGACACAGCTTTTGAGTATGCGCGTGGCGAACATCTTGCGTCGAACCGATGCGCTGGCGCGTAACATTCTCTGCCTGACCTTTACCGAGTCGGCCGCTACAGCTATGCGGGAGCGCTTGCTGAGCTTAATCGGCTCCGAAGCTCATAAAGTTGCTATTCATACTTTTCACAGTTTCGGGGTAGAAGTGATCAATCAATACCCCGAGTACTTTTATAACGGTGCCCGTTTTACTCCATCAGATGAAGTGCTGCAGATCGAAGTGATCGAATCTATCCTGCGCTCCTTACCGCACGATAGTCCACTAGCTGCCACTATGAATGAGAAATTTGTCTATTTGCGCAGTATTAATATGGCGATTGGGCACTTGAAGAAAGCCGGTCTGACACCGACAGACTTGCGGCAGATTCTAGCGGATAATCGGCAGGCTTGTGATATGGCTGAGCCTATTTTGCAGGAAGCCTTCGCTCTACCGCGGTTGAGTAAAAGCCATCTACCGCGCATCCGCGAGTATTACGACCAGCTGCCGAGCGGTAACGTAAGCGATCTACCGGAGCCATTCCGGCCGTTGTTTGAAATCATGATCCACTCACTATCAGAAGCTCTAGCGGAGGCGGAGGAACTGGGGAAGACGACTCCGATAACGGCTTGGCGACTTAGTTGGTTAGAGAAGAATACCGCCGGGGATTACGTCTTTCGTGACCGTAAACGCGATCAACGTCTGAGTGCGCTGGTGGAAGTTTATGAAGGTTATAACGCAGAGCTTCTCGTCCAGGAACGCTACGATTTTTCCGACATGGTACTTCAGGTTTTGCGCGCCCTCGAGCATGAAGATGGTCTCCGCTTTAGTCTGCAGGAACAGTATCAGTATCTGATGGTCGATGAGTTCCAGGATACAAACGACGGCCAACTTCGCTTACTCTATCTTCTAGCTGATCACCCCGTACACGAGGGCAGTCCTGATGTGATGGTGGTGGGTGACGACGACCAGGCAGTGTACAAGTTCCAAGGAGCGGAGGTGAATAACGTCCTGCATTTTCAGCGTAAATATGCCGGGCTGCAGCTAGTGACCTTGACGGAGAACTATCGCTCTCACCAGGCTGTATTAGAGGCAGCTAGGGAGGTGATCACCCAGGGTGAGGTACGGCTGGAGACGGAACTAGAAATGATAGATAAATCACTCCGCGCAGTAAATAGGAGCGTTCCGATCGGTGAGATCAAGCTCTCTCGACTGGAGACGGCCGAGCATGAGTATGGTTTTGTGGCCAGTGAGATTAAACGGCTGATCGCTAGTGGTGTCCCGGCTGGCGAGATCGCCGTGCTCGGTCGTCAACACCGCTATTTAGAGGAGTTGATGGCTCACCTGCGCGCGGCCGACATCCCGGTAGTGTATGAGCGGCGCAGTGACGCCTTGCGTGAGTTTCATATCGAACAGTTAATCGATATGGCCACACTAGTGCATCTGCTTAGTCAGGGTGATCAGACTGCGGCAAACGAATATCTTTCTCGAGTCTTAAGCTATCCCTTCTGGGAGCTCGACCCGGTAGTCCTTTGGCGCTTGAGTCGACAGGCCTATGAAGAGCGGCGACTGTGGCTCGACATCATGTTGGAGGGTGGAGGTAGATTAGAGCGAATTGCACGTTGGCTGCTCGAGATCGCTCAAGCAGCTCAGGCCGAACCGGTCGAGTATGTACTGGATAGGCTGATCGGCGTCGAAGCGAAAAAAGAGTTTGTCTCGCCTTATCGCAGCTATTATTTCTCTGCAGATCGGTTCGAGCACGCCCGTGGCGAGTATCTGGTCTTTCTCTCCTCCTTGCGTTTGCTACGTAATCGCCTGCGCGAGTATCGGCATGGACAAACGATTTATCTGAGTGATTTTATCGATTTCATCGAGGTGCATCGCACTAATCATATGCCCATAGTGGATGAAACACCTTTTGTCAGCACGGATGACGCCGTGCACGTGATGACGGCGCATAAATCGAAAGGGCTTGAGTTTCATACTGTCTTTATTATCAGCGCCCAAGAATCGGTTTGGACTAGTAGCGGTGGGCGGCAGGAGATTACCTTTCCGGTTAACCTGCCGATTACTCCACCGGGCGACGCCTTCGATGATCAGCTACGCCTCTTCTTTGTCGCTATGACTCGGGCTAAGTCAAACCTCTACATTACCAGCTACCGCCATGGTAGCGGCGGTAGAGAGGTGTTACCAGTGCCGTTTCTACCACCAGAACGGTTTGTCGATATCGATGGGATTGCGGCGCCAGAGAGCATTGAAGTGCTGGAGACGGCCTGGCAGTCATATCATCCGCTGCCTAAGAGCGCTGATGCGCAGGCCGTGCTTAATCCGGTACTTGAGACCTATCAGCTTAACGTCACACACTTCACTAAGTTCCTAGATTTAATCAATGGCGGTCCGCATCGCTTCCTGCTCGAAAGCTTGCTGCAGTTTCCGCAGGCAAAGAGTCCGGTATCGGCATATGGCACGGCTGTGCATGCTGCACTACAGGAAGCCTACACAGAGCTGAAGCAGGGTAATCGACTCAGTGTAGCCGAGGTAATCAGCTGCTTTGAGCGACAGCTATTAAACCAGCGCTTAAAAGAGCCGGATTATTTGAAGTATCTCGATCTTGGTCACCGTGAGCTAGGCATATATCTAGAGCAACGTTACGAGCTATTCGCGTCAGAGCACTTGGTCGAGACTAGCTTCGCTAAACAAGGTGTAGCGGTGGGCGCCGCACGGCTTTCCGGTCGGCTAGATAAGATCATTTTGGATAAAGATAACCGGCGGGCTGAAGTGTACGACTTTAAGACTGGTAAGGCACTGCAGTCTTGGAGCCGCCGTTCGGGGAGCGAGGGGCTAAAGGCTTGGCGCTACCAGAAACAGCTAATTTTTTATAAGTTATTGGTCGAACAGTCGCGTACGTGGGGCGAATACAGGGTTGATCTTGGCTACCTCGAGTTTATCAAGCCGATCGAGGGTAAGGTCATCCTGCTCGAATACAGCATGGAGGCAGATGAGGTAGAACGGACCACCCAGTTGATTCAGGCTGTTTGGGGCTGTATCATGGCGCTCGATTTCCCGGATGTGACGCAGTATGAGAAGAGTCTAGCCGGTATCCGTCTGTTTGAGAACGATCTGCTTAAGCGGAGCTAGGCAACTTCGCCCGCGGCTTTTCGCTGTTGGTGCTGGGCAAGGAACCGCTCGCGCTCGGCCCTACCGGCCTCATTACGGTAGTAATACTGCTTGATGCTACCGAGGCTAGGCAGCTCCTCGCGGTGAGTTCCATCCGGGTCCTTGCGCCCCAGCCAGGTCTCGTAGTGCATCTTAGCGATCTCTTTGTGATCGGCGGCGGTAGTTCTTACGCGACTAGCAGCTGCTGGGGCGCTTAACCCTTTTCTCTCAGCTAGGGCGTGCAGTCCCGCTCGGGCAGGACTGCCGGCGAACTTAGAGTTTACCGCTAAGGATCCGGCGCTACTAGCCAGGCTGAGTGTGAGTAGGAGCTCACCCAAAGCGTAGTCGGCCGTATCGCAGTAATCTTCAGTCTCAGTTTGTACCTCAGTAGCGGTCGGTACTGAGGGATTCAAGTCGTAAGTCAAAGTTTCACGTTGGGCGGCAGCCGGGTCCGTGCCGACGTATGATACTTCACGTTCGATAGTGAATAGGCTGCCTTGGTCGGATGGTTCTAATCGGCTCATGAATCATACTATAGCATAAGCAGCACATAAAATCAACTGAAGTAGGTGAGGGGAGAGAGGGTATAATCAAGTCATGAAACATGTACTGATACTAGAGGATAGATTAGAGGTGCTGGCCGCTTTATTACTTGAGTGTGATCGTTTGGAGCAAGAATCTGGTGTGCTTCTGCGAGTGACGGTTTACTCAACCGCCACAGACGTGATTGATTTCGTTAACCCGCAGGCGGGGGAGGCATTTGACGCTATCGTTCTCGATCGTAACTGTAAGCGGGGTGATTCGTTTCATATAATCGACCTCGAGCACTTCGGACCAGATAAAATCATCTCCATCTCTTCCCTCCCCCGCTTTAACGCTGAAGTCCGCGCGCGTGGCGTGAGCCGCAGTGTAGAGAAGGGTGAGGGCGAGCTCGGCTCTTTCGCCGCTGAAGTAGTGGCTGAGTTAGCCCAAGTACTCAAACTCTAGTTTTTGGCATAAACGTAAGCTTTTTTGCTACACTTACAGTCAGGAAAGGGCGGGAGCAGTTAATATGCAAAAGATCGTTTTCTTCGATACGCATGGTGGCGATAGCCGTTATTTTAAGCAGGCTTTAAAGAACCTGTTTAAGTATGAGGTAGTCACGACCCCTCAGCCGTTAAATGAAACAACTGTGACTGAGTATGCTGACGCTGCCATAGTTTCGGTATTCGTCACCTCTGCCGTTACCGCAAAGGTGGTGGCTGCACTCCCCCAGCTCGAACTAATAGCAGCTCGCTCGACCGGTTATGATCACATCGATTTAGCGGCGGCGGCCCACCAACACACTCTAGTTAGTGTCGTTCCGAGTTATGGCGATAAGACAGTGGCCGAGTATACCTTCATGTTGCTTTTAAGTGTGATGCGCCGCCTGGATGAGAGTCAGCGCCAAATTGAACTAGGCGTAATCAAATATCGAGAGCTGATCGGCTCCGACTTAAACGGTAAGACCATCGGGCTGATCGGTTGTGGGCAGATCGGTCGCCAGGTGGCTAAGATAGCCCGGGGCTTTGAGATGGAAGTGATCGGCTTTGATATCAATTCGAAAGAGTCGGAGCACATTAACTATCGTGACTTCGATACCGTTATAGCCGAGAGTGATATCATCTCGCTTCATCTGCCGGCTACCAAGCAGACCCGGCATATTATCGATAAATCCGTACTGGAAAAGATGAAGAGTGGAGTTGTCATCCTCAATACTGCCCGGGGCGAGCTGATCGATACCAGCGCCTTAATTGAAGCACTCTACTCCGGCCGGGTCGGTGCGGCCGGGCTTGATGTAGTAGAGGGAGAGAATCTGCTGCGTCGGGAGGAGGAGATAGCTCTACTACATCCGGAAGCAAGAATGCAGGATCTGGTGCATCAGACCGAGCACAGTGTACTGCTCCGTATGCCTCAGGTAGTTTTAACGCCCCACAACGCCTTTAATTCGCGCGAGGCACTAGCCCGGATCCGCCAGACTACTAGTGAGAACATCAAGCAATTTCTCCTGCACTCACCGCAGAATATAGTCAAACCCTAGTCTTAAGCCTGACACTGGCTTTATCCCTGGCTTGAGAATGGTAGAATAGTGATATGAATAAGCGCCTGCTTCAGCTCCTAGCTACGAGAAACATAGCTACTTTCAGCGGTATCGTGGTACTCGCCAGCGGTGTCGGCTTGATTTTCGACCTCTTAGTAGCCGGCTTTCTCATCGGTCTCGGTGCTGCCCTGATCGTGGCCGGTAATAAATTACAGGATAGCAAGCGCCAGTGATGCTCGGACTACATATTATTGGCGGCACAATAAGCTTCGGGGCCGTGCTGTACGGTTTAGTTGGGCTGGCGCGTCATAGGGTTCCGGCTCAGCTGATGTGGTTACTGCCCCTCTTAGCCGGCTGGCAGCTCCTTAGTGGTATCGGCCTAGTCTTAAGCGGTGGTAGCTGGGTACGTATTTGCGGTAGCGGTAGCATCTATCTTGTAGTAATGGGGCTGCTCTACTTACGACTGCGTCAGGCCGCCCCGGGCGACAGAAAAGCTCTGAACTTCAGTAACCAAAGAGAGTAGTCATTTATGGCCGAGTTTATCACCTTCTTTATTATCATCTTCGCTGGACTGTTGTTCTCCGAGTTCTTCAATCGGTTGCATCTGCCTTGGGTGACGGCCCTGATCCTGTCGGGTATCGTTTTTGGTACCGAAGGCTTTAACCTAATTCAGAGTAACGAAGTCACCGACTTTTTCTCTCAGATCGGCCTGGTATTCCTCATGTTTATGGCCGGTTTGGCGATCAACTTCTCTACCTTCCAAAGGGTCAAACGCGAAGTCGGTATCGTGAGCTTAATTAATGGTCTCGCTCCGTTGGGAATGGCACTGCTGATTGCCTCCTGGTTTAACCTCGGCACTACGGCCGGTCTTCTGCTGGCGGCCGCCCTGGTCTCCTCTTCGATTGCGGTCGTTCTACCATCTCTTGAGGGCCGGGCGATTCTGCGGCGGAAGGCAGGGCAGACAATCTTGGCCTCGACCATCGTGCTTGATATCGTCTCCGTCACCTTCTTTTCGATCTTAATCCAGCAGGCTACCGATACGCAGTTGCCACTACTCGTTCTCTATGTCTTCTTGGCTCTCGCCTTAGCTCTCCTTCGCATTGCCGTACCGCGGCTGGAGTCATACCTGGGGCGTAGGGATCGTCAGAAGTTTGAACAGGAGCTGCAGCTGATAGTGGGAATCTTACTCGGCACCGTTGTCCTGTTCGGGCTATTGGGCTTACATCCAGCCGAAGCTGGATTCTTCGCCGGGTTGGTCTTAAGCGATTCGGTCAACTCTCAGGTGACGCGCGCGAAACTACATGCGATCGGCTATGGTATTTTCATTCCCGTTTTCTTCGTAATGGTCGGGGCCGAGATGCAGCTGGAAGTATTTGCTAATAACCCAACCGCTGTTTGGTTAGCCGCTGCTGTACTAATCGGTTCAGTTACGACTAAATTCTTCAGTGGTTGGCTAGCGGGTCGATTGGTTAAGTTCACCAATCGGGAGAGCTGGTTACTGGGAGCGGCTACCATCCCGCAGCTTAATGTGACCCTAGCGATTGCGGCTACCGGATTTGCCTATGGTTTAATCAACGAAGAACTGCTGGCCGCTATGATCATTCTGACCATTGGTACGACCCTAGTCGCTCCGCCATTAATGAACCGTCTGGCGGCGCGCGAAGAGGCCGAGTACGTGGAATCTGCGGCTTAAGTTGTGCTAGCCCGAGCTAAGACTTGCAAAGCATAAGCCTTTATGAAATACTGAGATTACAGTTCTCAAGTCGGTCAACCGCTTGATAGCAAAATCAAAAACTTAAAATAGCATGTATGAGATTAGAGCTCCGGTTATCACCGGGGTAGCTTGCATATATACGCCCAAAAGAGGAGCCAATAATGGCAATTCGTGTAACCCAGCACACTAGTGCTGAAAAAATCCAAGTTCGCTTCCAGTAAGAAGCGTAACTGAAATGTGCGGCGCATAAACAACCTATGGATGTATTCTTAGAGATTAGCCTTATCTTAGTAGTGGCCACGGTAGTGGCCGCTATCATGCAGCTCTTACGTCAGCCGCTGATTATCGGACACATAATCAGCGGACTACTGGTAGGTCCAGCTGTCTTCAATCTAGTGCAGTCGACCGAAACGGTCGAGCTGTTTTCACATATGGGTATCGCGCTACTACTTTTTATTATCGGTCTCGGTCTCAATCCGCGGGTGATTCGCGAGGTGGGGAAGGTAGCGATCTTAACCGGAGTTGGTCAGATCTGCTTTACTATAACTCTTGGCTTCTTAGCGGCCCAAGCGCTCGGTTTCGCTACTACCGCTTCTATCTATATCGCTCTTGGACTTGCCTTCTCTAGCACGATTATCATTCTGAAGCTGCTCTCAGACCGGAAAGATACGCATCGCCTCTACGGTAAGGTCGCTACCGGCTTCCTGCTAGTACAGGACATCGCTGCCGTGCTGGTCTTGGTAGCGGTGACGGCCCTAGGCAAGGATATGCCGGTAGCAGAGATCTTAACCTCTACCTTAGTTAGTGGCGCACTTTTCGTGGGGGCTATCGCACTAGTCTCGCTGTATGTACTGCCGCGTCTGACAAAGTTCCTTGCCCGTTCACAAGAATTCCTCTTCCTTTTCGCTATCGGTTGGGGCTTCGGTGCCGCCGCTCTAGCCGCCACTGTTGGTTTTTCGATCGAGATCGGCGCCCTAGCTGCCGGCGTGGCCCTAGCCGGTTCGCCCTATGCCTTTGAGGTCGCCTCGAAGATGCGGCCTTTGCGCGATTTCTTCATCGTGCTTTTCTTCATTATTCTCGGATCTGAGCTCGATCTCGGTAGTATCGGTGCTGGTTTTGTCCCGGCCATAGCCTTCACAATCCTCATTCTCATCGGCAATCCGATCATAGTTATGAGTATCATGGGCTTCCTTGGCTTTAAACGTAAGACTAGTTTCAAGGCCGGTTTGACGGTAGCCCAGATCAGTGAGTTCTCTCTTATCCTGCTCCTGCTCGCCCGTGAGGTCGGTCATATCGACGATCAGATTGTAGCCATGATGACCCTAGTAGCCATGGTGACGATCGCCGCTAGCACTTACATGATCTTGTATTCGGATAAACTTTATACCTGGTTTGAGCCGTATCTGCGAGTTTTCGAGCGTAAATCACCGCGTGAAGGCAAGGAGAAGAGCGAGGAGTATGACGTGATAATGTTTGGCTTTAAACCGGGCAGTCGCGCTCTTCTTGATGGCTTTAAGCAGCTGGATACTCGGTGTCTAGTGGTTGATTACGATCCAGAAGTGGTAGATGACTTAGCTAGTGAGGGAGTAGCTGTCCTCTACGGTGACGCTAACGATATGGAGTTTCTCAGTGATTTGCCACTCGAGGCAGCTAAGTTAATAGCGGTGACCGCGACCGACTATGCTACTAACGCGCTAGTCGCTACCCACGTCTTACAGCGTAATCCGAAGGCCATAGTTATTGTCAGGGCCGATGAGCCCCAGGAAGCGCATGAGCTGTATGAGATCGGGGTAAACTACGTGATGATGCCTCATTACTTGGGCAGTCTCGAGATTAGCCGGCGTATCACCCGGCATGGTTTGAGCGCCCGCTTGCACTTTAAGCAGGCCCGCACGGAGCATCTAAACTACTTGCGCCGTGGCTCTAAATAGTTGCTAGCTAACTTCGCTAAATTAGTCTTCTACTACTCGCTAGTTTCAGCTAGGGCGCTATCGATGATTTCGCGCCAGACCTCGATCGAGGTCGGATTTTGCTCTAAGGCTTCGCCATTAAGGTAGAAGGTAGGAGTACTGTTAACGCCTAGCTGTTGGGCGATAGCGGTATCGCGATCGACGCGGGAGTTAACGGCGGCGAAATCACTCTCGTACTGCTCGAGATCGAGGCCTAGCTCTTCAGCGTAAGATTCGAATGTGGTTCGAGCCTGGGCGTCGCCACTCCAGTTTTGCTGTCGTTCAAACAGGAGGTCGTGCATCTCCCAGAAACGATCCTGTCGCCCGGCCGCTTCGCTAGCCCGGGCGGCATCGTAAGCCTGGGCATGAATCTGGGTTAAGGGGAAGTGACGGTAAACCAGTCGGACGTCGTCAGGGTACTCGGCTAGCATTTGCTGGATTAGGGGCTCGGCTCCTCCACAGGCTGGACATTGGAAATCGCTATATTCAATTAGAGTGAGGGCAGCATCTTCGGGGCCGCGAGTGTGGTCTTCAGCCGTGATAGCGTGTGGCTCATCCACGTTAGCGGCGGGAGCGTTGGCATTATCGCCAAATAGCCAGACCGCACCGATCATGACGATTACTACTGTTGCCAGTGCTACCCAAAAACCTTTCCCCATGACTTCCCAGCTCCCTTATTTAGGCCTAATTATAGCTCGAGGGGTGGTCTAAGTACAGGTTTATAGTAGTCGCTTTCTTCAACCCTTAGGCTCAATACTTTATACTTATTATTAACCTTATGTTCATCAACCGCCAAAAACATAAACTAAAACGCAACATCGGCCTCTTCATGCTTTGTGTTATCGGTATCGACGGCACGATCGGGGGAGGAGTCTTTGTGCTTCTAAGCCACGGAGCCGGGGTGGCCGGTCAGTTTTTACCCTTGTCTTTCCTACTGGGGGGCATACTGGCCTTTCTCGGAGCTTTGCTTTATGCCGAACTAGGCACCACCATACCCCGCTCTGGGGCCGACTTGCAGCTAGTGTTTAACGCTACGCGACATCGCTATTACCCTTTCATATTCTCTTGGTTGGTACTACTGGGTGATGTCGGTTATCTAGCTATTAATGCATTCGGTCTGGCTTTCTATGCTAACTTCTTCTTCAGTGTTAGTCCGTTCATAATAGCTCTTGGTGCGCTACTAGTAGCGGTAGCTATTAACCTCTGGGGCAGTTCTAAGGCCGGTGGGAGCGAAGTCGTTACCGGACTTAGTCTGCTCGGTCTATTACTGCTATATGCCGTGCTGGTGCTTCTCAGCCCAGGCTTTAGTTTTGCTCCGGGCGAATTTATCGCCCTAGTACCGGCTAATACTTTAGCGATCATCGCTGGCACCTCACTGATCTTTACTACTTTCGTGGGTTATGAATATATTGCCTCGATCGCCGAAGAAGTGAAGGATCCAGGGAAAAATATTCCCCGGGCGTTGATGATTACGATTGCCGTAGCTACTACTGTCTTCGTCCTAGTATCTTGGGTTACGGTTAATGCCGTACCGGTTACCGAGTTGGCGGCTTCCGGTGCTCCATTCCTGCTAATCGCCGAACAGCTCGGTCCAATCGGTCTTTATGTGGTGATTCCGGCCGCCCTAATCGCTACCGCCGGTTCGCTCCTCGCTGCTACTCTAGTCTCCTCTCGACGAATATACGCCCTTAGCGAACAGGGCTACTTCAATAAGTTCTTCTCCCGTCTGAGTCGTACTCAGGTGCCTTACCGAGCCGTACTGGCTGTGGCCGTACTGGCTGTCTTCTTGCTTATGAGTAACTCGATCACTTTCGTCGCCTATATCAGCAATACGGTTTATCTTCTAGGACTGATCGTCATCGCTATCGCTCTCATGAATCTGCGGCGCCAACGTCCATATCTGGCTCGACCCTTTAGGGTGCCATTCTTTCCCTGGATTCCTATAATCTTAATCATCACTTCCATTGGAGTACTATTTTTCATTGGAGTACAATCGTTAGCCGCTACTTTAGTCTGGGCGTTGATCGGCTACTTTATCTACCTTACGACTAGGATTCAGGCTGCTCGACTGTACTGGGCGATGTGGGGGGCGATGGTGTTCTTGCTGCTGGGCGGTGGTGCGAGTGTTTGGTACCTACTCTAGAATCAGGAGTATGCCAGCCAACAAGTTGAGCACACCATACATACCACTAATTATGGCTAGATACAGCTGTAGGTCGGTGGTGATGCCGATATCTATCAGCCCGGTCATAAGGCTAGTGGCGAAGACTACTAGCAGGAAGCCGCTGAGCAGACTGGCCCCGCCGATAACCGGCTGGAGGCGGCGGGCGTTACTAGCATCGTAGAGCTCGGAGACAACCGCCTCAGCTTTAGTGGTTTCTTTTTCCACGTCTCGTAAGAGTTTATTGACGTCTTCTTGATCGGTGAGAGTACCAGCGTAGGTGTGTAAGGCCTGGGTGTGGATGGCGGTGTTAGCTTGCACCTCACGTTTGAGCTGATCCCATTCGGCATCTTCGGCAAATTTTTGCTCGTAGGTGGCGTTAAGCCAGTCGATAAAATCTTTCTTAGCGGCGTGGTTGGCGATGAAGTCTAAGGCGCGTTCCCTTTCCTGCTGTTTTTTTAGGGCACGGCGTTTACTGTTCTTAACTAATTTCATGAGCGAGAAGGTCCTTCGGTTACTTTTATAGCTTGTCTAGATAATACCATGGTGCGCCCTATTGCGGTGGCGGCATCAGGCTGGTCGACCGGTTAACTCTACAGGGGCTATACTTGATATATAGCCAATATTTTGGCATAGTAATAGTTGAATGATGTAAGGAGTAATTGTGATGATGCAACGACGCAACGTAGAAGTAGTAGAGACTGTACCTCGTGAAGATCGAGTCACTCAAGTAGTCTATTTTCTAATCAGTTTAGTGCAAGTCGTCTTACTATTCCGCTTAATTCTTCGTCTTTTCGGTGCCTCCCCGGCCGCCGGATTCGTTGAGTTTATTTACGATGTAACCGCACCTTTAGTGGCACCGTTTTTCGGTATCTTTCGGAGTGACTTTGACTTCGCTCAGGGGGTGCTAGAGATTGAGACATTAGTCGCGATGCTGGTCTATGCTGTGGTTGGCTATCTTCTCCTGGCTTTAATCGATATTATCCGTACCCGCTAATTTGCACTCCAGCGGATAATCACTGATACTAGAACAGATGAACTACACCCCTATTGCCAGTACCACCGATCTGACTGGAGAATTGACTACGGTCTGCGGTTGGGTACATAGCGTGCGTGATATGGGTAAGATGGCCTTTATCGATCTGCGCGACCACACTGGGTTGCTGCAGGTGGTGGTGGCTAGTGATGAACTACCGCGCTTGGGCGTAGAGTGGGTGGTAGCTGTCACGGGAGAGGTTAAGGCTCGCGGCGAGCGCTTCGTGAATCCTAAACTTACCACCGGCACTGTCGAGCTTAAGGCCAGCAAGATCGAGGTGATTAATTCGGCGGCCGAGTTGCCGATCGAGATTAAGAAAGATACGAGTGCTATTAACGAGGATACCCGACTGCGTTACCGCTACCTAGATCTAAGGAGTGAGCGGATGCAGGCTAACTTGCGCTTGCGTCACCGAGTAATGCAGTTTGTACGCAACTTCTTATCCAACGCCGACTTTATCGAGATCGAGACCCCGATGTTAACCAAGGGTACGCCCGAAGGGGCGCGCGAGTATCTCGTACCGTCTCGCCTACATCCGGGTGAGTTTTTCGTTCTACCGCAGTCACCTCAGCAGTTTAAACAACTATTAATGGTCGCCGGTTTCGGTCGCTACTTTCAATTAGCTAAAGCAATGCGGGACGAGGATCAGCGCGGCGATCGTCAGCCAGAGTTTACTCAGATCGATCTCGAGCTGTCTTTTGTCGATCAAGAAGAGATCTTACGTATCAATGAAGCGATGATGATCGAGCTAGTAGAGCAACTCATGCCGGAGCATAGGATTACGGGCATACCGTTTCCGCGCTTGACCTATGCCGAGGCGATGGAGAAGTACGGCAGTGATAAGCCCGATTTACGGGTGGATAAGAGTGATGATAAAGAGCTAGCCTTCACCTGGATTCTCGATTTCCCTATGTTCGAGACAGGAAAGGATGGCATCGCCGCTGTCCACCATCCCTTTACGTCACCGCATCCGGAGGACGCCGCTAAACTAAGCAGTGAGCCTTTAAGTGTTCGGGCTCAAGCCTACGACCTAGCCTTAAACGGCTTTGAAATGGGTAGCGGCTCAATTCGAATCGCTGATGCCAAGCTGCAGCGCCAGGTGTTTGAAATTCTGGGCATGGAAGAGGATGAGATCACCACTCGTTTTGGTCATATGCTGGAAGCTTTTCGCTTTGGTACTCCACCGCACGGTGGCTTCGCCTATGGTTTCGACCGGCTCGTTATGGTGCTGGCTGGCGAACCCAACATTCGGGAAGTCATCGCTTTCCCGAAGACGGGAGATGCGCGCGACCCCCTGATGGGAGCGCCCTCACCAGTAGCTGAGGATAAGTTGGCTGACGTCCATATCACCTCAATTGAGGAGTAGGCCGCCCAGCTTTTTACTTGGCTAAGAACTAGTTGGTATAATCCTAACTAACGTTTAAAGAATAGGTAGTAGTTATGTCCGGTCATTCGAAATGGCATTCGATCAAACACAAGAAAGGTGCAGCCGACGCCAAGCGGGGTAAGGAGTTCACCAAGCTAGGTAATATGATTGCTATTGCTGCCCGGGAGGGTGCCGATCCGGAGACTAACTTTAAACTGCGTCTCGCTATCGATAAGGCTAAAGGTGCTAACGTGCCTAACGCTAATATCGAAAAGGCAGTTCTGCGTGGTAGCGGCCAGCTAGAAGGTGAGCAGTTGCAGGAGATCGTCTACGAAGGCTACGGTCCTGGCGGTATCGCCGTCATCGTCGAGGCTACGACGGATAATAAAAATCGAGCTTATTCCGATATCCGCGCAGCTTTCTCGAAGAACGGTGGTAATGTGGCTGAATCCGGCGCCGTTGCTTACCAGTTCGATCGGCGCGGCATCATTACTATCGATTCCCCTGATGTGGAAACGTTGACGTTAGCTGCCATCGATGCTGGCGCTCTCGATATCGCTGAGGATGAGGACACTGTGACAATCTATACCGACCCCAAGGAGCTAGCCCAGGTAACTGATAAGTTAGCTGCAGTCTATGAAATTGCCTCTTCTGAGTTGGGCTTTGTGCCCCAAAACGTAATCATGATTGAAGACAGCTCTACGGCCGGCAAGGTGATTCGCCTGATGAACGCACTGGATGAGCTCGATGACGTCTCAAACACCTTCAGCAATTTCGACATTGCCGAAGGTGTAGAAGTTTAGTTCGGTGCGCATTTTCGGTATCGACCCCGGTACGGCCATCACGGGCTTTGGGGTGATCGATGGTAAAGACAGCCCAACTCTAGTAACGGCCGGGGTGATACGAACCCCGGCCAAGCAGGCGCTGGAATTACGACTAGAAGCGATCTATGCTGACTTGCTGGAGTTAATTCGAGAGTATCGACCGGACGAGATCGCTATCGAACAGATTTTCTTCGCTACAAATGCAAAAACCGTTATCTCGGTCAGCCACGCGCGTGGGGTAGCTATGCTAGCAGCTATTCATGCCGGCGTAGCCATCGCCGAGTATACACCGCTGCAGATTAAACAGGCTATTACCGGGTACGGTCGGGCCGATAAGCAACAGATCCAGGAGATGGTGCGAGCCATGCTGAAGCTAGAGACTGTACCAAAACCGGATGATGCGGCCGATGCTTTAGCAGTAGCGATTTGTCATTCGCAGGTACTCACCGCATAATATGTACTATGATTGCTACCTTATCCGGAGTCGTAACTGAGAAGATTGGCCAGCAGCTGGTAGTGGAAACCGGTGGGGTCGGTTACGGCGTAGCGGTAGCCCGGAGCGATCTCGAAGCGCTCCCAACCGGTCAGGAAATCAGATTCTATATTTATGAGGTTGTTCGCGAAGATGCTCATGATCTCTACGGTTTTTCAGAGTTTTTAGGCCGGGAGCTGTTCGAGCAGCTGCTCAGCGTATCCGGAGTAGGACCGAAGGTGGCCCTAGCAATTCTATCTATCGCGAATATCGATCAGGTACAGCGCGCTATTAGCACCGGAGATGTCGCTTTCTTGCAGTCGGCCAGCGGTGTCGGTAAGCGGGGAGCGGAGCGAATCGCGGTAGAGCTGAGGAACAAGGTAATAGCTAGCGGTTATCATCCGAGTGGTAGTGAAACGGCCAGTGCCGATGCGGCGCTAGAGGCACTTGAATCTCTCGGTTACTCTCGTCAGGCGGCTATGACGGCTCTGGCTAAGATACCTACCGATCTTAGTGATGAAGAACGGATAAAGCGAGCCTTAAGTGAGGTGTAGATGCAGCTACTAAATCCAGCCTCAAGTTTCAGACGCTCTCTTGCTAAGAATGGAGTGCAATCATGATTGAGCGCATAGTCGACAGCCAAGCCAAGCCGGATGACACCGAAGAGGAGCAGCAGGGTCTTAACTTGCGCCCGACCGTATTTGACGAGTATATCGGCCAGGAGCAGGCTAAGCGTAATCTTAAACTAGCCATCGCTGCCGCTAAACAGAGAGGCGAGGCCGTCGACCATGTCTTACTGCACGGACCACCTGGATTGGGTAAGACGACCCTAGCCGGCGTGATTGCTCGAGAGATGGGTGCTAATCTGCGTATAACTTCCGGACCGGCCATCGAACGCGCCGGAGATCTGGCCTCCCTACTCACTAACCTTAAAGACGGTGACATTCTCTTTATCGATGAGATTCATCGCTTGCCCCGCACCGTGGAAGAGGTGCTATATCCAGCGATGGAAGATTTTAATCTTGACATCATGATCGGCAAAGGCCCCTCAGCTCGCAGTCTGCGCCTCGATCTGCCCCGGTTTACCATTATCGGCGCCACTACGCGCATCGGGGCGCTTTCGGCGCCGCTGCGAGATCGTTTCGGTATGATTCATCGGCTTGAGTTCTACACTCACGAGGAGATGGTAGAGATCATCGAACGCTCCGGCCGTATCATTGAGATTGAGCTAGAACTGGCCGCCGCCCAAGAGATCGCTAAACGGGCTCGTTTAACGCCACGGGTAGCTAACCGACTTTTACGTCGAGTACGCGACATGGCAGAAGTTAATGGCCAGGGTGTGGCCACCCATGCTATCGCCAAGGACGCCTTGGCACTACTTGAAATCGATGAACTGGGACTAGACACTGCCGATCGTAGTTTACTGAGTGCTATTATCGAGAACTACGATGGCGGCCCGGTTGGGATCGACACCATCGCAGCGTTGATATCGGAGGAGCGTTCGACTATTGAGGATGTTTACGAGCCTTATTTGATGCAGATTGGATTTCTGGAGCGCACGCCCAGAGGACGGAAAGTTAGTCAGAAGGCCTATAGGCATCTCAGCTTCGACACTAAGAACGAACCCCAGCCGCTACTGTAGAGGGCCCATAGTTAAGCGCGAAGTAGCTTAACTATGGGCTAAATGGGTCGCGAGTACCGAGATTGTTGGCTTCGGCGTCGACCTTAGTCTCAAGCAGTCCCTCGATTCGCTGCTGTAGCTCGGTGTCGATGTTGATGGTGGTACTGGGCAGTTCTGTTTGCTGTCGGCGCAAGTAATCAGGGTCGTGAGTTGGGTCGCTGATACTCTGCGCTTGCCACAGAGTGAAACCGAAAAGACCGAGAATGACCAGCCAAGAGATGATTAACCGATGACGATTAAGTAGGATAGGCAGTCGTTTAAGTTGTTGTATGTTAGGTATACTCATGGTTTTAAGAACACCTCTAAATTGACATTAAACTGCAGCTGATTACTACCGGCTCGGGATATACTCAGGTCATTAATCTGCATATAGCGCTGTTGATTCTCGATCTTCTGTAAGAGCTCTACGAACTGCGCGTAAGAACTGGTAATCTGAAACTGCACTGGCATGACCAGTACACCCGGTACCTCAGCGGCTAAGGTCTGACTGATTTCTCCTGGCCGGCCGGAAGTTGACTGAAAGTTAAGCCCACTCAGCTGCACCCCGATACTATCGACGATCGAGTCTAGCTGCAGAGTTACTTCCGTCTGACGCTTCTCCGTTGGTAACACCTCATAAACCTGCTCTTGCAGTGGTCCGATCTCTTCGTACTCTGCTTCGAGTCGATCGAAGCTTTCGAGTTGCTGGTTAACTAGCATGATGTCTGAGAGGACGGCTGAGAGGCGGGTGCTTTTTTCGTTTAAGGCTTGATGGGATAGCCAGAAGCTGGTCAGACCGACTAGTGACAGCAGTGCCACTAGTCCGGCTAAGAGTAGGGTTAATTGGCTCGGCTTCATTGGGCGCTTCCTGGAGCAAAGGCCATTACTACGCTGACACTGTAGTCTCCTTCACCGGTCTGATTAATGCTTTGGATATCGACCGATTCGATTCTTTCACTAGCAGAGAGGGCATTCTTGATTCGCCCGGCGGCGGCGAAAGTGTCGGCCGTGACCAGTAGTTGGACCGGTTGTTCGACCTCACCGGTTAGGACGATGCTGTTGATGTAGGCACCTTGAGGCAAGGTGGCAGCTAAATCCTGAAGTAAGGTGCTGAAGAGTGTCTGTTGGGTGTAGAGACTATCGATGGTGGTAAGCCGGGAGTTTAACTGGCTTAGCTCACCCTTTAGCGCATCGTACTCTCTTAGTTCGTCCTGGCGTTCACTGAGGGCTAACTCGTAGTCGGCTATCTGCTGATCAGCATAGCGATGGGTCAGCCATAAAGTAGCCCCGAGCAGCCCACCGGCTAAAATTATTAGCAGGGCATATCGTACTAGTATTGTGTTATAGCGGGAATACTGGATCTGCGTAGAGATTTCGGGTGGCAATAGGTTGATCACGACTCCATCTCCTTAAGCGCTAGGCCGACGGCTGTAGTATAAAGTGTAGTCTCTAGCTGGTGCGGCGGCTGGAGGGGGGCGATATTTAGATTCTGCCACGGGTCACAGGTGCTAACGGCCAGCCCGGTTAGGTGGGCTAGGAAGTCGCTCAAACCGGGCAGGTTAGCCCCGCCCCCGACGATGACGATCTCTTCGATCGGCTGATCGAAGTTAGTATGGTCGTGGTGATAACGCAGCATTTTTTGGACTTCATCAGCTAGTCGACTGAGAATGGGTGCGAGGGCAGGAGCTAACTGCTCCTGCCATTTACTTTTCTTAATTCCGACTCGGCTCATGATGTCTTCGGCTTGATGGGCCTCGATATTAAGGGTCTCGGCAATCTGGCGACTAATGTGCATTCCTCCGGTAGTGATGGTGCTGGTTAATTGGACGTTACCGTCATAGATGGCTAAGTCGCTGGATTCGGAGCCGAAGTCGATGACGACCTTAGGTGAGCTATTAGCGCGCGCATGGTTAACGGCGCGCATGATAGCAAATAGACTTGGTTCCATAGCGTAGACCTCGAGATCTAGCTGGTCTAGGAGATCGATGTAGGAAGCAACTATCTTCTTCGGAGCTGCTACCATCAGTACCATCGTCTCTGGGTGTTCGTCGGTAGATTCGGAGGTGACGGTGTAGTCGAGATGAACTTCTTCGGCCGGTAATGGGACGTACTGGTCGGCTTCCAGCTCTACCGCAGTCTCTAGGTCGGTATTCTCGATAGTTGGCAGGGTAATGACCCGAGTGAAGATATGGGCTGTAGGGATAGCTACGACGGCTCGGTCGGTAGTTAGCTCGCCGATGACGACCTGCTTCAGCAATGGTTTAAGCGCCTTAACTAGCAGGTCTGGTTTAGTAATGACTCCTTTTTCGACGGCACTTGGATCAAAGTCGGCATAGCCGTAACCGATTACTCTGATGCCCGTTTTATCACGCTGGAGCTGCACTACCTTAACGGTAGAGTGCCCGATATCGATCGCGAACAGTGGTTTGTCTTTATAGAGGAGTGGAGTATGCATAAATATCTTTAGTTAACCACTAGCATTATAGCAGCCTCTCGGTCACCTCTCTGTTTTGATTCAGCCTAATCGCTTTGAGTCTAAGTGGCACGTCTAACTCCCCCGTTATGTTGCTATTCAAATATCTGCTGGTAGTTTTTGATCGACCAGATACTGGAGCCGGAAGAGAGTTCGGTACCGAAGACGATATTACCGGCTCCACGCAGTTCGACCGTCTGACCGATGGTTCCTCCGGTGGTACCGCTACCTAGGACCGTCACTTTGCTCCAGCGGGCGTAGAAGAGTGAGCCGGGAGCCTGGGCAGCACCGCGAATAGTTATCGTTTCGTTATCGCGTGAGCTGTGTAGTTCACTACCACTTAAACTAGTACAGTCTGGACTACAGCTGCCATCGCTGTGATAGGTGATAATGGTAGCGGCAATGCCGCTACCATTAGGTATGATTCGGGTAGAAGCACCGATGTCGGCTCCACCGGAACCGTCAATCATAATAACCGGCGACTCAGTGGCCGCATCGGAGATGTGGATACTGGAAGCACCACCGGTATTGAGGTTGCCGTCGATCCAGATATCACCGGTGATGGTGAGCGTACAGCTTCCACCGGTGTTAAGGTTCCCGGTGACGTGAAGATTAGCTGGCAGGGTAGCGGTAGTGCTGCCATTGCAACTGGCTTGGGCGGAAGTATAAGTAGAATTAACAGTATCGATCTGACCTTGTCGATCGTAGGGTGGCATCTCTAACTCTTCAGCTACACATCCCTCAGCGACACCGGAATGGCTAGTAAAGTTCGGTGTAGTCAGTGTCTGGTGGGTGGCACAGACGTCACCGTAGATTCGGTTCGACCAGACGTTTGCGGTGATTGGGTTGCCCATATTGGCGGGACAGAGTGATGGGTAGGAGGTGTAGGGGGCGGACACTGGACAACGAATATTAGCCACTCTAACGTCTACCGGATTGGAGCTGTTACCGATACGGGCCGAGCCAGACATCTGAATGTAGCCGTTGACGTGGACTGGACCGTTGGAGATAGTGGCTGAGCCTGTCAATATAAGCCCCCCTGCGCCGGCGCGTACGGCATGATTCTCAGTAGTCGAGGTGCCGACCACAATTACTCGAGCGCTCCGTACTACTGCCGCTTCTTCATCATCGGGATCTATATAGCTCCGGCCGGTTGCGGTGATGATCTTCTCATTATCGAGACTACCGTTTGTCACGGTAGTCTGATAGGTTGTCCGACCTTGGTTAGTGTTATTGATGAACTCGGTCTCGGTATTGAAGCCGGGAAAATCAGGGTCTTCGTTAAGCATAAACAAACTCTGCTCGATACCAGCCTCAGCAGTGAGCATGGCGTTAGCAGCTACTACCCCGCGACTAGTACGGTCGAGCTGGGCGAGAACGAGGGCAGAGAGTGAGAGGCCGAGAGTAAGGACGATCAGCATGACGATTAACATCGTCGGTAGTATCATCCCCTCAGCGCTAGCTAACCGTGCTGGCGCTGTCCACCGATTCTGCCAACGCTCTTTGTGTATCGCTATCTCAGAGGTGTCCAGCGCTCGTGCAGCGTCCCACTTCGTACGTTTTAGTGCGCGCTTCACACTCGCCTTGCACTGAGCACACGCGCATAAGCTCTGGCCGGTGGTAAGGCCTAGATCAATCATTTCTAAATACCGATCGCATGGTGTAGTCGGCCGTGACATCACGGCCGTAGATGTTAGTGGTAACGGCTAGGGTAACGGCTACCGAACGGGCGTTTTCCGGATCTACCTCCATATCCTCGGCATCGTAGTAGACTAGCTCGAAGTTGCTAACGTTCTCCGCTAACATGATGTCGTCACTACATTCACTGATCTGAGCCGGACAGGTCAGCACTGCGGCATTACCGGCCTCATCGGCCGGAAGGATACGTTTATATAGCACGTTATCTGTGACGAAATAGATCAGGTTATTCTTATGGGTGATGTAGGCGAACGGGTCTTCGTAGAGGAACTCATTTTCACTGTTCAGCGCCGGAGAGGCCAGGACAAGTACGTCGTTATCGGACGTCCAGCTGTACGGATCGCTTGGTCCGTCTGGGGCGTGCTCATCGGCCCAGCGATTGCTCGCATCGACCTTAGCTGCATGTTTGACGTCACGATTAATTACATCGAGTGAGAGCTGGGTATCTAGTAATAATTCGGCTCGGGCATTCTGAGTAGCATTAGCCCGCAGCTGGTTACCGAGAAAGCTCATCAAGACCGCTAGCAGGATACCTGTGATGGTGGTGGCTACCAGCAGCTCTACTAAGGTAAATCCTCCGGCTCTGCTTACAGCTTGAGCTTGTCGGTGTCTGTCCCTCACTGCACTATAGCGGCGGACCACTACTGGTCTTAAGTGGTTTAGGGTCACTGGGCGATTCCAATCGAGCCAATCAGTCCGGTCAGAGTTACGGTTTTGGCGCGAGGCAACTGAGCGTAGGTGACGCTCACCTCAATTTGTTTCAAGCCTGGTGTCGGTTCGGTAATGACGACTTCACCACTGCGTGGTGGTGGTAGCTCTTCCGGTAGCTCGGCGCTGAAATCGACAGTAGTGTCGGGCTCGAGCGAGTTGTAGTGGCTGTTGCGTAGTGATTCTATCTTAGCTTCAGCTACGCGGGTAGCTATCTCGATCCTCTGTGCTCGTCGCTGTAGGGTGTCGATGCCGATGAAGAGGTTGACGGTGCCGATGGCCATGATACTGATTAGGGCTGAAGCAATCAAAAGTTCGATTAGGGTGAACCCTCCGGCTCGGCTGACTTTATGTGCTTCAGCCGCCTCACTAACCGCTAGGCTGTAGCGTTGAGTGGTAGCTGGATGGGATGACCGATTGATAAATGTGAGTAACTGCTTCATGACTGTTTTAACCGTAGTTTTAGATGTGACTTATATGTTAAATAGCCGGCTACCTAGGACGGTAACCGGCTATTTAAAGGTGTAACGCTACGACTCTGTGTCTAGCGGTTAGCACTTTCCTGGATGAAGACGTAGTCGTCACCGGAAGTTTCACCGTCAGGGTCGTTCTCATTTTCGAGTACGGCTACCAGTGTGTAGGTCGCACATGGTTCAGCGGCACAGTCTACACCGGCTGCATCCAGCGGGTTGTAGTCGTAATCGCTGTCATCCTGTGGATCGACCGGTACTTCGTCCAAGTACTCTTCAGTGGCTAGTGTAGCTAGATCAACTGGGTAGCTATTGTTGTCGTTGTAGTAAGTCTCTAGCTGCTGCGATACGTTACGTAGGTCATTTTTACGCTCAGTGTCCCGGGCGCGTTCCTGGTAAGAAAACAGGTTAGGTATGGTCAGGGCTAGCAAGATGCCGATCACCACGATCACTACCAGTAGCTCGATCAGGGTGAATCCCTTTTGGTTTTTAAGTATCATTCTACTTCCTCCTAATTGTTGTTAAATTTACTTACTTTATATCTCTGAGAGTATAACGGCTATGGTTTAAAGTCAATGTCGTGGCCTCTACATAATCTGGGTTAGCTCGGCC
Organism: Candidatus Saccharimonadales bacterium; assembly: GCA_040903985.1. Lineage (NCBI taxonomy): Bacteria > Candidatus Saccharimonadota > Candidatus Saccharimonadia > Saccharimonadales (SeqCode) > Saccharimonadales bacterium (SeqCode). The sequence continues at coordinate 485,066 of JBBDUI010000002.1, forward strand.
AAGGGACCGAAGATACTGGCTACGATTAAGCCGACCACTCCGCCTAAGCCGACGATTAAGACCGGCTCGATTATCGAGCTAATTCCTTCGATGGTACGATCGACCTCTTTGCTGTAGAATTCGGCCACTTTTTCTAGCACCGTATCGATCTGACCGGTCTCCTCACCAACCGCTGTCATCTGAGTCACGATGGCGGGGAAGATGTTGGTTTCGGATAGGGACTTTGAGATCGGCTGACCGTTCGTAATCTTTTCTACACTTTCGCTGATGCCCCTTTTAATAACTGTGTTAGACAGGGCCCCGCTGGTAACTTCCAGGCTTTTTACTACTGATACGCCGGCACTGGTCAGCGAGCTGAAGGTGTTAGAAAAGCGGGCGACGTTAATCTTGAGGAGGACCGGCCCGAAGATAGGCGCTTTTAGCAGTAGTGAGTCGAAGATAAAGCGACCGCGTTCGGTCTTGACGAACCGTAGGGTAGCTATCGCGGTCAAGACGATAGCTCCTAGTAGTAGTAGGCCGTAGTTAATTAAAAAGTCACTTAGCCCTAGCATCATTCGGGTCTGAATCGGCAACTCAGCTCCTACCTGGTCGAAGATAGCACCGAACTTAGGGATAATATTTGTGACTAGGAAGGTGACTGCGCCGATAGCCACCACGGTGATTACGCCGGGATAGATGAGGGCACTACGCAGCTTGCCCTTGATCTCGGCGTCCTTCTCGACCTGGCCGGCTAGCCGTTCCATGATCTGGTCTAGAATTCCGCCCTCTTCACCGGCTCGAATCATATTGGTATAGACCCCAGAGAACACCTTCGGGTGGTTAGCTAGAGCTTCAGAGAGCTGGATGCCACCTTCGACTTTAGCGGTAACGTCATCGAGGATACTGCGTAATGCCGGTGAGTCGGTCTGGTCACGCATAGTGGAAAGTGATTTCACCATCGGGACACCGGCATTAATCATAGTGGCGAACTGACGGGTGAAGATAACTAGGTCGTTAGCCTTCACCTTCTTCTGTCCCGGCAGAGCGATGGTGATGTCTTTGAGCGACTTCTTGGCCTCAGTCACCGATAACGGTCGTAGCTCTCGAGCTTGGAGCGCACTTAAGGCTGCCGCTTTAGTATCGGCCTCTACGCTACCTCTTTGGATTTGGCCATCGCTAGCCTGGGCGGTGTAGGTGTACTGGGGCATATCTACTCTCTAGTTACTCTTAGTATCTCTTCGATTGTGGTGGCACCTTCGAGGCATTTAAGGAAACCATCGAGCTGCATAGTAATCATGCCGTCTTCGATAGCTTGGAGCTGGATGTCGTCACTGGTGGCGTTGGAAACGATCAACTTAGAGATCGCCTCATTCACTTCTAGTACTTCATAAATTCCTAGTCGTCCCCGGTAGCCGATGCCGCCGCATTCGTCGCAGCCCTCGCCCGGCTTGTAGATATTAAGGTGCTCAATATCTAGCTCATCGGGCAGGGAGGCAGCTTCATGCTTGGCTGGCGCCTTACTACGTTTGAGCTGTTCGTTACGTTTACGTAGGTTTTCGTTGATGTGAGGTAGAGCAAGATCGATCTTAAAGTCGGTCTTAAGATGGGTCAGCTCGTCTCCGCTGGGGTGGTATTCCTGGCGGCAGTTGCGGCAGAGGCGGCGAACTAGGCGTTGGCCCACTACAACCCGTACGGTAGAGGCGATCAGGAAGGGCTCTGCTCCCATGTCGAGTAGACGCGGCAGGGTGGTCGCAGCGTTGTTAGTGTGTAGGGTTGAGAGAACGAGGTGACCGGTCAGGGCGGCCTGAATGGCAAGGTTAGAGGTCTCACCATCTCGAATCTCCCCGACCATGATGATGTTCGGATCCTGGCGTAGTAAGGCCCGTAGCCCGCTGGCGAACGTCATACCGGCCTTGGGGTTGACCTGGGTTTGGTTAACTCCCTGCATACGGTATTCGACCGGATCCTCGATAGTGGAGATGTTTACTTTAGGTGAGTTTAGCGTGCTCAAGGTCGAGTACAAGGTGGTCGATTTACCGGCTCCGGTCGGACCGGTAACTAGAATCATGCCATGGGGTTGGCGCATGGCCCGCTCCATCCGTTCCAGGGCGGTGGCGTTAAAGCCAAGTTCTTCTAGCGTTAGTGCGCGAGAGGTTTCGTCGAGCAAGCGCATTACTACTTTCTCGCCATCCATAATCGGCAGGGTCGACACCCGCAGGGCTACGGTGCCGGCCGGAGAGTGGATCTTAAACCGGCCGTCCTGGGACTTGCGGTGCTCGTCGATTTTGAGATTGGCCATGATCTTAATTCGGGAGACTAAAGCTAGCATTAAGTTGCGAGGTAGGGTGTTGGCTTCACGTAGGACGCCATCGACCCGATAGCGGATCTGCACTAGCTGTTCGCGTGGCTCGATGTGGATATCAGAGGCACCTTCCTTGATAGCGTATTCGATGAGCAGGTTAACGGTCTTGGCGATCGGTGAGTCCTCAGCTACCTCGTCGGCGCTGACCTCTTCCGTGTTCTCACCGTCGGTCTCGGGTATTACCTTGGTAATCTCGCTGTCTAAATTGCCTTTATACTGATCCAGAATCTTATTGACATCGCCGTCGGTCGCGAGATAGATAGTGACGTTCTTTCCTAGCAACTTCTCCAGAGCGTCGACGGCCGGCAGGTCGCCGGGATCTGACATGGCGATTTTGCTGTGACCGTCCTTATCCATCTCAAACAGGACGGCTCGGTAACGGCGAGCGATGTGCTCGGGGATGAGGCCGAGGACTTGCGGTTCAATCTTCTCATTAGACAGCTCGATAAATTCGGCACCGATACTCTTTGCGTACAGTCGGGCCAGCTCTTTTGCGCTGATCAGCTTCCGTTCGAGTACCAATTCTTGGAGTGGCTTTTTCTGTTTTTTAGCCTCTTCGGTTAGCTCGGTCAGGGTTTTAGCCTCTACCGTATCCTTAAGTAAGCCCTGAAGAGTGCTGTCGTTTAACTGCATACGACCAGTATACCGTAAGCGGTATTAGAGCCCCAAAATGTTTAAGTTTTGACGTTCGCTTTTTGTACGCTATAATAATAAAAAGATGCAAATATAATAGGAGCAATCATGGCAGATAAACCAACAACCCCGAAGGCTAAACCGGTCGCTAAAGACGGTCGACACCAGGCACTCGATCTCGCCGTATCTCAAATCGAACAGCAGTTTGGTAGTGGTTCGATTATGAAACTGGGCGATAAATATAACATCGATGTCGAAACTATTTCAACTGGTAGTTTGAGTCTTGATATCGCTTTAGGTGGAGGTATTCCTAAAGGCCGTATCGTTGAGATTTACGGTCCGGAAGCAAGTGGAAAGACCACTCTAGCTCTGCATACCATCGCTGAAGTCCAGAAAAACGGTGGTACGGTCGCTTTTGTCGATGCCGAGCACGCGCTCGACCCGGAGTATTCGAAGAAGATCGGTGTGCAGCTCGATTCACTCTTAATCTCCCAGCCTGATACCGGTGAACAAGCCCTAGAGATTACCGAGACACTGGTTCGCTCCAGTGCCGTCGATGTCGTCGTCGTCGACTCAGTCGCTGCGCTCGTCCCACGGGCGGAAATAGAGGGCGAGATGGGCGACGCTCACGTCGGCTTGCAGGCTAGGTTGATGAGCCAGGCTCTGCGTAAGCTGACCGGTGCAGTCTCGAAATCTAAAACGACCGTTATCTTCATCAACCAGTTGCGCATGAAGATCGGCGTTATGTTTGGCAATCCGGAAACCACTTCCGGTGGCCAGGCCTTAAAATATTATGCTTCGGTCCGGATCGAGGTCCGTCGTACTCAAGCTATTAAGCAGGGAGAAGAGACAGTCGGTAACCACGTTAAAGCCAAGATCGTGAAGAATAAAGTCGCCCCACCTTTCAAGATCGCCGAGTTCGACATCATGTACAACGAGGGTATCTCCACTTCCGGCGACTTGATAGATCTAGCCGTGAAGCACGAACTAGTGCGTAAGGCAGGGGCATGGTACGAACATGATGGCGAGAAAATCGGCCAGGGCCGGGAGGCGGCTAAACAGTATCTGCGGGAAAATCCACAGGTAGCTAAGAAGCTCGACGCCGCTATTCGTAAAGAAACTTTTGGCAAATAGCCGTTGCTTACTTTTAGCCGGGTCAGGGGCATAGTTTACAGCACATGAAGATCACCGCCATCAAACAACAGCAGAAACGACCCGATCGTTATTCGATCTATGTTGACGGACGGTTTGCTTTTGGGCTGAGCGAGAATGATATATTGCGGCTGGGCTTACGTCGAGAACAAGAAGTCACTACTGTGGAACTAGCCGAGTTCCAGGTATCTGCGACAGTCGGCAAAGCCTATGAACGAGCGCTAAGCTACCTCGGCATCCGACCGCGAAGCGAGAAGGAAGTCCGGGACTATCTCTGGCGGAAGGAGTATGAGGCAGCGGTCATTAATCAAGTGATAACCAAATTGCAGACTCTAGAGCTATTGAACGATACACAGTTTGCCCGGGAATGGATAAGTTGGCGCCAGAGTGGCCGACCGCGCAGCCGGCGTAAGCTGCAACAGGAGCTAGTTCAAAAGGGAGTAGCTCGGGAGGTTATCGAGGCGGTACTCGCTGATATTGATGATGAGACAGAGCTCGCTCAACTTAAGGAACTTATTCTTCGTCACGCGCACCGCTACGACACCCAAGAGAAGCTAATGGCTTATCTTGCTCGACAGGGTTATGGCTATGGTGTAATCAAACAAGCATTGCAGGAACACGAAGAAGGGGTATAATCCTGTTATGAAGCCAGAATCAGGTATCAGGATTGAAGATACTCCGGTTGGCATAGTAACTACTAGTGTCGGCACTCTCCCCTACGGGCGTGAATATCCCGCTCGTCAAACTACCATCGAGTTTAGAGAGCCGATTCCAGTGGCATCGGTTGCTTACGAGATAGCTCTAGCGGAGAAACCATTCATGGACCAGCTAGTCGAACTGAAGGCCGAACCTGCCCCGGCTTGGTGGCAGCGTGGTGCCGAAGCGCGTAGACAGCGGTGGGATCGTTCGCAAGAGTGTGGCCAGCTTATACTCAATGCCCAAGCAGCAAGCAGGGATAGGAGTAGAGAATTGGTACGAGAAACCCCCTACCTTGAGCCTATACTGTTCCGAGCCGCCCAAGATTAGTTTCAAGGCCAGCTCTACATAGCTAGTCTAGCCTCGCAAGCATACTGGTATAACTATCTAATACAACCATTGTCATAGTCACAGCGATAATCTTCAAAAAGTGTCCGATCGGACACTTTTTGAAGATTATTTCGAACTAGACAGAATGGAGCAGCAGATTATACGGTTTGCTGCGGGGCGAGCTTACCGGCGCGCAGAGTGGTGTCTTCTACTGTGACGCTGTGGTCGTTCACCTCGATGACTTGGCGGCGGTCGATGATGAGAGTGGCCTCCGTCAGACTTTTCCAGATCGGCTGTTTGACGTGCAGCTTCTGCACCTTCCAGGAGACATCATCAATGACGTAATCCTTGACGTGGCCGAGCTTCTGACCGGACTTGCTTCGAACCTGCTTACCGACCAGTTGGTAGTTAAGCTTAAGTACATCTTTCAGGCGTAGGAGATCACCCTCCTCGGCGATAACATCGGAAGAGTCGACGATGAACTGGCCAGCGCCAATCTCACGTATGTCGCTAACTAGTAGTATTTTTCCTGGGTCTTCTGTGAGGTGGAAGCCAGCCACGCTGAGGTCAAATGGGTTAAGCACGATCGCTCCGACCACATCGATGTCTCGGCCGGTGTGCAAGCTGGCCACAGTGATGTCTTGCAGTTGGTCTGAACGTTTGAGCATAGTCGTATTGTAGCGTATTCGTTTCAGCTCTGCAGTTGCGGTAGCTGGGAATGGAGCGCTACTATAAGAGAAGATGAAACCACTCAATACTTACGAAACCGAGCTGGAAACGCTTGATGACACCTTGAGCTTAGGGGCTCGGCTTGGGGCTCAATTTCGAGGTGGTGAAGTAGTTGAGCTAGTCAGCGATCTAGGCGGCGGAAAGACGGCATTGGTTCGTGGTATGGCTCGAGGTTTAGAGTCGGACGATCAGGTGATGAGTCCGACTTTTACCGTTTCCCGTATCTATCATGGTAATAAGTGCGATTTGCACCACTTCGATTTTTATCGCTTGAATGAGCCGGGAGTGATTGCCGAGGAGTTACGTGAGAGTATAGACGATCCTAAGGTCGCTGTTGTCATCGAGTGGAGCGATATCGTGAGTGATGTCCTTCCTTCTGATCGATTGCGAATCAACATTACGGTTACAAGTGAAACAGCCCGGCATGTCACGGTTTTAGCTTATGGTCCCCATCACGCTCAGCTGCTGGAGCGGCTGTCATGATCTTGGGACTAAAGACTGATAACCCTGTAACTGAGCTTTACCTGCTCACACCTAAGGGTGAGATAGCGTATCAGGACATCTGGCGGTCGGATCGTGCACTTTCAGTTCAGCTCCACCGTCATATCGATGATTTACTGCATCAGGCGGAAATAACGCCGGAACAGCTGGATGGCATCGTTGCCTTTGCCGGCCCCGGCTCTTTCACTGGTCTGCGGATCGGCCTGAGCGTGGCTAACGCCATGGCTTATGCACTGCAGCTACCGATTGTAGCTATGCGTGGGAATGACTGGCTAACTAACGGTGTGACTGAGCTTAAAGACACTAAGCCAGGCGGTCAGGTACTACCTTTCTACGGTGGCGAAGCTAACATCACCCAGCCTAGAAAATAGCGTCATCTCCCCTAGTATTCGGATATTTGTACTAAATCTCTCACGATCGTAAGAAATTTAGTACAAATATTAGCAAGGAAAAGGTAGGGCGAGATTAAAGCATAAGCAGTTGCTTTATCACCTCTGGAAGTGTATTAAGGAGTATGGCCTTTTTATAGGCTGGACTACCTTAAGAGAGGTAGTGAATATTCTAAATGTGCCAGAGCGGCGCGTGAGGTAATGGATGAGTAGAGAGACGCTCGGTTTCGAGCTTACTAATGATACAGAAAATGACAGCCTCGATGGGGGTCATCTTTCGGTGGTTAACGGCCAATTTGAGCGGGGCACCTATGTTGCCACCCCCGTCTGGGTTGGAAACTACGTAGTATTCCCCTACAAGCTCTCACCTGAGCTGCAACCATTATTTAAGAATTTTCAGCCGGCACCACTATCTAAATATGCCGATGTGGAGAGCTTTGTGGCTGATGAACGCCCGGCCGATGATCGACCTGGGACACTAAACTTTATGGCTTACTTCCAGCCGGCCAGGGTGCTGACCGGAGGATCGCATAAGATCCGTAGTCCATTTCGCCGCTTATTGTTACTAAATCCGAAGTTAGTGCACAAGCTAGAACAAGATCTAGCCGACACTTATCGTTACGATTCTATAGCTAAGTTAGAACCACAACCACAAACTCGACTGTTTGAAGCTTATAACTTAATGAGTGAGATGGTAGATATCAACGATGAGAATCTATTTCGCACCGAACCAGACGGCACATCAGTCTTCGACCGGGATTATCTCAAGCGTTAAATTGCGTTCTGGCGCGTGAGCTTCTATAGTAAGTGGTATAGATGTTGTTAATTTAAATTTCCTATGATACCTCAACCTGGCGCAGTTTATACCTTGTATTAGACAGATATCTACACATTACGCCGGTTACGGGTCCGTAGGGGGAAGGAAGAGATATGGAGATTGCAGTAATCTTTGCTGTAGTAGGTGCTGCCCTGGGATTTGGAGCTAAGACGGCGCAGACCAAGCGTGTACTAGGAGATGCCGAGAGTCGGGTTAAGAAACAGCTAAGTGAGGCCGAGGAAAAAGGTAAAGAGATCGTGCGCCAAGCCAAGGAAGAGGCGACCAAGATTACCGATGAAGCTAAGGTTGAGGAGAAGACGCACCGCAAAGAGCTGACGGAGATCGAGAAGCGCCTGATTAAGCGAGAAGATACTCTGGATGCCAAACTGGAAGAGTTAGATAAGCGTTCGGAGAAGATTCGTAAATCCGAAGATGAGATTGAGAGTTTTAAGGCCGAACTGGTCGAGATTCGGTCCAAGAGCCAGGAGAAGTTAGAGAAGATAGCCAAGCTCAGCCGTGAAGATGCCGCTGATCGACTCATGAAGATGACCGAGAAGGACGTGCGGGAAGACCTAGTTGGGCTAGTGAATAAGATGAAAGAAGACGCCGCTGAGGAAGCGGAAGATAATGCTAAAGCCATCATCGTGGCTGCCATGGAGCGGCTAGCCAGTGACGTCTCGGTGGAGAAAACGGTGACCTCGGTAGCCCTGCCAAACGATGAGATGAAGGGACGTATTATCGGTAAGGAAGGCCGCAACATTCAGGCCCTAGAACGAGCGACCGGAGTCGACATCATGGTGGACGATACTCCCGGTGTAGTTGTACTTTCCAGTTTCGACCCTATTCGCCGGCAGGTAGCGCGGGTAGTGATGGAGACTTTGATGAAAGATGGCCGCATCCACCCCGGTCGTATCGAAGAGGTGGTCAATAAAGCCCAAGCTCAGATCGATAAAGAAGTCATCGCAGCCGGTAATGAGGCCGCTCGTGATGTCGGTATAGTCGGTATCCCGAAAGAGATTATTCATCTTATCGGTGAGCTTAAGTTCCGTACTTCCTACGGTCAGAACGTGCTTAAGCACTCCGTCGAGATGGCCCATATGGCCGGTATGATTGCCGAGGAGATCGGTGCTAATGTGCGGGTGTGTAAATATGCCGCTCTAATCCACGATATGGGTAAGGCTTTGACCCACAAGATGGAGGGTAAGCACCACCACCTATCGGGCGAGATGGCTCGTAAGTATGGTATCGAGGAGGCGGTAGCACACGCCGCCGAGGCCCACCATGATGATGTGGAAGCCACTACGGTCGAGGCACTGGTTATCCGGGTGGTAGACGCCCTCAGTGCCGCTCGACCAGGCGCTCGCAACCAGTCGATGGAGAACTTCATCCAGCGTATGCAAGAGCTGGAGAACGTGGCTAACGGCTTCAAGGGCATTGAGAAGTCCTACGCTATATCGGCCGGTCGTGAGATTCGTGTCTTCGTCCGACCGCAAGAGATGGATGATCTTTCCTCCATCAAGCTGGCCCGCGATATCGCGGATAAGATCGAAAGTACTTTGCAGTACCCCGGTACGGTAAAGGTTAACGTCATTCGCGAGACTCGTTCGATTGAGTACGCTAAGTAGGGTTCGCGTATATGAAGCTGCTCTACATCGGTGATGTGATGGGTCGCCCTGGCCGAGAGCTGGTAGCGACTCATCTGCCGCAGTTGAGAGACCGCTTTTCTCCGGACATCGTCTTAGCTCAGGCCGAGAACGTCACCCATGGCAAGGGTATGAGTGTAGCCCACTATCATGAGCTACGTGGCTGCGGCATCGATGGTTTTATGAGCGGAAACCACATCTTTGAGGCGGCCGATCTGATCCCGCTGTTAAAAGACCCGAACAGTCCCGTGACTCGACCAGCTAACTATCCCGAAGGTACCCCGGGCATGCAGTATAAGTATCTCGATACCGCATGCGGAAAGTTGCTACTAGTCAGCCTGATGGGCCAGATTGTCGGCAAGGATGCTGATAAGCCGATCGACAATCCCCTCCACGTCATCGACGAGATCTTAGCGGCGCACCACGCAGAAGCTGTAGCTACTATCGTTAATTTCCACGGTGATTATTCCAGTGAGAAGGTAGTCATCGGTCAGTATCTCGACGGTCGGGTTGCTGCCGTAATCGGAGATCATTGGCACGTACCGACGGCCGATGCTCGGATCTTGCCCCAGGGTACGGCTCACATGAGTGATGTCGGTATGGTCGGCACGCTTAACTCATCTCTGGGAGTAGCTAGCGATGTCATTATTAAGCGTTGGCGCGGTGAGCGCCAAGGGCGCAATGAACTGGCTCACGACTCACCTTTTCAGTTTTGCGCCGCACTAATTGAGATTAATCCAGATACTGGCTTGTCGGAGTCAATAACCCCGATTGTCGATTACCTCTAGCTTGATGTTAAGCGCATTACGGCTTATAATAGCCATTATAGGAATAGGAGGCAGCAATGACGAAACGCGAACTTATTAATACTCTGGCCCGCCGACAAAAGGTGAGCAAACGTCAAGCTGAGGAGTGGCTCGACACTTTTACCGGACTAGTAGTCGAGGAAGTATCTAAGGGCAATAAAGTGTCTATCACCGGTTTTGGTGTGTTTGACCTAGGTAAGCGTGCTGCCCGCCGCGGCGTCGATCCTCGTACCCAAGCGGAAATTCACATTCCCGAAATGAAGATGCCTCGCTTTCGAGTCGGTAAACGTTTCAAAGAAGCTGTTCGCTAATGTCTCCGGAAGGTGGCTACCGTGGTAACGGCGAGATTTCGTCCCCTACAATAGCAGCCCGAGAAATTTACGAGCAAATTGAGACCGAAAGTGTGAGCGATGTGCTCCGAATCGGTTTAGCCCGAGCACCATATACGGCGTGGGGATACGATGTGTTTGCCGTCGAGATGCACGGTGCCCAGCCACCAATTACCGGCCTTGATCCGCGTACAGCTCGTTTGCTTCTCTTGGAACACTGCGAGGATGCTAGTTTTGGCGGGTGCACGACTCCGGTTCAATCGCTTGTTCGCCGCACTGTCTCTGCCTTCGATATCGATAGCGGAGCAGCTTGGCAAGGAGTCGATGAGGTAGAAGGAAATACCTTTTTGACATCAGGGAGATTAAAACAAGCTTACAGTAAGGACAACCAAGGTCAGCATTTCATGCTACAGGTTGAGTTTGTTTATGCTGATCAAGGTCAAGGCCGGCTAGTTGATGAGGAGACATTACGAGTATTAGCGCAAATTCATGCGCGTACTACACTCTAGTGTAGATTTATTACCCCTGAATAGTTATAATCAACAACCGTACGTCAGATTAATCAGTTCCTCCGCTGGAATCACGGGACAATCTTCAAAACCTGTCCGATCGGACACTTTTTGAAGATTAAAGTGGCGGAAGGTGCCGATCAATGTGTACACCGGGGTGTGGCCTAGTGGCTAAGGCGTCCGCCTGAGGCGGAAGATCGGGGGTAAGAAGCGTGTTTTGTGTATATGTGCTTCAGAATTCAATAACCCGCAAAAGATACATTGGATATACTTCTAGTCTCGAAGAGCGTATCAGAAAGCATAATACGAATCACAAAGGCTACACTGGCCAGGCCGGTGTCTGGTCTGTGATTTATAGCGAATATTATGAGAGTAAAAGAGATGCGATCTATCGCGAGAAGTTTCTTAAATCAGGAAAGGGTAGAGAATTTCTTGATAGTTTGACAGAATAAGTGAGTACCTATCGGGGTGTGGCCTAGTGGCTAAGGCGCCTGCTTTGGGAGCAGGAGATCGTGAGTTCGAGTCTCACCACCCCGACCACATCAGAATATATTTAGCCTTATGCCCATCGTGATAGCGGCTTACGCCTTGCTTACCGTGGGCTTTTTTTAGGCTACTTTTTAAACAGGCTCGATAGCTTTAGGCGATCGTTGAACTCGAGCGCACCGAGACGGAAGAGTTTGGCTGCGAGCAAGAAGGCAAGTACAGTGGAAGCGATTAAGACCGTGATAGCAGCAGCGGCTTCAGGAGCATCGATATTGCCGAAAGTATTACGGAACAGCAAGGTGGTGGGCGAAGTGATCGGGAAGAAGGTGAGGAATTTCACTAAGGCACTTCCTGGCGCAGTAGTTATTACTCCGAAAGAGTAGAAGGGGAGGAAGGGTAAGATAAAGAAGACGCTGGAGAAGGAGTTAGCTTCTTTGACACCGGGTACCATTGAGGCCACGCCACTCATGAGGGCGGCAAAGAAGAGAAAACCGAAGACAAGGACGAGAAAGCCGATAATAATCGCCATCGGGTCGAAGACTAGGGTTGAGAAGTCGATATCGAGCGGGAGACCGATCTGGTCTTCAAACCTGCGGGCAGTAAAGATACCAGTCACGGTTAAGGTAAGGAAGAAGAGTAGCTGGGTGAGAGCTACTAGGCTGACACCGAATAGCTTACCCGTTATCAAAGTCCGAGGTCGGACATAACTTAGTACCATCTCCATCGATCGGTTCTCTTTCTCTTCGGCGACACCTAGGAGCATATACCCCATAGAGAAGAGCAGGACGATGAAGAATATAGCTAGGAATACTCCCGGTACGATGTAGCCGGCAGCGCCAGGAAGTCGCTCCCCGTCTTCATACGTTGTCAAATCACCAGTAGTACCTTGCTGAATCAGGGCTACAATCTCTGGATCCCCGATGGGCGCGATCAAGCTACTGTGTAAGAGCTGACTCGCAACTTCCGATATAGCCGAGGAGACCACAAAGTCATCACCACCGCTGATAATCACTTCAAACTGGCGGGTCTCCTTGAGCTTCTCCGGGTAGATAATTACGCCACTTAGCTCCTCATCTATGACTGCCTCAACGGTAGCTTCTTTGGCTGCAGTCGGACGCAGTTCAAGGTTAGAGGCGGCAACTATATCCGGGTCTATGAGGCCACTTTCGTCTATTACCACTACATTCTCGACTCGTTCGGCAGCCTCATCGATATTGCTGTCGGCCGTATGCTGAGCAAAGTAGCTGAGGCCGAAGATGGCCGCCATGAAAATGGGTAGGGCTAGCATAGTGAGCAAGAAAGCAGGTTGCTTGACGATAGTCAGGTACTCATGGCGAATGACTGATTTGAGTTTATGGCTCATGATTTATCTCCCCGGTAGAGTGCGACGAAGGCCTCTTCGATCGATTTGGCTTTAAACTCTTTCTTAACCTCAGGGACACTACCGTAAGCTACTCGTTCGCCGTCACGGATGATAATCAGTCGATCAGCGATACGTTCGACCTCTTCCATTAGGTGGGTGATGTAGATAATAGCGGTACCCTTATCACGCAGTTCGTTCACTGTATCCATCAGTAACACTCGGTTGACCGGGTCTAGGCCCTTCGTCGGTTCGTCTAAGATCAAAAGTTTAGGATCGTTCATAATAGCTACCCCGAGTTGTACTTTTTGCTGTTGACCGCCAGAAAGTTTTTTCACCTTGGTGGTAGCTAGGTGATCGAGATCGACGCGTTTTAAGTAATCGTGCGAGAACTCTTTAGCAGCAGCCCGAGTCATACCCTTAAGCTCCCCGAAGTAGGTCATAGTATCTATTACTTTGCTACGGGTATATAGGCCGCGCTCTTCCGGCAGATAGCCGACGATGTCAGACATATGAGGGCCGTACTGCTCACCGTTGACGTGTAAGTGGCCGCTGGTGGGACGATAGATACCGAGTAAGCTACGGATAGTCGAGGTCTTACCAGAGCCGTTAGCTCCGAGAAAAGCAAACACCTCACCGGGCTGCACCTCGAAATTCATATCACGTACGATACTTTTACCGCCGAGGGTGAGGTTGAAATCCGCTACTTTTACTATCGGTTTTGCCATAACTATTTACTAGCCTACACCACATAGCGGAGAGCAACAAATCCGCCTACCAGCAGAGCGATAAAGGCCAGGCCGAGGATATCGATATAGCGCTCAATTTTAGCTTTATACTTCGCCCCCAGCTTCTGGGAGAGCCAGGCCACGATGAAGAATCTCCCCCCACGGCTAAGCAGAGAGGCAAGGATCAGGGTAATGATATTAACGTGAAAAAGGCCACTAGCGATGGTAAAGACTTTAAAGGGAATCGGTGTAAAGCCAGCGGTGAAGATAGTGATAAAGGCGTTACGTTCGTAACTCTCACCAACCGAGTCAAAGTCTTCCTGTAGACCATAGGAGTCGATGATGGGTTGACCTAAAGTCTCAAATAGGGCGAAGCCGATGAAGTAACCCAGCAGTGCGCCTAGGACAGAAGCGACGGTGGTTATAAGCGCTAGTCGTACCCACTTTCGGGCGTTGGCCATAACCATAGTAATTAATAAAGGGTCAGGGGGAATGGGAAAGAATGAGCTTTCGGTAAAAGAGAAGCCGAAGAGAGCTTTCTCAGCCTGAGGGGAATCACCCCATTTCATCATCCAGGCGTACAAGCGCTTAATGATAAGTCGAGGCCAGTTTAATATCGCATATAGCCAAGAGAAACGCGGTTCGCGGGCAAAATCGTTTTTACTCATCCCTGCATTATAGCAATTTAAATGCTAGTGATAAGTAAGATTCTATTTCTTCAATTTTGATATATGGGCCTCTGTCCCTTCAGCCTCGTGGACGACGCTTTGGGGGAATGGGATGACGATACCGGCCTCGTCGAAGGCGAACTTCAGCCGCTTACGTAGCTCGCCGGCCACCTCCCACTGAGCTAGCGGTTTGGTTTCACCGATGATTTTTATCACGATGGCGCTGTCGGCAAAATCGTTGATACGCAGGAACTGCGGTGGCGTAATGATTCGCTTCTGCCAGTCTTCATCCTGGGCCAGCTCAACCCCGACCCGATTGACCACCTCGATAACTTTTTTGATATCTGAGCTGTAGTCGACACCGATATCGAGGTTAACCCGAGCGTACTCTTTAGAGAGGTTCTTCGATCGCTGCACGGTACCGTGGGGTACGTGGTGGACGGTACCGTCGAGATCACGCAAGACAGCCATTCGGAGAGAGATGTCTTCCACCGTACCGACGTCTCCGTCGAGATCGACTACATCACCGATCTGGTACTGGTTCTCGACTATGACATAGAGACCGGCGAAGATATCCTGCATGACTTTCTGCGCGCCGAAAGCAATTACTATACCGACTAGTCCTCCGGCGGCTAGAAGTGGCCGGAGATCGATCTCGAGCTGGGAGATGATGGCCGCAATCGCGATCATCCAGACCAGTAGACTGAAGACACCGGCGGACACATCGAGCAGGGTCTGTTCACGCTGTTTGTGCTGGGCTTCGGTCTGGAAGCGACTGGTCTTGACTGCCCGGCGGATAAAGCCTTCGAGCGGCACCATACCAAAACGACGGGTTAGTATGGCCAGGGCGATGATAAACAAGATAGCCAGAGCGTGTTCGTTAATCCAGGTAGTTAAGAAATCCAGTTCCATTACCCCGATAGTAACAGATAGGGAAGTTGATTGCTACGCATTGATTCTGGCATGATAGGGGTGATATTTAGTTTAGGTACAGACAAAAAAGGAGACCCGTATGCGCGAAGAATTACGTGGATTTGCAGATTTTATCCGCAGCAAGGGAGTGATCGGACTTGCTGTCGGTATCATTATCGGAACTGTCGTCACCGCCACGGTACAGTCGCTAGTGAACGACATCTTTAACCCGTTAGTCGGGCTACTACTGGATGTTGATAATCTAGCTGCGGCTACATTTACGATCGGTGAGGCGGAGCTACGCTGGGGCAATTTCGTCAGTACGCTAGTTGATCTCCTCATTATCGCCGCTGTCGTTTACTTTGGGGTTAAGTGGTTGCGCCTGGATCAGGTGGATAAATCGGCTAAGTAGTCCCGTCCACTGCGTACAAGTGGTAGGATATATATATGAAAGCTAGATATTTCGTCGCCCTAACCGTTATTTTACTTGGCGTAGCCATCCTAGGGCTGCGACATAACAACATTACAGCTAATAATATGAAGCTACGCTTAATCGAGCGTGACCGGAGCGGAGAAGATGTTCGTCCCGAGGTGGAAGGTACGTTGCGTGATTTCGTCTTTACTCACATGAATGCCAGTATCAATATCGTCTTAGTCGGTGAGCATGCGCGAGCTAGTGCTCAAGCTCAGGCCAGTACGGATGATACTGTCGACGGCAGTCTCTACGATGAGGCAGTACGGGTCTGTGAAGAGGACCGCGGACATGTAACGGAGAACGCGCAGTGTGTACTAGAGTACGTGGACAGTCGTAGTAGTGAAGTAGCGGAAGTCGAACTACCTGATATTAAAAACTTTAGCTATACCTACCACTCACCTTTGTGGATATGGGATACACCCGGTCTCGCTCTGTTTGGTGCAGTGTTAAGTACCGTTATTGCACTTTGGCTCTACGCTCGTTATCACACTCGTCGCTTACTACATAAAACAGGCCGGTAGTTTCCTACCGGCCTGTTTAGGCTGCGAAAGAGATAGGGGTCTAAACTACTCTTCCTCTTCCTCGGCGGCTGCCGGGTTAGTACCGTTCTCACGGAAGGTTTCGATAGCCTGCGAGACATCGCCTTCTACACGCAAGTTCTCCCAGAAGATAATCTCTTCCGGTGAGATAAACATCTGATCTTCCGGTCCGTGTAGCTCGTTACCGAGCTTAGCTAGGCTGACTTGAGGTTCTTCGCTGCTAGCCTCTTCCGGCTGCAGCTGTTGATCGACCTGTAGGTAGTAGATGTCCTCTAGGACTACCGTTTGGCTACTCATCGAGCTGATCTTACCGAAGTAAACTTGGCCATTAGTCAGGAAGACGGCCTGGTATTGGTCCTCGTTAATGTGGCTAGCGGCACCATTCTTGCCACTGAAGATAGCCATAGCAAACGCGATTAATACTATTAATGCTGCTGCCGATATCAAGATCACGGCGATCTTACTCTCTAGGGTCGGGCGGTACCATTTATTGGTTGAAGACGATTGACCTTGAGCTGCTGACTGCCCTGCATTGTCATACTGCGCTTGTTGGCCACGCACTTGGTGTGGTTGTCCTAATCCTTCCATTACTCTTCCTTTTCTTATGCTTATTTATACTGGTGTTTATTGTAGATTAGCCTGCGTATAGGTGCAAGACCCTTATGCTTCAGTGGTGAATAATTTGACATCAGGGGTGTCTCAGGTATATTCTGGGGTCAGTCATAAGTAATAAGGAGAGAGACATGGCATATTCACACGTGAATTCAAAGGGAGTTACTTACTACCTTCATTCAAAGGACGTAACTCTACGCGGTGGACGTCAACAGCGAATCTACTACTTCGCTAAAGAAGCTAAACCAGGTGAGTCAATCGACGCACTACCAGAAGGTTTCGTCGTTACTGAGAACCCACGCAACGGCTTCCTTACTCTCAAGCGCGCTTAAGTTAACCCTTCAAGCGACCAATAGACACTCTCTTCGGAGGGTGTCTATTTATTGAGCGGGTCATTTTGCATTGCTCCCAGTGATATGACGGTGTTATATTTAATTGTAATGGCAAAAACGATTCTCAAAGTCGACAATCTAGTTAAACACTACAGCGATATCACAGCGGTAGATGGTGTTAGTTTTACGGTTAAGGCCGGAGAGGTGTTTGGGATCTTAGGGCCGAACGGTGCCGGCAAGACGACTACCTTAGAGATGATCGAGACGATTCGCGAGATCGATGGGGGCACTGCCGTACTGGACGGTTTGAATGTAGCCGAGCAGCCACAGCAGGTTAAAGAGATTATTGGTGTTCAGCCTCAGACCCCTTCCTTTGAAGAGAAAACTAAACTAACTGAACTGCTTGAGTTTTTCGCCTCTACTTATGGGCGGCGAGTCGACCCACTTGCTCTCTTAGAAGAGGTTCAACTGGCGGAGAAGGCTCAGAGCTACCCAGAGAAGCTCTCCGGCGGGCAACGACAACGCTTTTCGATCGCCACAGCCTTAGTTAATCAGCCTAAGGTACTCTTCTTAGATGAACCGACTACCGGACTTGACCCACAGGCGCGACGCAATCTTTGGGGTTTAATTCGCGAGATTAAGGCGCGGGGCGTAACAGTTATCTTAACTACGCACTATATGGAAGAAGCGGAGAAGTTGTGCGATCGGGTGGCCATCATGGACAATGGCCGCATCATCGCACTCGATACGCCGAAAAAGCTGGTGGCAGATCTACTCAAGCGTGGTTTTAAGAAAGAGCAACACGTCGAACAGGCCGACCTTGAGGATGTCTTTATCGACCTGACCGGGAAGGATCTACGCGAATGATTAAGCGCAGTCTACTACCTATACTAACTTTTGCTAAGATCGATATTAAGCGGCTGTTTCGGGATAAGGTCGGCATCTTTTTCGTCTTCATCTTCCCGCTTATCTTTCTATTGGTTTTCGGTGGCCTCTTCGGCCAGGACTCCGGCGTTTCTTTCAATATCGCCCTCATTAATCAGTCCGAGAGCGAATTTGCACAAGACTTCACTGAGCAGCTGGAAGAGAATGAGATATTTAAGGTTTCCGAGGAGGTGACCGACATAGATACCGCCCAAGAGGAGATGAGTCGTGGCACGATCGACGCCCTAGTAGTGCTAACGAGTGGCTTCGGTGCAATCCGACCTAGTGATGGCTCTCCGAGTGGTCAGGTTGAGGTAACGTATGATAAGGGCAATGAACAGGCCGGCGTAGCTCTCGGCTCGATTCTCGAGAGCATTTTCGCCGATATTAATGCCGAGCTAGTGCCGATCGAAACGCCATTTAGTGTAGCAACCGCACCGACTGCGCGTGAAGGCCTGACGAGTTTAGACTATATTTTCTCTGGTCTCTTAGGGTTTACTATTCTTTCACTCGGTATCTTCGGTCCTACCACTGTCTTTCCCCGCATGAAGGAGAAGGGCATCCTGCGGCGTTATCAGACTACGCCGATTAAGGTCTGGCAGTACTTTGCCGGTAATGTGCTCAGTAATGCCGCCGTCGGAGTGATGGCGATCGGGGTGATGTTTACTACCGCCCTG
Organism: Candidatus Saccharimonadales bacterium; assembly: GCA_040903985.1. NCBI lineage: Bacteria > Candidatus Saccharimonadota > Candidatus Saccharimonadia > Saccharimonadales (SeqCode) > Saccharimonadales bacterium (SeqCode). Next base: position 503,654 of record JBBDUI010000002.1, read on the forward strand.
CTATTCTTCAACGTCAGTATGCGCGGCGACTACATTAGTCTAGTCTTACTAGCTATTCTCGGTACCATAGTGCTGTTCGGTGTGGGGCTAGCTGCCGGTGGTTGGGCCAAGAATGAGAATCAGGCCGCTCCGCTGGCAAACCTGATCGCATTCCCGATGATGTTCTTAAGTGGGGTTTTCTTCCCGCGTTTTCTAATGCCCGAGTGGTTACAAACGGTTTCCGGCTTCTTTCCACTTACACCACTAGTCGATGGTTTACGTCTAATCATCACCGAGGGTCGGACGATTCTTGAGCTCGGTCTCGAAGTTGGCTTGCTGGCCGTCTGGGCGGTAGTGATCTACGCTATCGCTTTCCGCGTTTTCCGCTGGGAGTAGGTCAATGAGTATCTGGCAACAACTACCCCGACCATTCTTTATCCTCGCTCCGATGGACGATGTAACCGATACTGTATTTCGCCGTTTAATCGCCGAAACAGCCGCACCAGACCTATTTTTTACTGAGTTTGCCAATGCTGACGGTCTGCAGAGCCCGGGTCGCAAGGCGGTAGAGAAGAAGCTACAGTTTACTTCCAGTGAACAGCCATTGATTGCTCAGATCTGGGGCAAGAAGCCGGAGAGCTACTTCCAAACTGCTCGGGAGCTGGCCGAACGTGGTTTTGCCGGCATCGACCTCAACATGGGCTGCCCGGTGCGAGCTGTGGTGAAGAACGGTTGCTGCTCGGCCCTGATCGATGACCGAGTACTAGCGGCTGAACTGATTGCCGCTACCAAGGAGGGAGCTGGAGAGCTGCCGGTAAGTGTGAAGACTCGTCTTGGTTTTAAGCGGGTCCAGACTGAAGATTGGTGTGGCTGGCTGCTGGAGCAGGGTATCGCTGCTTTAACCGTACACGGTCGCATCGCTGTCGAGCAGTCGAAGTATCCAGCTCAGTGGGATGAGATAGCTAAAGTCGTGAAGCTACGAGATGAAATGGACCGGGAGACACCGATTATCGGCAACGGCGATGTGACTTCACGCACTTACGGCGAGGAGCTGGTTCGCCAAACTGGAGTCGATGGCATCATGATCGGTCGCGGTATCTTCCGTGATCCATGGGTGTTTGCACCAACTCCCGTATCGCCGACACCGGTCGAACGCATTGATCTGCTTTTGCGTCACCTCGAGCTGTGGGAAGAAACCTGGGGAGAGATGAAACCGTTCGAAGTCATGAAGAAGTTCTTCAAAATCTATATCTCTGACTGGGAGGGCGCAGCTAAGATTCGAGCACATCTTATGGAGCTGACCACTCTGGATGAAGTAGTGGTGTATCTACAGAGCATGCGGCAACAGCTTATTTAGCGGTAGTTTCTATTTATGGCTTAACTGCTACCGAACAGCTCATTAAACATCTTCGGATCATCAAGGGCATCTAGATCGCTGCTCTCTGCTGCGACCAATCTATCTTCATACAACCTTCTCGCCCCTACTAGTCCAGCTTCAGCTACCAGCCCGATCCCGGCTCTAAATTGAGGAAAGTAGCGAGCTAGCTCTCGTCCTAGCACTATGCATTCTCTGGATTCGATGATTGGATAGGCCGCGCTGAGACTAGCTTCGCAGGATGTCTGCCCATCCAGTAATATCGCATCGACCTGACTGATTAATTCGTCACCGTCCATACTGTAGTCGAGTCTAAGGGGCGGGGCTTCAGTTTTCACAGCCTTAGCTTGTTGGCTAAAGAGTGACTGGTTGGCCGGGAACTGGGCTGATACCATCTCATGACCAGCATAGACACCAAGGAGAAAAGCTTGCGCCCGTTCAGGGTTGGTGTCGGGCCCGGCGAAGCCCCTTGCTAGCACCCGAGCGATCTCATGACAGAGCGTATATAGTTGAGGATTCGTGTGGCGTAGATTGTATTCTGCGGCCGTTAGAAATGCACTTCGGTTGACGGCAGCCTTATCTAGGGTGATCTCGGCAGTTGAAGCCGTGATCTCAATATCATTTGAGCTGGCAAACTGTTCGTGCATAGTATCTTCCTTGACTATATTTTACAGTATACGTCAACCAGCTGACAAAGCTTAGGGAAGTTCATCTTGTGTGCAAGATAGCGAAACCAGTAAGTGTAGATAAAAACTATCCCGCTCTTAGGCGGGTGTGGGTGGGATAAGTGTGGTGGGGGTGGCTGGAATCGAACCAGCGACCAATTAGTTATGAGCCAACTGCTCTAACCGCTGAGCTACACCCCCGTGTAAACTTTGTCTACCCCAAAAGTATAGCAAACAGCTGCTATACTTTTGATAGATAGGTAGTAAATATGAAGAAATGGCTAGCTAAGTTCAAGTTCTCCCCTCGTCAGGCTGTAATGGTCGGTGTGTTGGTGCTACTAGGCTACGTAGCCTTCTCTACCTTGAATGTCATCGCCCGCAACTACCAGCTGCAGCAGCGCATGGATGAGTTAGCAGCGGAGAATGAGATTCTAGAGCTAGAGAACCGACAACTCGAGTATGAGTTAGCCTACTACCAGACTGATGCCTTTACCGAACTGGAAGCTCGAGCAAAGTTGGAGTTGCAGGCACCGGGGGAAAAGGTAGTGATATTTCCAGATCGTATTCCTGAGCCGGCCGGCCCGCCCCAACCGGAGCCAGAGCCGACCTTCACCCAGACGTTAGCCGATAACGTTCGGGAGTGGCTGTATTTTCTGTTTCGGATAGAGACTTAAGCTAAGCCTAGTGCTGCATCGATCTTCGGCTTGTCGAAGCCGAGTACTTGCTCAGTAGAGCCGTCGTCTTTCTCTATGATGGCAAACGGTACGCCAAGCTGACCGCTCTTCTCGTATAGTTCTTTCGCAAGGAGCTGATCCTCATCGGCCCGCTTCTCATCAAACGTGACATCGTGCTCGCTCAAGTAGTTCTTGAGCATGTGGCAGTAGGCACAGGTAGCGGTGGTATAGATAGTGACTTTAGACATATTGTTCTCCTTCAACTTAATTATTTGCTTGAGATAAGCTTAGTAACTTCTTCTACTAGTTCATCTTCACAGCGGAGTAGATAGCATATCTTTTGGCCGGTGCGCTGCTTATCGACCAAACCGAGTCGTTCGAAGTGACGGAAGTGTTGGGATACGGCCGATATTGAAATATCCAGCTCGGCGGCAATCTCACCGACACAGCGGTCGGAGCCATCAAGTAGTAGTTTAAATATCTTGTACCGGGTCGCATCACCTAGTAGCTGCATAGTGAATATCAGCCGCTCATCTTGCGGGGTGAGGGTTATTGTAGATTGGTCGCTAACTATTGGGTTCATAATTAGCATTTTAGCAACTACTTAAATATATGACAAGGAGCTGCTCGTAACTTATACGCCGTAGGGCTAGTACTCTACCGGGTGGTGGATAAATTTCTGTGAGTCAGTCAGTTTTATCGGCAAAGACGACTAGCCGGTCCGCGTAGGTTTGGCCCTGTTCATTCCAGGCGCCAGTGCAGGTAATAAGGTTTAGGTGTTGACCAGCTTTGCTACGAAATACTTCATCAGGTCGGTCATCTTGGGCGTAGGTCTTGATTTTCATGACAGTGAAATGTACGTTCTGGCCCTGTTCGTCTACCACTGAGAAGTGTTCACCGATCTGCAGCTTATGTAGATTAGCAAATACACCAGGTGTCTTCAGTCCGCCTACGTGACCGGCGATGACAGCGTTGCCCTCATCCCCAGGATGCGAGCCGTACTGGTACCAGCCTGCATCTGAGAGCTTCTCGGGTGCCTCCATGTCGCCATCGCTAGTCAGTCCGACGTGTGCTATATCGGCATCTATACTGAGAGTCGGGATTAGGAGGCGGGTAGGTTTGCTGTGAATGACTCCAGGTGACTCCATTATAGCTTCGGTCTCAGGAGGGATATCGAGACTTACTGCCGAAGCGGGCGGGTTATCGCTGCTAAGCAGTGTACTCAGTACAGCGATTCCGACTACCAGCCCTACCAGTAAAATACGCTTCAATTTTACCGGCTTCTTCATAGTTCTAAGGATTAGCGGTTAGTAAGGCGGTCTGACTTGTGAACAGCGTAACCAACTACTGCTAGCACGAAGAATATGGCCAGTAAATTCACGGCTGTTGTCTCGTCAGTCTCTGCGGTAATGCTAGTGTCCGGTAATCCCGGTGTAGCCGATGCATCAGCAGTAGCTGTACATGTCGGCCCAGTGATGGTGTTGCTGTCTAAGGTGATTTCGGCGGTACCATCAAGTGCGCGGCCATCGAGTGTGGCACCGGTGGCGAAAGTTATGCTAGTACTAGCCAGAACGTTGCCGACAAACTCAGTACCTGCGTCAAATGTAGCGCTGCTGACCACACGCCACCAGACGTTACACGCTTGACCGCCGCCGGTAAAGACGATGTTAGCGGTACTTCCAGTGGTCACCAAGCTGCTGGCTGATTTGAAGATCCAGACGTCGGTAGCCGCACCGTTGAGGGTAAGGGTTCCAGTAAGCTCAAAAGCATCGGCACAGTAGACACCCGCTACCAAGTTCTCTCCGACCAAATCCTTGGTACCGGCATAGGTGGTATCACAGGTCTGTGAGCCGAGGGCAGTAAAGGCTGCACCACGGTCGGCTTGAGCAGAAAGAGCCGTGCCATTAGCATCGTGAACTGTACCGCCCAAGGTGACGCTGCCGAAACCAGTGGTATGAGGGGCTGATGCCGACATTACCACTGATAGTAGTGGGTCCGGTATTGGTGACCTCAGAGCCGGCTAGTATGGAGAAGCTAGCGGCTGTTCCGAGTCCTGGTGAAGTGGCAGCTTGGGCGACTGGGACTAGAGTAACGAACGTTAATATTATCGAAGCGATACTGAGTTTCAAAAGAGCTTTCATGTAGTATATTCATTTCTAGTATCTGCTTATGTATATTGTTAGTTTAATTCTACCTCTTTTCTGGTATTTTCTCAATTTAATTGATCGATGAATATAACAAAACAAGTAGCCCCACAGAATCAATTTCTACTAGCCAAGAGCGTAGTTAATGGAAAGCGGGCTGAGAGGGCACTCTACTGCTCTTTAATGAGCTTGACTGCCGCCCTACAAGTACTATCAAGCCTATCTAGAATGGGTACATTAGGACAGTCCTGGGAGAAGCGCCTACGAATGTACCTTTCGTTACCAAAACCTTTTTCAATTCCTACTACTAGGTTAATCCCGTCTCTCTCATGCTTGAGCTTAGCCTCAGCTAGTTCAAACCTTGATGTTTGAGCGTAAGCTCTAGAAAATCCTCTCTCATCTGGATCTCCGGCTTCGGCCTGACATGCCAGCCAAAACATTACTGCGCCAGTTTTAGCTGCGCGTTTAAGGTATTCCGTCTCCCAGTCGACTTGTTTTTCGTATACAAACGTACCTTCTGGGTATTCTCTTCTCGGCGAAGCAATAGTAATCCCGGATGTAATACCACTAATGATATCAATGGCTTTCTCCTGCCAATCTTCTGCGCCTTGTATCGGTCCGGCTAGGAATAGAACGGGAGTCTCAGTATTTACGATCTCAGGCGGTTTGATTACTTCTGTAGCCATTAAACTGAGTATAGCAAAGAGGTAGCTATACATAGATAAGATTCGGTCTAGGAACCGGGTCTTCGGTGATAAGTGTCCAACTTGGTAGACGCGATTGTATTCGAACTTTGTTCGCTAGCGGCCTAATATAGGCAATCTGCACTTAAGGGTTAGCGATAGGGATGGGTCTAGAACTGTATAATAGTAGCATGATAAAAGTGTCATATGTAGAAATCAGCCAGAAAGATAAGAGCCGCATAGAGGTGGCTCTGCCAATATGGCTACAAGAGGTGAGAGAACTCCTGCCACAGGTACCTGAAGTTATAGAAGTCATCTTCGATAATCAATATCTTATCAAGATTACCGGTACGGGTGGATTTGCCTTAGATAAGGATAAGATCGCACTAGCATTTGACCCTGCTTTCACTAACAAGAATTTACAGTTCAATAATCTGCGCGGAAGCTTCTATCATGAGTGCTTCCACTTAGTACAAGGCTGGGTGGGTGGAGTAGCCGGAGGCGAGATATCGGCTATCGAGGATGCTTTAATGGAAGGTTCGGCCACTGTTTTCGAGCGGGAACGTACAGGTACAAAGCCGCCTTGGAGCGACTATTCCGATATAAAGAATATAGATGAGAAGTTGGCTACGATTAAAGAGTTAGGAGCTAACTATGATTGGCAGAAGTGGAAGTTCTATGACCCCGAGACTAATACACGTTGGATACTGTATAAAGTAGGTGTTTACCTTACCGAGAAAATCTTGGATAATAACCCAGAATTAACTATTGAGGATGTAGCTGGCATGAAGGTTGCGGGTATGCTTGATGCTGCCGATTGATCCATTTCTTTATGTATACTTAACCCATGAATAATCTAGATGATTACGCCGTAGATTTATACGAAAACTATGAAGCTGGAGTTCGGAAGCTGGCCGAACTAGTTGCTAACAAGAAAGTGGTCGGTGTGGGCGAATCGACGCATGGAACTCATGAATTCTTCCAGCTCAAAGCTGATTTGTTTGTGGAGCTTCACCAAAAACAAACCTGGCTAGCTAACAACATTTATGGGAGAATTGCTTCATGGGTCACTATGCTAGCGAAATGGATCCAAATTGGGGAGAACCGACAGCTTCTGAGAGCAAGCTCGCAGAGGTACCGGAAGAAATCAGGGAGTTGGCGCAGTGCCTTTTTAGGGGGTTTGATAGCATGGCGCATTTGGACTCAATCAATGCAGAGCACGGTATCAGAGTTGCCGCTGCCATCGATGCGCTTGTACAGAAAAGGATAGTTGAAGCTCTAGCGCAAACTACGAAAGCTCACGATTAGAAACGTTCTCAACTGAGACAAACAGAAACCACCCATCTCTGGGTGGTTTCTGTTTACTTGGTAGAGCAGACAGGTCTGGAACCCCCAACAGAGGTAAATGAGACAAATGAGACACCTAAAAAAGGCTTGTCTCAAAAAGTTGGCTCTTAGGTTAAAATATAGCGTAAGAAGTTTACGTATGAAACTGACTAAAAACGATTTCAACTCACTACAATACCTAAGCTAGCTTACCATTGGTTCAGTTCCATTTTCTTCAACTATTTCCATAGTGATCTCGTTTGCTACAAGATCTTTATAAAGCCACGGCCAGTCATCCAGCTTATTTTTTGTAGCTTGTTCAATTCGGTCTATTTCCTCATTGTATTTGTCTTTAAGTCTTTGGTAGTTAGTTTCTGCTCGATTGCGCAGGTCGCCGGTTTCCGCTAACCTTGGTTTTGCGTATTCCAGGTAAGACTTTTTAAAGTCTTCGTATAGAAAATCTGGGTTTATTATTACCAACTTTTTGTCAGCATATCTCACTAAATGAGTATCATCCCTGTCGCCACGCCTAGTTATGCCTACCTTACCCTTTGTTACAAAACTGTGAGCAATACCATTTCTAATCAATTCTCTTCCTATGATTCCGAAGGCCTCGTACCTCGAGTCAATATTTTTCAGATAATTCTTACAGTAGTGTTCGAAAGCAAACGAACCATTAACTTCTTGGCCTTCCTGTGGCTGGCGTAATAAGAAGCCAAGAAATTCGATACCCGAACAGAGAGCGCTTGTCATTAAATATGAAGCATTACCTGGGTGATTATCCCTAGGGATTTTGTCTTTGATAGTTTTAATGTCGCTAAGTAGATAGCCGTCAATATATTTATCAAGAAAGCTATCAAGTATATTTATCTGCATTAGCTATAAGTATAGCTTACAGTATAATATCTCGACCATCTTTGCCTTTGATGGGGTAGGAGCTCTTTTCTTTGTTTGTCTGGCTACTTGTTTGCTTTGATTTCAAATTCTTGCTCTTCATAACTAATTTCTTGATGTCTTCTTCGTTCTCGTAAGCCCGGACTCTTCCGCTTAAATAGCCGAGTCTATAAGTGATGCCGTCACTAGTTAGCCGCCAGTTGGTATCATTAAGTGCTTTATTGACTAGCTTCTTCAAGGTTTTCCTGCTGTCATAGTCATCTCGGTCGTTCTTGCCGTCTAAACAGCTAAATCCAATAAAGACATCACGTCCCATTTCGGGTTTATCTAGACTAAATTCAATGTATCCGGCTTTTTCTAAGACTGGGCTTAGTATTTCGGATAGCTCCGGAATCTTTAACTTTTTGATTTGAGCCACAGCATCATAAATGTGCTTATTATCTTCTTTTTCTTTAAGTTCTTTGTCGAGTTGCACCATACCTTCTAATCTGTGCTTAGCATCGATGTGTTCTTGACGAACCTTTTCGTCCAAGAGACAGAAAGCTCTGCGGTCGTCTTCAAAATCTGGGTCTGGCTTCTCTTTTTTACGAATCAGATCCAACTTATCTTGATAACTGTGCTGACATTTAGGGCAGCTGTACTTAGTTTTGATAGCAGTTTTCAGACGAGTAGTCCTTTCTTCCATAATTGCTTTGCATTTAGGGCAGTAGGTGTGCCGGCGCTCCCATTCGGCTCCGTCTTCCCAAAAGGCACTGTTTTTATCGCAGTGCGGGCACTTGAGCATGAATAGCACTTCTTCGGGATCATCGTACTTATAGTCTTCTCCACGATTCATCAGGGTTTTATCAATAATCCGTAGGCCTTGCTTGCCACAGTGCTGGCAATTTGGTTCAACTGATAGCCGGGAAGAACTGATTTGTAAGTCTTTTGCTTCATCTTCCGCTATCCACTTGGCGATTGTCTCGTCACGCTTGTAGTAGCGATCAACAAGAGCGTTGCCAACCACCATCATATAGATCCAATTCAAGTGGAACGTGCTACGAAATGAGTCTGGTTTTTCATCCGGCATGATTTTGAACCATTCATCGCGGAATTGAAGAAAGTACTTAAAGTCTCGGCGAGCAAAATCAACAGTTATCCGATCATAGCGGTCTTCATATTCTTTAAATTTTTTAGGATGCGCATAGTCCATTAACTTATACTAATCCTGTGATTACTCTGCTTCAATGAGGGGCTTATACCATTTTGCCAAAGCTTCAAAGCTCGCAAAAGTCTGCGGTACCGGATTGTTGGATATAAACTTGGCTTCCCAATACTGGTTCCAATACGCCTCAATTGATCGCCGAGGATGTTTGGCAATAAATGAATCATAAAAACTATCCAGTATGTCGTAATGGTGCGTATGAATAAAAGGCTCCCAGGTTTCTCGGAGTTTGTCTTGATCTGCTCCGGGCCGGTTAATAATTTCGGTTTGTTCCATCGCCCTGTCGTTGTTATCGCCCCAGCCTTTCTTTAGCAAATCAATGGCTTCTTTGTCGGTAGTGGGAGCGCTATACCCGAAAGCTGTAAATATAAAACAACCCTTAAAATAAAACCGAGCTGCCTCCCACTCACGTTTAATAAAACTATCTGACTGATAGTCTTTGTTCTCAACCGGATAGAGCAACTTGGAAGGCTTAAATGGCTTGCGACACCGACTACATGGTAGACCGGCAATACCGCTAGTGTTATGTTTCTCGCAGAAACCTACAGTCACGTTTCCATGTAAGAAGAATAGTTTCGGGAAGCTTGTGGTAATACCAAGTTTAGCTAGCCGGATTCGGGATTGCATCAAAAATGGGTCCCAGTTGAAGGTAAAGATCGCATCTTTATCACGCAAAGACAGGTTTATGATGTCGTACAGGTTGGGCTTATCAGGTAGCTCAAGCTCCGAAAAATATTCACGTACCAATGAATCAATACTACTTAAACTATCCGATGAGCCCAGGTTGAAGAGTTGTGAGTAAGCAGCCTCAAAATCTTGCGTAGCCAATTCTTTTAGGTTATTAGGAAACAAGTCTACAAGTTTCAAATTTTCTGCCACATCGCGAAGTAGCGGTACCGGCCGTCCATTCCTATCGCCATTAGGTAGAGCGGCTTTGCTTGCTCCGGCACCGAGTAGAAGTATGTGTGGTTTTCCGTGGAACGGATTAGCAATTTCTTGCTGAACACTAACTTCGTTATCTGATGTCATAGCTTGTTCAACAACCCCGTACTAGTAATGCGCCACCAAAAAGCTTCTTCACTTACCGCTAAGTGCTTAATCAAGCCAGCAGTATCGCCACGAAATTTCTTGATGTCTTCCTTTATCAAATTTAGTGGCATTATTAGTTCAGCAGCAAACGCATTAGCTTCAACTTCAGGCACCCTAGAATCATCGAAGTCAATTGAAGCTCCGGAATGGACATGCCCCATATAGAGATGCCCGAATTCGTGTGCAACAGAAAACTTCTGCCGATTGACAGAAGTTTTTTTATTAAAGGCGATATCGATATCTTGACCGTCTTTATGTGCAATTGCGTAAACAGTACTAGGTAGTTTATCGGTTCCGTAAAATCTTATCCCAGGATGATCTTTTGTGATTACACCAACCAGATCGTTAATTTTAATTGGTGTCGCAATAATACCAGCACGCTTAATAAGTTGTCGGGCGGAGTTGTGACAACCGCTTATTCGGGCTTTGTTTTTAAATTCCTCCTCCATTCACTTTTTCCTCTGGCTTTTCATCCATTCTATATAATTCATAACACCCTTCACGTCTTCTTCGCTAAGGTCTTCATCTGCGCGAAGCGCGATACTGACATCCTTGTGCTCAGATGCAACCTCGCCATCCAGTAAATAGCCAATTGTCACCGATAACTTTCTACCAATCTCCTCTAATTCGTTGATTTGAACTCGACGTTCACCGGATTCTATCAGCGATATAGCAGTACTAGATTTGTAGCCAACAGCTTCTGCAAGCTGTTGTTGTGTGAGTCCGACTCTAATACGAGCATCTCTTATTCGACCGCCGATTTTTTTATAGCGATTACTATCCATGACTACCTCTTTTACGTATCTAAATGATAACTTAGGCGTGACTATTTGACAAACAATTTACGATTTTGATAAACTAATAATTACTAATAGTAAACCGCCCATTAGGGTAGCAGGAGGGATTTAAAATGGCCAAGAAGAATGTCCATATTACCTACAGTAAAGACTCCAAAGACTGGGGAGTAAAAAGTCAAGGCGCGCATCGCGCTGCCAGCCGACACCAAACAAAGGCCGAAGCCACACAAGCTGGTCGTGAAATAGCCCGCAACAACAAAGGTGAGCTTTTCATACACAATAAGGACAATAAAATATCGGACCGTGACAGTTACGGCAATGACCCGTTTCCACCGCGCGATAGAAAGCATTAGGAGGCAGCTATTATGCTCATCATAAAAAAGAGATGGATTCGTTCACTAAACAATAACCTACCCGGCGACCTTAGAGGTGGTGTCGTTAATATCGCTGTTAAGCTTGAATCTAACGAAAATGTTGCTCAAAAAATTGGCTTCGGGAAGAATCCGAAGATTGGTGACACACTCACACCTAAGCCGGTCGGTCCAGCCACTCGTTTTAACGCTCATGGTAGAGAAAAAATCTTACGAAACCGAGAAAAAGAGAAACTATATCGCACCCAAGAATGGACACGCGAGGAGTGGGCGGGTCGTGGCCAGACACGAACGGTAACTTCACTAGTGGATATTCCATATTACCGTTATCCTCGTGAGCACATTGATGGTTTTGATTTAGAGCTAACTATCAGAGAGTTTAACGGACAGAAGCACATAGTATTAACTGAAGGTATTCGCTGGGATGACGGCAGCACAGAGAAGCTGATAACTGCCATCAATATCTTTTTAGAGGTGTTTGGACAGGCAGAAATTCTAAATGAATCTCTAGAAGAAATCCCAAGTCCGGCTGAAATTCGCCGACTTAACTGGATTGTGCTTCCTAAGGGCGAAAAAATTACGCAAGAATCGTTGGATGAAATCTTGTCGAAGTCTAGACGCATTCGACCAGTACAAATGCTACGCCAGGAGCGCATTAGTTCATTTAATCCCGACATCCGTGCCATCGGCATGGGCGGCTTCACTGGCTATGTTGTCTATGTCTTCAAAAAGAAAGGAATCGCGGTCATGGAGAGTGTTAAGTATGGTAACGCCAGCTACATTATCGCAGCCGACAATTGGGAGAAACTCTCCAAGATGACAAAACAGCAACTTCTGTCAAAAAGCCTAGTGCAGTCGCGTGAAACTCACACTAAAAAATGGTTTGCCCGCATCAAAAAGCTACTGGCTTAGCGATTGGCGATGATATACTAAAATTACAATTCAACCTTAGGGAGAGGTACTCCCTGCGGACTCTCTGAGTTCCAGTGCGCCATATATCGCGAGATAAGCACTTACGCCCGCTGCGTGCAAGAAGCAGTAGACGTAAGTGCATTTTTAATTCTTGCGATGGAGGCACTATGTCTACAGAGATACAAAACATAATACTAAACTAGGTCTCTGAAAAAGTTAATAATACTCTTCGTGTTCGACCACGCAAGACTGTAGTCAATAGCAAGAAGACCAGCGACAGCTATCAAGGCACCAAATAAGCTCTTCACCTTGTGGTTTTCCATGAACCTGTAAATTTTCTTAGTACCAGTGGCAACAAGCCAAAAAGGGTTTGTGTAATGCCAGACATTCACGTCATTCTTTGTAATGTTTCGAGGTTGATTCTTTTGTAACTCTGCGAGCTTGATAAGCTCGTTAGCTGATTTTAGGTTTAATTCGATTGCTTTTCCAAATCCTTGACACTCTATATGCGGTGGAACTTGCATGCCTTGATATATAGCTTTTGAATCCCGCGATACGACCTGGCTAGGCGAACGCGCTTTTATATAGTCACCGATTGAAAAATCCACGTCTATATCATCAATTTTTTTCTTTAAAACATCATTACCAATAACTAACTCTAGTTGGATTTTCAGGTTACGCATTAACTCCTTCAAGGCTTCTAATTTATCGTTGGCCTCGTCAATGTCGAACCTTTTTGATGCATTACTTATGATATGTTGCCACATTTCATCAAGAGTTTTTGTCTGCCAACCAGGATCGTAGCCGTCATTGAACACCCCAGCGCCACCCCATTCCGGATCAAACATCTGGCTTGTATTCGGGACTTCATATTCTTTGAAGTATAAATTCGCATGATAACCAGCCCAGGATCCAGACCAAGATTCATGGAGTCGATTGCATGTCTTTATTGTGTCTTTCGATACCATCGCTAAATACTCTTTCTCGCTTTGGAGAAAGTCTCTCAAGTTATCTAGTGCCGCATCGAGGCCCTGATTAGTTTTAGCTTTTTGAAATAAACTCTTCATACAATAAATATAACAGAGAAACAAACAAGATCTTACAACGATCACGGAACCCGGTCAGAAAATTTATCGTCCAGTCGCTATAGAAGGACAGGTCATACAGGGGTTAGCGTAAAAATTACAGATGTGCTTATAAAGCAACAAGACCAGGTCATGGAACCCGGTCTTGATCAGATTGTGTACTACTTGGTAGCGGGGGCAGGATTCGAACCTGCGACCTCCGGGTTATGAGCCCGACGAGCTGCCACTGCTCTACCCCGCGTCACAATATTCAAAATACTACTATTAACTCTATCAGTCAAGGTAGTAATAAGGGGTAGGTTTCACTTTTCGCTTGCGAGTGGCATACTGGAGCTAATGAAACGATTGACGATTCTCCTAGTTCTGTTGAGTCTTTCACTTAGTCTGTTTGGTGCGAGTCCAGTTCTAGCGGATAACGGTGAGTCTATACTGGAATTCCGGAGCGAAGTAAATATTAATGGTGATGGCCAGGCTGAGATTACCGAGACTATTCGGTATGACTTCAACGGTAATGAGAGGCGGGGTATCTATCGTGACATACCGATTCGGTACGAGGCTGAGGATTCGAAGCGTCAATTTTATGAAGTGAAGCTCGACATACTAGACGTGACTCGCAATGGCAGTGCCGTACCGTACTTGGTGATAAATGAGGACACTTATACCCGACTACGTATCGGTGATAGGGATGATACACGCAGTCGTGATATAGAGGAGTACGGCATAACCTACAGGCTCTATCCGGTAGCCTACCAATATGATGATGTAGATGCGGTCCAGCTCGATGTAGTGGGCAGCCGCTGGGAGATACCGATCAAATCAGTTAGCGTAGAGATTAGTCTGCCGTTTGCTACCACCGAGCGCGAATGTTTTGCGGGTGTATCGGGTAGTGCACTTAGAGATTGTAGGCTAACGGGGGATGAAGATTCTGTGATCATTACGGCTAATAGTCTCGCTACCGGGGAGGGAGTGACGGCCTACTTTGAGTTTGCGGAGGGGGTTTTCACTAATTATCTTGAAGCTCAAACCACTCCGTTTCCTTGGGTGTGGGTCGGTGTCGGGCTGGTGCTCTTTATGGTAGTAATCGGTGGATTAGGCGGAATCATCACTTCTCACATTCGCTACGTGTTACGGAAGCGGCGACAGCTGGTTATATCAGAGTATGAACCTCCAAAAGATTTAACCCCAGCTGAAGTTGGCCTACTAAATGATAATATCAGTAACCATATCGAGTTTGCTGCTACCGTAATCGACCTGGCTGTACGGGGCTATCTACGGATAGAGTTCAAGGAAACCGGACGGTGGATTAAGAAGCAGAAATACACTTTTCATCAAATCGAGAGTTCCGACAGTTCACTATTACGCAACTATGAGCGCGATATCATCACAGTGCTATTTAAAGAGGGTGGCACAATAGAGCTCGAAGACGTAGACGCTAAAGACATGTACAAGAGTCTGCAGAATATGCACAAAACTCTGAAGCAGAGTCTTACTGAAAAAGGCTTGTATCGAGCCCAACCCGGCTGGGCCAAATCATTGTTTAAGCGGAGCGGTTCTCTGCTAGCTGCAGTAGTGGTAGCCTTTTTCCTGACGCCGATTGCGGGCTTAGCGGCTCTGGCGTTAGCGGCAGGAATAGCTTCTTGGATGGGAGTGGGTACTCTAGCCTCGCGCGTTACCCATGAGGGCTACACTGGCTGGGCTAAGATCGAGGGATTCAAGCTGTTTTTAAGTCTGACCGAGAAAGAACGGATGGACTTTCATGAGGCGCCAGAACGTCAACCGGAAGAGTTTAGTAAGTTTCTCCCTTACGCCGTAGCACTGGGCGTGGAGGGGAAGTGGGCCAAGCAGTTTAGTTCTATGACTTTACCGCCACAGGATTGGGCGAATGGGGCTAGTTCAGCGCTCATCACTAATGTTGCCTTTATGAGCGGCCTCTCTAGCGGGCTTAATTCTTACGCTCGCAGTGCCTATAACGGCAGTTCCGGTGGTTTCTCCGGTGGTGGCGGCTTCTCTGGTGGGGGTATCGGCGGAGGCGGTGGGGGTAGCTGGTAGAAGTGCTACAATGCCTAGTATGCAAAGACGCAAATCCCCTTGGCTAGCCGCCCTACTCAATCTGTTTGTACCCGGCACAGGCTATGTATATGTCGGTACTCGTTTTCGATTTGGAGTGTTGCTCATCGCCGCTGTTACGATAACGCTGCTAGCACCCCCAGCCGAAGATGCTACGACCATGAGTCGATCCGATATAGAGGCTCTGATCCAGGACCCTAACTTTATGACGATCATGGCAGCGGGACTACTTATCGCCGCTGCGTTTGCCTATGATGCCTGGAATGATGCTCAAGTACACAACAAGCTAATCGACCTGACGGAAGTGTTAGACGAGACCGAAGAGTAATTTGGTATTTACATCTGTAGTTCGTATAATCAATAGGGTCTACTACATGGCAGTGTAGCTCAGCGGTAGAGCAGCAGACTCATAAGCTGTTGGTCGGTGGTTCAAATCCACCCACTGCCACCACGTCAGACTAAACCTTCAGCTTCCGCAAAATAGCGGAAGGTGTTTTACTTTCAGCTTTCGGTTTGTCTTTCTTCTCCAAACGAAACAGTGCGTTTCGTTTGGGTACAATCTAGCTTGGTATTTCTATAGCTACTGAGGTGTCTGGCCTGAACCGTTTAGAGCATTAGCTAGGATGATAGAACTCAGGGTGGGAGCTTAAGTATTCTTGGAGGGCCTCATAGTAAGGCATAACGTCACCGGAGATGGCTACCTTAGGCGCATCATAAGCTCCAGCTGCCTCAAAGGTGATTTCATTCTCAATCCAGCAGCGCCCGCCATCGAGACTGGAGAGGAAGGCCGGGGTCATCTTATCTAGAGCGTAGACGAATTTGCTCTCCCGGTCTTGGCGTTGTTCATAGGCCTCAATCGCCTCAATCATGCCGGGAAAGTCACTAAAATTCTCCTTAATCTTTATTAGCGACTGGTGCTCCCGCTCTTTTTTGTCCGCTTGTGCCGCTACATCAAAAGCAAAGGTATCACCGGCGTAAGTTTCGACTAAATCATGAATGAGGGCGTATTTGATGATCTTATTAGTGTCGAGCTCAGTATCGATTTGCGGAGCGATAAACCAGGCGAGCAGAGCTAAGAAGTAGGAGTGGTCAACATCGTTCTCAGCTTCATCAGTGCCCGGGATGTAGAGCGTCCGTTTCACGCCGCGAAAGGTGAGGAGGAACTTTTGAAACTCTAAGATTCGAGTGATATCCGGTTTGCTCATGATTGGTACAATCATTGTATGGCAAATCGTTTACTAGACAAAGTCAAATTTCCTGCACCGGGGCGATATGTCCTGGCTGTGAGTGGTGGGGTGGACTCGATGAGCTTACTGGATATTATGGTTAAGCATGGCGGTTATGATCTTATCGTGGCGCACTTGGATCACGGTATGCGGATGGATTCGTTTCAAGATATGGAAATGGTACATGAAGTAATAGTCGAGCTAGGACTGGAGTTCATCGGTGAGTCGCACCACCTCGGTGAGTTGGCTAGTGAAGCTATGGCTCGGGCGGCTCGCTACCGGCTGCTCGAGCAAGTTCGTGAGGAGTATAGCGCCGTGGCTATCATCACTGCGCATCATCTTGACGATCGGATCGAGACTATGTTGCTGAATCAGCAGCGGGGGGCGGACTGGCAGGGCTTAGCGCCGCTCCAGGAGACCGGACTGATTAAGCGTCCTTTGCTTAATATTTGGAAAGAAGAGCTATATGAGTATGCCCGGCAGCACAATCTGCGCTGGCGAGAAGATAGTACTAATCTAACGCTTAACACGCCACGCAATCATCTCCGAGCTGAACTGGCTAAGCACCCTGAACGTAAACTACAGCTAAAGCGAGAGCTGGAGCGTAATGACAAACAGCGCCAGCTGCGCGAGGTCGAGCTAGAACGTATCACATCTGAAGTGGCACAGTGTGGCGGGGAAGAGGTATTTATAAATCGTAGTAAATTTTTATGTTTGAGTACGACAGCCGCGCGAGACGTGTTACTTTGGGTACTGCGCCGTTATCCCGAGCTTGAAGTGTCGAGAGCGCAGATTTTGCGCCTAGAGCACTTTATCAAGACAGCGCGAGTAGATAAGCAGTTGCCGCTTAGCGGGACTATTTGTGCCTGTGCTAAGCGCAATGGTATCGTTATCTCTACGTCCTGTATACTTAAATAATGTAATGATTAGGTGCTAATTTTATGAAACCACAACGAGTAAATATGAAGAAACAGAATCGCAACTTCGGTTTTCTGGCCGTAGTTATAGTCTTCGTCATGATAGTCTGGGCGCTATCTAATACGACTGAGAACACCGAGCAGGTTTCACTGTCCGAAGTGGTGCGTCAGGTCGAGGAGGGTAATATCGAGGAGATTATCGTTGAAGGCAGCCAGATTACAGCTGTACCGAACGATGAGAATGCCCCTCGCTTAGTGACATTTCGGGAGGATCCGGGGGTTAGCATCACTGAGTACGGCATCAATCCGACCGAGGTAGATATAACTACTAGTGACCCAGATGCTGGTGCTGGACGTTTTCTCGATATCTTCCTCATCTCGTTCTTGCCTATTATGATCCTGGTTGGCTTCTTCTACTTTATGATGCGGCAGGCTCAGGGCCAGAATAACCAAGCCATGGGCTTTGGCAAGAGTAAGGCTAAAGTATACGGAAACGACAAAGAGAAGGTGACGTTCGGTGAGGTGGCTGGAGCGGAGGAATCGAAAGAGGAACTGGAAGAAATCGTCGAGTTTCTCAAAACGCCAAAGAAGTTTGCCGATGTCGGTGCTCGCATCCCTAAAGGCGTGCTGCTAATCGGAGCTCCAGGAACCGGAAAGACGATGTTAGCTCGAGCCGTTGCCGGTGAGGCCGGGGTGCCGTTTTTCAGTATCTCTGGAAGTGAGTTCGTCGAGATGTTTGTCGGTGTCGGTGCTTCCCGGGTACGCGATCTATTTATGAAGGCCAAGAAGAATGCGCCTTGCATCATCTTCGTCGACGAGATCGATGCAGTCGGTCGCCGGCGGGGCTCTGGTCTTGGCGGTGGGCACGATGAGCGAGAGCAGACACTGAACCAGATATTAGTCGAAATGGATGGCTTCGAGCAGGGAACTAACGTGATCGTGATTGCGGCTACTAACCGGCCCGACGTACTAGATCCAGCGCTGCTACGCCCCGGCCGTTTCGACCGTCAGGTACGTATGGACCTACCCGATCGCAAAGATCGTGCCGCTATCTTAGATGTGCACCTGGAGAAGAAGCCGAAGGGCGATGATCTGCAGATCGACTCCCTAGCTGGTAAGACGGCCGGTATGAGTGGTGCCGATCTAGCTAACGTCGTTAATGAAGCTGCTATCTTGGCTGCTCGTAACAACCGGAAGAAAATCATTAACCAAGACCTAGACGATGCATTTGAGAAGGTCGCTATCGGGCCGGAGCGCAAGAGCAAGGTCATGAGCGATGAGGAGAAGAAGCTGACCGCCTACCACGAAGGTGGACACGCCATCGTGGGGCACTTATTGGCTAATGCCGATCCGATTCACAAAGTAACTATTGTCAGTCGCGGTGGCGCTGGTGGAGTGACCTGGAGTTTGCCGACTGAGGACCGTAACTACCGCACTATCGCCGAGTTTAGAGATTCTATGGCAATGGCGATGGGTGGTCGAGTGGCCGAAGAGCTAGTCTTTGGACCAGATAAGGTGACGACCGGCGCTAGCAGTGACCTGCAGAACGCCACCGGTACGGCTCGTAGTATGGTAGTGAAGTATGGCATGAGTGATAAGCTGGCCAACCAGTATTTCGACTCTTCCGATCATTCAATCATCCTCGATCGTGAACTATCTCAGACCAAGGAGTATTCCGACGCTACGGCCGAGTTAATCGATGCTGAGATCACCCGCCTCCTCCAGGATGCTACCGAGCGCGCCCGTAAGGTAATCGAAGGCAACCGCAAAGCGCTTGATGCACTGGCCGCAGCACTGCTCGAGCAGGAGACTCTGAACGAAGACGAGGTTCGTGAAATCCTCAAAGACGCTCTCGCCCCTAAATAGTCGAGCCTTAAATCTATTTGTCCAAATGGGTCCAAGCTGACATAATCTATTCTCAGAGGAATAGACATGGCAAACAGCGTACTCAAACGTGCTAATAAATCACTAACTATCGGTGTAGCTGCCTCGCTTTTAGCGGGCAGCTACTTCTTAAGCGGACTCTTCGGCTTACTTAGGGATCGTCTGCTGGCAGCGCGTTTCGGTCTCGAGGGCGAGCTCGATGCTTATTTCGCCGCCTTCTCATTACCTGATTTAATGTTTTTCATTCTCGTCTCCGGTGCCTTAACTGTCACTTTACTCCCAGTGTTAAACGAGCGGTTCGCTGGCGGGAATAAGAAGTCGGCCTGGGAGATATCATCTAGCATCACTAACCTCCTGGGGCTATTAACCTTAGTTGCTAGCGTCATCATCTTTGCCTTTGCTAATCAGCTGATGGGGCTAGTAGCACCGGGCTTCGATGCCGCGCAGCAGGAGGTGGCGGCTAACATCATGCGTATTTTAGCTCTTAACCCCTTCTTCTTCTCCCTCTCCAGCGTTTTCGGTACCATTCAGCAGGCTTATGGCCGGTTCTTTTTCTTCTCTCTAGCGCCGGTAATTTATAACCTCGGTATCATCTTCGGTATCCTTTATTTGACCGACAGTTACGGTATCTACGGTGTAGCCTTTGGTGTTGTCATCGGTGCTATCGCTCAGTTAGGGATTCAGATTCTTGGGGTGGCCGGGCTGGGGTTCACCTACAAACCACAGATTTTCTGGAAGAATAAAGGTTTTCGAAAGGTACTACGCCTCATCATTCCCCGCTCAATCGATGAAGGCTTTGAGTATTTGATCGCTGTGATCGAGCGGGCCATCGCTTCTGGACTGGCGGTCGGTGCCATTGCAGCTTACCAGATTGCCTTTAACTTGAAGAACTATCCGATCACGCTAATCGGTACCGCTATCGCGACGGCGGCCTTCCCGAAGATTTCCGAGCGAGCCCTGAGTAATCGGACCGACCTGCTAAAGAAGGAGATCTTAGGTGTATTGCGAGCGATTCTCTGGTTTGCAGTCCCGGCTGCAGTGGTTGTGGTCTTCATGCGTGGCTACATCGTGCGTCTGCTTATCGGCTTTGGGGATATGACGGTTGCCAACGTGCTAGGTTGGTTTGCTGTGGCCATCATCTTCCAGTCGCTACTGCGGCTGGTCAACCGAGTCTTTTACGCTCAACAGGATACTAAAACTCCGCTTTACGTCAGTGTGGTGGCCATCATCTTGAACGTTAGCCTAGCTATCTATCTAGCCAACATCTACGGTGTTAGCGGATTAGCCATGGCCCAGTCGATTGTCGCCATTGTCGAGGTGATAATTCTGATGACAATCCTCTCCCGCCGCCTCGGCAGCTTCATTACCCGTAAATTTATGCGACAGTTGAGCGGTATCATAGCAGCTTCGACCGTAATGGGTAGTGCGACTTACGGACTGGTCCGTTACGTCTTTCCACTACTAGCGGGAGAGACCGGCTTCTTCTCGCTAGTGCCGAAGTTTGCGACCATTAGTATCCTCAGTTTTGTCGTCTACATTCTCTGCGGTATCCAGCTGAAGCTGCCAGAAGCGCAGGCAGTAGCCAAACGGGTGCGCAGCTTCGTCCACCGTCGCGTACCGCTCGGTTAGTCGGCTGAGACTCGCGCACCTTTCACACCTTACCTGATTGATATAAAGTGGGTGAACAGAGATACGAGCTAATATTTTTTAGAAAGGCAGCTTAGATGGCGAGTGGCGCAGGACCTAACATCCGCAACTTCTGTATCATAGCGCACATCGATCACGGCAAATCTACCTTAGCTGATCGGATGCTGGAGATTACCGGGACGGTCGAGCAGCGCAATATGCGGGCACAGTTGCTGGATCAGATGGATCTGGAGCGAGAGAAAGGGATTACGATTAAACTCCAGCCGGTGCGAATGGAGTGGAAGGATTGCGAACTTAACTTAATCGATACCCCTGGACACGTCGACTTTAGTTATGAGGTGTCGCGTAGCCTGGCCGCCGTGGAGGGAGCAATTCTAGTGGTAGATGCAGCTCAAGGTATCGAGGCTCAGACGCTGGCTAACGTCTACCTGGCCATCGAGGCAGGCCTAGAGATAGTGCCGGTACTAAATAAGATCGACCTACCGGCGGCCCAGCCAGATAAGGTAGCCCGTGAGGTCAGTAATCTACTCGGCTGCCAGCCGGAAGACGTGCTGCGGGTATCGGCTAAGACCGGTGAAGGGGTGGCAGAAGTCTTAGATAAGCTAGTCGCGAGCGTACCGCCCCCGCAGGGCGATAGCGATGGTGATTTACGTGCCCTAATTTTCGATTCAATCTATGATGAGTATCGTGGTGTCATTCTCTATGTTCGGATAGTCGACGGTACGCTTAGTTCCGGTGCTTCGATCGCTCTGCTTGGCAGCGGTAAGGCTAGTGAGGCGATCGAGGTCGGTGCTTTCATGCCGGCACCGGTAGCCCGTGACCAGCTGTCTAGTGGTGAGATCGGCTATGTCACTACTAGCTACAAGTCGGTTCGGGAAGCCCGAGTGGGAGATACGCTTACCTTAGCGAAAGGTTCTCGAGCCAAGGCCTTGCCCGGGTATAAGACTATCAAGCCATTTGTCTTCGCTGGTGTATTCCCCAGCTCCGGTGATCAGCATGCTCAGCTAAAGGATGCCCTCGATCGGCTGCAGCTCAATGATGCCGCACTGCAGTATGATCCGGAGAATTCGCAAGTGCTGGGCTTCGGCTTTCGCATCGGCTTCTTAGGTTTATTACATCTAGAGATAGTTAAAGAGCGCCTAGAACGGGAGTATGATCTCGATCTCATCATCACTAATCCTTCGACCGACTATCAGGTGAAGCTAAACAATGGAGAGGAGTTGATGATCCGGACCGCTATCGCCCTGCCCGACCCTTCGCGGGTGGCCAGTATCGCCGAGCCTTGGATTGGGGGCGAGGTGGTGGTCAAGAAAGAGTACCTGGGTAATGTTATCGGTTTAATTAATGATATTCGTGGTGAACAGAAGCATCTCAGTTACCCAGAGACCGACACGGCTCTAATCCGTTTCGAGGCACCATTAGCTAACGTTCTAACCGACTTTTACGATCGACTGAAGAGCACGACTAGTGGTTACGGCTCTTTCAGCTATGAGCCGATTGGCTATCGAGTGGAGAACTTAGTCCGGATCGACCTCCTGATTGGTGGTGAGCTGGTCGACTCGCTGAGTCAGATCGTTCATCGCAGCGAATCATATCGGGTCGGTAAATTGATCGTCGATAAACTTAAAGACGTCATCCCGCGTCAGCTGTATGAGGTAAGTTTGCAGGCCGCTATCGGCGGCAAGATTATCGCCCGGGAGAACATTAAGCCGATGGGGAAGAATGTGACGGCCAAGCTCTACGGCGGTGATGTAACTCGTAAGCAGAAGCTACTTAAGAAGCAGAAGGCAGGCAAGAAGCGTATGAAGATGATGGGTCAGGTCGAGATTCCGGCCGAGGCCTTTACTGTACTGTTGAGTAAGGAGTAGACATGGCCGAAGAGCTCGAGGCGATCGATCAATACAAGCGAGAGATAGTGATCGATTATTGCCAGCCGATGCAGTTCGATCCTGAGGCGATGCAGTTTATAGTCGGCAGCGGAACGCCAGTAAGTATACCTCTGGACGGTTTCACTCGTAGTCCTGATCTCGATTTAACCTTAGCTAGTGAAGTGAGGTCAGATCCCGAAAAGGCGGACGAGCACTTAGTCTTAGATACTTTCGGAAACGTAGTGGTGTTGCCACCACTGCATGCCTGGCTGAGAGAATTGAGTGCAGATGAGTCAAGAAAGGGGGCAGTTGAAAGAGATACCGCCAGCTTGATAGGCGAAGTTTACACTTTCTTAGTGCCAGACGATTCGGTTATTCCCGTGATGGGTTATGATCATATGTCGTTCGGGGCAGCTATTAATCAGCGCGCCAGCTTCTGTTTGATTACTTTAGGTGACTGCACCTGTCTCGGACCAGAAGGTAGCTCGAGGCCGGATGATGGTTATTATCAGGAGTACAGCTTTCATAATATATTTAATCAGGCGCAAATGATCAGTCTCTATGCTGGAGCCGGTTATCTAAGTTGGCTGTCTCGACAATAACCTTGGTATAGTGAAAGCATGTATCCTACTACCCGCACTGAATCGCCAGCCTTCTCGATTAAAATGACGACACATCACTCTAAATTAGTGGCGTTAAAAACGTGAAAGGACAGCTATTTGTACTTTCCGGTCCTGGGGGGGTGGGCAAGACGACAGTGGCGTTAGCACTGCTCGAGCAGATACCGACTCTCGAGCGGGTAGTAACTATGACGACTAAGCAGCCACGCCCGAGTGAGGTAGATGAATCCGACTATTTCTTTGTTTCAGAGGCTGAGTTTAGGCGCCACGTCGCTAGCGGCGATTTTCTTGAGCATGCCGAAGTGTATGGTCAAGATTTCTACGGCACACCTAGAGCGGCCATCGATGCCGTGATCAATGCGGGCAAGCAGGCACTGCTCGTCATCGATGTCCACGGTGGCGGGCAAGTTAAGGCCCACTATCCGAGCGCCCAACTCATCTTTCTTTTGCCGCCCTCACTGGAGGAACTAAAACGTCGATTACTTACACGCGGAGAGGATGATGTAGCAGCTATTAATGCTCGGCTGCATGAAGCCACCCGGGAGATTGAGATCGGCCGAGTTAAATATGATCACTGTGTCGTTAACGATAAGCTCGAGAGGGCGGTAGCAGAGATAGAAGCGATAATTACTGCACTCTAGCACTCTTGACTACCGAGTGCTAAATTCGTATGATGAGAGTATCAGCACTAATCATTAGCGAGTGCCAAAGAGGTACCTATCGTGACAACGCGCCAAGCCGAAGTTCTCAAGACTATTGTCGAGTATTATGTCCAGACCGCTAACCCGGTTGGCTCTAAATCGCTGGCGCAACAGTTTAGTGTCTCCTCAGCCACGATTCGAGCTGAGATGGCCGAACTGGAGCGACTCGACCTCATTACGCACCCTCACACCAGTGCTGGGCGGATTCCTACTGATGCCGGCTATCGGCACTATGTAGAATCACTGGCTCGACCCAGCCAGAAACTTGACAGCACTAGTCGCTTGCGCCGGGCAATTGAACGTCGGGTTAAGAGTGCCGGCTCTCCCCAAGCCGCAATCAAGATAGCTGTCGATTCTCTCACTCAGACTACACACAATATCGCCTTTGCGACCATGGGGGTCGCTATCTATACTAAGGGCTTCTCACAGCTCTTTGCACGCCCTGAGTTCGACGAGAATGCAGCCGATATCGCCGGGCTGCTCGATAATCTCGAGTTGTGGTTAAGTGAGACCAATATCGAGGAAGGGATAGCGACCTATATCGGTGAGGAGAACGCTATCGGTAAATCGAGTGGCTGCTCTGTCATAGTTGCTCGGTACGATTCACCCTTTTCTGAAGAGAGCTATATCGGTGTCATCGGTCCGACGCGGCAAAGTTACGGCCAGGTCATGCGGGTCGTAGAGTATACAGCTAACACATTACAGGAGGTATTAAGTGAGTAAAGGTACGGTAGATAATCAGCGTCAGTCCGCAGCGGATAAATCGACTCGAACAGCACGTTCGGTTAAATCGAGTCCGCGAGGGGATAAGAAGTTGGCTCGCCGGATCAATGATCTCGAGCAGGAAGTGGCTACATTAAGTAGTGACGTAAAGCGAGAGCGGGCCGATTTTATGAACTATAAGCGGCGTAGCGAGCTAGATCGGCTACAGATCATGCAGGTGGCCACGGAACAGGTAGTTGGCCAGCTACTGCCACTATTTGATGATCTCGAGCGGGCTTTAGCCGCTGTGCCTCGGGACTTAGCTGAACATCCTTGGGCGAAAGGGGTGAGCCAGATTCACCGTCAGGTTCAGGCTAAACTGGGTGAGCTCGGGGTGAATCGGATTAACTGTGTCGGTCAGCCTTTTGATCCCGGTCTGCATGAGGCCGTCGGGTTCGAAGACGGAGAGGGTGCGGACGACGTCGTGACCGAGGAGTTGCGGCCCGGCTATCGGCTGGGAGAAGCGGTTCTCCGCCCCAGTATGGTTAAGGTCGGCAAGGCAGATACGCCGGATGAAGTAGATAACGATAAGCAAATTAAGGAAGGAGCATAACAATGGGAAAGATTTTAGGAATCGATTTAGGAACTACTAACTCAGCGATGGCTATTATGGAGGGCGGTAACGCCACTATCGTAGCTAACTCGGAGGGTAATCGCACTACACCGAGTATAGTAGCGGTCAATAAGAACGGTGAACGCTTAGTCGGTCAGGTAGCCAAGCGACAGGCCGTGGTCAACTCCGCCAACACAATTCACGGAGTCAAGCGACTGATCGGTCGTAAGTTTGATGATGTAGAAGTGCAGCGTGACATTAAGCTGATGCCGTACGAGATTAAGCAGGCTAAAAATGGCGTAAAAGTTGTGATGGGAGATAAAGAGCACAGTCCAGAAGAAGTATCGGCGATGATCTTGAGTAAGCTCAAGGCCGATGCGGAGGAGTATACCGGAGAGAAGATCACCGAAGCTGTGATTACGGTGCCGGCTTACTTCGACGACTCGCAGCGCCAGGCCACTAAGGATGCCGGCAAGATCGCCGGTCTCGAGGTCAAGCGCATCATTAACGAGCCGACCGCGGCGGCGTTAGCCTATGGGTTGGATAAGAAGAAAGAAGAGAAGATTGCTGTTTACGATCTAGGTGGTGGTACTTTCGACGTCTCCATCCTGGAGCTTGGTGATGGTGTGTTTGAGGTGAAATCGACTAACGGTGATACTCACCTCGGTGGAGAGGACTTTGACCTAGTCATCGTTAATCACTTGGTGAGCGAGTTTAAGAGCCAGGAGGGCGTCGATCTGTCTAAGGACAAAGCGGCCGTGCAGCGCCTGCGTGAGGCAGCGGAGAAGGCCAAGATCGAGCTCTCTACTACT
The DNA here is from genome assembly GCA_040903985.1 of Candidatus Saccharimonadales bacterium. Taxonomy (NCBI): domain Bacteria; phylum Candidatus Saccharimonadota; class Candidatus Saccharimonadia; order Saccharimonadales (SeqCode); species Saccharimonadales bacterium (SeqCode). The sequence continues at coordinate 529,909 of JBBDUI010000002.1, forward strand.
AATGAGACCGACATCAACCTCCCCTTCATTACGGCTGATGCTGAGGGCCCGAAGCACTTCGAGTACAAACTTACTCGGGCTAAGCTAGACCAACTAGTGAGTGATCTCATCAATAAGACAGAGGGTCCGTGTAAGTCGGCCCTGAAGGACGCCGGACTATCGGCCTCCGATATCGATGAAGTTATTCTCGTCGGTGGTATGACTCGGATGCCGGCCGTAGCGGCTAAGGTGAAAGAGATATTCGGTAAGGATGCGCTCAAGGGCGTCAATCCGGATGAAGTTGTAGCACTCGGAGCCGCCATCCAGGGTGGTGTGCTCGCCGGTGACGTTAAGGACGTGCTACTGCTAGATGTGACTCCGCTGTCGCTCGGACTTGAGACTGAGGGTGGTATCACCACTAAGTTGATTGAGCGTAACACCACCATCCCGACTAGTAAGACCCAGACCTTCTCTACCGCGGCCGATAATCAACCATCGGTTGAGATTAACGTACTGCAGGGTGAACGGGAGATGGCAGCTGACAATAAGTCACTCGGCCGCTTCATCCTAGACGGTATTCCCCCAGCTCCACGCGGTATTCCACAGGTTGAGGTCACCTTTAACCTTGATGCTAACGGGATCCTAAACGTTAAGGCGCAAGATAAGGCCAGCGGCAAGGAGCAGTCGATTACTATTCAGAACAGCGGTAACCTCGATGAAAAAGAGGTCGAGCAGATGCAGAAAGATGCCGAAGTCCATGCCGATGAGGACAAGCAGAAGCGGGCTCGGGCCGAAGCCAAGAACCAGCTCGATACAGCTATCTACACTGCTGAGAAGATGGTGAAAGATAACGCCGATAAACTCGAGGATGAGGACAAGCAGACGGTCGAAGAAGCGGTTAAAGCCGCAAAAGAGAAGATCGAGTCTGACGATCGGGAAGAGCTGGAGAAGGCCGCTACCGAGCTACTAGAGAAGATTCAGCCGATCGGCACTAAGCTACACGAGAATGTGGCGGCCGAAGCGGCAGAGGAAGCGGAAAAAGCCGAGAGCGAGATAGATGCTGGCAAAGACGATGAGCCAGTTGAGGGTGAAGTCGTCGACGAAGATAAACAGGCGTAACTATGCGGCTGGCCGGGTGTATTATACGTAACGATGAAGGAGAGATTCTGCTCATTCATCGTAATACACCCGACTTAACCCAGTGGGAGCTACCCGGCGGTAAAGTGGAGACTGACGAAACCGAGGCCGCTGCCGCCCAGCGTGAGGTAGAGGAGGAGCTCGGGATTATAGCCACCGATCTTCACTCGGTCGGCACTACTACTTTTCGGGAAAACGGTGTTGCTTATGAGTATGCATGGTTTACAGTGGGTAGAGTCACGGGTAGCCCGCTGCCTCGTGAGGAGAAGCACGATAAGATCGCCTACTTTGCAGTTAGTGATATTACCGGTGCAGAGTTCTCTCAAAATGTGAGACAGCTAGCGGCGGCAATTATAAATGGAGCAGTGAAGTTGTAGATGGCAAAACGAGATTATTACGAAATTTTAGGAGTGGATAAGAATGCCTCGGGCGAGGAGATTAAACGCGCCTACCGCAAACAAGCCGTCAAACATCATCCGGATAAAGAAGGTGGAGATGAGGCTAAGTTTAAGGAAGCCGCAGAGGCTTATGAGGTGCTAAAAGATTCGACCAAACGCAAACAGTATGATCAGTTTGGCCATGCCGGGGCGCAGCAAGGTTTCGGTGGCGGCGGGGCCCACGGTCCCTTTGGCGGTGGACAGGGTGGATTTGAGGTGGACCTAGGTGATCTTGATCTGGGCGATATATTTGGTAGTTTCTTTGGCGGTGGCCGACAACGAGCCGGAGCGCAAGCGCGACGCGGTCGTGATGTTGAAACGCGAGTAACCCTAGAGTTCAAAGAGGCGGTATTTGGTACTGAGAAAACGATCGAGCTCGATCTTGAAGATATTTGCACCCACTGTAAGGGTAAGATGGCGGAGCCAGGCAGTAGTTTAAAGACCTGTGACACTTGCAAAGGCCAAGGTCAGGTGGTGCAGGTGCAGAATACCATTCTCGGTAGTATCCAGCGGGCCACAACCTGTCCGACCTGTCATGGGGCAGGTAAGGTGCCGGAGAAGCCCTGCATTGAGTGTGGAGGCAAAGGCACGAAGCGGGCCAAACAGCAGATCAAGGTTAAGATTCCTAGCGGTGTCAGCGATGGTAATACCATTCGTTTGCGCGAGAGGGGCGAAGCGATCGGCGGCGGCGCTAAGGGCGACCTCTACGTCCATGTGCAGGTGCGTCCGAGCCGCGAGTTCGAGCGTCACGGTCACGATATCGTCTCCGCTGCCACTATCGACATGATCGATGCAGCCCTAGGGACTGAGATCGAGGTTAATACCGTGGATGGCAAGACCAAGATGAAGATTCCGGCCGGCACTCAGAGCGGTCAGACCTTTAAACTCAGTGGTAAAGGTGTGCCTTACGGTAGTGGTTCAACCCGTGGTAACCATTTAGTAGATGTCACGGTTATGATTCCGAAGAAACTAACAACCAAGCAACGTTCGATGCTGGAAGAGTTTAATAAATCCAGTAAAAAGGGTTGGTTTAAATAGGCCCCCATCGCACTTTTGGCTAAGGCGCTTGTGCTATAGTAAAAAATAATGCAGCCGATCGCCTACTTCTCAGCCGAATACGCCTTTGATGACCTACCCATATTTGCCGGAGGGTTAGGGGTACTGGCGACCGACTATCTTATGCGTGTAGCCGAGGATACACAGCCATTTGTGATGATCGGGCTGTTCTATCATTATGGATTTGAGAATGCCGACGGATCAGAGTCCGCTAAACTCGATCCTTTGCGTTCAGGCTGGGAGCTAGTCACGCAAAATGATGAGCCGCTGCGAGCAGTCGTTACCATTAATGCTGAGAAAATAGCCTTTCAGGCTTGGACTAAGTCGTTTGGCAATTCCCGGGTATATCTAATCGATTGTGATCTAGCTGATAACCCAGATAACGTGAAAGCGCTGACTAATCACTTATACGCCGCAGATTTTGAGCAGAAAGTAGTGCAGGATGCCTTGCTGGGCTTAGGCGGGGTTGAACTACTCGATAGATTAGGTATCACACCCCAGCTATACCATCTAAATGAAGGCCACAGTGCGCTGGCTATATTAGCGCTGTTGAAGCTGCACCGGCGACAGAAGAAGCATGCTACCCTGCAAGAACTTTGTCAGGGGGTACAGGAGAGTGTGGTCGCTACGAAGCATACCGTTCTTTCCGCTGCCGGACTGTATATCACGCATAATCTATTCCTGCAGATTTTCTCTACCTATCTAGCTGAGGCTGAGCTACCGCTGGAGGAGGTGTTTGCTATCGCCCAGGATCCTTTGCGTAAAGATGAGTTCTCCACTACTAGGTTGATGCTGGAGCTGAGCCGGGATGTTAATGCCGTCAGTCGCTTGCACGCGGTCTATGAGAAGAAGAATCATCCGAACAGTCCTTATACCATCAGCTCCATAACTAATGGCATCCATCTGCCTCGTTGGCAGGACGAGGCTATTGCTCAAGCCGATACCCCGGATGCTCTGTGGCAGGCCCACTCGGCTGCTCGTCGGCGTCTGATAGATTTTGTTAACGACCGGACTAAAAGCCAGCTTGATCCTGAGGTATTAACTGTGGTCTGGGCACGGCGCATCACCGCTTACAAGCGTCCGCTCGAACTTTTTAACGACATCAACGCCTTGCAGCACCTGATGAACTCAACCGAGCGACCGGTGCAGATCATCATCGCCGGCAAGCCTAATAGTGAAGATGAAGCTGGTGTCGACATGGCCCGCCGTTTGGGCGAGCACGCTCTGAATACTGACTTCCAGGGTAAGCTGGTTTATTTGCAGAGTTATGATTTAGAGATCGCCCGCTACTTAGTTCAGGGAGCCGATGTTTGGTTAAACACCCCGGATCGTGGCTACGAAGCCAGTGGTACTAGCGGTATGAAAGCCGGTAGTAACGGCGTCCTGCAATGTTCGGTTAGCGACGGATGGGTAGACGAGGTTAAGCTGGAGATGATCGGTTGGAAACTACCGGATGTAAACGCGGCCGATGCGATTTACGGGCACATTGAGCACGAGATCGCATCGTTATTTTACGAACGTAATGAATCAGGAATACCGGAAGCGTGGTGTAAATTGATGGAGCAAACGATCAAAGTTATCGAGAAAGACTACACCACCACGCGTATGCTGGAGGAGTATAAACAGCAGCTCTACCGGCTAGGCTGAGCGAAGCCGCTTATGCTATACTTGGGTTAATATATTCGGCAGATGAGGAGGGGTAAATGGCTAAGTCACGGCGCGACTTAAAGGTGTTATTCGTGACGGCCGAGGTAGCCCCTTTCTCTAAGCAGGGTGGCTTAAGTCAAGTAGCCTACTTTCTACCTCGATCCCTACGTAAGCTTGGTGTCGATGTGCGGATCTTCACTCCCAAGTATGGCAAGATCATAGATGAGAAGTACCATCTCAAGGAAGTTATATCAGGTCTAGAGATACCTACGGGACATGAGGAAAAGAGTGAGCAAGTGTCAAAGCTCTCATGTAACGTAAAGCTATATGAAGAGCCAGAGGACCCCTTTGAACCACCGGTTTATTTTCTAGAAAACGAAGAGTATTTTGAGAAGCGGGCTAATGTTTACGGTTATAGTGATGACCATATCCGCTTCGGACTACTTAGCCGAGGGGCACTGGAATTCATTATCCAAAAAGAATTCGTGCCTGATGTGGTTCACTGTAACGACTGGCATACGGGCTATCTCGTAAATGATCTCTACTACGTGCGACAAGAGGATGAGGATCTGAAAGATATTGCCAGTCTGCTTTCTATCCACAACACTTATCAGGGTAATTTTAATTTCGGCCGGGCTAGTGAGATGGATTATGATGACGGCAAAAGTCCTCTAGCCCCGTTTTACTCAGACCGTTTCATCAAACAGAATGCCCTAAAACGCGGTGTTATGCGAGCTGATAGGATGAATACGGTATCTGAGACCTATGCTCGTGAGCTACTCCTAGAGCAGTATGGAGCTGGGATGCATAAGCTCTTTCGGGAGCTACGAGGCAAGATGTCGGGTGTCTTAAATGGGTTGGACTATAATGATTTCGATCCAGCTACTGATAAGATTATTGCTGAGAATTTCACCCATCGCAGCATCAACCGTCGAGTGAACAATAAGCTTGACTTGCAGAAAGAGTTTGGCTTAGAGCAAGATCCACATGTACCGATTATTGCGATATCTGGTCGACTTGATGGACAGAAGGGGCTCAATCTGATTTTAGAGACTATGGATTTTGTTCTTAAAGAACTCGACGTTCAGTTTATTGTTCTAGGTTCGGGCGATAATCGTTATATCGAGTACTTCGAAGAGCTTGAGCGTAAGTATCCCGATCGGGTCGGGACACATTTGCTGCCGGACTTTATCTTGCCGCGGAAGATCTTTGCTGGGTCCGACATTATGATGATGCCGAGCTTCTATGAACCAGGCGGTATCGTAGCCATTGAAGCTATGCGCTATGGAGCGGTTCCCTTAGTGCGTGCTACCGGCGGGCTGGCTGACATTGTGAAGAACTATAACACCCAGACTAAGGAAGGTACGGGTTTTAGCTTTCGAGACTTCTCTAGTCAGAGCTTCCTCGTCGCTCTCGTGCGTGCGCTGGAATCCTACAAGGACAAAGAAGCGTGGGATGAGCTAGTAAAGCGAGTGATGCTCCAAGACTTCTCTTGGGATAAGGTAGCGACAAAATACGCCGATCTCTATGAGCGTACTTACGACTATCGCCAGGAGGCTCTCCAGCCTAATCCACCAATGGCTTATCAGCAGAAGATCGAATAACCTCTAAGACCAATTTATTAAGCCCCATGTAGCTGGTTCTGTTATAATCCTGTTTATGCTGTGGGTAAATTTCATGCACATATACCAACCGTTGACCCAGAAACCGTACTGGGTGAACAGGGTGACGGAAGAGAGCTATAGACCGCTCTTTCAAGGGTTTCTGAAAAACCCCGACCTCAAGAGCACTATCAATATAAACTCTGTTCTAGTCGAGTTACTGGAAGAGAACGGTCACCAGGATGTGATAGAAGCTATCCATGAGCTGTTAAAGCGAGGACAGATAGAACTGACCGGCAGTGCTAAATTCCATCCGTTAATGGTCTATACACCAGATTATGAACGACGTCGACAGATAGAGCTTAATGACGTGTCTCTACGTAAATATTTCGGTGATTACTATCAGCCGCGTGGCTTCTTTCCCCCTGAAATGGCTTTCGATATGGATGTGGCCAAAACCGCCAAAGAGTGTGGCTTTGAATGGATTATCGTCGACGAACTATCATTCCCAGGCCAGGCTCAGCCCGATCACAAGCAGAGGTATAGTGTTGAGGGAGTGGATGGTTTAGATATTTATTTTCGTGAACGAAGTAGTAGCTGGAATATCCTCTCAGGTCAGATCGGGACGCCAGACCTGCTCCGTAAAATGCTTGGTGCCAGGACAGCTGACGGCTCCTACCTCTTGACTGCTATGGATGGGGAGACATTTGGCCACCATCGCCCAGGGCTTCAGAGTCTTATATTTGACCTTAACCAAGCTGATGAGCTCCAGACCGTATTACTTTCTGACCTAAAAGACTACTTCCCCGATACCAAGAAGGTGGTTCCACAAGCTTCTACGTGGGCACTCATGGAGAAGGACCTTGAACGTAAGGTGCCCTTTTCGCGCTGGAAAGACCCAGATAATGAGATACATGATATTCAATGGGAGTTAACCAATCATCTCATTAAATTGTATGAGCCTGTACACATAGACCAAACCCCTGTAAAAGAAGACGCACTTGATCGGGCGCTGCAGTCAGATCAGTTTTGGTGGGCGAGTGCGCGGCCATGGTGGAGTATCGAGATGATGGAGCGTGCAGCAAAGAACCTTTACGAAGCTGCCAAGATGGCGCCCGAGGTAAAGGATGCAGATATATCTAAGGCAGAGGCGCTCTACCATAAAATAATCTTCACCGCATTTGACTGGCAGCGTAGCGGCAAGGTAGACGAGATGGCAAGGCAGGAAGATGAGGATATACGCCAACGGACTGATCAAGATATCCCCAAGCTTCCTAAGGAAGAAGTGGATAAAATGATAGCTAATCTGCGTAAAGAGATGGCGCAAGTGGCAGGTAAGGAGGAGTTCGAGCGGGCGGCACAGATACGTGACCGGATTCGTGAGCTGAAAGAGTATGCTGACGAGAACATAGACATCCCTCGTGCCAGTCAAGAGGGCAGCCAAGAGTGGGATGTTGTCTGAGTTGCCATGAATAGCTTAGAGTCTGCTTCGGCTATTCTTTCAAGGGACCTTCCTGATCTTGATATAGCAAGCATCAAAAACATAGGCGAAGGCTGGGATAGCTTAGTCTATCTAGTGAATGAGGAGATAGTCTTTCGTTTGCCTAAAGCGGACAATGCGTTAGGTGATCCTGCGCGTCAACGGGGCAATAAATCAGAGATTGGACTATTGAAGCATGTATTCAACCGCCTGCCGGTGAAGACGCCAGAGCCATTACTTGTTCCAGAGCACTACGGCTACTTTGGTTACCGGCATATTCCAGGCAGTTCACTGAAAGACTACCCCGAACTTTTTAAGAGTTCGGAGCAGTATCCCGAGATACTAGATCTATGGGTGAGGGTAGCTACCGTCATTGAGCAGATTATTACTCTGGAAGACGCTGAGCGCCTCGGATTGAGAGCGTTTGACGGAGTCAACCCAAGAGTCAAGCTGGCAAAAGTAGTACTAAATAGCGATTTACTAGACAGTGAGTTCACCCCTATCATCGGCGTGATTCTAGATAAGTATGGTGAGAGCTATAAAGCCTTAGCTAAGAAGCGCAGTGTGACATTACATGGAGATTTAGGCTTCGGCAACTGGTTAGTCGATGCGCATAAGCGTCCATATGCCGTTATAGACTGGTCAGAAGCGACTATAGCCCCTCCCGAGCACCAGATGGAATTCATGTGGGATATGCCGCCTGAGATGCTTCGACATATGACAAATACCTATGAAGACATTACTGACTGTAAACTCGATACAGAATTCATATTCGTCAGCGGCTGTACAGGTTTTCTAGGCGATATAGGCGCTTTATTAAATGCTGGATATGATGTCAGCTCTCATATAGAACATCTGCTACAGTGCCTAAAGTCATACCGACCTGAGCATTGACTTTTATTCGCTAATGTTTAAAATAGGCATTCAGATAAGAGGGGCTACAAAAGAGACGCATAAACGTCTCGGTCACTGACATGGATAAAGTCACAATCGGCCGCTGGGTATTTATAGATCTCCCGGCCCTGGATTTAGAAAACGTACGAGCTAAAGTTGATACCGGTGCCTACCGGAGTAGTTTGCACTGTGAATTTATCGAGGAGTTTGAGCGTAATGGCGAGATTTTCCTTGCTATCCAGACTACTGATATGAGAGGTGCACCAATTGGTGACCACCCGGTAGCACTGAAGCAAGAAGGTATTGTGGCGGTACGTAGCTCAAACGGTGAGGTACAAAGGCGACCGGTAGTACTACTCCCGGTGGAGCTCGGTGGACGAGAGTATGTGACGGAATTTACCTTAACTAATAGACAAGATATGAAATTCCCGATACTCTTAGGAAGGAAGTTCCTCAAGGAGTCCTTTGTGGTAGATGTATCACTCGATGACCCAACTGAAGAAGAGTAACTCTGAATTAACCGTATAACCAACACTGTAAGGAGATACCATAGTGCGTATTGCAATCCTGTCGCGGGGCGCCGCGAACTATTCTACTCGAGTCCTGGTAAGTGCCGCTGAGAAAGCCGGCCATGAAGCCGTGGTGCTCGACTACTTGAAATGTTACATGGAGGTGCAGCAGAATCGTCCCAGTGTCCACTTTAACGGTGAGCGCCTGGGCAAAATCGACGCCATCATACCGCGTATCGGTCACTCGCATACCGGATATGGCTCGGCTGTAGTGCGACAGTTCGAGATGATGAACGTCTACACCACTGCAAAATCGATTGCGATCGTGCGTTCTCGCGATAAGCTACGCAGTTTGCAGCTGCTGGGACGATCTGATATCGACATCCCGAAGACTGCTTTTGCCTCTCAGACTACCGATATCGCCGATCTGATCGAATTAGTAGGTGGAGCGCCCTTGATTGTGAAGCTGATTGAGAGTACCCATGGCGAAGGAGTAGTGCTGGCTCCCACCAAAAAGGAAGCTAAATCGATCGTGCAGGCCTTCTACAGTATCGGTCAGCCAATCTTAGTCCAAGAATTTATTGAAGAAGCCGGCGGAGCCGATATTCGCGCCTTTGTTGTCGGTGGACGCGTGGTCGGAGCGATGAAGCGCCAAGGCCTAGATGAAGAATTTCGTTCGAATCTACACCTCGGTGGTACTGGCGAAAAAGTTCTTCTGACCGATGCCGAGAAGAAAATTGCCGTTAAATCCGCTAAGAAGCTCGGCCTCGATATCGCCGGTGTGGATATTCTACAGTCTGCGCGTGGACCTCTCGTTATCGAAGTTAACTCCTCCCCGGGACTGGAAGGAATCGAAGGTGCTACCGAACGGGATATAGCGAGTAAGATCATCAAGTATGTTGAGATAAATGCCGGCCGCAAACCGAAGAAAGATAAGGTCGGAGCATAGGGCTGATGTGGCGGCGCTTCACTATTCCGCTACTTATTCTCGGGTGCATCGCACTACTCGCATTAATCCTGACCCGTATTGAGGCGGATGACAGAGTACGAGTTGATTTCGACGCCGTATCCGTAGCGGTCGATGTAGCCGATACGCCAGAACTGCGTCAACAAGGCCTATCTGGCAGTGAGGCTTTAGATGAAGACGAGGGGATGCTGTTTGTATTTAACGAACCGAATAAGGTTTCTTTCCACATGCTAGATATGAACTTTGCTCTAGATATCATCTGGCTGGATGAAGAGCTCAAAGTAGTCGATATCGCTGCTGGCATCACACCTGAAACCTACCCTGAATCCTTTAAACCTATCACCCCGGCTAAGTATGTGCTGGAAGTGCACTCCGGCTTTGCCGCGCAGCATGGTATTAGTCTCGGTAGTCAGGCCACAATAGCTGGGCTGTAGTGGCGCGCCGCAAAACATAAGTGCTATGATAAGCACATCATGAATGTCGACTTTCTCATCGCCGCCGCCGTAATCGGTATCAGTGCTTTAGCACTACATTTCAAAAGTCACGTTAAGTTCGTCGCTATGGGTGTGTTTATCGGTTTGGCCTTACTGCAGATCGTCTCCCTCGAAGGGCGCTTCGAGTCTGAGTTGGTAGAGAGCGCCGTAGCGGCTGTGCTCTTAGTAGTGCCAGCTTTGATATTAGGGGTTAACCACAGTGTGGACAAGCGTAAAAAGGGCAGTGTGGTTTGGAAGATAGTGTTTATACTGGTGTTTACTCTTTTCTTTCTCTCGAGCGTGGTCCAGGTGTTGCCTCCTGAGACTCAGCAGGCGATTATGGACCGTTCGATTATCGGTTGGCAGATCTTAGATAACTACGTATGGTTTACTTTTGCCGCCGCCATTTTGATTCTCATAGATAGCATCCAGCATCGCAGTTATGCCGAAAAAGCTAAAAAACGTAAGTCGAAGCTCAAATCCAGCCGCTAGCAGTTGCTATGTTTTAGTATAAATACTACAATTTAGCAAGATGCAGATTGTGAGTTTTACCCCAGCGAAAAGGTTAGTGCAGCGAATGGCTGTTGAGGTGTGCGAACCTTACAGGGTACGGCCTGAAGCGGAGTTAGCTGCCGCAGCAGAAGAGGTAAAGAACCGATGGGTTATACGTAACCAAGAGTTATGGGAGTGTGAGATAGCTGCGCTTCAAAGGGTGATAGCTTATAAAAAATGGCTCATCGATGATAGGCCTGTGGTGCCCATCGATAATGCCCACCACGGAGTTAGGCTTACCGAACTACGGGGTGATGCGATCGTAACTTTTGCTCAACAAGTAGGCAGTAACGAGGCGCGCCTCTACGTGACTGAAGATATGCGCTATCCTATGTATACTCAAGTATTCGCACTGCGATCACATAGTGGTCGAATCCTCAGCCGCCCAGTTTGGGCCGGTGCTCGCCCTATCGAGGAAAACGATGTTAGAGCTGCCGTATTGGGAGTTTCAGTAGATACTCATGTGCAGAGTAAGGGTCAGTCCGGAGAGGGTAGGACGACCCCGTCATATGTCTCGGAGTTGGCCGATGTTCTCGAGACTCACTTCGGTCCTTTGCCCGAATAGTAGCCTCATATGAGCGTTGCTATCGCTAACTTTACAGTTTAGAATAGACAATGTTCTAACTATTTTTTAGGGGCCTGTAGCTCAGTCGGTTAGAGCAGCGGCCTTTTAAGCCGCGTGTCGTGGGTTCGAATCCCACCAGGCCCTCCATATAAATACCTCGGCCATCGTGCCGGGGTATTTGTATGGAATGAGTTTGATGCCGGGATTCGAACCCGAAAGGGCATAAACTACCAGTGGTAGTTTATGGATACATTGCTTGGCCGAGCGAGAAACGTATTTCGAGCGAGCATAATAACACACGAATCCCACCAGGCCCTCCATATAAACATGGGTCAGAACTATGCTTTTTGATAAGTACCCACTAGCTCGGTTCGAGTTAATACGTGACCACTTAGTGCATCTTCGACATCTTCTTTGTCTGCATCTTCGGGCAAGTCGAGTTTTGAGTCTAGTGCATACAGACGGAAGAAATAGCGATGTTCACCAGTTGGCGGGCAGGGACCGGTGTAGGCTTTCTCGCCTCGGCCATTTAGACCTTGGACGGCGAACGGCGGAACGGAACCCTCGGCAATTTCAGTGGTTGTTGGTGGGATGTTCCAAACTACCCAATGATCGAAGGTGTGCCCTGGTCCATTTGGATCGGTAGCGGCATCAGGGTCATCACAGATTAGTACCAGACTTTGCGCTTCAGTAGGCGCATCGCTAATTTGAAGGGGAGGATTATGATTGCTACCTTCACAGGTGTAGAGCTTATCGATAGTCTCGCCATCGTTAAAAACTGGGCTAGAAAGCTTCATGCTTTCTCCTCTCGCATTACCGTTCTATTATAACAGTTACCTCTGCTATAATAGGGCGGATGCGGGTATAGTACAGTGGCTAGTATGCCAGCCTTCCAAGCTGGAGACGAGAGTTCGACTCTCTCTACCCGCACCACGTCAGACTAAACCTTCAGCTTCCGTAAAACAGCGGAAGCTGTTTTACTTTCAGCTTACGGTTTGTCTTCCTTATCCAAACGAAACAGTAACGTTTCGTTTGGGGGTGCGGCTTTATACTTTATACTGAATACGTAATACTAATTACCATGTGCCCCGGTAGCTCAGCTGGATAGAGCAATGGAGTTCTAACCCATAGGTCGTAGGTTCGAATCCTACCCGGGGCACCAATAGGTTGTTTAATTTATGTGGTTCTTAGCTCCCACTTCGGTGGGTAAAAATAGTCGATAGGTTCGGCATTAGGCTTGTGGCGCGCTTTAATCCGAATTCTGTTACTGGATAATTTGGGGACTGCTTCGCGGCAGTATTTGTCTAGCTCACAAAATAGTCCCTGGCAGTCTATGGCATGGAGCTTCCGACCATGAAGGCCATCAAATTCAAGTCCGAGTCGACTAAACTCATCGTCCTGTCTCTCTACCATTTGCAGAATGATTTCTTCTGGCGAGAGGTCGCCACGAGACTTGAATGCTTTGTTAATTCCCCGTAGTGCGCCAGGCCCGGCTCGTGTAAATGAGTTTTCGCTGAAATTAATGTAAGGCGTATAGTTGAGATCTATTGTGAGCTGATAGGCCATGAAATCTCCGATTAAAGGGTAGCTGCGCAAGAGCTGGTAGACGTCCCCTAAGCTAATAGCAGCAAGAAGTTTCTTATCTAGATGATCGAGAATGAACATGTGCCTGAAGAGAGCGATATGATTCAGATACTTTTCGCTATGCCCGTAGGCCGTATTAGCGCAGAGGATAAAAGCGCCAGTATAGAGTTTACCGTTTATCTCTTTAACGTGGGCTAGCGCTCGGGTGAGAATATCATCTTCTAGGTCGGTAATGAGCGGCTGACGACCAAGGTAGTTTGTGATCTCATCCCAAGTCTCGGGTCGGCTAAAGAACCGAAAAGCTATCACTCGAAACAGTACATCTGATGGGTCCGCCTGCGGGTCTATGTAGGCTATATTACGAATTAGATATTGCGACACGCGGTCGCTGGCTCGGAAGACGTTGCAGAACTTATAGGTAGCTAGGATAGGGTCATCGGTCCAGGGACCGGGTTCTCCGCGGGCGCGCCGCTGGAAGATAGCTTGACGCTCGGCAGCATAGTACCAGTAGAGGTCGTAGATTTCGGTCCGAGGTATGGGTGTTTGAATCATGCTTGATATTATAGCGGGTCGTTGTTGCGTACTATTACCGTCTAGTTTTAGTGCGGTTGAGCGCGTACTAGTGGTAATTGCACAAAATCTTCAAAAAGTGTCCGATCGGACACTTTTTGAAGATAGTTGGGTCGGTACGATATCTGAGACTGGCACTAGATATGATCGATGCAGACGTGTTAAGCCGGTCAGCCGCTTGTGAGGTTACGCTCCGTGATGCTCAGCTTCGGCCGCTTCGGCTTCAGCGAAAGTGTTATGGATCGTACCGTGTGCATGTTCGCCAGGAGCGTAGATTGAGTAGAGTTTGAGCGGGATATCACCAGTATTGATGATGTTGTGCCAGGTACCGGCCGGAACGAAGATAGCGAAGTCGTCCTCGACTGCCCACTCTTGATCAAGGTTGTCTTCGCTTGGTCCCATTACGACCTTAGCTTCACCTTCTTCAATGCGGAGAAACTGGTCGTGGTCGTTGTGCACTTCTAAACCAACCTCACCACCAGCTGGAATCGCCATCACGGTCATCTGTAGGTTAGCTCCAGTCCACTTAGCGACGCGGAAAAGCTCGTTTTCTTTAGTCAGTTCTTCGATGTCTATCACGTATGGTTGCGGTCCATAATCGTTCATGTCCATTGTTCCCTCCATTCATTTATAACTAATCACTTATCTTATTGTATAGGTAAAATCGAGCTTTATAAAATCAAGCGGATGTTATAATAAAAGATAGTATGTAAGTAAGGCAGGGAGGGATATTTATGGCTAAACGTGAAGTCGTACGCGAGGTACCGGAAGAGACCCTAGACCGAGAGACGGTAGTACTGGACAAACGGGAAGGTGGGGGTCCGGGCGGAATCATCGCACTCATCGTCGGCTTGATAGTTTTATCTTTGCTTATCTGGTTAGTAGTGGGTATGTTCGATACCACTGAAGACACAACTCCGGAGACTACAACTCCGAACAGCATCGAGGCCGATATTAACGCAGGTACGGACGCTCAGTAGTCCCCATATCGCTCAGTTAGTGAATTTGCCGTGACCGTGGTGCAGCTTGCTCCTCATAGCTTGAGCTTTAGGCTTTATGGCAGATACTTTATACTCTATACTTTGTAGCGGTATGGCGGGTGTAGCTCAGTTGGTTAGAGCGCCTGGTTGTGGTCTAGGAGGCCGTGGGTTCAAGTCCCATCACTCGCCCCAAGAAAAGTGTCCTCGTGCAAGCGGGGGCATTTTTCTTGGGATCTACTCAGACGTTTTGAATGTAGTGGTGCTAATTGCTCATTATTACCTTAGGCCTGTATAGTTTAGATCATGAATCAGCCTGAATTAACGGTTATCAAGAGCACTAAAGAGTGGGATAAGTTCGTCGATAGTAGTCCCTTCGGTCACCCCCAGCAGCTTTCGGCCTGGGCCAAGTTAAAGCAGCGTAATGGTTGGGAGAGTGTCCGGGTGGGGGTAGTAAATGGCGGCTCTATCGTGGCTGGAGCTCAGATTTTGCTCCTGAAGGCGCCGGTCATCGGCTATACCATTGCCTACATCCCCCGCGGTCCACTATTTGCTACCGATAAATCGGTCTCAGAGTCCGACTTACTGAATAGCTTAGGTGAGATTGCTCGAGCGCACGGGGCGACGCTACTTAAGATCGAACCGGCTCTACAGCAGCTCGATCTACCTGTCGGTTGGCGAGTTGCAAAGCGCCAGATTCTGCACCCTAAGACATCGGTGATCCAGCTTAAGTCCAGTTCAGAGGAAGAGATTTTAAACTCCTTTCATAAGGATGCTCGCTATTCGATTCGCCGCGCTACTCGTAACGGTGTTGAGATCAGGGAGGTTAAGTCGGTCGAAGAAATAGCGGTGATGTGGGAGGTGTATCAAAGCACTTCGGATCGCGCCGGTTTTAATCTCTACAGTTTCGATTACTATAAAAAAGTTTTTACCTATCTCGGTGAGCATACTAAGGTTTGGTTGGCGTATCACGAAGGCAAACCGGCCGGGTTTGCCTGGACGGCTCACGTTAACAATGTGGCTGTATACCTCTACGGTGGCTCAAATGAACTGGGTCGGAAGCAGCTGGCTAACTATCTGTTGCAATGGGAGGTCATTCGCTACTACAAGCAAGCGGGCGTCGAATATTATGATTTGAATGGTCACATCAACGATGGAGTAGGCTCATTTAAAACTAAGTTTGCTCAAGAGCAGGTAGAGTATGTTGGTACATATGATTTGCCGCTGCATCCAGTGATGTATGCCTTGGGGGAGTCAGTCCTGCCACGCCTAGCTCCGTTGTTGCGTCAAGCCAAAAGCATACTGCGGCGCGGCTAGTTAGTTTTGAACTTAGCGCCGATACTCTCAAGTTTGTCTAAGAACTGGTCGTAACCACGCAGTAGGTGCTCTACACCCGTCAAGGTCGAGGTGCCGTCTGCGACCAGCGCGGCTATTACGTGAGCCATGCCAGCACGAATGTCGGGAATCTCGATTTTAGCTCCACGTAAGCGGCTCGGTCCTTGGATAATAGCGCTGTGTTTATGCGATTCACCTTTGAAACGGCATTCTAGCTCGCCTAAGCATTTAGTGAAGACGGCGATATTTGCCCCCATTTGATTTAGTACCTCGGTATAGCCGAAGCGATCTTCATAGACCGTTTCGTGTACTACGGAGAGTCCGTCAGCTTGAGTAAGGACTACGATGAGCGGCTGCTGCCAGTCAGTACTGAAGCCGGGCCAGGTATCGGTCTCTAGCTCGGCCCCGCGTAGACCCTCCGGCCCGCGCTTAAAAGTGATGTCGCTGTCATTTACCTGGTAGTCCCCACCGATTCTGCGAATAGTGTTGAGGAAAGTGCTGAGATCGCCCTGATAGGCTCCTTTTACGGTGATTTTGCCGTTCGTAGCGATGGCGGCTGCGGCGTAGGAGGCGGCTTCGAGCCGATCGGGCATGACGCGGTAGGATGCGCCATGTAAACGCTCTACCCCGTCGATGATGATGACACGGTTAGCACGAAACTCGATGATAGCCCCCATTTGCTGGAGGAGCTTAATCAGATCTAATATCTCTGGCTCGGTCGCAGCGTTGTAGATGCTGGTGCGCCCTTCGGCTAGTACGGCTGCTAGTAGGATGTTCTCAGTAGCTCCAACACTGGGATAGGGCAAGCGGATAGTGGTGCCTTGCAGGCGAGAAGCCCGGGCATGATAGCCGGTGGCATCGGCTGATATCTGAGCCCCCATTTGTTCTAGGGCTTGGATGTGAAAATTCACCGGTCGAGGGCCGATGTGGTCGCCATCTACGACAGGTACTTCGGCTTCACCGAGTCGGTGGAGCAGAGGGCTGAGGGCGAGAATCGAGATGCGGTTTTTGCGCGACAGCTGCTTCACGCCCGCACCGGTAAGACTCTCGGCATGGATACGGATGGTGTGATCCTCGCGCTCAACGCTAGCGCCAGTTGCCTTGATGATGTCAGTTGTGATGTCGATTTCCGAGATTTTAGGAATGTTATAGAGAACAACCGGCTCGTCAGTCAGGAGAGCCGCAATCATCATTTTAGTAGCAGCATTTTTAGCACCACTGATCGTGACCTCTCCATGGAGTGGTTTACCGCCGGTAATTTTGAGTGCCTGCATAGTCTTGATTGTACCAAGCTATCTGGCTTTATGCTCATTTGCTTTGCTGGTAGAGTAGGTAGTGCCTGTATGCCCCCGTAGCTCAGCTGGATAGAGCGTCAGTTTCCGGAACTGAAGGCCATAGGTTCGAATCCTGTCGGGGGCACCACGTCAGACTAAACCTACAGCTTCCTCTAAAACAGCGGAAGCTGTTTTACTTTCAGCTTCCGGTTTGTCTTCCTTTTCCAGCTAAAACAGTATCGTTTTAGCTGGTTAACAGCCTGCCCCGCTCTTTTCCTGAGCGGAGCAGGCTATAACTAGGTTGCGTAGCGTCAAGAAAAGGTGCGTGGGTAACGTTTCGTTCGGGTGGATAGCCAGGTGCTCTTAATTATATAACCATCTCTTCTCATGTTATTATGGCAACATGAAGACATTAAAGGAATCACTCTATATTGCTTTCGGAGCTTTACTTTTCATTCTAGGTATCGCGGGGGTGGTTGTTTTTCTTTTAGTTAATAATTTTGCAGGTGGGGTTAAGACGACAGGTATCGTAGGTAGCTTAATGGTAGCTATCTTCGGCTGGTGGCTGCTGCGCCGCGGATCTGATAGTACGGCAGATGCCATCGGCTGGATTATTGTACATTTTTGGTCGTAATCCTAGCCTAGGTGCCTTATTCTACCCAAGGTGCAATGCCTCTTGTCCGTGTATACTTAGCCCATGAGTATCAGCCTCAGTAAACTGCCACTTATGGCTTGGAGCGTGACTAGTGGAGCATGTCTATTGGCACTGATAGTGTGGTGGCAGGGGCTGAACAATGGACTAGCAAGCATCAATTCATATACCCTTTTCCCTCTGCTCGGCATTCTCGCTTTTAGTATCATGTGGGCGCACTATATTATGAGCGCTGTACGCCAGATTATGCGAGCAGAGACGGAGGTACTTAAGACCTATTTCGAAATTACCAGCTGGCTAGCACTTATAGCTCTACTACTCCATCCGGGACTACTTGTGTGGCAGCTATGGCGGGATGGTTTCGGTTTACCCCCAGGTAGTGTGCTAGAGAGCTACGTTGCGCCGACTTTGCGGGGGGTGGTCATTCTCGGAACACTCAGCCTAGCGGCTTTCTTACTTTATGAGCTGCGACGTATATTTCAGACTATCGGCTGGTGGAGGTGGATACAGTATTTGTCTGATGGTGCGATGCTAGCGGTCTTATACCATGGCTGGCAGCTCGGTCGGCATCTTCAAAGTGGCTGGTATCGAATGGTATGGATAATGTATGCCATAACGCTTATCGCAGCACTGGGGTATCGATACAGGGGACTCGTAAAAGAGAAACGGGAGAGTACCCGGAATGACAAGACAGATGATTTGACACATAATAGGCAAAGGAGGCAAGGATGAGAGCTAATCGTTCATTTATAGTTATCGGACTTATCATATTAATCGCAGTTATAGGGACAGGTTGGTATATCGTATCCCGGGAGTCAGTTGAGACTGAAACTCAAGAGAACCGCAGTAGCGAAGAGACCACTCAGCCCACTGAAGGAGCGGCCGATGCAGCGGCGGAGCCAGAGGAGGGAGCTGTAGCGCCAATTGTCTATAGGAATGAGGGCTTCTCGCCCGCTCAGCTCAGTGCATCGACAGGAACAGAGCTTCTGATACGTAACGAGTCATCTATTAGCTTGCAGTTTAGCTCTGATCCGCATCCTGCTCATACTGATAATAGGGAGTTGAATGCTAGAGCTATTCAGCCAGGCGAATCAGTGACTATCACAGTTGAAGAAATCGGCCGGTGGGGTTTTCATAATCATTTTAGGGAGACACATCGCGGCACGCTCACTGTAGAGTAGGGTAATGTCCCTATGTAGCGTGGGCTCGCTTCGGGCTAATCTGATATAATTGCCTCTGTATTCGTGCACCCGTAGCTCAGTGGATTAGAGCACTGGTCTTCGGAACCAGGTGTCGTAGGTTCGAATCCTACCGGGTGCACCATATAATTCGCTATTGCGGAGTGGTTAGCTTAACTGTTTTACAATTATATTCTACCTCTGTAAGATAGTAGCGGGTTACACGGGCCATTAGCTCAGTTGGTTAGAGCATCTGCCTCTTAAGCAGAGTGTCCCGGGTTCGAGTCCCGGATGGCCCTCCATACAAATACCCCGACACAAAAGCCGGGGTATTTGTATGGAGGTGGAATCTCTAATGCTATACTAATCGCATGAAAAGATTTAGCTTTAGTAATAAGATTTCGAGAATCGGACTAGCAATGTTCATTTTGGCTAACCCGCTGGTGTATTTGCTGGTTGGGAGTCTGGTTGTCGATATTCGAAATCTATTTGGAGCTGATATTGTTAGGCAGTCTGTCAGTTATAGTACGGAAGATCCTTTTATCATCGGAATGTATGTGGTCGCCGCAGCTGGATTCTTATTTATGATCATCGGTGCATTACGACAAGATCGCATGCCTAGAGTGCGCAGTTCAAGCAACTAGCGGGTTAACAATCCTAAGCCAGCTCCAAACGTAGTTCGAATGATACGAGCAGTGTCTGGAGCTATGAGCTTGATAGTCCTCTCCACATCGAGCGGTGGGAATATAGCTGTCGATTTACGTACTAGCTTCTCATCATCGAGTGTTATCACGCCCTCTCTAACTGAGAGTAGACCACCCTCGCCGGCCGGTATAGTCCAATTTAGCGTCGTGTTTGCGTCAAAGCTTGTATCGTTGAAGCTACGGATATCGCAGTGAATAGGAAGAGGGGCGTCGCCACCGACCATATGTCGCGTACTAACCCCAGGTGCCTCTTTAGTAATAGGCATATCTTTTTGCTCAAGCACTTCGAAGCTAGTATCTTCTGGAACTGGATCGGTGGTAGCGACGAGGATGAATAGTTCGCTATCGACATCACCGTTATTCCACTCTTTATGAATCATGCCGCGCTGACCTTCGGTAAAGCGAGCCATGGCGCCTTCGGGTATATGACCCTTAATGCCATTCAAGGCGTCATCGTGGTCGAAAGTGCCTTTCTCGGAATAAAATAACCGTTCGTTGTAACGGTGCGGGTGGTGGCCGATGCCCTGGCCGGCATAGATAACTGAGTCGTGAACAGTGATGATGGGTCCGACGTATTGTATGTGGGTGAAGGGCCCGACTGATTCGATGGCTATCAGCCCCTCCATGCCAAACTCTTTCGCTGTTAGGGTGTAGTGATCTTCGGGTGCGAGAATAATGCGATCTGGCAATTGCTTCACGTCTGACTCCTTCTCTACTTAAGTGTAGCAACGATTCAAGTTGTTCGCAGTAACGCAGGTCAACATAAATTGACTAGTTTTTTTCGTGAGCAATCGGCATAGTGGTAGGTATGAGGCAACCATTTACCGCCACCGTAGGAGTTGAGAATCGGGGTCAATACCTCGAAATTGCACATGCCGATGTCGACCGACGTTTAGGTGAGATTGCAGTCGGGATACTGATGAGCGAGAAGACAGGACTAGAGAACATATCTAATCGTCATGGCCTCACGTACCCATTATTTGATGAGGTCGATGAAATTGTAGCGGCTCAGCATGAATACGGAGTGCCAGCGGTGCCACTAATCATTCATTACAACACTGACCGACCCGATCAAGCGGGACAACAGTTAGTGGCTGCACTGCACCGACATGAGACGATTGCGGCTGTGCAGGTCAACGGCTTGCAACCTGAGCATTACGGAAATCTTGAATTCCTGAAGGCTGCTCGGCCGAAGTTAGATGTTATCGTGCAGATTGATAACTATATGTTACGCAAGTATCGACACCAACCCGACCGTTTCTATGCGGCCGGTCCTGAATTGCTGGTCGAGGAAGTAACAAAACATGGGGTGATCGATGGTGTATGGCTGGATGGGTCCGGCGGCTGCGGTAAAGAGCTAGACGTAGATGTCCTTATCCCCTATATCGATGCATTTGCTCGGAAAGGTATCAGTGTCGGTGTGGCGGGTGGTTTGCACGCAGGTAGCGTACATGATCTATTACTACCACTACTTAGACGGTACGCAAGTCTAGATAATACACAACCAGCTTCTATCAGCTGGGATGCCCAAAGTGGTGTTATGGATGAGACTAGGAGCGGGCATCGGTTTAATACTCAAAAAGCTGTTGACTTCCTGTGCAGTTCAAATGCCCTGCGGCGAGAGGTGGATAGTCTGATACAGTAAGAGCATGTTACTCAAAAGTTCTGAACTAGCGGATTATATTAAAGCTCAGCAGGTTCAAGCCGTGCGTAGCCTGCAGCATACCGGTATCAAGCCTAAGCTCGCTATCGTTCAGGCGGGTACTATGGTAGTGAGTGATACTTACGTGCGGTTGAAGCAAGCTTATGGCCAAGATATCGGCGTTGAAGTAGAGCGATACGATACGGATACCAGCAACCTTGTGGATACGATTCAACGCTTAAACGGCACGGATAGCATTCACGGTATCATCGTGCAGCTACCGCTCCCTGAGAGTATTGATACCGGAGAAGTGTTGAACCGGATAGACTCGGTAAAAGATGTTGATGGACTCGGTGCAGAAAGTGCGTTTGATCCGGCCACTCCGACGGCGATTCTATGGCTATTGAGTGAGGGTAATGTCGAGCTAGATAGTAAAACTATCGGCGTGATTGGTCACGGTCGACTGGTAGGAGCACCTCTAGTACGCATACTAAAGGCATCAGGTCATGAACCCTTAATTGCTGATAAAGAAACAGGAGATGTGGCTGAGCTGATGAGGGAATGTGATGTTGTCATTACCGCTACCGGGCGGCCCGGGCTGATTACACCTGATATGGTCCACAGTGGACAGGTTATCATCGATGCCGGCACTAGTAGTGAGGACGGTAGTTTGGTGGGCGATGTCGACTCATCGTTGTATGAGCGTAGCGACTTAAAAATCAGTCCTGTTCCGGGTGGAGTGGGACCGTTGACGGTGGCGGCACTGTTTGCAAACGTGATTGAGGCGTTTAAGCGGCAAGGGCGCGGCTAACCCGCTCCGCCACCTGCTTAGGGGTGAGGTCGGCCTTGACGATGAAAGAATCGACACCGAGCTCCCGGATGGCTTTCGGTGCTTCGGCTTCACCCATGTTGGTTAGGATGATCACCTTGACATCCTTGCCCCAGGACTCAGCGCGCATTTTAGCTAACATCTCAGCCCCATCCATCACCGGCATCATGAGATCGAGGAGTACTATATCTGGCTTGAACTCGCGTACCATCTCGAGCCCCTGTTCGCCATCACCGGCATAGGCAACATCGAAGCCTTCGGCTTCGAACTTCATACGATACATTTGGACTATAGCTAAGTCATCTTCGATAAGTGCTATTTTAGTTTTTGCCATCGATGCTTATCCTTACTTAAAGCTGTTACTGATTATATCATCAATTATTAATGGTATTCAGTTAGGGGTTAGTAGCTGTCGACGTTAGATGGTATTTTTGGTATCATCGGTAGTAATAGATCATAATTTTGCCATAATGAAAATTTAATAAATAAATATGTTTTCGTCCCAAAACTCAGGCATCGATATCGATGTACCAAAACTCCAGCGTCGACTTAAAACTAAGCCAGAAGCCTACTGGATGCGCAGGGGGGAGAGGATGGCATTAGAGCTTTTCCAGGCAATGGCAAAGCGGGTTCCAGCTTATAAAGATTTCTTAGCTAAGAATAATATTGATCCGCGGAAAGTGAAACAGGCGGCGGATCTATCAGAAGTAACTCCAGTTGATAAGGATAACTATCTGCGGCAGTATGATCGCGCTCTGTTGTGTTGGGACGGTAGGTTTAAGGAAGAGAACTGGGTTATATCCTCGACATCAGGTTCGACTGGCCAGCCGTTCTATTTTCCGCGACAGTATGCGCAGGATAAACAATATGCTGATATGGCCGAGCTTTATTTGCGCGAGAACTTTAAGCTGCAGGATAAAAGTACACTCTACATCGTAGCTTTTCCAATGGGTGCATGGATTGGCGGGGTCTTTACCTATCAAGCGCTTCAGATAGTGGCGAGTAGAGGCTATGAGTTGAGCATCATTACTCCGGGCGTTCATAAGGGTGAGATAATCAATGCCATTAAAAACCTAGCTGATGATTTCGATCAAATTATTATCGGTTCATATGGCCCATTTCTCAAAGATATTCTTGATGATGGTGTTCGAGCTGGTATAGATTGGAAGCGATATAATCTCGGTTTTATCCTTTCCGCCGAGGTAATCTCTGAGACATTTCGCGATTATATTGCTAAAAAAACCGGTATAGATATCTTGACCGGTAGCCTGAATCACTATGGAACGGTCGATTTAGGTACGATGGCGCACGAGACCCCAATCTCGATTCTCATGCGCCGACGTGCTGTTGAAAACTCGACACTCTATAACGATATCTTCGGCGATATTACTAAGCTCCCGACTTTGGCTCAGTACCTTCCTGAGCTATTCTATTTTGAAACAGCGGGCGGCAATCTCTATTGCTCAGCCAATAGTGGTATACCTTTAGTACGTTACGACCTCAAAGATCATGGCGGGTTGCTTACTCTGACTGAGATTGACGACCTCTCTCGGCGTTACGATCTCGGCGTTGAGCAGGTGCTTCAAACTAGCGGTGCGGCCGACTCGATCTGGAATCTGCCATTTGTGTACGTTTATGAGCGGAGCGATTTTTCTGTCAGTTTCTTCGGTTTTCAGATCTATCCAGAGACTATCAGACGAGCCCTGCAGAGTGAGGTTTTTGAGTCAGATATTACAGGAAAGTTCACTATGGAGGTGGCCTATAGTGAGGAGGGCCGTCAGCAGCTAACTATTCATATCGAACTCATGGCTGAGCGTAGTCCTAGTACAGCGTTGAGACGAGCACTGGAACAAGTACTTGTTAGGCAACTACTAGAAGAAAGCTCTGAGTATCGGGAGACCCATAAACACTACAAATCAGATGTACGACCGCATGTTAAGTTATGGAACTACGAGCATGACACTTACTTTAAGTCTGGTACGAAACAGCAATGGATTAAGCGTGAGCCGAAACCGTAGTATTGAAATTTATATGAAAATACAGTATAATATACATAATATTGCAGGGGTAATAAAAGATCGATGAGTGATAAAGCGTTTACATTTAGCCATGCAGGAGAACAGATATCTCAGACACTGAAGCGATCGAAATGGAGTCAACCCGACCGGTTTAATCTAGAGAATAAGAAGGATAAAACTCGGCTACAAGCACTAATCACTTCAGGTGATACCGTGGATATACATGATCAGGTGCAGCTCATTGCTGAGGACCTGTATGATCTAGCGCACCCAGAACAAAAAGACAGCAAAGATCCAAATACATACGCTGACTTTATCGCGAATATTACCGCTCAAGGGATGGAGTACGGCGAGTGGTTCTTTTTCCCTTGGTCGCGGGCACTAGTTCGCTATCCGGAGCGGGAAGATCTTCGCCGTATCCGTACTTCTCGTAATCGTAATTTGATTACGAGCAGCGAACAGGAGCGACTTTATGAGGCCACCGTAGCCGTTTTCGGCCTGAGTGTTGGCAGTAATGTAGTTGAGGCGCTGCTCTCGTCTGGTATTGGCGGCAAATTGATTATCGCGGACATGGATACCATCGAGCCCTCAAACCTAAATCGTATTCGGGCCGATTTTACCCAGGTAGGTGTGAAAAAACTAGACTATGTGGCTAAGCGCATCAGCATGATTGATCCTTATATCGAGCAGGTACATTTACCTGCTGGGTTAACAGCTGAAAATCTCGAAACGGTTGTTACTAATCACCGACCCGATGTCATTATCGACGAAGTCGATAACTTACCGATAAAAATTCAACTTCGTAAGGTAGCGCAAAAAGAAGGTTTGCCGATCGTTATGGCTACGGATGATGGCGATAATGCCTTGCTCGATATCGAACGTTATGATCTGGAGAGTATTGAACCTTTTAACGGCCGTATCCCAGCGGAAATCATCGACTCAGTTATAAGTGGTGAGTTTCCGCGAGAGAAACTGGGTCTAGTAATTGGGAAGTATTTTGTTGGGGTGGAGAACATCCCTCTTAGAATGTTTCAATCACTGCAAGAGGTGGGCAAGACGTTACCTAGTTGGCCCCAGCTGGGTAATGCTGCTGCTACTGGCGGTACGGCGGCAGCCTTTGCGACTCGTCAGATTATTCTAGATCGCAATTTACCGACCCAGAGGGTGATGGTGGACTTCGATAAGCTCATGAATAGTGAGATTCATACCAAAGAGTATCGAAGAGATCTGGCTATGTATCGGGCAATGTTGGAGGATATACCGGTCGTCTCTTAGCCTGCCTGTGGTAGTATAGTTACAAAAAGGTAGCGTTTATATCATGATACTGTCTATCGTAATTGCCGCTGTACTCGTCCAATGTCTGATTGTAGCCTTTGTATTGTCGAAAAAAGACAAGGACGGTAGTCACGTCTTGTTTGCTTGCGCGGCGTTTTCCCTGGCGGCATGGGCATTCGCTAACTACCTCTCTACCATACTAGTCGGAGATGCCTTGCTTTATGCCATGCGCTCAGTGATGGCTTTAGTGGTAGTGCAAAATACTTTCCTGACTTTATTCTGCTACTTCTATCCGATAGCTAGAGTTAGACGAATGGGGTGGCGACTCTATATTTACCTAGCATTCTCTCTCATTACTGTTGCCTTAACATTAACTCCTCTGGTTTTTATCGACACGACTTTAGTGAACGGTACACCATATCCTGAGGCTGGACCGGGAATATTAATATTTTTAATCCACGCTGTAAGCTCGGTAATAATTGGTATGGCACAGCTAGTTAAGCGTCGCCGTCGTTCTGTCGGCTCGGCTCGAGCTCAATTAGCGTTTATTATCTTGGGCGTTGCTTTACTCTGGACTATCGTACCGGTTACTAACCTAGTGGTGACCTTGGTGCTTCAAACCACCCTCTTCATCCGGTTGAGCGCAGTATATGTTTTGATTTTCTCCTCAATTATCGCCTATACCATAGTGCGTCATCGGATGTTCGATATTCGCCTCGTAGTAGCTCGTTCCGTAGCTTATTCATTAGTGATAATCACTATGGGCTTACTGTATGGCTTTGTCGTGTTTGGGGTGGCAGAACGGCTGTTTCCTTCCTCAAATGCTACCGGACTCCAGCAAGTTTTCTATACACTTGCTGCCGTATTTCTCGCTCTAACTTTCCAGCCGATTAAACGTTTATTCGATCGGGTTTCTGATCGAATATTCTATCGTAATCGTTACAGTTCCGAAGATGTACTGAATCGTCTCGGTAAAGTCTTTGTAACCAAAGGTAATAGCTTCGAGCTGCTCGATGATACACTACAGATTATCGTTTCTGCTCTCCGGGTTGAGTCCGGTCGTTTAATAGTGGTCGATAATAATGAGATATATGCTACGGCCCATACAGGTGATGGTATCGAAGTAGAAACGACAGCAGCTACACTCTCTCGTTTTCCCCAGCAAATAAATATCCTTGATGAAGCACATAGTTCTGATGAACAGACGCTCTTGCGTAGCTTGAAGTCCTACACCGTAGTGAGGCTGACGACGCAGAATGATCTTGTCGGCTACCTCCTGTTAGGAGCTAAGCAGTCCGGCACTATTTATACTCAGCAGGACATTAATTTGCTCGAGATTCTCGCCCAGGAACTGGCCGTGGCCGTGCAGAATGCCAAGAGTTACGAGGAGATTCAGGCTTTTTCTGAAACCCTGAAGAATGAAGTGGACGAGGCGACTGCCCAGCTCCGCGAGACTAATCAGCGGCTGATAAAACTCGATGAGGCTAAGGACGAGTTTATCTCGATGGCTTCGCACCAGCTGCGGACACCACTAACTACGATTAAGGGCTATCTATCAATGCTACTGGAAGGTGATGCCGGTAAGCTGACGAAAAAGCAGACCGACTTTATCGACTTGGCTTTCGTCAGTTCGGAGAGGATGGTGCATCTAATAGCCGACATGCTGAATGTCTCGCGCATCTCCACTGGTCGCTTAACTATCGATACTATGACGTTCGATCTAGCGGAGGTAGTAAGTAGCGAGATCGATCAGCTTCGCCGTCAGGCCGAAGCTCGAGACGTTAAACTTACTCTGCATAAATCAGATAAGTCGATTATGGTCAGGCTGGATGAGACCAAGTTACGCCAGGTTATTATGAACTTTACCGATAATGCCATCTATTACGCTCCGGAAGGGCAGGTTGATATCTACATCGAGCAGCACGACCAGACAGTTGAGTTCCGGGTTAAGGATAACGGCATCGGTGTCTCCGTTGAGGCGCAGAAGCGGCTATTTTCGAAGTTTTTCCGAGCCGAAAATGCCCAACACGTCCGTCCCGACGGGACCGGACTGGGCCTCTATATGGCCAAGCAGGTTATTGAAGCTCAGGATGGGGAGCTGATCTTTGAAAGCACGGAGGGCAAGGGCTCGACCTTCGGCTTTCGCTTTAAGCTAAAAGATTAGCATACCTATTACGGTGGCGATTGCAGCCGCAATCGTGGCTGCAATACCGCGAATTTTCAGCTTGCGACGAGAGTCTTTTCTATCCTCGTCTTCAGCGCTGTAGCGGTGAACCGTGACGGGCTGGCTATTCTGAGGCCGTGATTTGCTACGTTTCTTACGAGTTTTTGTCATAACTATATTGTACAGCACAGTGGCAGTGTGCTAAATTTAAAATACCAAACAAAGAGCGAACATATGAGCCATCTACCTTTTATGCCCAGTAGCGAAGACGGACTAGCCGAAGTCGCCGAGTCGGTAGCGGACTGGAAGTATCCACTGGATCTGAACCGGGCGCTATTGCCGCGGCCAGCTAGTACCTTCTTATTGCAGGCCGACAGCAACCGCTACGGTGTGCGCGCTGGAGATACGCTGGTTGTCGACCGGAGCTTGATGCCGGCTAAAGGTGACTTAGTGATCGCTATTGAGGAGAGCGAGTTACGGTTGACGAAGTTTCCGGCGGTAGAAGTATGGGGTGTGGTTACTTATATTATCCGAGGTTTGCGATGATAGCTTTGGTTGACTGTAATAACTTTTTCGTGAGTTGTGAGCGAGTCTTCGATCCTGGTCTAGTGTCTCGTCCGGTAGCGGTGCTATCCAGTAACGATGGCTGTATCGTAGCTCGATCGAACGAGGTGAAGGATCTCGGGGTGACTATGGGCGCACCGGCTTTTAAGTACAAGGAGCTGCTGGTTCGACACCGGGTGGTACTAAAGTCGTCCAACTTCGCGCTTTATAGCGATATGTCACGCCGGGTGATGGCTACTCTGCGTGAGTACACGCCAGAAGTAGAGATATACTCGGTCGACGAGGCCTTTTTGCCTTTAGCGGGTGAGCAGGGTTATTTAGAGTGGGCTCAGGAGCTGAGAGACAAGGTAGGGCGCGATACTGGTATCCCGGTCAGTGTCGGAGTAGCTAGCACCCGAACACTGGCTAAGGCGGCGGCTACTTTATCAAAACGTCGGAGTGGGGTATTAAGTTTCGCTGATTTGTCCGAGTCGGAGGTGGATGACTATTTGCGCGACCTACCGGTCGGGGATGTCTGGGGCATCGGACGCAAACTCAATCGGACGCTGCAGGCTTATCAGGTCCGTACGGCCTACGGCTTGCGCGAGCTACCAGAAGGTGTTCTAAGCCAGCTCAGTGTATCCGTGCGCCGCACAGTTCAAGAGTTACGTGGGGAGGCAGCAGCGGCTCATAAAGCCGCTCGACCTAAGAGTATGGTTAGCACCCGCTCCTTCAGTAGTCCGATTGTGGAGTTAGCGGAGGTACGAGAAGCGCTCAGCTCCCATGCCGCTACACTGGCAGCTAAACTGCGCCGTGAGGACATGACCACCCGTACGTTATCTGCCTTCATCGCTACCGGTGCGTATGAGGGCTACCGGAAAGCTAGTTTAAATCTAGCCATCCCGACAAGTAGCACAAGTGAGCTAGTCCGCGCGGCTGGTGAGTTGGCCGAGCAGGTTTATCGCTCGGGTTTGCGTTATAAGAAGGCTGGTGTGATGGCGTATGAGTTGGTACCGATAGAAGCGCGGCAGCTAGCTCTAGACAGTGCGTTAGATGAGATCAAGGCGGGGGAGAAAATAGATAGCGCTCTAGATACTATCAACCGACGTTGGGGTCCACATGCCTTACAAGTAGCGGCCGAGGGTTGGAATCAAAGCTGGCAGCCCAGACACGCTCTACGTTCACCACGCTACACCACGGAGTGGGATGAGCTGAAGTTAGTAGGTTAGTCAAACTGTTGCCCAATCGGTAAATATTTGTACAATGTATGAGTAGTGTTGGAGCGAGCTCAAATGAAGGCCCCGTCGTCTAGCCCGGTCTAGGACGCCAGGTTTTCATCCTGGTAACGCGGGTTCAAATCCCGCCGGGGTCACCATTTGAGTTTATACACCGTAAGCTGAGGCTTACACTGGGGCGGATAGCTTGCTACACTAGGTAAGAAATGGCAGTAAAATTCAAACGCACCAAAATCATCGCTAGTTTCGGTCCGTCTTCTGATGAGCCAGAGATTGTTAAGCGGCTCCTTAAGGCCGGAGTCAACGGCGTTCGACTTAACTTTTCACATGGTACTCACGAAAGTCATGGTCAACACATTAAGCGGGCCCGTGATGCAGCTAAAGAGATAGGTAAGCCGATCGCTATCATTGCTGATCTGCAGGGACCGAAGATACGTATCGGAGAACTACCTAGCGGCGGCATCGATCTAGAGGTTGGCGATGAGGTGGCGTTTGCTCATCAAGCAGACTATGGCGCCAGTGGCATCATTCCTGTCCAGTACGATTTAAGCAGCAAGGTAAAGCCGGGCGAGATCATCTTTCTCTTCGACGGGAATCTTCAGGTCGAAGTAACAGCCGTGAAAAAAGAGGTTATCCACACTAAGGTTTTAGCTGGTGGCCACTTAACTTCGCGTAAAGGCATTAATCTACCTGATACTGATCTCGGTGGCGATATCCTAACTACTAAAGATTACGCCGATATCGCCTTTGCGGTCGAGAACGATATCGACTATATCGCTATGTCGTTTGTGCAGCGCGCTAGTGATATCGAAGGTTTACGCGATCACCTGAAGCAACTTAAAAGTGATATTAAGATAATTGCTAAGGTTGAGACTAAGGCGGCGGTCGAGAATATCGAGTCAATCGTAGCGGTTAGTGACGGCGTGATGGTAGCTCGGGGGGATCTGGCTATCGAGGTCGGTCCAGAGGTAGTCCCAATCGTTCAACGTCAGATCATCGGTCTAGCCCAACAGTACGGAGTGATAGCGATCGTAGCTACTCAAATGCTAGCCAGTATGACTTCTTCCCCGCAACCGACTCGAGCTGAAGTATCCGATATTGCTACAGCTGTCATCTGTGGCGCAGATTGTTTGATGTTGAGCGACGAGACAGCTGCCGGTGATTTCCCGGTCGAGGCAGTTCGGTTAATGAAGCGAGTTAGCCTCTATGCTGAGGATAACTCACCGGTTGAGCCGCTCTATATAAATATGGAGGACCATACCCGCGGTAGCGCTATAGCTTCGGCCGCTATCACCCTAGCTCACCAGGTTCAGGCCAAAGCAATCATTGCTGAGACCGCTACCGGTCGGACGGCCTTAAACATTGCCGCCCACCGTCCGCAAATGCCGATCATCATGGCTACTAACAACCGTCGGGTAGCCCAGCAGTTAGCTATCGTTTACGGTGGCAAGTCGTACTTCTTTAAGAGTCCTCGTAATGCCGGCGAGAGAGCCATCGAACATTTCAAGCAGCATGGTTACTTCGTCCCAGGCGACGTAGCTGTATTAACGTATGGTGAACATCCCGGTGTAACTGGCGGGACAGACACTATTAAGGTGCGGCAGTTATAATGAGAACCTTGCACGACATCGACCTCCAGGGCAAGACTGTTCTGCTACGGGCCGACTACAACGTGCCGCTCGAGAACGGTAAAATTACCGACGACTATCGTGTGCTGCAGTCATTACCGACCATAGAGTATTTACTTAAGCAGCAGTGCCGGATAGTTATCCTTAGCCACTTAGGGCGTCCCGAAGGACAGCGAAATGATAAATACTCTTTGCGACCTGTGGCGATTCATTTGGCACAATTACTTAAGCGAGCGGTGGTTTTAGCTGATTCTCCTGCGGACGTCGATACCGCGGCCAACCAAGTGACTTTACTGGAAAACTTACGCTTTTGGCCAGGAGAAGAGGCTAATGATGTCGGATTTGCACAGGAGCTGGCCGAACTGGGTGAAGTGTTCGTGCAGGATGGTTTTGGCGTGGTGCACCGGGCTCATGCCTCAACGGCTGCGATTGCACAGTATTTACCTAGTGTGGCTGGGCTACTGCTAGATAAAGAAGTAGCCTTCATCACCGATGCGATGGAAAGTCCTAAGCGCCCCTTAGTGGTGATATTTGGCGGAGCAAAAATCTCAGATAAGATTCAGGTTATCGAACGTTTTATCGATCGTGCCGATTCGATTTTAATTGGCGGTGCGATGGCAAACACCTTCCTAGCTTATGCTGGTTTACCGATAGGTAAGAGCATCTACGAGCCTGGACAGGAGGAGATGATTGAGGGGTTATTACATAAGGTGCTCGAGAAAGAGGAGACCGACTGTAGTGCTTGTCGAGACCTTACGGACCATAACGAGTTACTGGCGGCTCAACACACCATCGATATACCGACCGATGTCGCGGTTGCTCCGGCTATCGAGGAATCGGCTCGCCGCAGGATCGTAACTACTGATGCGGTAGGGGAGGATGAGTATATCCTCGATCTCGGCCCAGAAACGATCCGTCATTATCAGGAAATATTAGCTGCGGCCGGTACGGTCGTCTGGAATGGTCCGGTCGGTTATACCGAGTTGAGTCAGTTCAGGGAGGGGTCAAATCTGTTAGCGACTACTTTAAAGGAGCACAAAGATTACTTGCAGAGCATCATCGGGGGAGGCGACACGGCTGGTTTCGTCCTCAGCTGGGACGTTGATGCAGGCGGTAGCTTTAGTCATGTCTCAACCGGAGGTGGGGCAGCGCTAGATCTTATGGCCGGCAAGGAACTACCCGGTATCGCTGCTTTATCCGACTGATATTTCGATCTGTTTCGTTTGCTCTCCTGGGCACGGCGCAGTACACTAAGGTTAAGCACTATGAGTAAGACGTTAATTGCTGGGAACTGGAAGATGCATCTCACCGCTGAGCAATCGCGGGGCTTAGCTGAACGGGTCGAGAAAACTGCTGTTAAGTATTCTAAGGCGGTAGATGTAGTAGTCTGTCCTACCCACGTCTGCCTTCCCGCTGTTGCCGCAGTAACTAAGAAGCTCTCGGTCGGGGCACAGAACATCTACTTCGCTGATGAAGGAGCATTTACTGGGGAAGTATCGGCCAACCAAGTTAAAGAGTTCGTTCGCTATGTTATCGTTGGCCATTCGGAACGACGTCACGTTTTTGGTGAGCTGAATGAGATGGTAGCTCGAAAAGCGGCCGCCTGTCTGCGTCATAACTTAACTCCGATTATCTGTGTCGGCGAGATTGGCTACGAGCGAGATCACGGTGAGACGGTGCAGGTCTTAAACGACCAGATTGCTACCGGCTTAACCATGCTGACAGCAGCAGAAATCGAGCAGATAGTTATCGCATATGAGCCGGTCTGGGCGATTGGTACCGGTGAGAATGCTAAGCCGGAGGATGTAGCAGCTGCTGCCCGAACTATTAATCAGGCTATCCAGGAGATGTTCGGGGCCGCAGCCGCCAGTAAGTGCCGTATACTCTATGGCGGTAGTGTGACCGCCGCCACCGCCGCCAGCTACTTGGCACTAGAAGAGATTAGTGGTCTTTTAGTCGGCGGAGCTAGTTTAAATGAACATGAATTTAATGACATAGTGGAGCAAGCCAGCCATGACAAATAAAGCTAACAAAGTTAATATCTCGATTGGTGGTTCGTCTTCGACCACTGCCGCCGCAAATACGCCGCAAATCAGTAGTTTCCGTAAGCAGTCATCAGTAACGCCACCTCCCCCTTCTGATAAAGCTAAATCGGTCACCACTCCCGCCCGTGCCGCCAGCACAGCTAAGAAGGTCAGCCCACCGCATCCCATCCTGCATCATCCCGACGCGAAAGATCTAGACGGCGGCTTCACCGCTGACATGTATAAGCCGGGTCAGAAGATCGATCCGACTAGTGCCAAGCAGGCCGTGCCAAAGCAGGCTAGGACTTTAGATGGAACTGTTTTCTCTAAACCTACTGCCGCCGCTCCTAATGCAGCCGAGACCGACTCCCTCTATGACTCCGACGAAGACTTCTACACGAGTAAGCTCGATCCGAAGCGGCGACACCAGACGCCTAGCTTAGAGAAAACAATTGATAGCGCCCGAGTCAATCCATTCACATTGGTACGTTTCTGGGTTATTTTGGCTATATTCTTACTGACAGCTACGACCGGCCTAGTGATGCTATACCAGCTGGAACAGGTTAACGCCGGTTCAGGCATCATCTTCGAATGGACTGCTTGGTTCCAGCGGATTTTATAAGTGGTATAAGGCGGGACATTAATGAGTAAGGAAGAGCCGAAGCAAGCCGCGGAAGTTATAGTGCAGTCAAAGCGCAGCCGTAAATGGTGGCTGGTAGGCGCCTCGATTCTGCTGGCAGCGGTATTCGGGGCCGTGGTCGCTTTTGGTGCCTACCTTCAATACATCACCCCTCAACAGGCACCGCACTCCTACTTTGAGCGCCTGGCGGATGCTAATTCGGCCGAGTACGAGCTGGAGCTAGTAGTCGGTGAGAGTGAGGGTGAATTTAATCTCACGGGCAGCGGTGAATTTGCCGATCTAACGACAGATGAGACACAGCTTTCTTTCTATGGCGGGCTGACGGCTACGGAGCTGCCTTTTAGTTTGGCTCTCGACTTTCGCCTCATAGCCGACAATCTGTATCTGCGCAGTTCCGAGATCGATATTTTTAAGGTTTTTCTGCCCACTCTAGAGGCCGATACTTGGTATAGTTGGCAGTTTGAACCTGAGGATACTAGCGAGCTATCTGGCCGTAGTTGCTCAGTGGCAGACACTACAGCCATAAAACGTTATGCAGCAGAGGATTTGAGCGATCGCGTGGAGCTAGAGGATGCCCGCCGGCATAACTGGCTCCCTATTGAGCGTAATGGTCACCAGATTATTCACTACAGCGGCATCGTTCCCGGTAGGGTATTTGCAGCCATCGCAGCTGACCTGCGCGACGTGACGAGTGACGACTGCATTACTCTAGGGGACAGTGATGAGCTCGATGCCGCTCAAATGCAGCTGGGCTACGATATCTACACTGGCCAAGACTATGATGAGGCAGTGGTTAAGATATTAGACAAAGGTAAGCAGGTAGCCAGCTTCAGTCTAACCACCCGAGGCTATGCCTATGACGTGGAGCTGGAAATCCCGGAGAACTCTAAGTCATTAGAATCGTTATGGGAGGATCTCTCTGCCAGTTATAACTTTACTGGTCAGCTAGAAAGTAGTTCTAGCGACGGCTTCTTAGGGTTATAATCGCGCCTATTATTAGTAGATAGTGGATAACTCGCTAGATTGAGCTCAAGCTACGGGTTACACTTAAATATGTGAATTTAATTGACGATTTAAACCCAAACCAGCGTGCTGCGGTGGAGCACATTGACGGTCCGTTGCTAATTCTAGCCGGGGCGGGTAGTGGCAAGACTAAGACCCTGACGCACCGTATCGCTCATATGATCGAGACCAAGGCGGCTACTCAGTGGGAGATTCTAGCCGTGACCTTTACTAATAAGGCAGCGGGCGAGATGCGCGCTCGGGTAGCTGGACTCTGCAGTGAAAATCCTAACAACCGTTCATTCATGCCTTTTTTGGGTACCTTCCACAGTATCTGCGTCCGTATCCTGCGCGAAGAGGCCGAGAACATCGGTTTGGCGCGCCAGTTCGTCATCTTCGACGCCGGAGATAGTCTGCAAGCGGTGAAGCAGGCGATGCGTCAACGGCAGGTTGATGAAAAGCGGTACAACCCTCGGGCTATTCGCGGACTAATATCTTCGGCCAAGAATGAGCTAGTAGATAGCGAACAGTACAAGGCGCTTACCTCAGGCGATCTCCAGAGCGTGGCGGCTGAGGTCTATCCTATTTATCAGCGTCTGCTCAACGAGGCTGAGGCGCTCGACTTCGATGACCTGCTAGCTCGGACGGTACGGATGTTTGAGTCTAAGCCAGAGATATTAAAACGGTGGCAGCAGAAGTTTCGCTACATTATGATCGATGAGTACCAGGACACTAATCATGCCCAGTATCGTTTCGCTAAACTTTTAGCGGACAAGCACCATAACTTATGTGTAGTGGGGGATGATTGGCAATCGATTTACTCTTGGCGCGGCGCCAATTTTCGCAACATACTTGATTTCGAGCGGGACTATCCACAGGCCAAAGTAGTTAAACTGGAGCAGAACTACCGTTCAACTCAGGCGATTCTAACCGCCGCTCAAGCTGTCATCGCTAAGAACCAGACCCGCTCGAAGAAAGAGCTTTGGACCGAAGGTAATAGTGGGATCCCAGTCCAGGTGGAGCAGGCACCTAACGAACTGGCTGAGGCTGAAATCGTGATGCGCTATGCTAAATCGACCACCCGTCCTTTATCCGATATCGCCGTTTTGTATCGCACTAATGCTCAGTCGCGTGCGTTAGAGGAGGTCTGTATTCGCTACGGTGTACCATACCAGATCGTCGGTGGCGTCCGCTTCTATGAACGGAGAGAGATTAAGGACATCTTGGCTTATTTGCGACTGATTTATCAGCCGAACGATCGGGTCAGTTTCGAACGTGTGATTAATCTGCCGCCTCGCGGTATCGGTGCTCGCAGTCTGGAGCAGTTCTTTGCCTGGCAGAGTGAGCAGGGCTTCCCACTTCAGGTGGCTCTCAGCCGGATCGATGAGTGTGAGGTCCTGACCGCGCGTGCCGCTAACGCTTTCGCTAAATTCCGCGATTTATTGGAGGTGGTACGGGCGACTGAGCTAGTTCCGGCCGAGCTAATCGAGCTGGTATTAAATAAGAGTGGTTACATCGACTATATAAATGACGATACTATTCAAGCCGCTGAACGAATCGAAAACGTGCAAGAGCTAGTCAGTGTGGCCCGTGAATTTCCCGATCTCGATCATTTCCTAGAGGAGGTGGCCTTAATCGCCGACATCGATGGCCTTGATGATGAGCGGAGCGGTATTACCCTGATGACTCTGCACGCTGCTAAGGGCCTAGAATTCCCTGTCGTCTTCATCGTCGGTCTAGAGGAGGGTGTTTTTCCGCATTCTCGTAGCATCTTCGATGCCGAGCAGATGGAGGAGGAGCGTCGTCTGATGTATGTCGGTATGACCAGGGCGATGGAGGAACTACATTTGCTGCATTCACGTACGCGGATGCTGTTCGGTCAGACCAGTAGCAACCCCCCAGCTCGTTTCTTAGCTGAGATCGATGCAGAAAACGTAGTTCATGATGCAGCTCCTAAGATGAGTAGTGCCGATATCGATGTCGATGTCGGCGTTCGTCATCCGGTATTCGGCGAGGGCCTAGTGGTGGCAATCGAGGGCGACGAAGTTATAGTGGCTTTCGCGCGCATTGGGAATAAGAAGTTATCACTGACTTACGCTCCACTCGAAAAGTTAGAGTAGATGGGGGTCTATCATCGGCTAGTACGGATCGGTTTTTTGCTACATAATTTTTTGCGGCGACCTCAGTTGTATCGAGTCCGATGCGCTATTTTCTACCAAGGCGAGATATTGCTAGTACGCCATGTGGGTGGGGCTAACGAATGGTCTCTACCTGGTGGTGGTATCCACCGGAATGAAACTCCAATCATCGCGGCCGAACGGGAAGTATGGGAGGAACTAAAGCT
This sequence comes from Candidatus Saccharimonadales bacterium, assembly GCA_040903985.1. Lineage (NCBI taxonomy): Bacteria > Candidatus Saccharimonadota > Candidatus Saccharimonadia > Saccharimonadales (SeqCode) > Saccharimonadales bacterium (SeqCode). The sequence goes on from JBBDUI010000002.1 coordinate 566,824, forward strand.
GACGGTGTCTAATTTGCGTGAACTAGAGCACATGCGCGTTACCCACAAGTATGTTACGACCGATAACGTCCTAGTTCGTGGCGAGGCTACTATGCGGAAGCTGAGGCGGCGTAAGTGGGAGCTGCAAGCGGCGGAATGGTTTACCTTGGACGATCTGCCAACGCCACTTTCTCCCACTGCTAAGCGCGTGATCGACATCACAAAAAGTTAAGTTGCATTCGACCCTACACCCCTGTAAAATTAAGCTTGACTTAACGTCAGTACTTGCTAGAATTAGTCCTGTTTGTTTATTCATGTGAGGTGGGTAAATAGCATATAGTAAGGGGTGGAGCCCCAGGAGAAATTTATTTTAAGGCGACACTATACTAAGGTGATTGATAAGTATCACATTAGTAAATTTGAGCTTAAGCTAGCTGTAAGTACAGTCGGCGTTCTGCTACTAATTGTTGCAGGATTAATGCCAGGTCAGATCAATGCCGGCACTAACTCAGTAGTAAGTATTTATGTAGATAATGAGAAACAAGTGGTCCGTACCGATGCTGAGACTGTTGGCGAGGCACTAGAACGGGCCGAGATTAAAGTTGATGAGCACGACTTGGTAGAGCCGAGCCCGACGGCTGAGATTACCAACCAGGTCTTTAATATCAACGTCTACCGGGCTGTACCAGTCCTGCTGGTAGATGGGGAGAACCAACACCGTATCGAGAGTGCCTATGGTAGTCCCCGTTTGATGGCAGAGAATTCCGGAGTAGTAGATTTATATGAAGAAGACCGGGTGGAAGCGGAGTTGATTCAGGATTTTCTCAGTGAAGGTCATGTCGGGTATAAGGTTACGATTGATCGGGCCGTGCCATTCAGTCTGCAAATTGGGGATAAGACTACTACTATGCGTACCCACGGGGCAACCGTCGGAGAGATGTTCGCGGAGGCAGGAATTGAGATTAGCGAACATGACATAGTGCAACCAAAGCTAGAGACTGCGATTACCGCCGGTATGGAGGTTGCTCTAACTCAGGTGGGGTTTGAGACTGTCACAGAGGAAATCGAAGTCGCCCCGGAGACTAAGACCGTAAGAGATAACAACCGACCGTTGGGCTATGAAAAAATCGAAGAAGAAGGTAGGTTAGGCGTGGCACTCGCCACCTACCGGATAGAACTGCGTAATGGCAAAGAGGTAGGTCGTGAGGAGATCCGTCGAGTTGTCGAGCGTGATGCTGAACCGCGAGTTGTGGTTGTGGGTAATAAGCTTAACTATAGTGCGAGCGAGAACCGTGAGATAGGTAGACTGATGGCGGCTGAGCGGGGGTGGACCGGTTCGCAGTGGACTTGCTTAGACACGTTATGGGGAGGTGAATCTGAGTGGAGACATACGGTTTCTAACTATCAAGGTTCGGGCGCCTATGGTATCGCCCAAGCTCTACCGGGTAGTAAGATGGCATCCCATGGTAGCGACTGGGCCACTAACCCTAGAACTCAAATTGCGTGGGGTCTCGATTATATTACTAATCGGTATACCAATCCGTGTGGCGCTTACAACTTTTGGCTAAGCAAAAGCCCGCACTGGTACTAGTAAGTTAGGCCGATATATAAGGACCTCTTCGGGTATCTCCTCTACTATTCCGACTCAGAGATTACAATTAGAGAACCGAACTACTTAGACGCCCCTGATTGTGTTGACCATGCTAAGATAAACACTATGAAACACTATAAATCTGGTGACAGTTGGACTCTAATCTTTAATAAGGGCGAGCCATTCATCGCCACTATGACTGAATTTTGTCATAAGCAGCGAATTAAGGCGGGCTTCTTCCACGGCCTAGGTGGTGTCTTAAGTGCAGAAATCGGCTACTACCATCTCGATCGTAAGGAGTACGAATTTCGTAAACTGGATGAGGTGCTAGAAATAGCTAGTCTGCACGGCAGTGTAGCGCTAAAAGATGATGAACTGTTCATCCATGCTCACGGGGTGTTTAGTGACACTGATTTATGCACTTATGGGGGACACATCAGAGAGATGGTTGTAGGTGGCACCCTCGAGCTACAACTGCAGTCCTTGGAAGGAAGTTGGGCCAGACAGCTAGATGAAGATACGGGACTGAGCCTAATTAATTTCGATGAATCCGCCTAAGAAATCTCTCGGACAGCACTGGTTGTTTGATGATGCAGCGCTAGACGCAGTGGTAGCAGCAGGGGAGGTTACGGCTCAAGATACGGTGCTAGAGATTGGCCCTGGGCTCGGCACTTTAACGGCTAAATTGGTGAGTCAGGCCGCTGGAGTAGTAGCGGTCGAGACGGATCGAGAGTTAGCGGCTGGACTGGCTGCGCGGGTCCCGGCTACCAACCTAGAGGTCGTTAGAGCAGATATTCTGCAGTTTGATTTGACCCAGCTACCAACTGGTTATAAAGCAGTGGCTAACATCCCGTATTATCTAACCTCTAAAATATTGCAGTACCTAATTGAGGCCGATAACTCCCCTACGCTACTAGCTTTACTGATGCAGAAAGAGGTGGCCGAGCGTGTAACCGCTAGCCCGGGGGCGATGTCGGTTTTAGCCTTTAGTGTGCAGTACTACGGTGTCGCAACTATCATGGGGGAGATACCGAAAGAGCTATTCGAGCCAGTGCCAAAAGTCGACTCGGCCATCCTTCAGGTGAAGCCTTATCCTGAACCATACTTTCCGGCCGAACGGAAAATACTTTTTCGTCTGGTCAAAGCTGGCTTCGGGGAACGGCGGAAAAAACTCATTAACTCTCTGGCCGGTGGACTACAGATTAGTAAAGCGGCTAGTCTAGAACTGGTAGAATCGGCCGGCTTACCAGTGACCGTTCGTGCTCAGGAGCTCTCATTGGGCGATTGGGGACGGTTGTATCACTCCTACATCACTTACCTGCGCTAACTGTCCTTAGCATCACTCTAGACTTTTAAACCACAAGCATAGTGGCGTATTATCTATATAAGATGAAAATAAAACTTACAGCCCTAATCGGTGCACTCGTGTTTATTGTCGGGCTAGCCGCGCCAGTTACAGTCGTGGCGGCTAGTGAGGATTTCGATTTTAGTATAAATCATCAGTTTGAGGTGAGTGATAGTACTGTCGGCGTGCGCCATGATATCGAGGTTAACAATAAGAGCCAGACTGGTCTAGAGACTGTTGAGTTCGCTCTACCGGTCGGGGTGGCTAGTGACATCACGGTACGCTATGGCGACGGAGCTAATATACCGTTCAGTTCGGTACTAAAGAGCTCCAGCTCCGGCGGTGTCGAGTTTGAACACACCAGCCTAGTGTTAGATTTCCCTCGGACTAATGATGGTCTGAATAAAAGTTGGAATTTCACGGTGGCCTATAGCACCAGCGAAGGCCGGCACATCAACGGCGAGAGCCGCGTCCTACTTTGGCCGTTTCTCGATGGACGATTGCAGGCGGAATGGAGCGCTACCGTGGATGTGCCCCAGGAGTGGCCGTTACTCAACTACCAGCCGGAGCTGGATATAACTACGGTGGGCTCAGACACCCAGTTTCGCTTTAACGGTAGCGACTACCCCGGGGATGTACTAGGGCTGTCGTTCGGAGCGGATATGCTACATACGCTCAGCTACTCCCAGCGTCTAAGCAACCGCTCACTGCTACCGCGTGTAATGTCTGTGATATTGCCACTTGATCTGCATAGCCAGTCAGTGCAGCTGGAGGATCTGAGCCCGCGCCCGAACCGGATGCGGGTTGATGGGGACGGAAATGTTATCGCTTACTATCGGCTCTGGCCTTTTCAGTCAAAGACGGTCTCCTATAGCGCTCAAGTCAGCTCCCGTCAGCTTCGCTACGACACTACTAAGGCCGGTGACATCACGACTACTCCAGATGATCTTAGAGACTATACGCTAGGGGGTAAGTACTGGTCGACTCAGGGTACGGCCGGTGAGCAGGCGACTCAGCTTATCGATACTGAGACTAATGCCTGGAATAATATTCTGCGCATAGTGACTTACGTGCAGGATGAAGTGCGGTATAACCCGGAGTTAACAGCACGCTTATCGGCCGACAAGGTACTGGAGGCCGGTGAGGGTAATGCCGAGAATTTAGCGGATACGTTACTGACCATGCTACGGAGCCAAGGCATCGCCGCGCGCCTAATCTATGGCCCGGTCTTGCCTAGTACGGGCCTAAGTGATGAAGCTAAATTTCATACCTGGGTCGAGGCTTATGTGCCCGAAGCTGGTTGGGTGCACTTGGATCCGATCTGGGCGCGACTGTTTGGCAGCAGCGGCTCCATCAGCTCTGATCGGATCGGTTTTTTGAGTGTAAGCCATGACGATCAATCTGGGCTGTATCACTCACTGGCGGATACGATTCGGATAGCTCCGGCCGAAACGGCGCTGGAGGAAACAGCTCCGGCCGATTTACTCGACTTATCTGCGGAGCGCTATGTGGTCTTACCGGGATTAATGTTCGATACCCAAAGAGTCGAGAATAGGAGCGGTCGGATAGTCGACGACGTGACGCTAGAAGATACCGCACTTGGTTCCCTAGCTCCGCTTCAGAGCTTGAGTGTACGTAGCTGGCAGCTGGGCGGCTGGAGTCCGCAGACGATAACCGCTACGGTTGGAGAGCTGGAGTTTAGCTCGCAAGCAGGCGTCAACTGGTGGCCCTTTGGTGTCCTCTGCCTCACAGCCATACTAGCTGCTGCCGTTTGGTATCACTTATTACGGCGTAAGCAGTACTTGCATCGACGTCTGGGTCACCATAGTTTCTAGGCCGATCTTTGCCAGTAGGGTGGTCTGAAGTATATTATGGTGGTTGTACGCTTGGTACGTGACAGAGTGAAGATTAAATAGTTTAGGTTAGAATGGCAAAGTTTTACGTTAGCACCCCAATTTATTACATCAACGCTCCGGCCCATATCGGGAACGCCTATACTACCGTAGCGGCCGATGTACTGGCTCGCTACTATCGGCAGCAGAATGACGAGGTGTTTTTCAGCGTCGGTACCGATGAGAATAGTCAGAAAACAGTAAAGGCAGCCGAGCAGCAGGGTCTACCGGTGGGCGAGTATGCGGATGCGCTAGCCGCTCAGTGGAAACTGGTCTGGGATCGGCTGAATATCAGCTACGATCGATTCGTCCGCACCACGGAGCAGGATCATCAAACGGCTGTTTATGCTATGTTCGAGCGCTTGCAAGCTAGTGGCGACATCTACAAAGATACTTATCGTGGCTTGTATTGTGAGGGTTGCGAGGGCTTCGTACGTCCCGGCGATTTAAAGAATGGACTTTGCCCGGACCATCAGGTCGCCCCGCAGGAGATCGAAGAAGAAAACTATTTCTTTAAACTCAGCCGTTACCAGCAAGCACTGCTTGATCACATCACTGCTAATCCGGAGTTCATCCAACCTGAGAGCCGGCGTAACGAAGTAGTCGCCTTTATCACGCGCGGGCTGGATGATTTTAGTATCAGTCGCGAGGGCAAGGAATGGGGTATCCCGTACCCCGGTGATCCAGCACATAAGATCTATGTCTGGGTCGAAGCCTTGATGAACTATCTGACTGTTACCGGTTATCCAGCGGCAGGTTATGAGTCCATCTGGCCGGCCGATGTGCACCTAGTCGGGAAGGATATCATTAAGTTTCACTGTGTTTACTGGCCGGCTTTACTAATGAGTGCTGAGCTGCCTCTGCCTCGAACTGTGATGGCTAATGGATTTCTCAACATAGGTGGGACGAAGATCTCTAAGTCGCTCGGGAATGCTATCGATCCGTTGCAGCTAGTAGAGACCTATGGGGTGGATGCACTGCGCTATATTTTGCTGCGTTCCACACCGTTCGGTCAAGATGGAGACTTCACTATGGAGCGTTTTGAGGCCGTTTATAACAGTGACCTAGCTAATGATCTCGGTAATCTAGTCAGTCGTGTGGCAGCTATGATTACTAAATATCAAGAGGGTACAATCGGTCCGGCGGCCGATCCAGCTCACGATACCAGCCCCTATCATAGCGCTATAAAAAACTTCCGTTTCGACCTGGCACTGGAGCAGGTAGCTAACTTCACTAAGGACCTCAACCTCTATATCGAAGAAGAAAAGCCGTGGCAGGTTGCCCGTGAGGACCCGGAGCATCTGCAAGAGATACTAGCCTACCTCGCTAGCAATCTAGTGCGTGTGGGGCAGATGTTGCAGCCATTCATGCCGGAAACCGGAGAGAAAATCGCTACTATGTTTGGCGGTACTCAGTTAATCCCGATCGAGGGGACTCTCTTTCCTAAGTCTGAATCACACCCTACCGATACTGAGTAGGTGAGTATGGCGGTTGAGCAGCATACCCTAATCGACACCCATACCCATCCGCACATGGCCGGCTATAAATTGCCGCCATCGGAGTTTTGGCAGTTAACTGAAGCGGCAGGAGTGGAGCAGGTCATCTGTGTTGGCACCGATGCGGCCGATTCTCAGCGGGCGATCGAGTTCACCCGGCAGTATAGGTCAGCCCGAGCTAGTGTCGGCCTGCATCCACATGAGGCTAGCAGGTGGGAAGAACAGCGCTCACCCCTAGCGGAGTTAGCTGCTAGCCCAGAGGTAGTGGCGATTGGGGAGTGTGGGCTGGACTACTACTATGCCCACTCGACGGTTGCTGAGCAGCAGGTGGCACTACAGGGACAGTTGGAGCTAGCCTATAAACACGATCTGCCCCTGATATTTCATGTACGCCGTAGTAGCGATCAGGCCGCCGCGTCAGATGCCTTCACCGATCTGTTTGAGCTAATCGACGAGTACGCCGATCGAGCAGGTCGTATCCGAGGTGTGGTGCACTCATTTACGGCCGAACCGGCCACGCTCAAGGCGTGCGTAGATCGTGGGCTGTATATCGGGCTTAACGGCATCATGACTTTTACTCGCGACGCGCCCCAATTAGCCGCCGCCAAGGCAGTACCACTGGCTAATTTAGTGTTGGAAACAGATGCTCCATTCTTGACTCCTGACCCCTATCGTGGTACGGTAAATCATTCTGGACACGTGAGGACAGTGGCCGAATTTTTAAGCCAACTACGTGGCGAGCCGCTAGTTGATGTAGCTAGCGCAACTACCAAGAATGCTAAGGAGCTTTTCAGATTATGATCGACCCAGGTACATTTCAGATACCAAATCAGTCACAGCCTCGGCCTGAGGCTGCGACTGCTGCCAGCTTAGAAAATGATTATGCCGCTGCCTTATCAATAGAGGATGTGAAACGGGGCATAGGTGCAGCTGAGATTTATGCCAACCAAGCCAGTGTGGGGCCGATGCAGGCCGCTCGGGCTGAAGCTAAGCCAGAAGCCAGTACTACGAGTGAGACCATACAGCTGATTAATAACATCGGTGAGTGTGGAGATTGGGTAGCTTACCAGCGGGAGCAGTACCTGCAGAGCGTTAATCCGGTTCGAGGCGTTTGGCAGTGGTTGGGTGGTGTCCCGACTGACCTACCTAGTCTGATGCGTCAAGAGGCTAAGCTTAGCAGCCAGTTGTTTGCCGATCGGCGCAGCACATTGTTTCTCTATGATCGAGCTGGTGCCGGTCATGCCGAATGGGTCTTGCAGGTGGCCGCTCAAAGTCCGAATCAGTTACCGACTACCGTTTACTACGAGGTTAATTCCGGGGCTAACGCTGCCGAGGTTCGTCTACTGGCTAAGTGGCCAGAGTCAGAGCACCGTCACGCTACAGCCGAAGAGGTAGTGCGCCTAAATCTAGCTGCTGCCGCTTACTATAAATTGGTGACCAGTCGAATTTATAACAGCACTAACTAGGGACATCGATGATTTACCTCGATCATGCCGCCGCCACTCCACTGGACGACAGGGTACGAGCGGCCATGCAGCCTTTCGAGCAAGCTAGGTTCTTTAACCCGTCGGCTATTTATACGGCTGCCCGACAGGTGCGGGAAGAGGTCGACGGTTTCCGGCGCCAAATTGCCGGACAGTTAGGCGCTAAACCAAGTGAGGTTATCTTCACTGCTGGGGCAACAGAGAGTATTAACCTAGCGGTAGCCGGAACGACTCGCGCCCATCCAGGCTCTACGGTGGCGGTGAGCGCTATCGAGCATAAAGCGGTACGAGTGAGTGGGACCGGCTATGCAGAGAAAGTGATCGCACTGCCCGTACGAAGTGACGGCCGCTTGCAGTTGGAAGAGATAGCTACTGGTATCACAGATGAAGTAGTGCTAATTAGTGTAGCGCTAGTTAACGGCGAAGTCGGGGTCATCCAGTCGTTAAGCAAGATAGCGGCGCTCCTGCAGGATATTCGGCTCGAGCGACAGCAGCGAGGGGTATCTCGACCGTTATTTCTCCACAGCGATGCCTCTCAGGCACCAGAGTATATCGATATCCAGGTACAAAAACTTGGAGTGGATCTGCTGACACTCAACGGAGGAAAAATCTACGGACCTAAGCAGTCGGGGATTCTCTACGTGCGGCACGGTATTGAGCTAGCGCCGCTTATCTACGGCGGCGGCCAGGAACGAGGCTTAAGGGGTGGTACTGAGAGTGTAGCTGCGCTGGCTGGTTTTGCTACTGCTCTAGAGATTGCCCAGGCCGGGCAGCGCTCGGAAGCGCAGCGGCAGACGGCCCTACAGCGACAGTTATTGCAAGGACTCAGCACTATTGCAGATACCGAAGTCAATGGTAGCCTGAAGCATCGTATCCCGGGTAATGTAAATGTCAGCTTCCGCGGGGTTAATGGAGAGATGTTAGTGCACCATCTCGATACACACGGAATCCTGGCCGCGACGGGTGCTGCCTGTAATGCCGGTGGCACCGAACCCAGTGCTACGCTCATGGCTCTCGGTTGTGACAAGGATCGACTTACCGGCTCTTTACGGTTTAGCCTCGGCCGCAGCACAACTACGGCAGACATAAATACGCTACTGACCGTACTGCATGAGCTAGTGCCCAAACTTCGCCAGCGGTAGTTCGGTTGCTATACTTAGGCTTATGCATTGGCTTTTATACGTAGCAGGAATTTTCCTCTGTCTCTTAGGTTTACTTATCGGGGTCGGAGTCTACATCTCACCGAAAGACGATCTGCGTCAGAGCGACTTAATCGTGGTGGTCAGCGGTGGCGATACTAAGGCTCGGACCGACGAGGCGATTAAACTCTATCATGCCGGCTGGGCGCCGCGATTACTCTTTTCTGGAGCCGCTCTAGATCCGAGTAGCCGTTCGAATGCTGCCGAGATGCGGGAAATCGCGATTGAGGCCGAGGTGCCACCAGATGCGATCTTAGTAGAAGAAGATTCGGATAATACTCGCGAGAATGCCATTATGTCATCTCGGCTGATTGCAGCGTTGGAAGATGAAATGGTGATACTGGTAACCTCTCCGTATCACCAGCGCCGGACTTTTATCGAATTTCGGAACCAGCTAGGGGAGACAGTAGAGATTATCAATCATCCGGCACCGGATGAGCGTTGGAGTCGTCGTTTCTGGTGGCGCACTCCTTATGGCTGGTATCTCACTACTAGTGAGCTACCAAAAGTGCTCTACGCCCTCTCCCAAAGTCGCTGATCGTCAACGGCCATAAAGCGTTAGAGCGGCTCAGAAGTGGAGACTACCTACTCTATTTTTAAACAATGGGTGTCCCTGCAGGCAGTGGCAAGATGACTCAAATAGTGCTGGTGGAAAAAGGGATAGAGGTATACTCGCCAGGTAGACTTGCAAATCTGTGATGACGTTGTAAAACTCCTTACCCCTTCTTGAAGCCCAGAACATCACCAAATCGTCTTCAAAAAGTGTCCGATCGGACACTTTTTGAAGATAGTTGAGTGTAGCCAGGATAAGCCTGGGGATAAGTCTGTGGGGGTGTGGTGGGGCGTGGGGTGGCTTGAGAGGTAGGGAAGGGCTACAATAGAGGTCGTTATGAAGAAGATATTTGTCGGTATGAGTGGCGGGGTGGACAGTTCGGTAGCTGCTGCATTGCTGCAGCGCGACGGGTACGAGGTGACAGGTGTTTATATGAAGAACTGGACTCAGGATGTCGGCGGGATCGAGTGCTCATGGCAGCAGGATCTATCCGACGCTCAGAGCGTGGCCGCTCGTCTCGACATTCCGTTCGAAATTTTCGATTTTGAAACCGAGTATCGCGAGCGGGTGGTCGAGTATATGGTGGCCGAGTATGAGGCCGGCCTTACCCCGAATCCGGATATCATGTGTAATCAAGAGGTGAAGTTCAAGCTGTTCTTGGAGACGGCTCTCGCGCGGGGAGCCGACGGCATCGCCACTGGCCACTACGCCCGCACCCGTAACGGTCAGCTCTATGCCGGAGTAGACGAGAGTAAGGACCAGAGTTACTTTCTCTACCGAGTCAGTATGGCTGCACTCAGACAAAGTCTATTCCCTCTAGGCGAGATGCAGAAGTCAGAAGTACGCCGCCTGGCGGCGGAGCTAGAGCTGGCGACAGCGGCGAAGCCGGACTCTCAGGGTATCTGTTTTATCGGCGAGGTTAGTATCAAGGAATTCCTGCAGCAGTACATCGACACCACCCCGGGTCCGATTAAACATATCGATGGGCGTGTCCTTGGTCAGCACGAAGGAGCCGCGCTCTACACTATCGGGCAGCGCCACGGTCTAGATGTGGGCGGAGCGCTGCTGGACGCTAAACTAGGCGGCGGTTTACCGCTGTATGTTGTGAGCAAGGATATGGCTAGTAACACCGTATACGTGACGGAGAATCTAACCGCGCTAATGCAAGATGAACTAACAATCGATAACCTACACTGGATCGACACTATCCCCCAGCCCGATCATCCCTATCTGGTTCGTACCCGTCACCGCGGTCAATTAATCCCGTCCCACTTTACCGATTTAGCCAAAGCACGGGCTCAACTTAAGCTGTCTGAGCCTGAGCGAGCATTAACTGCTGGGCAGTCAGCTGTAATCTATACTGAAACAGATCAGGGCCTAAAGGTAATCGGCGGCGGAGTAATAGCTGCTCTATCGGGGTAGGCTAGCCCTTCTGTCTCGTCTCACTGTAGTTCGACTAAGTAAATACCTAGTAGCTGAGAGTTGTGCTGTATCGTTTATACTCACGATCGTGAGATAAACGATACAGCTTCCTACGAGTGGTTTTGCGCCAGGAGTAAAACAACGCTACAATTACAGGGATGAATACTCAGGAAATCCGGCGTAAATATTTAGATTTTTTTGCTGCTAGCCAGCACACCGTTATCCCGCGGGCTAATCTAGTGCCGCAGGATGATGCCACTACGCTTTTCACCGGTTCCGGGATGCAGCCACTACTACCTTATCTATTAGGTGCGGAGCATCCGGCGGGCAGTCGTCTGGTCAATTCCCAGACTTGTCTGCGCGCCGAGGACATCGAGGAGGTAGGGGACAATCGCCACACCACCTTTTTCGAGATGTTGGGTAATTGGAGTTTAGGCGATTACTTTAAGCCGGAACAGCTACCGTGGTTTTTCGAATTTTTAGTGGATGTGGTCGGTCTAGATCCGGAGCGACTCTACGTTACTGCCTTTATCGGGGACACTACGTATGATATACCCCGAGATACTGAGGCAGCTGAGATCTGGCAACAGCTCTTTGCGAGCAAAGACATCGAAGCGAAGGTAGCAGATATCGGTTCTGAGGCCGACGGGGCTAAGCGCGGTATACAGACCGGCGAACGGATTTTCTATTATGATGGCAGTAAGAACTGGTGGACTCGAGCTGGAAATATCGCCTCAATGCCTGAAGGTGAGCCGGGCGGTCCTGATTCGGAAGTGTTTTACGAGTTCGTTGATATCGAACATGATGAGACTTTTGGTCAGCACTGCCACCCTAACTGCGACTGTGGGCGCTTTTTAGAGATCGGTAACTCCGTCTTTATGCAGTATGTGAAGACGGCCGATGGATTTGCTGAACTACCGAAACGCAATGTCGATTTCGGTGGTGGGCTGGAGCGAATTGCTGCTGCTAGCATGGATAATCCCGACGTCTTTAGCATTAGTTTGCTTAAACCCATCATCACCGGTCTAGAAGAGATAAGTGGCAAAAAATATACAGAAGCCACCACAGCGATGCGTGTGATTGCCGATCACCTGCGAGCCTCGGTTTTTCTCGCTTTAGATGGCGTGGCACCGAGCAATAAAGAGCAGGGTTACGTGATGCGACGGCTGATGCGGCGGGCGATTCGCTTCGCTTTCGATCTCGAGATCGACAATGATCTTATATCTCGAACGGTCCCCCTTATTATCACTGCTTATGAAGCTGATTTTTCAGAGTTAGCTGAGCGCAAACAGCAGATTATCGAGTTAATGATGAATGAAGAACGAGTATTTCGCCAAACGTTGCGTAAAGGGATTAGAGAGTTTGATAAATTAGCTACGACTGCACTTAATGGCGAACTAATCTTTAAACTTTACGATACTTATGGCTTTCCACCTGAGCTCTCAACCGAGGAAGCCAAGCAGCGTGGTGTTAAGTTGTCGCCTAATTGGTCGGCTGAGTTTGAGACCAGTCTCGAGGAGCAACGCCAGCGGTCCCGGACTGCGACTAAAGGCCAGTTTAAGGGTGGCTTAGGTGGCGAAGACGAGATGCACAAGCAGTACCACACCGCTACCCACCTGATGTACCGCGCTCTACGTGAAGTATTAGGCGATCATGTAGTACAGAAAGGCTCGAACATCACTGATGAGCGACTGCGGTTCGACTTCACTCATCCAGAGAAGCTGACGGATGATGAGCGGCAGCGCATCGAGGAGATCGTTAACCAGCGTATCGAGATGGATCTAAACGTGACATGGGAAGAGTTGCCGACCGATCAAGCACTAGGGCAGGGGGCGTATGGCGCTTTCGGCGATACCTATGGGGATAAAGTGAAGGTTTATTCGATGCAGGATGAAGATGGCGAAAAGTATAGTTTTGAAATTTGTGGTGGGCCACACGTCGATCGTACTAGTGAGCTCGCTAAGGGTGGTAAGCGGTTTAAGATTACTAAGGAAGAGTCGTCTTCCGCCGGTGTACGCCGGATTAAGGCCGTACTAAGCTAAGTATCAAGCTGGGAGCGAAGGGCGGCGGCTACTAGGTCTTTAAACCCTTTGGCCTGTGGATCGGTGTCGACATTCCAGCGCTGATTTAGATCGTACATGTGGCCAAACTGGGGGTCCGCAAATTCATGACCAGCGAATTCAACACTGCGCTCGTAGCGCGGACGCATATGGTAGTGCAGGTGTGGCTTGGGCTCTTTCGCCTGGAAGGCGTCATTACCCAGTTCGGTCCAGTTGCACATTCGAGCTCCGAAGACCTGAAGCACAGCCGATTCCAGATCGACTTTTAGGTAGTGGAAGGCTAGAACTTCAGCCTCACTTAGATCCGCCTCACTATCTATATGTCGAGTAGGCATGACTAGACAGCGACCTAAGTAGCCTTGGTCACGCGAAACTAATATTTGCCACCCAGCTCGTCGACAGATTAAGCCATCGGTCTGGTCGAGCACTTCTTCGCAAATAATACAGCCCGGCTCCCGCTCAGGCGGTAGTGGTTGGTTGTGTAATGATTCTTTTGCCTGCATATTTTAGTTAGTCTATCATGTCGGCCGGCTACATAACTCTAGTGGTTATGCTAAAATAGCCGTAGCTATGCTTGCCAAACTGAAACAACGATTTAATAAAAAACCGACCGATCGCCACATTGTGGCACTCGACATCGGTACCGAGTACGTTAAGGCGCTGATTGCCCGTGTCGTAACCGATGCTGAAAGCGGCGAAACTAAGGCGGAGATCATCGGTGTCGGGCGTAAACACCAGGGTTTGAGCGATATGCACTCTGGAGCTATCGCTGATATTGCCGGCGTGGTTAGTAATTGTGACACTGCCCTCACTGAGGCGGAGAAGATGGCTGGGGTCAGCGTCGAGGATGCCGTCGTCGGCATCGCCGGTGAATTGGTCAAAGGCAACACTACGACGATCAAGTACCGACGCTCGGATGCGAAGAAAGATATCGACAACCGTGAACTGAAAGAGATTATCGAGCAGGTACAACGGCGAGCCCTAGAGCGAGCCCGGGCTGAACTGGCTTGGGAATCGGGCGTAGAGAATATCGAGATTACGATGGTGAATGCCGCGGTAGTTAACGTTTCGATCGACGGCTACAAAGTGACTAATCCGATCGGTTTTCAGGGTAAGGACGTCTCAGTTCAGCTTTTCTGTGCCTTCGCCCCAATGGTGCATATCAGTGCTATCGAGCGGGTAGCCTTAGACCTCAACCTCAATCTGATAGGGGTGACAGCCGAACCGTTCGCGGTGGCTAAATCGGTTGGAGCCGATGTGAGCGAGAGCTTTAGCGCCATCTTTATCGATGTCGGTGGAGGTACGACCGATATCGCTCTGGTTAACGATGGCGGCGTGGAAGGGACTAAGATGTTTGGTATCGGTGGAAGGAGTTTCACTACAGCGGTAGCAAAGGCTCTAGATATCGATTTTGCGGCTGCGGAGAAGCGCAAGTGTGACCTCACTACTGAGTCGAAAGACGAATCGGTTCGCAAATCCCTAGTACCCACCGTCAAGGTCTGGCTGAGCGGGGTGGAGCTGGCGCTGAGTGAGTTTACCAACATCGATCAGTTGCCGAGCAAGATTCTCCTCTGCGGTGGTGGTTCCGGTCTGCCTTATGTCCCTCGGGCGTTGATGAGTAAGGCTTGGCGTGAGCAAGTGCCGATAGCTCATGATATTGTAGTGGAGCACATCGATCCGGCTCAGGTTGATCGGGTAGTAGATACTACCGGCAAGGTTACGGATTATGCCTACATCACTCCGATGGGCCTGTTAAATGTCGGTTTAGATGCTATCACGGCCGAGCCACCGAGCCAGAAATTTATCAATAAACTTAATCAAGCGATGCAGAGCTAATGAAGCAGATATATCTCGACAGTGATGACGAAATCACTGAAATCATCTCAAAACTAGAAGAGCTGAGTGATGAGACTGTGGCTCTAGTACCACCCAAACGTTCGACCGTACTGCAGAGCGTAGTTAATCTCAAGCTACTCAATAAAGCCGCTGCGGCCGCTGATGTCAGTCTAGTACTGATTACGCGCGATCCAGCTATCTTGAATGTAGCCGCTCAGCTTAAACTGTTGACAGCGCCTAATCTTGAGACCGAACCGATTGTGCCCGAGCCAGCTACCTCAGCTCAAGAGATACCGAGCGATACCATCGATGGCACTATCCCTACCGAGTCTGATCTTAACAGTGCCGATAAGGCAGCAAAAAAGGTAAAGCAGCCGCAATCGGATGCTCTACCTGGTAAAGGGAAGAAGAGTAAACGAGTGCCTGACTTTGATCGGTTTAAGAAGTGGATCCTGATTGGACTAGCCGCTATTTTCCTCATCGGTGGGGGTGTCTGGGCTATCTTCGCCCTGATGCCAGGCGCCGAGATTGCGATTAGTGGTCGAACTCAAGATGTCAGTGCAGATTTTAGTGCTACTTTCGACCCTAGTGCAGAGAACTCCGATATCGCCGCCGCTGTCTTAGCGGCCGAGTCTAGGCAGGTGGGTCGGACCTTGACCGCCACTTTCCCGGCTACCGGTGAGGCTACGGTGGGGGATAGGGCTACTGGTCAGGTTACGGTGACAAACTGCCAGTCGCCGGCTCCTGGCTCTATCACCATTGAGTCAGGTGATACCCTGACTGCAGCTAACGGTAATAACTATCTGGCTACTGCTACAGTGGTAGTGCCCGGTAGTACGGCTGGCACTGGCTTTACCTGTACCGGTGATGGGCAAGCTACCGTACCGGTGCAAGCCGTAGAGATCGGCGAGACTTATAACATTGGCCCCACTTCCTACACGGTAGAAGGCTATTCGTCTAACACAGTCTCCGGGCAAGGTGGCAATATGACTGGGGGTAGCTCAGAAGAGGTGACAGTAATCTCAGCTAGCGACGTAGAGAAAGCCCGAGGAGAGCTACTCGAGAGTGAAGAGGCCGCCGTTAAGGAGGAGCTACGCCGTCAGTTCGATGAGGAGTTCTACGTAATCGAGGAGTCATTCGCTGCTAACGTCAGTGAGACTTCGACCGAACCAGACGTTGGTGAAGAGGCCGAGACCGGCCGCCTAATCCTGCAAGTGGCGTTTACGATGTTGGCCGTAGAACAGAGCGAGCTGGAAGACCTATTAGAGTCTCAGTATCTCGATAAGGTAGAGGACAGCACTTCTCTAGCAGCTGTAGAAACCGGTCTGGATGAGGTTGAGATCACAGCTACTGATGAGAGTACCGTTTTCCGTATTCAGGGTGCCGGTGTCATAGGCCCCGATATCGGTACCACTGAGTTGAAGCAGGCCGTAGCCGGGATGAGCTATACCGAAGCGATCGCGCATATTGAGGCGATACCAAATGTTACCCAAGTGCAGATTGATTTAACCCCGTTCTGGTCCTCGGCCGTACCGAGCGATGCCGAGCGAATTAATATTGAGTTTGAGGTAGATCGCTCCGATGCCGACGATACTAGCAATTGATTGGGGAAGCCGCCAAGTAGGTACGGCGTTAGGTAATACCGTAGCTCGGATTGGCACCCCACACCTGCCACTGGCAAATGATGCCGATTTATCGGTTAATCTCCAGAAGCTAATAGAGAGTGAGTCGGTCGAGAGAGTGATCGTCGGTCTCCCACGTAATCTCGAGGGAGAAGAGACGGCTCAATCAGAGGAGATTCGTGCATTTGCAACTCAGCTTGCAGATAGACTACAGTGCCCCGTACTGTTGCAGGACGAAACATTAAGTACTCAAGCTGGCCAGGAACTCCGTAGTCGCTACCCCAGGGCTGACAAGGACAGCTTAGCAGCAGCCGTTATCTTACAGGATTATTTAGAGACGCTATGAAACAGTTAACTATTACTCGCAAGAATCGCCAGCGTAAGCTATTTATCATCATCGGAATTTTTCTCGCACTCTTACTTGTGGGGGTGTGGACTCGGCAGTGGTATCAGCAGCAGTTATTACCAGTGAGTGATGATAGTGAGCTGCGTTATATCACAATCGAGCCAGGTATGTCCTCGACCGCTATCGCTGAATCTCTCCATAGCGAAGGGGTTATACGTAATGTATTAGCCTTTCGAATTCACGCTAGACTGGAGCAGGCCTCACACAGCATTCAGGCCGGCTTCTACGGCTTAGCCCCTAATCAGTCAGCGACAGATATTCTAACCACCCTTACCGCTGGAGAGGTGGCCAGCATCGTGGTGCGGATACCGGGTGGAAGTGAGTTAACGGAGATAGAGGAGATACTGATCGAAGCGGGCTTTGAGCCGCCAGATGTAGCGAGCGCCCTGAATGAGGACTACGATCTAGATCTACTAGATGAAAAGCCGGCCGGCACTACTCTCGAGGGCTATCTGTTCCCTGATACCTATCATGTCGAAGCTAACGGTAGTGCAGCTGATATAGTGCGGCTAGCTCTGGTTAATATGCAGCAGCAACTCGACGCTGACTTAGTAGGGGCGTGGCGTCAGCGAGGTTTCTCTATCCATGAGGGGCTGACTCTGGCCTCGATCGTGCAGAAAGAGGCTCCCGATTCTGAGACTCAAGCACGCGTTTCTCAGGTATTCCAGACCCGGCTAGAGCAAGGGATGATGCTACAGGCCGACCCGACCTATCTCTATGCTGCCCGTCAGTTAGGGGTCAACGCCACACCTGGTCTCGATTCTCCCTATAATACCTACCGCTATGAGGGGTTACCACCCGCTCCGATCGCAACAATTGAGCGAAGTGTACTCGAGGCGATCGCTAGTCCCAGTGCTGGGGATTACCTCTACTTCGTCACCGGTAAGGACGGGGTAACCCGCTTCTCCCGTACCCAGCGAGAGCATGACGCCTACATTCAACAGCACGGTGTAAGTGGTACATAAACCTCCCACAAAACATATTTTACGCAATGTCAATGAAATTTCATCTGTAAATTATTATATTTAGACTTAGCTAAGCGATAATCACTATATTGACACCCCCTAGGATGCTTGCTAGGATTAGAACATTACTTATTGAGCGTAAGAGTTTAACCTTAAATCTTAATGTTCGTAAGTGATTTGCCGCAGTTTCCACCTCATAACTTAACGGTCGTAGGTGTAGTAACTAAAAGCTACGGTAATACCTCTCTGGTAACAGATTGGACAGGAGATTGTTATTAGTACCAAGCAGGCGACAGAGTTACTGCTCACGCGAGCAGCTACTCACAACCGGTTTAACGACCGTGCGCAAACTGCAATGGCTACCCTCAAGCGACTTAGCCCGCATGTGTCACACATAGCGGTAGCGCTTGGTATAGTCACACTCATCGGCCTTAGTGGTCCGATGGTAGCTCAGACCAAACAGAACGCTAACGACGTCCTAGCTCGTACCAGTGGCGAGGGTGGAGTGGTCGATAAGGCTACTTCAGCCTATATCGCCGCTAACGTAGCCAGTGGCCTCGGTATTAGCGTGGCTGGACAGGTCAGCGAGCACAGTGAGAGCTTGAGCACTCAGTCACAGTTGCTATCAAGCGACAGTGCCTACCTGCGTAAGGCCAGTGCTGTAGCTACCGACTCGGTGAGCCGCAGTGATATCCGTAGCTATACGGTTAAAAGCGGTGAAGACATCGATGATATAGCTCGTAAGTTTGGTATTACTACCAACACTATCCGTTGGGCCAACGACATTAACCCCGGTGCCGGTGTAGATGTCGGTGCTAAACTGACTATTCTGCCGGTAAACGGTGTGCTGCATGAGGTTCAAAGTGGTGATACTGCCGATAAGCTAGCCGAGAAGTATGAGGCTAATGCGACGCAGATCATTAGCTTTAACGATGCCGAAGTGGACGGTCTGAAGAGCGGTCAGAAGATCGTCATCCCTAACGGTACTAAGCCGGCCCCACAGTTCAATCCTACCAATAGTTACTTTGCTAACGCTTTTGTACCGAGCTACGGCTATGGTGCAAGTAGCGCTACTTTCGTCGGCCGCAGTAATGGAGTGAGCGGTGGTGATAACCGACATTTCGGCGGTCAGTGTACTTGGTATGTAGCGGAACGAAAGGGAATCTATGGTGAGACTTGGGGTCATGCTTCTCAGTGGGCTAACAGTGCTGTTGCGCGGAATATTCCTGTAAGTACGGAGCCGCGTGTCGGTGCGATTGCCCAGCGTGGTGGGGGTTATGGTGGTCTAGGACATGTAGGAATAGTAGAGGAGTTGCTTGAAGATGGTCGTATTCGTGTTCGTTCGATGAACCTAAGCGGCGTCTGGAACATCCATGACGAGATAGTTGCGCCATCTAGCTATTCAGCTTACATATATCGATAAGCGGAGACAATCGATGCTATTTAACTCCTTCTACTTCTACTCGACCTGCTACCCTAAAGGCTTAAAGTTGAAAACACTACTCCAACTAGGGAAGACCAAGCCGTAGCATCTGCTACGGCTTTTCCCTGTCTATAGCGCTGGGAACTGCGGTCAACAATACTCTTAACTTTATAAACTCTTTATACGGCCTGGGTAGCAAAAGCTGCGCAGGCTGGCTACACTACTAGGTATGTTTGTAGATGAAGCCTCGATTAGAGTTCAAGCCGGCAAAGGCGGGTCAGGTGTGGCCAGTTTCCGGACGGAAAAATTCGTCTCTCGGGGTGGTCCGGACGGTGGCGACGGTGGTGACGGTGGTAATGTCGTGGTTCGGGCCAGTAATAATGTCAATACGCTAGCTAAGTTTCGCCACAGTAAACAGATTAAAGCTGAGGCTGGAGAGTCGGGTCGTAAGCGTCGAGCCCACGGCAGAAACGGAGAGGACGTAGAGATTATCGTCCCCGTCGGCACCGTTATTTATGAGGGCGATACAGCGATAGCCGATCTCGTCGAGGTGGACGCTACGGCTATTTTAGCTCACGGCGGTAAGGGTGGCTTTGGTAACGCCCACTTCGTCTCCTCCACGCGGCAAGCACCACGCATCGCCGAGCTCGGTGAGCCAGGCGAGGAGAAAGAGCTACGGTTGGAGCTGAAGAGTGTGGCCGACATCGGGCTAGTAGGACTGCCAAACGCTGGTAAGTCGACGCTGCTCTCTGTTATCAGTAACGCTCGGCCCGAGATCGCCGACTATCCCTTTACTACCCTAGTGCCTAATCTAGGTGTGGCCGAGGTGTATGATGAAGCGCTGATAGTAGCTGACATCCCCGGCTTAATCGAGGGGGCCAGTGAAGGCAAAGGTTTAGGCGATGACTTTTTGCGCCATGTAGAGCGAACTAAGGTGCTACTACATCTGATCGATGCCGGTTCAGACGATGTGGTAGCTGCTTACCAGACGATCGAGAAGGAGCTTAACTCCTACGCTATCGATTTATCCCATAAGCCACGCCTAGTGGCCCTAACTAAGGCCGATGCGGTGCCAGAAGAGATAGTGACGGCCCACCAAGAGCAACTACGAGAGCTTACGGGGGAGGAAGTTTATGTCATAGCCAGTGTAGCTCACCAGGGGCTTAAAGAGGTGTTAGATGCGGCGCTGACGACTGTGAAGTCGGTAGCGGAGACGGAAGAGTTGGAGCCGACGGAGGATATGCCTACCCTCACTTTGGATGACGATCCCCGTAGCTGGAGTATCGAGGAGCTGGACGGAGAGTTTACGATTCATGGCGAACAGCTGGAAAGTTTTGCGCGCCGTACAGATATGAATAACAGTGAAGGTGTTGATCGCTTGCGTGACATCATGAAAAAGCGCGGTGTAAACCGAGAACTGACTCGACGTGGCATCCAGCCGGGCGATAAGATTCGTATTGGGGGCAAGACACTCCACTGGTAGTCGTCCTTCGATTTGCAAAATCAATCGATTAATTGTTTAATAAAGAAATGAAAGTACGACATGAGGCGTCCCCACTACTAGCTGTGGCCGAGATAGAGCCAATACAGGTTTATGAAGGCAACCGTCTGGTCATCGAGCAGGGTATAGACTACCCTAGCGATTTAGACTTAAATCCGGTTCGAGCTTTGCTATTGCGCTCAAGAGAGTTTATACCGGCGGTAGCTAGCGTCCGCCTAAATGGTGGACGACTCGGTGTCAGGCTGTTTGACTATAGAGCTGAGCGTAACATCACTCCAGATAAACAACAGCGGATGCAACGGAAGCTGTGCCAAGTGTTTGGGGGTGAGAGTGGAACGGCTGGTCAAGTTGGAGCAGCGGTAGTGTTAGGCGTCGGGCTTAATCTCGAAAGTGAAGATCCAGCCCGGGCTACGGTGAACTGCCAACTGATCAATACGGAATACCTTCAGCATGAGCAGTTTTTAATCTCTACTAACTTTCGCCGTTTCGGCTTCAACTTACGGATGGATGGTCCGGATGCGATCCACTTGCTCCCGCTAGGACATCTACATTTCGATCAAGTGTCCGATGCAGAACAGCTCGAGCGCTTTCGTAAGGACCTCACCCGAGAGGCTCCCGCAGTCGTTAGTTTCGACCCGTTGGTATAGCGGGCTACACCACTGGAAAAATGGGTGGTTTTGTAGTAATATATCTCTTTGATGAATCTGACGCTGAGATGTAATTTACAGCGTAGGGGCGGGCGATAACAAACCGTTTACGACAGATTTAGGGCTCTTTTGAGAGAGCCAATAATTTATACGATGAGGAAGCAGTATGAGCGAGCAGATACGGATCAAGGGTGCACGCGAGCACAACTTGAAAAACATAGACTTAACCCTCCCGAGGGATGAGTTAATCGTCATTACCGGTCTGAGTGGTTCCGGCAAGTCCAGTCTGGCTTTCGACACTATCTATGCCGAAGGTCAACGCCGCTATGTTGAATCGCTCAGCTCATATGCTCGCCAGTTTTTAGGCATGATGGAAAAACCCGACGTGGATCAGATCGAAGGTCTCAGCCCAGCCATCTCGATCGATCAGAAGTCGACCAGTCGCAACCCGCGCTCGACGGTAGCTACTGTGACGGAGATTTACGACTACTTACGCCTACTCTACGCTCGGGTCGGCATACCGCATTGTCCAATTTGTGGCGAAGAGGTAGAGCGTCAGTCGTTAACGCAGATTGTCGATGCCGTTTTGCAGCTACCGCGGGCTACTCGACTACTACTGCTAGCGCCAGTAGTAGTCGATCGCAAAGGCGAGTTTCGGCATATACCGGCCGAACTAAAGAAGGCCGGGTTTGCCCGAGTGCGCGTCGATGGAGTTACATATGATGTTGACGAGTTTCCGAGCCTGGATAAAAAGTACAAGCATACCATCGAAGTTATAGTCGACCGATTGGTAATCGGGGATGATATCCAGGGTCGTTTGAGTGAATCGGTCGAGCAGGCTTTGGATCTGGCGGACGGCACTATCAAGGTGCTAGAGGCCGACTCCGAGATCATACATACTTATAGTGACCGGTTTGCCTGCCCTAATCATCCAGAAGCGCCGATCGTCGAGATGGCGCCACGGAGCTTTTCCTTCAACTCCCCGCACGGCGCCTGCCCTAGCTGTATGGGACTAGGCATGAAGCTAGAGATCGATCCTGAGGTAATCGTACCGAACGACCGATTGACGATCGCCGAAGGAGCGATCCGACCCTGGGCCTGGGGTCGCCAGGATGCTTGGTATCAGCGACGACTGCAGGCAGTGGCCGATAGCAAGGGCTTTGACGTTAATACACCTTGGCGCGAGCTCGACCCAGCGGCTCGCGAGATAGTGCTCTATGGGGCCAATGAAGACGAGCGGTTCGAGGTTGACATCGCCAGTACCGGGCGGCAGTATGGTGCTACTTTCGAAGGAGTGATCCCTAATCTCGAACGCCGCTATCACGATACTGACTCTGAGTTTATGAAGCGTGACATCGAGAAGTACATGCGGGAGCGAGAGTGTCCGGTCTGTCACGGAGCGCGGCTAAAGCCCGAAGTCCTGGCCGTCACAGTGGCCGACAAATCGATCATCGACGTCACTCAAGCTAGTATCGGTGATATTCGACAGTGGTTTGCGGAGATTAAACTGACGTCGCGGCAACAGCAGATCGGCCAACAAGTGTTCAAGGAGATTCAGGAGCGGCTGCAGTTCTTGCATGATGTCGGGCTGGACTATCTAACGCTTGATCGTAGTGCCAATACTTTAAGTGGTGGAGAGGCTCAGCGCATTCGCTTAGCTACTCAGATCGGCTCCGGCCTGATGGGAGTACTCTATGTACTAGATGAGCCTTCGATCGGGCTACATCAGCGGGATAACGCTCGATTGATAGCTACCCTGACCCGACTACGTGATCTGGGCAATACCGTTATCGTGGTCGAGCACGATGAAGAAACGATTCGGGTGGCCGATACCGTGGTCGACGTCGGTCCAGCAGCTGGGGAGCACGGCGGCGAGATCGTAGCCTTCGGCACACCGGAGGATGTAGCGGCGGATAAAAACAGCCTGACCGGCCAGTATCTCAGCGGTACACGCTCGATACCCTCTCCAGCCAAACGGCGGAAGGGGAATGGCAAGCAGCTGCGGATAGTCGGTGCGCGTGAGCACAATCTAGATTCGGTCGATGTGGAGTTGCCTTTAGGTACCTTTATCGCCATCACTGGTGTATCCGGTTCTGGTAAATCGACCTTAGTGAACGACATCTTAGCCAAGCATTTGAGTATGCGTCTGCATCGGGCTAACGAGGTACCGGGTAAGCATGAGGTTATCGAAGGCGTGGAGCACCTAGACAAAGCGATTACTATCACCCAGAGCCCGATCGGCCGCACACCGCGCTCCAATCCAGCGACTTATACTAATGTCTTCACCGATATTCGGACGCTGTTTGCCAAGACTCCGGAGGCCCGTATCCGTGGTTATAAGCCGGGGCGTTTTAGTTTTAACGTTAAAGGCGGACGCTGTGAAGTCTGCCGTGGCGACGGTGTGATTAAGATTGAGATGCACTTTCTGCCCGATGTGTACGTAACCTGTGAGGAGTGCAAAGGCCAGCGCTATAATCGTGAGGCACTAGAGATCCACTATAAAGGAAAGACTATCTCTGATGTCTTGAATATGACAGTAGAGGAAGCGGCAGAGTTTTTCGCTAACGTTCCCAGTATTAAGCGTCGTATGGAGACGCTAGAGCGAGTGGGTCTAGGCTATATTCGATTAGGCCAGCCAGCCACTACTCTCAGTGGGGGTGAGGCGCAGCGGATTAAGCTGGCTAGCGAACTATCGCGTCGCAGCACAGGCAAAACCTTCTATATCTTAGACGAACCGACCACTGGACTACACTTCGCCGATGTTGAGAAGCTACTTGATGTCTTGCAAGAGCTGGTCGCAAGCGGCAACACAGTGTTAGTGATTGAGCATAATCTGGACGTGATTAAAAATGCCGATTGGATCATCGATCTCGGTCCCGAGGGTGGCTCGGGTGGCGGTCAGGTGATTGCGAGTGGTACGCCAGAGGTAGTGGCCCAAGTGAAAGAGTCCTATACTGGTCAGTACCTTAAGAAGGCGCTCAAGTAAATTTTGCCCCAAAGGAGATGATAAAATAGTGGCGATGCAGAAAGTAATTCTTTATTACAAATTCGTGCCCGTACCTGATCCGGAGACAGTTAAGTTCTGGCAGCGTAATATTTGCGAGCGCTACAACTTAAAAGGGCGTATCATCGTAGCTGATCAGGGCATCAACGGTACGCTCGGTGGCCATGTCGAGGACCTCAAGCGTTACGTACGGGAGATGAATCAGCATCCTATGTTCAAGGGCATCCAATATAAATGGAGTGAGGGTGTGGGTGATGACTTTCCGCGTTTGAGTGTGAAGGTGCGGCCTGAACTGGTGACTCTGGCCCCTGATGAGGAATTCGATGTATTCAACTCGACCCAAGGGTTGAAGCCGCAGCAGTGGCATGAATACTTAGAGCAGAATCCCGATGTAGTGATTCTTGATGCCCGCAATGAGTATGAGAGTGATATTGGCGCTTTCCGGGGTAAAAATGTCATTAAACCGAAGATCAAGACGTTCAAAGAGATCAAAAAAGAGTTAGCCAAACTACCTAAAGATCAGCCGGTTTTGACCTACTGTACTGGGGATGTACGCTGTGAGTACCTCAGCGCTTATATGAAGCATAAGGGATTTGATGAGGTCTATCATCTCGAGGGCGGTATCGTTAAATATGGCCAGGAGTTTAAGGATGAGGGTTACTGGGATGGCAAGTGCTTCGTTTTTGATAAGCGGCTGAACGTCGGCTTCTCTGAAGCAGCTCGAGATATTGGCCAGTGCATACATTGTAGTGGTGCCACATCTCGGCATATTAACTGCGCTAACGTGGCCTGTAATAATCTGGTACTAGTTTGCGATGACTGTGATCAACGTAGTACTTGTTCTAAGATCTGTGAGCAAATAGCTGTTTCTGCTCAGTAACAGGCACGATTCGGTCGATTGCTATAATTAAACCCTATTATGAATAAACGCGTACAGACGAAGCTAACTAAATTACCGAAGAGTCCTGGTGTCTATTTTCATAAAGACGCTAGCGGGGAGATCATTTATGTCGGTAAGGCGTCTAGTCTGCGTACCCGGGTACGCAGCTACTTTCAGTCGAACCGAGCACATGATTTTAAGACCCAGGCATTAGTAAATGAAATCGCCGATATCGAGTGGCTTGAGGTCGGTAGCGAGGTCGAAGCGCTATTTCTCGAGTCGGCCATGATAAAACGTTACATGCCGAAGTACAACATATTACTGCGCGATGATAAGAATTTCCTCTATGTAAAGATATCCGGTGATGTGTACCCGCGGGTCAGCTTTACCCGGCGACCGTTGGATGATGATGCGACCTATTTCGGGCCTTTTACCAGCGCTTTTGCCGTCCGCCGGGCCATGAAGCAGTTGCGCCGCAGCTTTCCTTATGTCACTCACCGGACACTACCCCGCCGCGCCTGCCTGCACTACCACTTGGGACTCTGCCCTGGACCGGAGATTGAGGCTATCAGTCCGGAGGATTATCGCCGTAATATTCAGCAGTTAAAGCGCTATTTAGCCGGGAAGGTGAGCATGGTGACTAAAGAGCTAGAGCGGGAGATGAAGCGGCAGTCGAGAGCACATAACTTCGAGATAGCAGCAAGAGTGCGCGATCAGCTACATAATCTTCAAGCCCTGCAGAAGCAGCATCTCTTTGGTCGAGAAGAGCTGTTTGATCTCGGTCGCGATCGAGCGCTATTAGATCTCCAATCCCTACTGAAACTGGACAAGCCACCGCGGCGGCTCGAATGTTATGACATTAGCCACCTGCAAGGTACGAATAACGTAGCCAGTATGGTGGTCTTCACCGACGGCGTGCCGAATCGAGGCGAGTACCGCAAATTCAAGCTGCGCCTGCAGGGTAACGACGATTTCGCTCACATGCAGGAGGTGCTGCAGCGCCGAGCCCGCCACTGGGATAGTTGGCCCCAGCCGGATGTGATCATTATCGATGGTGGTAAAGGTCAGGTGCGAGTAGTGGTGGAGACGCTAGAGTCACTAGGGATTCACGTACCTGTCATCGGGCTAGCTAAACGGTTCGAGCGGATCATCATGCCGCAGGGAGCAGGTAAGCAGTGCCGCTATGAGGAGATCGTGCTGCAGCAGAGCTCGCATCTGTTGAAACTGATCATGCATATTCGTGATGAGGCCCATCGCTTCGCCGTCACTTACCATTCACTACTGCGGAATAAGGCTCAAACAGCATCGGTCTTAGAGACGGTACCGGGGGTAGGTCCGGCCACCCGGAAGAAGTTGATTCGACAGTTTGGCTCTTATCGGGGCGTTAAGGCCGCTAGCGAGGCGGAACTAGCGGCAACCGTCGGCGCTAAGCTAGCTAAAAGTCTCAAGGAACAACTCTAGCGCTCGGCTAGGGTGTGAGGTTGAGAGTCGATTTTATGCTACAATAACCCCATATGATGAAAAAGTTTTTAATTCGCTGGGCAGTTAACGGCCTCGGACTTTGGTTGGCCGGTGAACTCATCGACGGTATTAGTTTTAACGGTGACTGGCGTGTGATTGCGGTAGCGGCTTTGATTTTCTCGATCGTGAACGCATTTGTCCGCCCGATTCTTATCATTCTCAGTTTGCCGGCTATTATCGTTACTCTCGGTCTCTTCACCTTAATCGTAAACAGCCTCATGCTGTATCTCGTCGAACTGCTCTACCCAGCCTTTTCGATCGCTACATTCGGGGCCGCCATCTTAGCTGTAGTTATAATCTGGGTAGTTAACTTTGCCGCCAACACCCTAATAAAGGAGTAGTTAGACTATGCAAGCAGCTCTTCATCTAGTATCTATGATTTCCGGAATCCTGATGATCGTGCTCATCCTGTCTCAGTCCCGCGGTACCGGTCTTGGTCAAGCTTTCGGTGGTGATAGTGCCTTTTACTTCTCGCGGCGGGGTATCGAGCTGGTCATGTACCAGTTGACGATTCTTTTCGCAGTAGTGTTTGTGCTCTCTATCGTGCTCGGATTAATGTCGGCATAGATGAGTCCTCTGCAGCAAGATAGGTTTAAAGCGGTGCTAGAGAAAGCGCAGACAGGGTGGCGCAAACTACGTAGCCAGTATGTAAAGTTTATCGCTACCCACCTCAAGGATCGGAGCTTACGCCGGACGGAGCGTTTCGTCTTCGGCTGGCTAGCAGTGTTTGCACTCATCATTATCTTGTTACTACAACAGATAGGTGCTTTAGACGAGCACTATCTCTCACCCGGCCCAGCCCCCGGCGGGCGGTATGTAGAAGGGATAGTCGGTAGTGTGGGTGGAATCAACCCACTCTTTCCCGACGGTCAGATTGCAGAAGCAGCTAATCGACTAGTATTTAGCGGTCTATTTAAGATCGGTGGTAGTGGCGATGTAGTAGCCGATATAGCACATGATTATGAGATTAATGAAGAACAGACCGTTTATACGGTGAACTTACGTGATGACGTCTACTGGCATGACGGAGAGCAGCTAACTGCCTCGGACGTGGCCTACACGGTAGGATTGATTCAAAACCCTGATGTCGGTTCACACTTACAGCTAAACTGGCAAGACATCGAGGTAGAAGTGCTCGACGAACTACGGATCGCCTTTACTCTACCGAATCCGTACGCTCCGTTTATCGGTCAGCTTACCGTCGGTATTCTGCCAGAGCACGCTTTGCAGGGGGTTGAGCCGGAGCGTTTACGCGTATCTTCCTTTAATAACCAGCCTATCGGGAGTGGCCCGTTCATGTTTGATGAGATTAATAATGATCAACAAGTACGGCTGCGAGCCAATAGTAACTACTATAAGGGTCCGCCTATGCTAAATCGCTTTATCATCGCCGCATACGAGACCGAGGCAGAGATGGTCGAGGCCTATAATCGTAATGAGTTAGGCGGGATGGTGCTCGATAGCTCATTTAATCCAGCTGGCTTGCAGCGGCCACAACGTTCGACGGTGTCTCGCCTGGAAGTTAGTGGCCAGGTATTTGCCTTCTACAATAACCAGGTGATTGGTCGTGAACTACGTCAGGCCTTAACGCAGAGTATCAACACTCGCGGTACTCGGCGAGCGCTTGGTCACGATTACCGCTACGCTGACAGCCCACTACTGCCGAGCCATTTAGGCTACCGCACCTCTCAGCTAGGATTTGACCAGGAGGCTGCCCGGGCTAAATTTGCGGCGGCTGAGCTAGAGTACCGTGATGGTAGGCTCTACCGTGACGATGAACCATTTAGCCTGCGCATAGTGACTCAGGATAGCTACGGCTACCCGGCAGCGGCCGAGAATCTGCGTCAACAATGGGAGGCCGCTGGTGTTGAGGTAGTAGTTACCGCTGTCGCTGGTATCGAGCTGCAGGAGGAGTACTTGCGGCCCCGTAACTTCGATATCTTACTATTCGGTATCGGTATCGGTCTCGATATCGACCCTGACGTGTACGCCTATTGGCATTCGTCGCAAGCTAAAGATCCTGGCCGTAATGTCTCCCAGTACGATTCTGAGGTCGCCGATACCAGCTTAGAAGATGGTCGCACCCGAACCGATTCTGAGCTTAGGGCAGCTAAATATGAGACTTTTCAGAATCGCTGGCGAGCCGATGCCCCGGCGCTAGCGCTTTATCGGCTACATGCTTACTATGTGAACCGAGAGGAACTACAGGGTCTCAGTGTATCTGACATAGCTCAACCTGCCGACCGTTATCATAATGTAGCGGACTGGACGATTAACACTCAGCCGACCCAAACCCGCCTGCTGCCTCGGTCCTAGAGACTAGTGGTAGGCCTGTGATCCGGGTATACTCTCCTAAGTAGCAGCTTAATATAGACAACCTGCATAGCTGGAGCCGAAGTGGTGGAATTGGTAGACACGCATGCTTCAGGAGCATGTGCTCATTACGAGCGTGGAGGTTCAAGTCCTCTCTTCGGCACCATTTGTGCAGGGAAATATGTTGTTAATAATTCATTTTGAAAACCGAACCTGTTATGATAAGTCGTAATGAGTAACCTAGCCGACCATTTACGCAAACACTTGCGAGGGGAAGTCCTCGATGCAAAACCGGCCATCGACTACTTCTCGACTGATAGTAGTATTTTCAAGGTTCAACCAAGAGCCATCATCTATCCGCGTAACGTCACCGACTTACGTAAAATCGCTAAGTTTAGTTCCCAGCTAGCCGAACGGGGCAAGAAACTACCGATTACTGCTCGTGGTAAAGGTACCGACCAGAGCGGTGGAGCTATCGGCGATGGTTTGATGGTGGTACTGCCGGCCCACATGAATAAATTGATCGATCTCGATCGTGAGAGTGTGACCGTCCAGCCGGGCATGCTCTACGGAGATTTGCAGCGTACTCTTTTTAGTCATCGCCGCTACCTCCCCCCGTATCCTTCAAGTATTGAATATTCTACACTGGGTGGTGCGGTAGCTAATAATGCTCGAGGAGAGAAATCACTCAAATATGGCTCAACCGCTGACTACATCCAGGAGCTGGAGGTAGTCCTCTCTAACGGTGACGTCATCCGTACTCGTCCGCTTAGTAAGCGGGAGTTAAGTCGTAAGATGGGGCAGTCGGACTTTGAAGGGGAGATTTATCGTAAAATCGACGGTCTGCTGGCCGACAACGCCGAGCAGATCGAGGCCGCCAGGATCAATGTCAGTAAGAATTCGGCCGGTTATGCCCTCTGGGATGTCCGACAGCCGGACGGGGGAGTGGATCTATCACGTTTAATTGCCGGCTCTCAAGGAACACTGGGTATGGTAAGTGAGATTACTTTTCGGACTGAAGCTTACAACCCTGACACGCATTTGATGGCCATCTTCTTCGATGAAGTGGTCCAGGCCGGCCAAGCGGTCGAGTTATTGACTCAGCTAGCTCCCAGTGCAATGGAGGTGGTAGATCACTATCTGCTCGACTTCCTCCGTCGTCATCAACCGGATCAACTATCTGGTATCGTCGAAGGTGAATTACCTAAGCTAGTCTTCTTAGTCGAATTCGATGATGAGAAGGCTACTACGCGGAAGCGCAAGGTAAAGAAAGCGCAGAAGCTGCTCCAGGATATAGCGCGAGAGATCAAGGTTTGTACCGACTATGAAGATCAAGAGGACTTATGGAAAATACGTCGTAGTGCGGCCGCGTTGATCTGGCAGGACAAAGGCAAGAAAAAGGCATTGCCAATTATTGAAGATGGGGTAGTACCGGCCGACAAACTGACTGAATTCCTAGAAAAGTCTTACCAGCTGTTTGGCCGCTATAAACTAGAGATTGCCGTATGGGGACATGCGGGTAATGGCAACCTGCACATGCAGCCGTTTCTAGATTTGGATAACTCTGGTGATCGTCAAACTGTAATCAAACTCATGGATGAGTTCTACGCTATGGTCGCGGAGATGGGTGGTAGTACTTCTGGTGAGCATAATGACGGTCGCTTGCGGGCACCTTACCTCAAAGAGCTCTATGGCGATGAAATCTATGCCTTGTTTAACGAAGTCAAACAGCTATTTGATCCACAAGGCATCCTTAATCCTGGTGTGAAGCTGGGAGTGACACGAGACATGCTACGCAAGCAGATGCGCCGGGAGTACGACGTTAAGCATCTCTACGATCATATGCCTCACGCCCATCAGTAGGTATTCTCGGTTGCCGCTACTGGTAGCTTCAGTGTAGAATAGCCAGGCAGTTTAGGTGTATGCCGCGGTGGCGGAACTGGTAGACGCGCAGGCTTGAGGGGCCTGTGGTCGCAAGACTGTGAGAGTTCGAGTCTCTCCCGCGGCACCACGTCAAAGCTTGGCTTTGACTTTCACATTCATCATCACTACGTTTAATGATGAGTGCTGCAGTTCCTGCCAGCTTTTCCTTAGAATTCGAAAACACCATAAGATGTTTTCGAATTTGTATAAAATATGCCCAGTATGGATGACTAGCTGTAAATATCCTATACTAGATACTGTTCGTGTAAGGGCGATTAGCTCAGTTGGCTAGAGCACCTCGTTTACACCGAGGGGGTCGGAGGTTCGAGTCCTCCATCGCCCACCATGAAAGTACCCTGCACAAGCAGGGTACTTTCATGGTGGAGTAATTAAGACGAGAACTAAATCTCTTGCGCAAGCAAACGAGGTTTTGGCGCCAGAGAGTTGCGCGCAAGAGCTTGTTATGAGCACAACGAACGCGCAGAGCGAAGCACAGTCTTCCATCGCCCAACCATCCCAGACTAAGCTTACAGCTTTAGGATTGTTTTCCCCACCCAGTCCAACAGTATCATTTTGACTGGGTGGGGAAGACAATCATGGTATCTAACTACAATTTTATCTCTCGAGCTAGATGTTAGAGGGTAGTCTCGCTACCCGGTATCCAGGAATCATTATCCCGTATGTAGAGGTAGGGTGTTGCCGGTGCTGATGATAGTGCTACCAGATAGCCGTACATAGGCTTAACCCGTTGAGGAGTAACAGTTCGTGAACCGGTCGGGCCAGAGTTGACAGTTTCATGGCCGATGAAAGTAGTAGCTGATGAGCCTATAACGCCTGTCCACGCTACTTGAACGGCCGCCATCTCCATATTCCCAGAGATAGTGGAATCTTCTTGGACCTCTCGTCCAACATATAGCAGGAGCAGGTCGGAATCGTCTGCAGTTGCCGTAATTCCGGGCACTTCAAGGGATGAAACATCGGATGAACTACCAGCCTGGACTCCAATGGCATCGATAGAGGAGTTCGCTGTTAAGTGAACAGTCATAGCTACAATGGCACCTTGGTGCGTAGAGTTAATCGTCACTGAACTAGGGATGGTATTCCCAGCCTCTATATACCAGATTCCAAAGTAACAGTACTGCCAGCCGCCGGTCTCCAGTTCATTCCAGCCACTACTATCAGCTAGAGACAGAGCGGAGCCGGTTTGGGATGAATTCTGATTAACTATTATGAAAACTCCACCGTTAGAGACGCCATTTGAGAGATCTATCGTCAGGGAGGTAGCACTTGTCGAGGTGTCCCAAGATGGTTCGTAAGCATGGATGGCACTCACCAGGAGACTCCAGCGATCCAGCTGTTGTAACTCTCATAACTATTGGCTTCTCTCCAGGTGGTATCAGGTGCGACGTCACTACCGGAAGGTGCGGTCTCTAGAACATTAGTAGTATTTGCAGTCGCACCGTTTTGGATCTCGTATGCTCCATAGGTATTGTTCCAGCTACGAATGTCAGTTAAATCCACATGGCATGGTAGTTCATTGTTTTTGCCGTCAATCATGATGCCGAAAGAGCCGGATTGACCGACCCAAACTCTTTCCAGACTGGCAGACACACCACTTCCACTGGGTTCTGATGCGATCTGGACATGACCCTCTTTGACTGGATCGCCGTTCAGGTCAAGACCAAGGGTAGAGTCAAGAATTTGAATATTATTTCCTGTTTCGATTTGTATTGTATCGTTATGCTTAGCGGTTTGGGGGTCAATATCGTTTTGGGGATCGTATACGTTCCAGATGCGACAACCCTGTACGATTGAGTCCGAAGAGTACTGCTTAATACCATCGTGGTAGCAATCATAGATATTACAGCCTACAGCAGCGAGTCGCGCATTAGCTGCGGTCCAGTAAATACCGTTCTCGCCCCCGCCGCCGGCACCTACGGCCTGCGAATGCTGACAGTACCAAGAGATGATTCGGTCGTTGCCGTTATCCCAGCCCGATCCTGCATGAAGGCGGAGCTCACGTTCAAATTTTAGACCCACAAACACTATCCGAGAACACCCCTCCATGGATAGTCTCTCATTGATAACCACGTTGCCTGGTGTTTCCGCCTTAAGAATCAACCAGTCGTCGTGGGTGGCATCGGCTAGTAGACCGGCGCTATAGGTGCCGTTGGGTATGACTATAGTCTGTCCGCCGCTTTGATCAACGTAGGTTCTAAAATCGGGGCCCAGGTCGAGGGGCTCAGGATCTCCTGGTCCAGCACTCTGCTCCCACGCTACAGTAGAACCACTTTGAGCATTGACCCAACGGTTATTATCGGGATCGGCAAAGAAAGTATCTAAACTCATTCTGATGGTTTGACGAGACGGTCGCCAGAGTTAATATTAGCAGGAGTGGCGATTCCATTTTCGGGATCGGCCGGGTCTGAAGTATTAGATAGGCCAACGAAGACAATCGGATTGATTCCAGCTGACCTGGCCGGTGCGTCAGCAGACCAAACACCGGCTGCTGTCTCAATAATTGTAAGGCCCACCAAACTTGTTACTCCGGCTCCGTTGTCAATTTCGGCTTTAGTGTAATAATCGGTGAGATCCGGCGTGGCCTTGAGGGTGTAGTTACCGTCCTCTGTTGTTGGAACCATGTCATCCGCTGCTTCAGTCGGGTCGGGTAGATTACCCTCACTACTTACGCCGCTCACCATATCATCTACGTACTGCTTAGTAGCGGCGTGAAGATCATTGGCGGGATCGTCATTAAGGATGAGTGGGCCGGTTAAGGTGCCACCGTTGATGTCGAGTTTATTATCGATCTCAGCACCGCGTTTAAGTGTTCCATCGGAATTATGTTCAACGAGAAGATACTCGTTAAGGATATCTCCCCATACTCCTTGATCGGAACCTGGTATTGGTAGGCGCGCCATAGGCAGTCTCCCCCGTGTTTATTTTCTAACTGCCTACGCTTATAGACACAAGTGAAGAGACGGGCTTAAGCTGTTGCATTTTAGCTTAATACTCATCTTCACTTTCTAATCTCACTCAGGCTTTATGTATCCGATGAGTAAGGGCTTGTTAACCATCTAGGGGATCAACAAATCTAAGCTTAGTCCATTCACCAGTTGAGGGCTCATACGAGGCTAAATGTGCGAAGTAGATGGGCTGTTGCAGATGCTCTGGTATGAACTCTAGATCACCGTCTAGGGTTACCGCTAGGACGTGTTTAACTGTAGCTGCGCTAGGATCAAGGGTGAGGTTGTGCGTGGTAGCCATCGCGCTACATTTACCCTCTAGCTGATCACAAGTGGTAGCAGGAAGTAAGCTGTTTGATTGCTCAGCCATGAGCTGGCGGCACGGGCGTAAGCCGGACAACTCTTGGATTATAACTGTTAGTGATCCATCAGTTACTTCGAAATCGCACCATGGGGTGGGGTGATTAGGATCGCGTCGAGAGACAATAGTCGAATCTATCATTAGGTGCTCTCCATGGCGATAAGTGATTTACGAACGGCTGAAAAAGTATTATACGCACTGGCTCCAGTGGTAGAGCGACTATAAACCTGAGCGAATGCCTGGTCTTGATTATTGGGATGCGCGGCTACTGTAACTACTGGGACTGTATTGAAGGCAGTGGTCCAGGTTACTGATTCGCTCTGAGCGGAACCGGCTGTAATTTTGGCTTCTATATGTGGTATGGGGGGTAAGTCAGCGTAAGCTAGGGCAGTCCCGGCGCCGTTGACTGTCGGCACTTGACCCACTGTACCGATGGGGAGTCGGGTAGTGGTTGTGCCGTTGTGAGTTAAAAGATCACCTGATGTAGTAAGAGGAGTAGCACTCCCAAAAGCTACTCCGCCGCTTCCATCCGGTTGCAGTACTTTGCTAGCATCAACTTCCGTAGCGGCAAGTGACTCAATAACTAGCTCATCACTACCACCATTCTGGTGGCTAGCGGCATGGGCACTAACCCCCAGGCTATCGACGTATCCTTTGGTAGCTGCATCACTATTATCGATAGGATTAGCTAGTCCAATGATGCGGTTACTACCTAAGTTAAGATTACCGCTCATAGTGCCACCACTTAGATTAAGTTTGGCATCTATATCACCCCCTCGCTTCAAGGTTCCGTCTGAGTCAAGCTCTACTTCAAGAAACTCATTGAGTATATGGCCCCAGGTTCCTTCATCGGCGCCCGGGATAGGTAATCGTGGCATGGTGTGCTTGTATCCTTGTTTATTTCTTTGAAATACTCTTAAAAGAGGTGCAGCACACCTTAACTGTATCGCGGTTATGGTTTAGGGACAAGGGGGTGAACCTCCACCTGCCGGTAAAACTTATTTTTCTCGAGATACACCAAAGAGCTCTCAGCTGTTGCCCTTCGACATTGTTTACTTGCTGCAGGTGTCGGGTGTATATAGATGCAGAAAGCTTCAGTTACTGATCGATACAATGGTTCAACTAGGTATTACGGCGTAGAGGCCTGGCCTAATAGTGGCTAGCCTCTGGGGCTAGGAGCAGAGCCTCGGGCAGAGAATGTGGAAAAGTTATTGTAGATAGTTGTACGACACTTGTTGAGTAGGGTGTGAAGTACAGCTTGCCGTTAGGAGCTGCACACGCCCCTGAATTACTGATCCCAGAGCCGCTATAGATCTCCTCGACTTCTCCGGTAATC
Organism: Candidatus Saccharimonadales bacterium; assembly: GCA_040903985.1. Classification (NCBI taxonomy): domain Bacteria; phylum Candidatus Saccharimonadota; class Candidatus Saccharimonadia; order Saccharimonadales (SeqCode); species Saccharimonadales bacterium (SeqCode). The sequence goes on from JBBDUI010000002.1 coordinate 602,549, forward strand.
AAGTCACAAGCCACAAAGGCTGCCGGGACCGCGCTGCGATAGAAGTAGAGTCGTCCATCGTGCCCTAGCGCACCTGATCGGAATACCGCAGTTGTGGCGGGATGGACGAACTCTGCAGTCTGAGTCCACGGGTCAATACGAATATACCCCAGAGTCGCTGCAGTTGAAGAAGAGGGAAACAAATACACTGCACCATCAGGGCCAACACACCCGCCCACCCACTGACGGTTCGATTCCCCTTGAGCTCGGTCAAGCCCATAGTTTGTCTGCCAGGCTTCTTCAGTCTCGGGATCAATAACCAAGATGCCGTCCAGCGTATTTTGCAGACCATATGGAGCACAGTAGATCAACCCGTCAGGACCGAGCACTCCACCATGATATTTGAAGGACGCAGGCATATCTAGGCCCGGATCCCACCGCTTGGCGGTCCCTGCCACAGTGTCGATAATCAAGATATCGGTAGCGTTATACGGGATGCCCACAATCTTGCCGGTAGCTGTTACTGCTGACCCATACCACTTGCCAGTGCCCGATAGGTCAAGGCCAAAGTTCTCAAGAGTAGCGGTGTTATCAGAAGGGTTAATCACCAAGGAGAACTCACTGCTAGAGGGCATAGAGTAGACCTTGCCATCCAGGCCTAGTTGACCGCCCATCCATTTTGTGGAATCTGACATATCTAGTCCGAAATTTTCGAGAGTTGCCGTGTCGTTTGTCGAATCCACAACGATTACATTGTCGAAATTGCGAGGAAGCATATAGATCCGGCCATCAGGCGTAAGTACGCCACCACCCTCACATCGCTGACCAAAGGAGACCAAGCCTAGACCGTAGTCATTCATTGTAGCTACAGCAGAGGCTCCCTGTCGACGCAGGCCATGAACGTGTTGCTTCAGCAGGGAGACATAAGGCCCTTCATCTACCGTGGCAGAGAGAGGGGCCTTATCATCCAGTGCACTCTGGAGCCCGGAGACGGCGGCTATAGTATGTACGCTACTGCCACTTGCATGATCGGAGAGTTCACTATCGGTGTAGCTCTCAGCTGTAGCTTCAGCTGCCGCTTGGGCCGCACCCACTAGACTGTCAACGTAGGTCTTAGTTACGGCGTCTTGGGGGTCTTCTGGATCGGCTAGTCCGAGAATGCGGTTACTACTAAGTAATAACGGTCCAGTTAGAGTGCCGCCAGATAAGCCAAGCTTACTGTCGATGTCACTACTGCGCTTTAGGCTACCGTCTGAATTCAGCTCGACACTCAAGAACTCGTTGAGAATATCACCCCAAACACCTTTATCCGAGCCAGGTATAGGTAGTCGAGCCATAGTTTGTGTTGCCGCCCCTTGCTTGGACTAACTGCCACGTTATTTTATAATGTTTATGGTAGCTTAAATCAGGTTTTAGGGCAAGGCGAAGTAAATCTCGGCCAGTAAAGCTCCCGTATTGTTATGTAGCAGAAGAAGCATTCACTGGGTCTGTTCTATATAACTACTGAGATTAAGCACTCATGTTAAGCCGTTCTTTTACTTTAGTCACGATGTCTTCTAGCTCCCAATCGGCCTTGGTGAGATAGTCGGTTACACCTAGGTTTAAGAAATCCAGCACTTTATCACTAGTGTCAGAGTTGGTCAGCACCATGACTATGACTTTATCCCCATCGGGTAGCGCGCGCAGTTTTGTCAGCATCTCCTTGCCATCCATATTCGGCATGAGAATATCGAGTAATATAACGTCCGGTAGCCATGACTCAATGGTTGCAAGCGCTACCGCGCCGTCATCAGCGACTTTGACAATAAACCCTTCATCTTCAAAGGTATCACTCAGTACATTGCGCAGCGATTTATTGTCTTCAACGATCAGTATTTTTTTATCCATAGCTATTCCTCACTTGTTTTGGCCATTATATCATTATCCTGGTCTGGTATAGTGACTGAGAATTGGGTGCCTTTGCCAATCTTAGAGTCGAACCAGATCTCTCCGCCCAGCCGATCGATAGCCGCTTTTGCAGTGTAGAGGCCCAGACCGGTGCCTTCTTCGCTACCAGTTACGGCATTTTTAGCGCGGAACAATTTAGTAAAGAGCTTCGACTGCTCACCGGAAGGTATACCTATACCTGAATCCTCTATACTGATGACGGCACCACCTTTCAGATGCTCAGATTTACCAGAGTACGGTACTGAGGTTAGAGTGATCTCTCCGTCGGATGGGGTATATTTCACGGCGTTGGATATGAGGTTTTGCACTACCATCTCTAATAACCTCATATCCGATTTCAAGGCTAGTTTAGGTGCTAGCTTAGTAGTTACTTTTAGCGACTTCTCTTTAATTAGTGGCTGGAGATCATTGAGGGCTTCCTCGATGGCAGTGTTGGGATCGATAGTCTCAAGCTGCAGTTTAGCCGTTTTGAGCTCTAGGCGAGATACATTTAGGTAGTCACTAAGCAGGCCGGTGAGGCGAGCGCTATCTTCATGGATAGTTTCGAGGTAGCCGCGTTCTTTGGGCTTGAGATCAGTGCTTCTCAGTAATCGTTCGGTGTACCATTTAATCGCGCTTAAAGGTGTACGCAGCTGGTGGGAAGCTAGAGAGACGAACTCGTCTTTGGCCCGTGCGATAGCCTGTTCCTCGCTAATGTCGTGGAACACTTCAATCGCGCCAATGTGCTGATTATCTAGCACGATAGGTGTTGAGGTAATAGCTACCGGCACCGGCTGGCCGTTGTAGTTGTGATAGTAGTAGGTGTCTTCATGTTCCGAGGTTTGAGTGGCCAGGGTTTTAAGCAGGGGTGTGTGTTTAGTCGGTATGACATGGCCCGTTTCATTATATAGACGGAACATCTCCGAGTAGCTTTTACCGATGAGGTTGCTTTCGTAGTAGTTAAACATCCGCTCCACTGTCGGATTGACCATAATAATACGTCCTTTAGAGTCGACAGCAATTACACCTTCGCCGATGCTTTGGAGCAGGGCAACGTCACGGGCTTTTTTACGCTCTAGAGTATCTAGGTTATTTTTCAATGATTCACTGATGATTTTACGCTGCCTGATCTCATCCTGCAGCTGGGTGTAGATATCGGCCAGTTGCTGTTCTCGCTCCTGGAAAAGGCTGGCCTTCTGGTCCAGGCTATCTTGGTAGAAGTAGAGGAAGCCGGCCACCAAGGAAACACTAAGTATCAACTGCTGGAATGTGCCGGCATCGTAGGAGATAGTGAAGACTGCGATAGCGCCGATATCTACCGCCAGGAACATAGCCGCGAGGATTAAAACCAGAATTAACAGCCAGATACTGCCCCCCCTCTTACCCTTAAGGAAGGTCGCAACTACCGGGAAGATGAAGAACCAGAAGATAGTGCTATTACTTAACCCGCTAGAGAGAATAGAGGAGAGCACGACCGACAGGCAGAGTAGTATGACTAGCGAAGAAGCTAGATCGTATGAGTAGCGTTTGAGGATCCAGAGACTCAGCCACAGGCCTAGTAGTACCAGACAGTTAAAGACGGCCAGAGACAGGGCGTCGATAATGATAAAGTAGCCACTCTGACCGATTATCAGGGCGACTAGTAGCAGTACAAAGCGGTGCAGGAATTTCTCTTGATAAGCGGTATCTACCAGCTCGTTAACCGGCGTCTTGCGTTCTTTGCCTTCGTATTTCATATTAAGCATAATCGTTATCTACGATTGTAGCATGGGAAGTATCTTAACTTGCGTTAAACATCAGGGGAATCTACACTTTATGGGTGGTATAGTATGACGAGTTTCATGTAAGCTGGTAGTGCTTTCCATTATTTTGGGGCGAGATAGCTCAGTTGGTAGAGCAGTGGCCTGAAGAGCCTCGTGTCCTCGGTTCGAATCCGAGTCTCGCCACCATAAGTATGAACTGACCGAAGCGTCAGTTCATACTTATGGATGACTAAAAGTCATGGATTCGAACCGAAACCCCGCCTTGGCGGGGCGGTACGCTGAAGCGATACAGCGCGCAGTTGCTCGCAGCGAGCACTGTTGAGCGGAAATCGCGCAAGCGATAATCCGAGTCTCGCCACCACGCCAGACTAAACCCACAGCTTCCGCAAAAACAGCGGAAGCTGTTTTTGCTTCCAGCTTTCAGTTTGTCCTCCTCTTCCGATTAAAACGTTACTGTTTTAATCGGAAGAGGACAAGGAGATACTTATGAATGACTGAAAATTATGGACTCGTATCTGAAGCCCCGCTATAGGCCGGGTGATTCTTTGGAGCGAGCCAGCGCGCAGATACTGTATTTAGCTTTTCGATCGACTTTACTTCTAATTATGATTTACATATATTGGCTATAAATGACGTTTCAATACCGTTGGCCTTGGACCTATAAACTTTTTATTCCTCTTACTCAGCGGAAGCATGTGCTTGAAGCTTTCAAGCAGGCCGTGGGGGTTGACGTTACCGTTCTTGATGTTGCAGGTGGATTTGGCCATATGAGACGCGCCATGGATAGCTCTGTTATCTACCGAGGGATAGATATTAATAAGACATTCATTGCCTATGCACAGAAGCGAGGCACAGACATGCGTTATGGTGATATCTTCTATCCTTCCGCGTATGAATCATCGGATGTCGTTGTCATGTCGGACGTGCTACATCACATACCTCGTGATAAATGGCCGGATTTATTGCGCCTTACCCTTAGTAGCGCTCAGCAAAGACTTGTCATTCTGGAGCCGGCCTTCTTGGGCGTATCGAATCGTAATCGCATGTTCGGTCCTCTAGTGGACTGGTTATTTAAAAAGCTCGACAATGACGGCACTGGAGAAGTTGAGACCTGGTATACGAAGGATGAGTACGTCGCTATGCTCGAAGGTGGGCTCGGGCTCAAAGAGGCTGATGAGTTTAGTTTTAGTTGCGAGGATGTATTCCCGTACCTTTTGATTACTTACAGTAGGAAATAATATGAGTGAATCTAACTTCGGCTGATACAGATATCCCGAACACTTACATCCAGATGAGCTTGTATCAGTTATCGTTCTGCCGTTGCAGAAGGGCAGATACTTTCAAGACCTTAAAAACAGGTCCGTTGCGTAAGGCGCGGTGATTTACTACAATTAATAGGCGTTATGCGGGTGTAGCTCAGTTGATAGAGCGCGTCCTTGCCAAGGACGAGGCCACGAGTTTGAGTCTCGTCACCCGCACCAAAGTTGAGTTTTAGCGCCGTCAGGCGCTTTTTCTTTTTCCTCAATTACCAAGTTAAAAGGGTAATTCACGGTATATGACAAGTTTTTATCGTTCAGTTTAAGGTTAGAAACTAGGAATCCTAAGAGCTTGGAACGCTGCCCCTCATCTGCAAGCTGAAACAGCTCTGAAACTCGACTTACTAAATCTAACAGATATGAAGCGGTTACTAAGAAGTCCTTATTCCCTCTGGTTAGAACATTTAGCCTATCATTGAGCTGTTGCTGTCTATTTGTTAATGTCTCTACAATTTTATCGTGTTGTTCTGGTGATATTTTTTCATCTACTAGTTTTTCAAACCACATTTCAATTTTTTTGTCGATTGAATCATATTCCTCTCGAACTGATAGTAACGACTGTGAGTAATATTTTTGTTGGTCGTCGTGGTTATCTTTTAGTTCTTTAATAACTTTGTTTAATAGCTTTTCCGGAATATTTATCCTTTTTACAAGAGCTTCCATAGAGCCTAGTACGAGCGATTCTGCGGTGTTGGGGTTGCTACACTTAGAATTTGCACACTTGAGGTACACCCAACGTTTACACTGGAACGGGGAAATAGTACGACCACACTTACCGCAGCTTAGAATATCGCTAAAATTGAAGTTTAGACTATCCCATTTGGTTTTCATTGATTTGCGCTTGTCTTTAATGAGCTGACACCTATTAAACAAGGCTCGGTCTATTAATGGTGCGTAATTATGAGGGTAATCTTTTCCTTTCTGAGTCATCATTCCGTAATAAAACTTATTATTAATTATAGCTTCGACAGCCCCTTTGGATAGGGTAGTTTTACCAGTTTTACTGCTCGTAAAACCAGCTTTTGCTAATTCTTTAGCGATAAGGCTGTACGGCATTCCTATTGCCCTTAGCTCAAACGCTTTTACAATGTAATGCGCTCTTTGCTCATCGACCACAATATCTTTTAATGGCTTGTTGGGATTACTAGTAGGTATAGATATGTTTTGATATCCTATTGGCGCCCTGTGAACCCATATACCATCATTTAACATCTGTTCAAAACGACGCTTTACATTGTCTCGGCTTGAATCGGAATAGTACTTAGCAAGCAGCATTCCTATACCAAGCCTGAATAAGTCTGTGGCTGGCGAACTAGATGATATGAATAAATTGTCTGATGGAAAATGTAGTTCTATTTTATCTTTTTCCACGAGCTGTCCCATTATTCTCACTTCTCTCTGTGAGGCGTCACGAGTAAAACGGTCTATTTTATCAAAGACAATTATCGCCTGTTCATTCAAAGACTGGATTTCATCTTCAATCAAAGAAGCGAATTTTTGCCTGGCGTCCTTGTAGGCACTTTCATCGAACTCATGGTATCGCCATTCTTTGTCTTTATAGTTCAAAGTTCTAGCATAGTTTTCAAGCCGTTGCTTCTGTGCGGGTAACGCTTTACGTTGCTGCACGTCCGATACCCTAGCGATTAATAGAATTGGTTTTTTATTGGTAGTAGCATTCATGATTATATCCTTTACAAATATATTATATTGTTATTTAGTAGTATTTTCTATCGTTTTAGCTTTAGCCTTTTGAGCTAGGTCTATTTGAATGAGTACATCTAGAAATCCTGCAAGGTTCTTTAAGTCTTTAGGAGTTTCTGTAGATGGATTGTTGGGTTGTTTGGGGGTTACCATTTGAAACCCCCGTAATGTGTCGAGAAAATATCCGCAATATTATTCTCAGTATTTTTTAATTTTGGTCTTTTTAGAACTTCATATTCTTTACTGGTCACTATTGAAGCAGGTACACTCCTCAATTTGTTCTGGTAATCTCCTTGTTTTCGAGGTAGCTGTGTACAAACTTTTTGGTGTTCGTACAGTTTTATGACACAAGGTATTAGGTCGTATGTGTTAGAAGTTCCTCGCTTATGTCTGCGTTTAACGAACTGTTTTTCTTCCAGTTTTCTCAATCGTCTTTGAACGGTTGAATAACCTTTGTGAGAGAACTTGCATAGCCGAGTAATTGACGGGTATACCCGACTATTGTGGCTGAACCAAAATGTTAGCAAGTGTATCAGTGTTAATGTCTCACCGTCTGTTAGCCCAAGATGACCCTGGCAAGCTAACAGTAAGTTTGGTACCTGAGTGAAGTTAAACTCCTCTATTTCAGGTGACCATTTCTCTGAAAAACCGTATTCCTTGTTATTGGTTTTCATCGTATTTTCCTTTGCGATGAAGCCAGCCCAACGGAACGGTTGTTATTGGTGTTGGGTGGCTTCGTTGCCGTTCCAAACACCACTTTAGACATTAAAAAAGGAGCTGTAATAAAGCTCCTAAATTACTCGATTTTAGTCGGTTTTAACTTCTTAGGTTGGTAATATTTCTCGGTTTGTTACGGTTTCGTCACGGTTAGATTTTAGCCATTTTTCGAACCACTCAAGTTGTTCTCCGCTTATCTCTTTCCAAGGGGTGAACCTTATTGTTTTCTGTGTAGTTCTTTCAAAAAATATCTTCTTTAACTCTCTATTGAAGTGGCAGTTTCTAACAAGTTCACTCAAATCGGTTTTCGTTTTACAGCCTTCAACTTTTTCTTGTATCTCGTGAATGCTTATCGGTCTATCATGATTTTTAAGAATATAACGCATGAAGTTATACGGTGGGCTGTCGTATCTGAGTGGCTTGCCAAGTATTACATTTGCCCCTTCGATTAAATCAATACTTGCATACCTAAGTCCGACAGTTATTAAGTTATTTCGTAAATCAATAAAAATAATTTCTGACCTGTTTTTCTTGGTTTGGGTAGATTTATGTTTTTTATCAGTAAGGACGCTGTCGTGGTACTGGTATTTTTCCAAATCTTTCTTTCTAGCTTTGTTTCTCACTGACTCAAAATTGTCCAGAATATTAACTTTATAATTTCTCAAAGACTTCATTTTTCCAAAAAGATAGTGATAGTCTACGTCAAGAATATCTGCCTTAAACGTTGGGTTGTTCAATGATATAGATCCATCATCTTCTAACTTTTTATTTGGCTTGGTGTAGGAGTACTTAATACATTCATAATCATCTTGTAATGCGTCTAGAATATATTTCTGGTCTTCAAGTCGTACACCCGCAACGTCCAAGTCCTCTGAGCTGAAAGATACCTTGTTACCCGATAATGATTCTTGCAGGAACCTATCAATCAGGTTGATTGCGATTAATATTTTTTCACGACCAGTCATTAGTGTAAATTATACTCTATAATCCCATTCCTCACTGTTCCGCTCTTAGTTTTTGAATTTTTATTACTAATGAAAACTAGTCGTGTAATGTACGAAAACCACTCGTTTGAGTGATGAGTTTGGGTGTCTGTCTGCAAAGTCTTCAACAGCTTTTTGAGCTATCATAATCACGTCTTCGTATGGATTGCCGTGTAAGCCTGAGCCTAACGCAGGAAAAGCCATGGACTCTACACCATAGTCATCTGCAAGTTCTAACGAAGTATAAAAGCACTTATAGAGTATCTTTGGCTCTTTACCTTTATGGTAGCCGTATATAGGCGCAACTGTGTGTATGACGTATTGAGCTGGTAAGTCGTAGGCTTCGGTAATCTTTGCTTCGCCATAATCACAGCCACCAAGTTCTTTACAGGCATTTGCTAGTTCGGGTCCTGCGATTGAATGGATTTTACTGTCTACACCACCGCCAGGAATGAGCTGAGTGTTGGCTGCATTCACGATAATATCTGCATGGAGTTTTGTTATATCCCAATTCATTTCTTCTAGTCTTAATGTACGCATTCTAGTATTCGTTCCTCATGGCATTAATAAAATCTAGTAATGCTGGTTTACGGTTCATGCCATATTTTTTGTTGAGTTCTTTAGTTTTGGCGATAGTTGCTTCGTTAATACGATATATTACTGGTTGAGCGAGCTGTTTGGCAGTTTCTCTATCTATTTCGCCCGTCCTATATTTGTGTTGAATAGTAGCGATATCAGCTCTGTTTTTGACTGCTTGCTCAATGTTCTTTTCCATACTTCGCATTCTGTATAGAAAATTAGAGGAATGCGAGCCGTAAAGTAGCCTTTCTGAGCTATTCTCAGCCTCTCTACGCTGTGTTTAGTGCAGATTAATAACTATGGACTATAAACAGAGGTGTTTATAGCGTACAATGTTGCATAATATGGCTAGTCTATTTGGTAAAAACAAACTTCGTGATATAGCGACAAAACTACAAACTTCTGACTTAGAAGATAAAATTGCAATCGTTAAAACTTGGCACAATGATTATCACAAAGGTAGCTTAAAAGCAGATAAAGAAACTTCCCGCGAGCAAGCCTACAATCATGACTTTTTCATAAAGATTTTAGGTTATAAAGAAAAACCTACAGTGCCGTATAGCTTTGAGCCAAAAGCTACTACTGATAAAGGTCAACTCCCTGACGCTGTTCTTAGCCACACTGACGTAACACAAGACATCAAGAATATTGCAGCTGTAGTGGAATTAAAGGGTGCAAGTATTGAGTTAGACAGACCACAACGGCGTGAGGGCAACATGAGTCCTGTGCAACAGGGGTTCAAGTACAAGACTCAGTATAGAAACTGTCCATTTGTGGTTGTCAGTAACTTTTGGGAGTTCAGGCTATACCACGACAATCAACTTGATTATGAGCTATGGACACTCGATGACTTAGTTGACCCTGATGACGACTATCTCAAGTTCAAGACTTTCTACACACTTCTCCACAGTGATAACCTCACAACACCAAAGGGAGCAAGCAAGACAGAGGGCTGGCTCAGTGATATACGTTATGAGCAGGAAGAAATCGGAAAGAAATTCTACAAGATGTACCGAGAAGCTCGTCTCGATCTGCTAAGAGACATTTACAGGCACAATCAAACTGTACGTTCAGATATTGATATGGGTATAGAAAAAGCCCAAAAGATTATTGACCGCATAGTATTTGCCTGTTTCGCAGAGGACCGAGGCTTGCTTCCAGACAATACCTTGCAACGAGTTATTCAAGCTGCCGATAAGTCAGCGTTTGGTGGTTCGCTCTGGTCAACCTTCAAAGCGTTCTTTGAAGCAATTGATGTTGGTAGCGAAAAACTAGAAATACCAGACGGCTACAACGGTGGCTTATTTGCACATGATCCGACTCTTAACGCCCTCAAAGTAAGTGATGAGCCACTACGAAAAGTAGCAAACATCAGTAACTACAACTTTGAGGAAGATTTAAGCGTTACGATTCTTGGCCATATCTTTGAACAGTCTATTAGTGACCTAGAAGAAATCAAAAGCAAAGTCGAAGAAACTAAAAGCCTAGATTCTTTTCAGCAGTCACGAAGAAAAAAAGACGGCATTTTCTATACTCCTGACTACATAGTGCGTTATATCGTTGATAATTCACTCGGTGCTTACTTGCGAGGTGAAGAAGAACGTCTAAAGTCTGAGTTTAAGCTCAAGGGCGACATTACAGACAAAAATTATGAAAAGAGAGAACGCCAAGCATACAGTAAGTATCAAGAATTTTTACAGAATGTAAAAGTCGTTGACCCTGCTTGTGGCTCAGGTGCATTTTTGGTTTATGTTTTTGATTATCTACTTGCAGAAAATAAACGTGTAGCAAGTATTCTCGGCAATAACTTGTTTAGTAGTGAGGATTACATAAAATCAATCCTACAGAACAATATTTATGGTGTTGACCTCAATGATGAATCGGTTGAGATTACTAAACTATCGCTTTGGCTTAAATCTGCTCAAAAAGGCAAAAAACTCACAACACTGGACAACAACATCAAATGTGGCAACAGTTTAATTGATGACTCGGAAGTTGCTGGCGATAAGGCGTTTGTGTGGGAAAAAGAATTTCCTGAAATCTTTGCCAAAGGTGGCTTTGATATAGTTGTCGGAAACCCCCCATGGGTGTTCACTCGTGAAGGTGGTTTTACGCAAGGCTCAAAAGATTTTATAAGTGCGTACATAGAAAATAAAAGCATTACTACTGAGTCCCGCGGTCTTAATATCCAAAAAGGCAAAATTAATCTATATGCAGTGTTTATCGCTAAGGGCTTAGACCTTCTTACGAAAGGCGGTGTACTTTCATACATTGTCCCGAATAGCATACTTCGAGCTACGCCTTATGAGGCGTTTCGAAAGTATTTACTCGATAACTTTGCCATTAAACAGATAGTTAATCTTGGAGCAGGTATATTCAGTGGAGTTACTGCTTCATCAGTCATATTGTCCATTGGAAGAAAAGAAGGCATATCTAGTAACTACGAAACAGAAATCATTATAGACATACAAAATCCAAATGAAAAATCTAGGCTAGAGCAAAATAACTTCTCGAACAACGCCAGTTACGTTTTTAACATACTCGCAAAAAAGGAAGAAGTAACGTTAACAACAAAAATACTATCAAATCATATCGTTCTAGGGAATATAGCAAAATTTATTTCGCCAGGTATTGACGGTGATAAGTCTAAATATGTTAGTAAAGAACGGCTGAGTGATGATTATAAGCCATTATTATTTGGTAAATCATTCGGTAGGTATACGATCAATTTTGATAATAACTACATTCTCTATGACAGGTCAAAATTGAATAGGGCGAGAAAAGAAGAAATCTTCACATCAGACAAAATCATTATACAAAGAATAAGCGGCGGACTTAATCCTTTAAGATGTACGCTTGATGTAGAACAGTTCTATACGTTCAACTCAGTCAATAACGTCATACTTAAAGATGACAGTGGCGTTTCAGCTCATTATGTACTGGCGCTACTGAACTCAAGGCTGCTCAACTGGTACTATTCAACTAACTTCTCTAACAAATCAACTCTTACGGTAAATATATCCAAGACTTTTCTTGAAAAGCTACCGATAGCAATAGGGTTAAAAGGTGAGCAGGACTCTTTAGAGAAATTGACCAAGAAAATACTTAGCTTATACAGTAAGCAAGACCAGGTTTTGACTCGTATAGAGAAAGTCATTTTGTCAGAATATCAAATAGAAAAATGGCCGACTAAACTCAATAAATGGTGGTTAATCGACTTTGCTACTTTCGTAAAAACACTCAAGATAACCCTCACGCTTTCACAAAAAGATGAATTGATGATACTTTACGAAAAATATCGCAAAGAGTTACTGGCGCTTGAGCAAGAAATCAAAAACACTGATTATGAAATCAACCAGTCTGTCTATTCACTGTACGGTTTAACAAATGAAGAAATTGAAATTATTGATAAGCAAACAAATGAATAAGGCCAACGATAACTTAAAAAACAATAAGCTAGACTGGACGGCTATAGTAACAAAAGCGAGCTTAGGCGCTGTCCCTATTGCAGGTAGTTTTTTAGCGGAGATTGTAGGAACGTTAATCCCTAATCAACGAATCGAAAGAATCGCTGAGTACGTTACAGAACTTAATAATAAGCTAGAGACTATCCCTGAACATGTAGTAAAGAGATTAAGGAATAACGAAGAATTTATTGATTTAGTTGAGGAGAGTATTATTCGGGTCGCCCGCTCAATATCAGAAGAAAGACGCAAATACATTTTGAATATCGTTCAAAATGGTATTTCAGATGATGACTCAACTGTTAATAACGCAAAATATCTTTTGAGACTGTTATCAGAGATAAACGACAATGAAGTAATCTGGCTTCGTTATTTTCACGAGCGGACACTAAACGATAAGGCTCATTTTCAAGCATTGCACAAAAATATTCTTTCACCCGTACAAGTTGTACTAGGGTCTAGTAAAGAGGAACGCCAACGAGGGGCAGTTCAGGAAAGCTACAAAGAACATCTGGAACGACTTGGCTTAATTGAAAATAATATCAAAATGAACAAAGACCTTGGTGTGCCAGAATATGATACATTCACTAATAAGCCAAAGGTGTCATATACTCAGACCACAACATTGGGTAACATGCTCTTAGAGAAGATTGGTTTAATAAATAATGCAGCAAAATAGTTTCAAACAAGTCGCATACGACATTCTAAAAGAAGCCGGTAACCCACTCCACAGTAAGGAGATTACTAAATTAGCACTCCAACGAGGATTGCTAGTAACAGACGGCAAAACACCAGAGGCAACCATGAACGCTCAGCTAGTGGTTGATATTAATAAAAAAGGTATCAAATCAAAGTTTATCAAAACAGCCCCTTCAACATTTTATTTGAACGATAATTCTGAACCCATTGAAACAAAAGAAGAAATAGCAGAAGAAGCTAAAAAAGAAGCTGTCATCTCAAACGTATCATCAAAGCAGAAAGGCGATATTGCTGAGGCTAGAGTTGCCGAACTTATCACCCTCTACGGTGATAATGAGGTGTCTTGTTTCAAGCCAATTTCCGATGACGAAGGAATTGACTTAATTGTAAAGCCTAAGGGGCAATTGAAATCACTGTATATTCAAATCAAGTCACGATTTGGCAGTAACCCAAGTGAAATATTCACCGCTACTGTCAAAGCCTCAGGGGTAGTAGAAAATTATTCAATGGTCTACTTGTTTTGCTACTTTGATACTTCAACTGGCGATATGTGGGACTATGTATGGCTTGTCCCTGCACCAGACTTCAAACGGCTAGCGAACAATCTTCAAGGCGGTAGTTTGTATGGATTTGTAGCAGGTAGGAAAAAATCGGACAGTAATAAATGGGACCAGTATCTCATACACAAAACCGACTTATCGGAGTCAATAATTAATCAACTTTCAAGACTGTAGATTTGTAAATTATGTACCTGTCTAAATCTGACTTCCTAAAATATCAATGTTGTCCAAGTTATCTATGGCTATGGAAATACAAAAAAGAAGTCGTACCCGTAGATGATGAGGAAGCAATTAATCAGCGACTAGAACAAGGTAATGAAGTTGAGCGTTTTGCTCGTGGCTTATTTCCTAACGCTGTTCTGGTTGGTTCTTACGGTAAGAAGGCTCGTAACGAAACCGAGAGGCTTGTAAGTAATGATGTGCAAGCAATATTCCAAGCTACTGTTTATACAGACAAAGAATTATTGGCAATGGCAGATATTATTGAATTTGATGAAGCCACGCAATCTTGGGATTTGTACGAAGTAAAATCTACCAACTCTGTTAAAAAAGAACATATATATGACCTTGCTTTTCAGCGAGTGGCATTTGAAGACGCTGGCTATAAAATTGGTAAGGTAATTGTCATTCATTTAGATAAAACTTACGTTCGCAAAACAGCAGTAGAGCCATCTGAACTTTTAACGCAAACCGATGTTACAGAAAAGGTTGAAAAAATACTACCAACAATACGGCAACAAGCCTATGACGCTATTGAAGTATTAAAACAAAACGATGAGCCAAAAAAGTGTAGTTGTAGACTTAAAACTCGTTCAGGACACTGCTCGACATTTAATTATCTTAATCCCGATATTCCTGAGTATTCTGTTTTTAATATTTCAAGAATAGGTGCTAAGAATCTGGCAGTACTTGTAGATGGAGACATTCATAACGTACATGATGTACCAGAGGACATAAAACTTTCTATTGGTCAGAAAAATCAAGTACTGGTGGCTAGGAGTAAAGAGCCGATTATAAACAGGCCAGCTATTCAAGAATTGTTAAGCGAACTTGAATTTCCTCTTTATTTCCTAGACTACGAAACCGTTTCATCGGCCTTACCAATGTTTAATGGCTGTACACCATTCCAACAAATACCGTTCCAGTATTCTTTACACGTTCTGAGAGAGCCTGACGGCGAACTTGAGCATTATGAGTATCTTGGGCGTGATAGCACCAATCCACCAATGCCAGAGCTACTCGCAAGCCTACAGAACAATATCGGAGATACAGGTAGCGTTATTGTTTGGTATAAAGTCTTTGAAACAGGACGCAACACAGAAATGGGTAAAGCATTCCCTGAATACGCGGAGTTCCTTGAGGGCATAAATAATAGAGTGTTTGATCTAATGGACATATTCAGTAAACAGCATTATGTACACCACGATTTCAAAGGCAGTAGCTCAATCAAATATGTGTTACCAGTCCTTGTGCCTGAGTTCTCATACAAGGAAATGGATATACAGAACGGATTAGTCGCTTCAATACGGTGGTATGACGCCGTTATGGGTGCAGTAGACGAAGAACAAGCCCAAAAGACTTACGAAGCACTCTTGAAGTACTGCTGTTTAGATACTTTGGCAATGGTTAAGATTTACGAATACTTAAAGAAACTATAAGTTAAACGTAAGCAATATAGTTATCAACCAAACAACGATACAATAATCTTATGGTTGCAAATCAACAAAAAGGAAAACAACTAATAACTCTCAATGAGCATATTGGTGTACCTGTAGAAAAACTTGAAGAACTGGGTATCCTAAACGCAATAATCGGCATAGATACTAAATTATTCATTGACCCTAAGTTGATAAATGTTACTGATATACCTGAACTTGATAATGTTGTAGAGGACATTCGTGCCTATGTTCGTAAACTGATATCTGTAAATAATCAGGCAGCAAAATCCGAACGTATTAGACAGATTGCAATAAAGATGATTGCCATTGAAGAACCAAAAGGTCTATCAATCGGTTACGGAAACAGCAGGGATAGTGGTACTTCCATTTCAGAAAGTGTGGCAAGGAAATCACTGCAATCATTATCTGAAATGATTTCAATCGGTGTAGAAGACCTTGAAGTTATGGAAATGCTAGGACTGTTTATAAGCAGATTCGGAGCTGACAGCATTAGTGATTTAATATCACACATCATTTATCCCCGACTTTGTGCGTATACCCAAAGAGTCTCAAAAGAACTTGGTATAAAGGTTAAGGTATTTGAAATAAACGAAGCAAAGTATAACCTACCTGCACACCCCAAAAAAGATACTCCGCTTATTTTTGTTCCATTAGTGATATTGAGCGAACTTCCATTGGCGACTAGTTGGGAAGAAATTGCAGTTGCCGCCCAGTTAAACGAAAAATGCAGACAAGCCTTTAACGACTTAGTCGGAGCCGATATTGCAAATTACGCAAAAAAGATTAAGAAGAACCCAGCACTTGTTACTGGTTCAATTGAAGCAATGAAAACCCTTATAGCCATCTATGACGAAGCTGTTGTAAGACCATATGATAGACAAAAAGACCCCGCTGGATACGTTCGTCTAAGCAAATTCGCGGCACAACTTAACGACAAGCTGCAATCACCAAACACGGTTATTAAAAATACAAACGAAATGGTTGAGTTTATTGACGGACAAGTAATAGACCAGTTTCGTCGTAATATTGAAAAACTAGGAGCTAACACCTTGCTGTACCACCGAAAAGGTGAATCTCCTGATTATTTGAAGCCAGTCAGAGAAGACGCTGCACAGATTATTTTCCATACAGCTGCTGACCACATCTGTCAAAATAACGACATTTTGGTAAGTAGGGAGCCAGCGGTTGGTAATGGTGCTGTGGATTTCACAATTGGTCAAGGTTCTAGCAATAAGGCGGTCGTTGAAATTAAAAAATCAAACAATAAGAACCTGATTGACGGATATAATTTACAATTACAAGAGTATGTGGAACGAGAGAAAGCGGCTATCGCATTCTATGTAGTTGTATTAGTAACTCAAGCAAGTGTGGATAACAAAGATTCACAGTTGAACGAACTTAAAAAAATGTATGCTTCTAAATTACGCAAAAAAGAACAATGCCCAAGATTAGTAATTATTAATGGTCTTGAACAATTAAGCCCAAGTAAGATGAGGAGCAATTAACTAAGTAATCAAATCTGCCGACAGATTAAATTGCCTTACTAAATCCTGTAACTTATAATTGTCTACATTGCCTTGGTTAGCGGTTAGAAATACACCAGCTATCCGGCACCAAATGCTTAATTATCAAACTATGAACAAACCCTGACTACTTTATTGAAGCTGAGTATGGACAATAACCCTAGACTGCACAGTTGCGCCATCAACCATAACCGCTGTAGAGTATGGATATAACAAACGGTAGTAAAACATTCTATGCCCCGCCTACCAATCCCCGGATCAGACGAAGGAACATGGGGTGATATCCTCAACGAGTTCCTCAGCGTCGAACTAGCTAGTGATGGCTCTCTCAAACGCGGTACCGAGCTAACCCAGAAGCTCAACCGTAGTGGCGACACCATGGGCGGCAATCTCAGTCTTGGTGGAAACCGTATCATCGGGTTAGCCGACCCCACCAACGCTACTGATGCGGCTACTAAGAACTATGTAGATACAGCTGATATAGCATCCCACACCACCACCCACCAATCCGGCGGAACTGACGAACTGAACGTCGATGGCCTCTCCGGTGAATTAGCCGACCCTCAAATACCGAAAGGCCACTCACTGGGTGGTATAGAACACAGTGCTACCACCCTGGCTGCCCTCAACGCCAAGCTCAGTGACGCCACCCTTGATGATGCCAGTGCTACTCGTACCCCAACTGAGCACGGTAATGAAGCCCATTCCGCTACCTTCATCACGGCTGCCGAAGCCCCTGTTCAGTCCGTCAACGGTAACACCGGTATTGTTTCACTCGATGCCAGTGATGTAGGAGCTGATCCCTCCGGTACCGCTACCACAGCTGTTACTGATCATGAGGCAGCAGCAGATGCACATTCAGCTACCAGCATTGAGTTCGATCCGACCGGCCTTTCATACACTACAGCGATAGATGTCCAACAAGCCATCACCGAGCATGATCAGGCGATTGGTGATGGTACGTCGGGGCCGCCGCAGGTAGACACGTTCACAGCGTCGGGGACATGGGTCAAGCCGACCGGAGCGAAGCTTGTCGTTGCTCATGTCGTTGCTGCCGGTGGGGGAGGATCAGAACAGGATGGGTTCGGCGACGGTGGCGGAGGTGGGGGCGGGTCGCTACTCATTGTTGTATCCGCTGATGAACTTGATGCGACCGAGATAGTCACGGTCGGCTCAGGAGGGGCTGGTGCAACGGCCGGTGCATCGGCGGGTAATGGTGGCAGCAGCGCTTTCGCAGGCTACAGTGTCACCGGCGGGGGAGGATCGCGTAACCCTACAGGAAACAGCAAAGGTGGCGGGCACGACGGAGGTGCCGGCAGCTCTGGTGGAGCCCCCGTCGGTGCAGCTTTTGGTGGTGGTGGGGGGGGCCGGAGTTCGGGCTCGGCAATCCCTGGGGCTGGTTCGGTCTACGGCGGCGGCGGCGGTAGTACAAATGGAGCAGCCGGTGGGCCTTCGACGTTCGCTGGTGCAGGTGGTGTTGGGTCGACTGGCAGCGGAACGGGCGGTGCGGGCGGCATTCCCGGCGGCGGCGGCGGCGGGTCGCTGACTGGAACGGGCGGAGCAGGTGCCCGTGGCGAGGTTCGTATTACAACCTACTTCTGATCGGGTTAGCATATGTGGTATGCGCAGTAATGATCGACAATGTCACCAGTCGTTCGCCTGTCCTCGAAATCGAATCTGGTATAAATAACGATATTAATTTATTGCAAAACGATAAATAGTATGCAAGACTAGTCATAAGATAATTATAGAAAAGGTGCAATAGATGAATCGAGGATCAACCATATTCTTAAGACTAGTTATTCTTACAATCGGACTAGTAGTCCTGGCACTTTGTGTCTACGGGATTCCACAAGCACTTATGTCGGACGTTGGCGGGTATAGATTAATCCTACTCGGTATGTATGTACCGGCTATTCCGTTTTTTATCGCTTTATACCAAGGGTTTAAGCTGCTAGATTATATCGATAAAAATCAAACTTTCTCGAACTCATCGACTAAAGTCCTAGGGAATATAAAGTACTGCGGGATTGTAATTAGCGGGCTATATGTACTGGGCATGCCGTATGTTCTCATCGTCGCTGAGCGAGATGACGCTCCGGGAGTAGTACTAATCGGGCTTATCATTATTGGTGCTTCCCTCGTCATTGCCGCCGCAGCTGGCCTATTCCAGCGCTTACTTCAGAATGCTATCGATATAAAGTCTGAAAACGACCTGACGGTCTAGGAGTAGATGATGGCGATAATCATTAACATCGATGTCATGCTCGCAAAGCGTAAGATGAGCGTGACGGAACTAGCGGAGAAGGTAGGCATCACTCTGGCGAATATCTCTATTTTAAAGAATGGCAAGGCAAAAGCGGTGCGGCTGTCGACCTTGGAGGCAATTTGTGAAGCGCTTGGATGCCAACCGGGAGATATACTAGAGTATCGCAATAATGAAACGAAAGAAGAGGCTTAATAATGGAGAATAATACCCAAGTTATAGGAAAGAGAAACATAATCCGTATCGTGCTGGGAACTGCACTCATCCTGCTCATTCCGCTTATCGCGATGCAATTCACTGATGAAGTAGACTGGAAGCTATTTGATTTCGTTATTATCGGCATACTGCTGCTTGGTACTGGATTCACCTATGAATTGCTAGCGAGCAAGATGAAAGCTCCGGCTCAGCGAGCGATGCTCGCGCTTGTGCTCGTAACACTGCTCTTTCTAATCTGGGCAGAGCTGGCTGTCGGTATCTTTGGCTCACCATTTGCGGGGTCGTAGAAGTAGGAAAATCTCGTTAGTGAATGGATCTTTAACGTCTAATGAAGTGATTAGCTGGATATTTGGCGTGGTATTCGCGGTAATCGGGGTACTGAATTTGATATTGGTGCATGTTGTGCCGGGAGTCTTTTATCTCTTTTTATCCCTCATATATTTTCCGGCGAAAAGTATTTTTGCAGGAATAAAATTCAATAATCGTATTCCACTAAGAGTCAAAATTATAATCGGACTGATGGTTCTCTGGGGGACTTTAGCTGTGGGGAGCTGACAGAGATGTTTGGTCTATAATTCTGCACAGTTTAGCATCTCGCCTAAGCTAAATGGGTAGACATCATCTACTCATCGGCCTATAACTATAGCTATAAGGTCTCTAACTGGCCATAAAGCTTTTCATAAAGTAACAATTCAATAATCAAGGAGATTCACCATGGCACTACTGACTAAATCATACCCGGCTCGACTAGATATCGACTACCCTAAAGAACTGGACCGTTTTACTACTTTCGTCCGTATCTTGTGGGCAATTCCGATTGTAGTAATTCTTTTATTGCTCACTGCGACCGGTGACGAAACTATAGTTAATGAGGCCGGTAAAGAGGTAGCGACTAGTAGCGGCGGCATCGTAAGCGGCTTGTTCGTAGCGACTGCGCTCATGATTTTGTTTAGGCAGCGTTATCCCCGCTGGTGGTTTAACTTCGCTCTAGAGCTCAACCGTTTCAGCACGCGAGTAGGTGCGTACCTACTTTTGCTTACCGATAGCTACCCGTCTACCGTCGATAAACAATCTGTCCAGCTCGATCTTGACTATCCTAACGTCAAGAAGAAGCTGAACCGGTGGTTGCCATTAGTGAAGTGGCTATTAGCCCTACCGCACTACATAGTATTGATCGTGCTGGCAGTGGGCGTGGTATTAGCCACCATCGTGGCTTGGTTTGCCATTCTCTTTACAGGTCGTTATCCGCGAGCGCTGTTTGACTATGTGGTTGGAGTAATTCGCTGGGCGTGGCGAGTTGATGCTTACGCCTTTCTCCTAGTTACGGATGAATATCCACCCTTCCGTCTGTCTTAGGCTACTGCTCGTATAGTCTAGTTCGACACTTCAAGGAGATAGTCTCAGGCATGCTTATTTATAGTGTAGTAGTTAGATAAACTAGGCTGAGAGCCAGTTTTATACTACGCTTGTGCTTGACGAATAGCGCGCCTAGGTTCTTAATCTCAGTTATGACACATCCAGATACTTCTAGGTCAATCGAGTCGGTAACAGCTGTAAGCGCAGAATCATTTCATCCGCACTTAAGCGCCGAAGAAACAGTACTTGAAGTTGCTGAACTAAACTTATCTTACCTACAGCCGGATTATGAGTTGCTCTTTAGTAGTGAGCTTTCTGATGGAAACCACCTGTACTACATGCGTGTTTTGTCTATTAGTGAAGGCGGTAATCCCAGAGTGGTGCTAAGAGAAGTGCGAGATAATCGTTCACCTTCAGGCCTATGTGCAATTCTACCCCAGGATACTTTGGATATAGCGTTAGTGATGGGTGGGTGTGAACGCATCGATCCAGGATGGGGAGCGGCTGAGGGCGTAGAGTCAGGCTGGTTGAGAGTGGGGATGCGAGCTTGGTATCTCAAGCCTATGCTTATAGATTCCGTGACACAGGACTTTTTGAAAGTAGAAGAGGCTGCTTCACCGCCGATTCAGAGAATAGCGTTTGTAGAAAACTAGCTAATGGTGCCCGGGGTGGGACTCGAACCCACATGCCGGTTAGGCACGAAATTTTAAGTTTCGCGTGTAAACCAATTCCACCACCCGGGCATATGAAATTACACTCAGGCAAAACGTTACTGTTCTGCCTGATTAAGGAAGGATAGCGAAAAGTTGGAGCAATGAAAAGTGTACTTAGCATCGCGTAAACTGATAGCTTATCCTAACGTGGAGGCGCGTACCGGATTTGCACCGGTGTACAGGGTTTTGCAGACCCTTGCCTAACTCCTCGGCCAACGCGCCGTAGCTGACGGCTACTTAATGGTATATCAATCTATACACGAGCGCCAACCAGAGCTGGATATGGGGACTTACAGATGCTATAATATGGCCAAACTAAGAGGTATAAAATCATGTGGATCGCTATCACGATTATCGCCGTTGTACTGGTCGCTATAGTATTTATTTATAACAGTCTGGTACGGGCTAATGTGCGGACTGAAGAGGCGTGGAGCGATATCACTGTGCAGCTCAAACGCCGTCTAGACCTCATCCCTAACCTGGTTAACACCGTTAAAGGCTATGCCTCGCATGAGAAAGAGGTCTTTGAGAAGGTGACTCAAGCTCGGGCGCAAGCGCTTAACGCTAGTGGCGTAAAAGAGACCGCTGAAGCTGAGAATCAGTTCGAGGGAGCCCTGAAGAGTCTATTTGCCGTCGCTGAAGCCTATCCGGACCTTAAGGCTAGTGATAACTTCCGTGAGTTACAGACTGAGCTGGTCGACACTGAGAATAAGATTCAGGCCGCCCGTCGTTTCTACAACGGTGCAGTACGTGATCTCAATATTAAGACTCAGGTGTTCCCGACCAATTTAATCGCTGGTATGTTGGGCTTTACGGAGAAGGAATTCTTCGAAGTTGAAGACATGGCCACCGTCCGTGAGCCGGTCGACGTCCAGTTCTAATTAGAGTAGTTAATTAATACTAAAGAGGTGTGACTAGGTGTATTCCGCAGTCCGAAAAAACAAACTGAAGACCGTACTTATCATCTTCGCCTTTGTGCTACTGATGAGTGCGCTGGGATGGGTAATCTCCGTTACTCTTGATACCCCGGGTTTCTTTATCCCGATGTTGATTTTCGCCATTACTTACGCTGGGATTAGTTACTTCGCTAGTGCGAAGATGGCGATCGCTATGACTGGGGCCAAACCGGTAACAGCTCAGGAGGCTCCCCGCCTGTATAAGATAGTAGAGAACTTAAGCATTAGTGCCGGTATGCCGATGCCTAAGATTTATATCGTTAACGACCCGGCCCCCAATGCCTTTGCCACCGGGCGAGATCCGGAGCACGGCGTGGTAGCTGCTACGACTGGCATCCTCGATATATTAGACGATAGCGAGCTTGAAGGAGTGATGGCCCATGAGCTCAGTCATGTCCAGAACTATGACATTCGGGTCACTAGTATCGTTATCGCTCTCGTGACGATTATCGCTTTCGTTAGTGATTGGTTACTGAGAATCGGAATGTTCGGCGGTCTTGGCGATCGAGACTCGCGGGCGGGGGGAGTAATGCTGCTGGTCAGTATCGTAGCGGCCATCATCGCACCCTTAATCGCGATGATGCTGCAGCTGGCCGTCTCCCGGAAGCGAGAATTTCTCGCAGACGCGTCAGGAGCGTTAATGACCCGCTATCCGGAAGGACTAGCTAGCGCTTTGCAGAAGATTGAAAGTTCGGCTCGACCTATGCGTAAGGCCAACAACGCTACGGCTCACCTCTTTCTGGCCAATCCTTTCGGCCGGGAAAAGCGCGGCCAGTTCGTACGTAAGTTATTCAGTACTCACCCACCGACGGCCGATCGTGTGGCTCAGCTGAATCAAATGGGAACTGAGCTTTGACAGCGCAGGCAGCGACTCGCCCTTTACCAACGGCCCGCCGACTGGCAAGAGTCGGTTTTGCGCGCTGGCGCTCGCTTATAACTTCACTTACCTTAGTCGCTTTGGTGGCGGTAGCTGTCGATTTCTTTATCGTTACTTCGTCCGATACAGCTACGTTTGCCGGCGAGATCTGGTTCGCCATTATCATGAGTGTACTTATCTGGCGTATTGCTAAAACTACAGATAAGCAGCAACCAAATTTACGCCAGACATTCTATAGTGGTTCACGCGATTTCATCAAACAACTCTTAGTGCTACTAGTTTGGATACTCTACCTTATACCGTTCGCAGTCGGTGGGTTGTTTGTGGAGCAGGTGATGCGCTATCAGTTTGGCGCCTCAACACCGGAGCAGGTAGTAGCTAGCGTAGTCTGGTTCTTACTAGCCAGTCTAAGCCTATACTGGCTACTGCGTTCTTGGTTAGCACCGCTTTACGTGGCAGATAAGAGTCCGGTTGCAGCAATCAAGGCCGCCTGGGGCTTCAGCCGCAAACGTTTGTGGTGGCTGGCTCGCAGTGTGGGATTGGCCGTACTGATTGCTACAGTTCCATTAATCCTCGCTGTAGTACTACTCTATGTGCCGGCTTTAAATAATGATTGGATGGTACTTGTCATCAATCTGCTGACGCGGTTTATACTAATCGCCTTCTCGCTAGCCTACTTGATAGCTGTAACTTATGAGATCAAACGACATGGCCCTCCAGTCCAACCAAAACGAAAAAGATAAGGCTAAAGCCCGCATAGTCAAACTCCGGCAGTTGATCGATGAGTACCGCCACGAATACCACGTGAATGATCGTTCGATCATGAGCGAGGCGGCGGCCGATAGTCTCAAACACGAACTCACCGAGTTGGAAGAGCGTTATCCAGACCTGGTCACCATGGATTCACCGACGCAGCGCGTGGCCGGCACGCCACTGCCACAGTTTAGTTCTGTAGCACACCGCTGGCCCATGCTGAGCTTAAATGATGTCTTCGATGCTAGTGAGCTAGAGTCATGGCAGCAGCGGGTAGAAAAGCTACTACCGGGAGAGAAGACAACCTATTTCATCGATCTCAAAATGGACGGTCTGGCCTGTTCACTAGTTTATGAGTATGGACTGTTAGTGCGAGCGGTGACACGAGGTGATGGCAAGAACGGTGAAGATGTCACTCAGAATGCACGGACGATTAATTCAGTACCATTGCGTCTGCGAGAGGATGCTAGTAGACACCTGCTGCAGGGCTACACTGAGGTACGGGGTGAGATCGTTATGTATAAAGCCGACTTCGAGCAGTTAAATCGGGTGCGTGCAGTAGAAGGCCAGGCGTTGTTTGCTAATCCGCGCAATCTAGCGGCTGGAACTATGCGCCAGCTGGATGCCACGCTTGTAGCAGCGCGACCGTTACAGTTTCATGCTTACGATTTACTGCGAGAGGATATGGACGATGTTCCGACTAGCGCAGCTAGTTATGAGTATTTACGTGAATTGGGCTTCAACGTTAATACTCAGGCTCAGCCAGCCAGTAATATAGCTGCGTTGCTCGAGTTTGCTGAACAGTGGCAGGAGAAGCGTCTCGATCTACCTTTCCATACTGATGGGTTAGTGATTAAAGTGAATGACCGCGAACAGTTCGATCGATTAGGTGTGGTGGGCAAGGCGCCACGGGGTGCCGTAGCTTATAAGTATCCGGCTGAGCAGGCTACTACGGTAGTGAAAGATATCGTCATCAGTATAGGTCGGACCGGTGCGGCGACGCCGGTGGCTGTTTTTGATCCCGTCGTAGTGGCCGGTACCACGGTGCAACATGCTAGTTTGCATAATGCTGATGAGATCGCCCGCAAAGATGTTCGTATAGGAGATACGGTAATCATCTATAAGGCCGGTGATATCATTCCTCAGGTCGAGCGTGTGCTGCCTGAGCTGCGACCAAATGGGACTAAGGCCTTTGATTTTTCCGCTGCACTAGCTCGTCAACACCCCGATTTAGAGTTTGAGCGACCAAGCGGTGAGGTGGTGACGCGAGTCAAAGGAGCTACCGGTCCGCTACTACTTAAACGAGCGCTTCGTCATTTCGCGAGTAAAGGGGCACTGGATATCGATGGTCTGGGCGAGAAGAATGCCATAGCCCTGGTAGATGCCGGTTTAATACAAGACTTAGCCGATGTGTACACGTTGGATAAGGAGAAGTTACTGGAGCTGGAGCGATTTGCTGAAATCTCAGCCGAGAAATTAGTCCAGGCGGTTAACCGAGCTAAACGGCCAGCGTTGCACCGTTTTATCTATGCTCTAGGCATTCGTCATGTCGGTGCGCAGACGGCGATCGATCTGGCTAATCACTTCGGCTCATTAGAGCGCTTGTCTCAAGCTACGCTGGACGATCTAAGTGCAGTTGATGGAGTGGGTCAGGTGGTAGCTGAGTCGATCGTGGGATGGTTTGGTGATGCGGATAATTTGAGCATGTTGGAGAAGTTTAAACAGTTGAATGTGGAGCCAGTGCAGGCATTAACTGCCGGAGGCTCCTTAGAGGGTAAGACTTTTGTTATCACTGGTAGCTTAGGGGAGATGAGCCGGGAAGAGGCGGCAGAGCGGATTCGTGCACTTGGAGGTAAGGTTACCGCTAGTGTATCGGCACAGACCAGTTATTTGGTGGCAGGAGAGAAGCCAGGGTCTAGTAAGGTCAAGCAGGCCGAAGATCATGGTACGGAACAGATAGATGAGCAGGGATTACTAGAATTGCTCAAAGATTAGATAGTTCGTATACTATACATTGTCTCCATAGCGATATGGCTAAAAGCATTACTTTTCAAGGGGCATTAGCTCAGTTGGCTAGAGCGCTTCGCTGGCAGTGAAGAGGTCGTCGGTTCGAATCCGACATGCTCCACCAAGAAAAGAGTCTCGGCGTCAGCCGGGGCTTTTTTCTTGGAATAAATATGATGAGAACCGACCAGACCGCCGCCGTGGCGGGCCGGTGCGATAGAGAAGGAATCAATTCTATTACGAACCTATCATCCAAAGGCTATACGAATGGTACACTATACCTATGCGAAAAATTTTACGGAATCTCGTTTTACAGCGCCTCGAAGCGTACGTAGAAAAACTACTAGGTAAGCACCAGCCTAAAGTAATCGCTATTACGGGTAGTGTGGGCAAGACCTCGACGAAACAGGCCATCGCTCAGGTGCTTAGCTATAAATTCAGTGTGCTAGCTCATGAGGGTAACTACAATACCGAGTTTGGTCTACCTTTGAGTTTGTTCGAGCTGGAGCCACCCGAGCGAACTACCGACGTCATTGGCTGGCTGAGAGTGTTTAAAACTATGCGCCAGACTATAGCGAATGACGACTATCCTTACGATGTGGTAGTGCTAGAAATGGGCGCCGATCGTCCGGGTGATATCAAACGCTTTATGAGCTATATCCGCCCCGACATCGGAGTAGTAACAGCCGTAGCTAAGGTCCATCTTGAGGAGTTTAAGTCGATTGAGGCGATACTGCGTGAGAAATGGCTGCTAGCCGAGACGAGTAAGCAGGTTTTTTACAATCATGATGACGAACGACTGCGAGACCATGGCGAGGCACAGTCGCATATGTACGGTTATGGGTTGAGCCCAGCTACTTACTGGATGGATCTGCAGCAGTTTGACGGGGAGAAAGGCTGGGGCGGCGATCTCTTCTTTGGTGACGAGGGGCTGCCATTGAGAGTTCCTGTCATAGCGCGCCAGGCGGTCTATAGTTTGGTCGCAGCAGCAGCTGTAGCTCATAAGCTGGGTGTCGGTAAACGCGATATCATCGAGCAGTTAGCACAATTCCAGCAGCCGAAAGGCCGGATGCGTGTGCTGCAGGGTAAGAATGGCAGCATCATCCTAGATGACTCATATAATGCTAGCCCATATTCCGGAGTGGCTGCTCTCGATGCACTGAGTCAGTTTACGGGACGCAAGCTGGCAATACTGGGCACGATGAATGAACTGGGTGAGTATGAGGCCGCTGGGCATAGATTGGTTGGCCGACACTGTGGTTTTTTGGATAGGCTGATGACTATCGGGCAGCCAGCTAATGAACATCTGGTAGAGGCAGCTGAGAAAGCTGGAGTGGAGAGCGACAAGATACAGACCTTCGCTAGTCCACAAGCTGCTGGAGAGGCTATGGTTAGCGAATTGCAGTCAGGAGATGTCGTCTTGGTTAAAGGCTCACAGAATGGCGTCTTCGCCGAAGAGGCAGTTAAACTACTACTAGCTGATCCGAAGGACGCAGATCAGCTCGTGCGACAAAGCCAGGGCTGGTTAGATAAAAAGCGAGAGCAGTTTAGAGTATAATAGCTACATGTTTGCCCCTATAATAAAAAAACTCAGAACAATCCAGCAGAACGGGCTTACCACTTCGGTAATACAGCTGGGACGGAAAGCACCCGCGGCGGAGTTAGAACGGGTGCAGAATGCCATCCGTCAGGAGCTAGAGTGGATGAGTGGATTTGAACCTTACAATAATAATGAAGATATCGATCGGGCGGTAGCCGACGGTGAGTTGGTGCCAGTGACAGAGGATGATAATTTGCGTCCCGTCATGCGCTACCGGAATCCGGAGTTGATCCGAGACTATCCTCCCTACTTAAGGCAAAAGCCTTACCAATTACTACAGATCATCGGCCAACGCTGGCGTGATTTGATGCGAGAGAGGGGTCTCTCGGAGGATATAAAACTGGCGGTCTCGATGCTAACGTGCACCAAGGAGTACCAGCAGAAGTTAATTCAGGGGGGCAAGCTGGCAGTAGACAAAGGACCGCATAGCTGCGGATTCGCCTTTGACATAGACGGTTGCGGGTATTATCTCGGCGACACGCCCATCAATCCGCGCCCTGATAAGCAGTCGGCTTACACTCAGGCCTTTGCTTCCGCTGGCTCGAGAGTGGTACCTTTTGGTAGTTACGAGCAGTACGATCGACAGGTTCACCTGTTATTGGATCAGGTACTGGACAGTCTGGCTTCCGAAGGTTTGATTCATTTCATACTAGAATATCCTGACAGCAACAACAGCTCCTACCATATATGTACCAATCCCGAGACTCCATAGTATAGTCTGTGCATTCGACGCCTTTAAGGGTGGGGCGCCTGTTAGACAACGTCTGAGCCGTCGTAGAGAGCCTTATAGATTCGCTAATTCCCCCTAACAGACCGGGTTCTATCTGATATAATCAGCTTTGTTATGAAACTTTATGATCCAAAGTCGATTGAAACCAAATGGCAGGCCGTCTGGACGGATACTGGGATATATAGGACCGATTCGAACCCTAAGAAGCCTTACTACTACAACTTAACTATGTTTCCCTACCCTTCCGGGGATCTACATACCGGTCACTGGTACGCCCTAACTGCACCGGATGTGCTGGCTCGTTATCAGCGTCGTCAGGGAAAGAATGTACTGTTTCCGATGGGTTGGGATGCTTTCGGTCTGCCGGCGGAAAATGCCGCCCTTAAACGTAATATCCCTCCCGCCGAGTGGACACGGAGTAACATCGCCAGTATGAAGGTACAGCTGGCCCGGATGGGGGCTAGCTTTGATTGGGACAAGGAACTTTCAACGGCCAGTCCAGAGTATTATCGGTGGACTCAGAGGCTATTTTTGCTCTTGCATGAAAAAGGTCTGGCTTACCGAAAAGAAGGTTTACAGAACTGGTGTCCTTCCTGCCAGACGGTACTGGCTAATGAACAGGTAGTCGGGGATGATCATCACTGTGAACGCTGCGGTACGCCGGTTATTAAGAAAGAGTTAGAGCAGTGGTTTTTCAAAATCACTGACTATGCTGATCGTTTGCTGGAAGATCTAAATGAAATCGACTGGCCAGAGAAAGTAAAGACGATGCAGGTTAATTGGATCGGCCGTAGTGAAGGGGCTAAGATTAGTTTTGCAGTGGCAGACTCATCAGAAGTAGTTGAAGTATATACTACCCGTCCTGATACCCTGTTCGGGGCTACTTATATGGTGTTAGCTCCAGAACACCCGCTAGTTGATACGCTGATGAGTCAGGAGCAGGCTAAGGCAGTAGTGCAGTATCAAACACAGGCTGCTCGCCTGAGTAATGTTGACCGGATGAGTGAAGGGGAGAAGACAGGTGTCTTTACTGGAGCTTACGCCATCAATCCGGTGAATGAGGCGAGGATTCCGATCTGGATTGCCGACTACGTATTAATGGATTACGGGACGGGAGCGATCATGGCCGTTCCGGCTCATGATGAGCGAGACTATCAGTTCGCCACTAAGTTTGAGTTACCGATCGTGCAGGTGGTAGAACCTACAGGCGAGGCCACCGCCCTGCCTTTTAGCGGTGAAGGACAGCTAATTAACTCCAGTGTGTATGACGGTATGGTAAGTAATGAGGCACGAATAGCCATCACGAAAGCTCTGCAGCGGGACGGTACCGGCAAAGCCACGACTCAATATAAGCTGCGCGACTGGCTGATATCCCGTCAGCGCTACTGGGGTGCACCGATTCCGATTATCTATTGCGATAAGTGTGGTACAGTGCCGGTTCCAGAAGATCAGCTGCCGGTGTTACTACCTGAGGATGTAGAGTTTGAGCCGACCGGTAAATCGCCGCTAGTTGCCCGGGAGGACTTCGTTAGCACTAACTGCCCAAAGTGTGATGCCCCGGCTCGGCGTGAGGTCGATACTATAGATACTTTTGTCGATTCGTCCTGGTACTATTTGCGTTATCCTAATCCCCATTATACCGAGGGTATGTTTGACCCAGAAGAGGTTAGTGAGTGGCTACCGGTAGACCACTACATGGGCGGTATCGAGCACGCTATTTTGCACCTGCTCTATTCGCGCTTTATCACAAAAGTTTTATACGACCATGCCGGTTTAGAGTTCAGCGAACCGTTTAAGAAGCTAAGCAATCAGGGAATGATCCTCGGTCCTGACGGTCAGAAGATGAGTAAGTCGCGCGGTAACGTCATCAGTCCGGACGAGGTAATCGATTCTGGCTACGGGGCCGATGCTTTTCGAACTCATATGCTCTTCATCGGTCCCTGGACTGATGGTGGGCCATTTACAACGGAAGGGCTCGCCGGTACCTACCGTTTCATCAATCGCATCTGGCGACTAGTAGGAGAATACCAAGATGGTGAAGCTACCGATAAGGTTGACAACCAGAGCGAGCTTGAGACAGCTCTCATAACTCATACCCACCGCACCATAGCTAAAGTTAGTAATGATATCGAGAACATGAGTTTTAACACAGCCATTGCTGCGCTCATGGAGTTTACTAACTACCTTTATAAACAGAAAGAAGTTTTTCAACCAACGACTGATAATACCGTCTGGAAGGATGCGATAGAGGCATTACTACTCTTACTGGCACCTTTTGCTCCTCATGTATGCGAGGAGCTGTGGTCTGAGCTGGGGGGTGCGGAGAGTATTCATATTGCAGGGTGGCCGGTCTGGAATGAGGAGTACCTTACCGAGGAGATGGTAACTATCGTAGTGCAGATTGACGGTAAAGTCCGGGCGCAAATTAGTGCGCCCGCCGGGCTCGATCAAACAGAGACAGAGGAGCTCGCTCGTCAGGATGCGAAGATTTCAAAGCAGCTCGAAGATGTGACGGTGAGTAAAGTTATCGTTGTGTCCGATCGACTGATAAACTTCGTGATCGGCTAGGATGCCCAAGACTACAGAGAAGGATCAGTTAACATTACCTTCCAAGGAGCGACGTAGTATGTCTCACCGCTTGGCAGCTGGCAGTTTGCTGCTCACCCTCGCCTGTACGAGCGAGACAGCTGAAGTATCCTCGCAGTCGCTCGAGCAGTCTGAACAGCTAGTGCAGCAGTCTGAGCGTGCTGAAGCTCTAGGACAGAAAGCCGTCACTGAGCTTAGAGATAAGATTAGAGGTGGTGTAGAGGTTGATTTCGAGTTAGCCCTGGATCAGTGTGTTTTTTGGCCCGATATTGAAGGTTTTTATCTGGTTGTCTACAATCCGATCATCTATCGTTACCAGGAAGACGGTGAGATATTGGAGTTCTTTCCCTTTATACCCCCAACCCCGAATACAGAGATACTAACAGTCATGAATGGACCCTATCGTTATGGCCTGACTGATGAGGACCATGGCTTTAAGGTAGTGGTCGACGATATCGGATCGGCCGATGATGCTATCATGTTTACTCTTGAATATAGCGAGATCTTAAGCTTGGGGCAGGGCGACAAACAAGAGATGTTCACTCCAGCCTGGGCTTATACAAGCGATGAGGTGCCAATTATCGAGACTCATATCGTAGCTGAGAGTGATATAGAACGAGCTATGCGAGATATCTGTGGACTAGAACCGGTCATAGATGATGGGACTTCAACTACCTAGGCTTGCAACTTCGCTTGTTATGGCGGGTGGTCTTCGTTATACTTTTATGTAAAGTATAAATTAAAGCATGACAGGAGTCGGCAATGGGAATGCCCAAGAAGCGCCGCAGCCCACGCAAGCAAGGCCTGCACCGTTCACATTTGGTGCGACAGCTCGCCGAGCGGGTTAATAAGCGGTCACCGGTAAAGGTGAAATTAGGAAACAAGCAGTCGTAAATTTAAAGTACGGGTACATTAAAACATGGCTTCAAATCGGCACCTTGGCAGGATAGTAGCACTTCAGAGTTTGTATGAATACGATTTTCGGGTAGACGAAAAGCCCGATATTGATGCCATAACTCAGCGCAATCTAGATCAGTACGATGGTGTGATCGACGACACTGAGTTTGTCTATGATATGACGCGGTCGGTTTTAGTCGAGCAAGAGCGAATTGATGCCATCATCCAGCCAGCTGCACCAGAGTGGCCGATCGCTCAAATCGCCCGGATCGACAAGATTGTGCTTAGGATGGCAGTATATGAGCTGGTCGTGCAGCAGAAGATCCCGCCGAAAGTAGCCATTAACGAGGCTGTCGAACTCGGCAAACGATTCGGCGGTGACAGCTCATCAAAATTTATTAACGGAGTATTAGGAACTATTTATCGTGAACAAATCGAAACCAAATCAGACCAACCAACAGCAGCCGAGTAAGCCGCAGAATTCATCAAACGGAAGTAATCAACCTCGTTCTGGCTCACGGCCACGCGGTCATAAGCCGAAACTGAATAAATTTCGGCAGATTCGTCAGCGTATTCGCAAGACCGTACCGGAAGAGACGGCGGGTGGAGTGGTATTTCGGCGCACTGAGCGAGGGATCGAAATACTAATGATCCAGGATGCCAAGGACCGTTGGACCATCCCCAAAGGACATGTCGAGCCAGGTGAGCGGATTGAAGAAACAGCGGTGCGGGAGATTGAAGAAGAGACTGGATTGGGTGATCTACGTATTCTCGATCGACTAGGTAAGATCGATTTTCGTTATCGCAAACAAGACAAACTTATCTTGATGACGACGCATATTTTCCTGATTCATGCCTTTAAGAACACAGAGGATTACGTACCGGAAGAGAACGAGGGGATTAAGGACGTCGAGTGGTTCCCAGCTAATAAAGCACTTGATCTTATCGAGTACGACGACATCGGTAAGCTATTTCTAATCGCCCTAAAGAAGATACGCCATGCCGGATATTAAAGATTTACAAGCTGTTATCGGGGTGACGTTCACTCAGGTGGATTTGTATGAAACGGCCTTAACCCATCGCTCTTACCTGAACGAGAAGGGTAGATCCCAAGTAGAGCATAACGAGCGGATGGAGTTTCTCGGTGATGCCGTGCTGGAGTTGGTAGTCACCGAATACCTCTATCGTAACTATCAAGAGCCAGAAGGTATCTTAACTAACTGGCGCAGCGCGTTGGTTAAGACCGAGTCGCTTAGTAGCGTAGCTGAGACTTTAGAGATCGAGCAGTGGCTGCGGCTGAGTCGGGGTGAACGGAAGGGCAGTCGTCGAGCCCGACGGCAGATTCTCGCCAACACCATAGAGGCTATTATCGGTGCTATTTATCTCGATCAGGGCTATGGACCGGCTCAGCTATTCATTACTAACAACATTATCTCTACCCTGCCAAAGATCCTGGCTGAGGGTAGTTGGCAGGATAGTAAGACAAAGTATCAGGAATTAGTGCAGGAGCGAGAAGGACACACGCCGGAATATGAAGTGATATCCGAAACTGGACCAGATCACGATAAGCGGTTTACGGTTGGAGTTTATGTCGACGGCCAATTACGGGGGCAGGGAGACGGCACTAGTAAGCAGATCGCCCAGCAGGAAGCAGCGACCGCGGCGTTAGCCGAAGTCGAAGTGTCTGAGTAATTGACACCTGTGCTTCAGATGGGTACAATAGAGCAGGTTGTGATAAGAAATTATGATATTTCACACTTATCCGCTCTCAAAATCAGAGCGGATTTTAATTCTGAAGAGGTGACATGCTAACAATTAGACTTGCCCGTACCGGTCGTAAGAAGCTCGCTCACTATCGTGTAGTAGCGGCCGATTCGCGCCGCGCGGCTACCGGGAAGTTTGTCGCTCAACTCGGTCATTATAATCCACACTCTAAAGAGCTGGTCCTCGATGAGGCTCTCACTCAACACTACCTTGATAAGGGGGCTCAACCTTCCAGTCGAGTGGTGCGTTTACTGCAGAATAACAAGGGCGTGAAACTACCTGAGTGGGCTCTGAAGAATCTGGTGGTTAAAGCCGAACAGGCCAAAGTCGAGCCCGAAGTTGAAGCGGCTGAGACTACTCCGGCTGAAACCACTGAAGCTACAACTGAGCCGGAAACAGAAGTCGAGTCCACAGCTGAGACTACGGAGCCTGATAAGGCCGCATCAGAAGAAGATGCCGCCAGTGAGGCGGCTGAGCCGGAAGCCTCTACTGACGACAGTAAAAAAGAGTAGCCTTTTCGCCCGTAAAAAGGCTGAGATCACCGCTTGAACCGGCGGCCTGACCATATGCTATGATGAGATGAGTTAAGTAAGCAGGAGATTCCGGGTATGGCAGACACTATAGATCAACAGTTTATCGAGTATATAGCTAAAACTCTCGTCGAAAACGAAGACGCCGTTCGGGTGGAGCGCACTATTGATGAGCGGGGTGTACTACTTCAGCTCCATGTAGCGCCGGAAGATCTTGGCCGAGTTATTGGCCGGGCTGGTAGTACGGCTAAGAGTATGCGTACGCTTCTGCGGGCGTTAAGTGTGAAAAACGATGCTCGTTATAACTTAAAGATTGTTGATTCGGGCGATCCAGTTGCTAGCGTGAGTGACGATGCGGTAAGCCATGATGATGTAGATGCAACTCCGCCGGCTGAGCCGGTAGCCACGGATGAACCGATGGATATTCCAGACCATTCTGAAGAAAGCGACGCCGAAAGTGATAGCCTAAGTCGCAGCCGCCGGGAAATCGCTGATTTGACCGACGACCTCGATATTTAGGATACCTAATGAAGATAAGTATAGTTACCCTTTTCCCTGACATGTTTGCCGGGCCATTTGCGATGAGTATGTTAGCTAAGGCGCAGGAGAAGGGGCTAGCGGAGATAGAGTTGATCGACCTGCGAGATTTCGGCATCGGACCGCGACGGCAGGTCGATGATATACCGTATGGTGGCGGTGACGGTATGGTACTGCGTCCAGAGCCACTGTTTGCTGCGGTTGAATCGGTCAGAACATCTGAGAGCACAGTCATCTTATTGAGTCCACAAGGTGATACTCTGCGGCAGGAGCTGGTCCAAGACTTCAGTCAGTTGCCCCATTTGATCTTACTTTGCGGCCACTACGAAGGATTTGACGAACGTATCCGCACGCTGGCCGATCATCAGATATCGATCGGTGATTATGTGTTGACGGGTGGCGAGTTACCGGCAATGGTTCTAACCGATGCTGTAGTGCGACTTATCCCCGGAGTGCTCGGGGGTGAGCGCTCGGCGCTCGATGAATCTTTTAGTGACGGCGTAACGTTAGAGCATCCGCACTATACACGGCCAGAAGAGTTTCGCGGTATGTCTGTGCCGGATGTGCTCCTCAGCGGTCACCACCAAAAGATCGATGATTGGCGTAAGCAAAAGAGTCGACGCAAGAACAGTTAGCTTAAACACCGTATAATTAGTGGGGATAGTCGAAGTTAGGAGGCTTCAGAATGAGTGAAGATTCAGAGAGCCGTTTATCTCACCCGGCCGCAGCCGGAAAAAAGCTAGAGCTGGAGCTCAGCGCACGGATAGCCGATCATGCCGCCAGAGCCGCCAGCTTGTTGGCACGGTTAGAGGCACCGGAGGAGCTACTGGATGGAGTTCGGGGGCAGGCCGAGCTAGGGGTGATTAGTGAGCAGAATAGAAGTAGTTATAATTTTCGACGCTACTACGCTCTTTTCGCTGAACCATTAGCTGAGGTTAGCTTAACTTTAGAGGATATAGATAGGGAGTGGCTGAGCCAGCTACTCTTGAACTGGTTCGGGGTTGATCAAGTGGTCCGTCAGGCCGCACAACGGCACATCGGAGCGCAGCTTTCTTCGGTAGCGAGCTATACAGACTGGCAGGATAAGATCGTCAAGCCACGTCTAGACCGTATCCCGACGGACTTACTACCTACGCAAGCCCGGGGGCAGACCCAGTTCGAGTCGGCGTACTATAGCCATATCAGAGTGGCCGCCTATGCGGCCGGAATCGGCCTCAGTTTTTTACGCTATGAGCTAGGCGATCAGTATCCGACCACTACTGTCGATAACATCCAGGATATTCAACTGCGTAAATATCTAGAGCGTGTGTCCGATAAGGACTTGCAGCAACAGGCAAATGCATTAACAGAACACCAGGCTAGTGCGTTTGCCTTTGACGATGTCTTTATTATCGATACGCACCGACAGTACGTTGAGCAGGAGTGATATACTAAAACGAAAGATAATCGGAGGGGACATGAAACGTTTACTTATGAAATTAGCGACTCCAGTCCAGGCTCACTGTGACTTAGCCTGTGGAGTATACGATCCAGCCCAGGCTAGAGTAGAAGCCGAATCGGTCAAGGCGATTCAGGAGAAATATCAAGCTTCAGATGATGCGACATTTAAGCAGCGCTGCGTACTGATAAAAGAAGAGCGGGCCCAATTAGTGAAGGAGCACCTCTGGGTACTGTGGACCGACTATTTTAAGCCGGAGCATCTAGAGGTGTATCCAGATCTGCACGATCTGTTTTGGCGAGCGACTAAGCAGGCTGGAGAGTGCAAGAAATCGACCGACCCAGCTACCGGGCAGAAGTTACTTGATCTTGTGGCAGAAGTTGAGTCTGTCTTTACCGCTACCAAACAGCAGCAGTAACCTATGTTTGGTTGGCCTTGGCTTAAGCTCTACCGGGTGGAAGGAGAGTCAATGTCCCCTACTCTTCGCCCCGGAGTTCTGTTCCTAGGCTCTGGGCTGATTACTGCGAAAGCTGGTCATATAGTTGTTATCAAGCGTAAACCTCTGAGCATTAAGCGAATAAAATCACTCGACACCGATGGAGTATGGGTAGAAGGTGACAATAAATCAGCCAGTACCGATAGCCGAATTTACGGCCCGGTAAAGAGAGAACAGATAGAGGCTATAATTTTTTTTCGGGTAGTAAGTAGGTGAAAGTTAAATTAAAAATTATAATCTATGCAAGGTATCTAGACGTACGCCTTATTAGGCGCGGGCGTGTAGTATAGTTTGACCATAAAACGGATATAACTCAGATATTCTGTAAACTGTACTTGGTCCATTAGCTAAGTGAGGGTGTAGTTGTTTGCACCCCTTAACCATAAATGGTAAAATTGAGATATTGTAATCAATCGTTACCACGGAGGCTAATCTGCCTATTATGAACAGTAATTTATTTCTGAGCATAAGGTTAACTTATGTCTAGACTTCCTATTCCCGGCTCTGACGATGGAGTCTGGGGAGACATTCTAAACGAATACCTCCAGCACGAGCATAACGAGGATGGTACGCATAAAACAGTTCCTGTTTCCAGGGGCGGTACCGGTGCTATCAACGCTTCTGCCGCTAGAACAAACTTGGATGCTGCAGCTAGCGATCATAACCACGATGTCGATTACGAAGTCGCCGGAGCAGTCTCTACTCATGCTTCCGAGGTTACAAGTGTGCATGGTATCGCTGACACCTCAGTGCTTGAAACTACTACCGGTGCTCAAGGTAAGGTGGATACCCATGCCTCCGATACAACAAGTGTCCACGGCATAGCCGATACTTCGGTCCTCGAGACTTCAGCCGGTGCTCAAGCAAAAATTGATGCACACACCGAGGCAAGTGATCCTCACTCTAATTACTTAGATACGACTCGCCATGAGGCTTTAGACCACTCCTCTGTACTTGCTACAGCCGCCTTATCAGACCTCGGATCACTGGATGCCGGTTCGAGCAGAATCACAAATATAATCGACCCATCCAGCCCTCAGGACGCCGCAACAAAAGATTATGTAGATACCAATATTCCTTCAGCATTAAATGACTTGTCTGATGTTGATACTTCGGGCGGATCCGAGGGCGACTCTCTTACTCAGCAGGCTGATGGAACGTTTGCACCGCAGCAAAACACGCACCCTACAAGCCTTCGCCCGCATACCTCAACGCTAGGCCCAGTGGCGTACAGGATGTCGAGAACCGGAAAGGATGAAAACGGTATTTTCACTACGGTTAACTGGCATCGTCCTGACGACACCCTTGCCGTTCAGTCGGTACTGTCGGGTGGAACAACACCAACCTATACTGCTCGAACAGTTACGGAATATGCAGCAAATGGTGTCGATGTGTTGGAAACCACGACCTACACGCTTTCTTACGATGGTGACGGTGATCTTATTGCGGAGATATTCGCATGATTAGTATGCTCGACGCACATGGCATCGTTGGCGGCGGAGGTAATGCAGAGAAAGTTCTAATGAGTCAGGCATTTACTGTATCTGGACAGTTCGTCGTACCTAGCGGAGTTACTGAGATATTAATCTCTGCTATTGGCGCTGGCGGGGGTGGCGGGTATGCCCATAATGGAGGATATGGCTGGTCGATGCGAGGCGGCGGCGGAGGTAGTGGTTACTACTTTCCAAAGACTCGATACACCGTTACGCCAGGTATCACTCTGACGGTTACTATTGGCTCGGGCGGGGCAGGCCAATCTAGTGGAAATTCTTCCCCTGGCCCCGGTGGTAGTACTGTAGTTTCTGGCACGGGAGTATCAATTACTGCTGGCGGAGGAGCAGCGGGTAATGGTGCTGCTGAAGGCAATCCTGGGTCTGGCACAGGTTCTAGTCACTTTTGGCGGGGTGGGGCGGCTGGACGTGCAGGCTACGTTCAGAACGGCAGTGGTTCTGGTGCAGGCGGAGGTCCGTTAGGTGGAGCGAGTAAGACGTCGGGAGGCTCGGGCAATGCTGGTGGAGTAGGATCCGGTGGAAGCGGTGGGCATAACTCAACAGGTAGCGGGAGTGTCTACGCTGGTGGAGCAGGAGGTCGTGGAGAAGTCTTGATTGAGTGGTACGAATAAGAGAAGACTACAAACTAAGACATGAGCAGCCTATACAGCAAGCGGACATTAATAACTGGCTAATTCAGTAATAATTTGTTAAAACTTATATAGTGTTGGCGCGTGGCCAAATGGTAAGGCACCTGGTTCTGGTCCAGGGGATTCTAGGTTCGAGTCCTAGCGCGCCAGCCAAGCATAAGCATTATGCACTCCTCTATCATGAGAAGCATGTTGTTGGTATAGTTACTGCATGAATTTGATATTTATTTATGGTCCGCCTGCATCTGGGAAGCTAACCGTAGCAAAAGAGCTGTCAAAACTAACGGGCTATCCAGTATTTCATAATCATTTGACTCGCGACCTTGTACGGAGCCTATATCCAGGCAAAGTAGATGATCATTATGACCTTGTAGATACTTTGCGTGAAGAGGTGATGAAGCATTGCACTATCCATGGTACAAATCTAATTTTTACAATGGTGTATGATGGCCCAGAAGACGATGAGGTAGTAGCAAGGCGAGTTAATACAGTTATTGAGAATGGAGGAAGCGTACTCTTTGTCGAATTAACTGCTCCACACGATATTTTGCTTGAGCGAGTCTCCAATGAGTCTCGTAAGCAACATAAAAAGATTGAAGACCGCGAATTACTGGCGTCATTGCTCAATACAAAAGCCTACTCATCCGTTCCATACGGCAATATCTTAAAGATCGATACATCTATCATGAGCCCGCAACAAGCAGCAAAAGAAATTGCTAGTCACCACAAACTCACCTAATTTTTAGTTAGAACAGTAACTATGGTTACGATAGCGTCTGCTACGTCCCTTCTAGTTTAATAATTTAGGAAATAAGTGATCGTATGGTCGAAATCGTTGCTGGATTAACCTTGTCTGGCAAGGTTCGAAAATCGGACCACAAGCCCAGCCATAAGAAAGTAGCTACATACTTGAAGCTACTTTCTTATGGCTGGGGTGTGTACACCACAGAGTCTACTAGGTTATGATACCGGTATAAACAAAGTCACTATGTCAGAAACTAACTCACGTCATCAGTCAGCTCAGCATTTTGAGCTACACCATGAGGATAATGGTGAGGCTATTGTCTGTATGTCGCATGATAACGAATGCTCGGTTTTAGCGCAGATTGCCGCCGAGTATTCCGATGTTGAGGAAGAGTTTTTAGCAACTTCAGTAGAGCAGGCTCTGTCTGCTATCGATAATTACATGGAGGGACGGGCGAGCGAGGTATTTCAGGGACTACATATAGTTCTAGGGGAGGATCTGACTTCGGGTGGTGCGGAAGCGTTACCCGCAGAAAATCGAGTTTTGCTTAATGGTAGAAAGCTATCGATGAGCATAGCTGACATGCGCAATACTCTCGATTCGTATAGTGACGATGAACTGACGGGTGGAAGTATAGATGAGCACGATCCTAGTGGAGCACTGCAGTACACATTAGTACATGAGATGGGGCACATATTAGATGAGAGAACTTTGACCGGTGAATCCCGCCATCGAGTAGATGCGGGTGAAAGTCCCACAGCGTATGGCCGTGTACCTGATGAGTGGCATGATGAGAAGGATCATGAAGCATTTGCTGAAGGGTTTGCGCACCTAGTTTTCGGAATACCGGTCAGCTCTGTCTTAGAAACTGCCGTCGCGGAAACTATAGAGTCGCGGCTAGATGAGGTTGACGCCGCTAAGACTCAGTAAAAGACTGTTTTCTTTTCTGGGTAAGCTTAACATATCTATATATGGAGTAGCTTAGAGTTGCCACTACGACAACCATTATCAGCCAACCGCCACCAGTAGTCGGCAGGGAGTCCGGTAGAGTAATACCACCCGATTCGGTAGTCTCATTGTACTCTTGTGCCCCATAGGTGCTGGTGCCATACTGGGAAATCATACGAAGTGCTAAAAGTGTTATCTGATCCATATTTATTTTCTACCCTGTACCGTTGTTACTTGAAGGTTATTGTATTAAACTTATGTTAGCATAGCAACTAAGAACAAGCGAGGGATAAAGTGCCAGGATTAGGATTAACAGAATTACTAGTAATATTAGGTATATTGATGCTACTTTTCGGCTCTAAGAAGTTGCCGGAATTAGCGAAGAGCATAGGAAGCTCAGTCCAAGAACTACGCAAGGGAGTGAGTACGGAGCCTAAGAGCGACGACTCTAAAGACGATACGACTCTATAGCTCTACCTAAAGATAAAAGGAGAGTATGGGTATGAGTAGTGGGACATACCAACAGACGTTACTTGACCATCTAGTTGAGCTACGTCAGCGTCTGTTTTGGGTGGCATTGACGTTAGTATTCGCATCTGCAGCGGGTTATTTGATATTGGATCAGATAATAGATGTATTGATGAGTCCTCTGGCCACTGACCAGCCGCTAATTTACACCTCTCCGGCCGGTGGATTGGAGTTTCTGTTTAAGATCTGCTTATTTTTTGGCTTTTTACTGACAATACCGGTCCTGCTGTACCACATAATTAAGTTTATCGAGCCGATGATATTTAAGCAGTCGGTGCGCTCACTGATCACTTTGATCAGTGTTTCTATTATACTGATGGTCCTGGGGGCCAGTTTCGCCTATTTCGTCAGCCTACCGGCGGCGCTGCACTTTCTAACCGGTTTTAATACTGATCAACTACAGGCGTTGCTTTCGACGAATGAATACCTATCATTTGTCATGATTTACGTCGCCGGTTTCGCCCTGATATTCCAGCTGCCGTTGCTGATGATATTTATCAATCGAATTAACCCACTACAGCCACAGAAGTTA
Source organism: Candidatus Saccharimonadales bacterium (assembly GCA_040903985.1). Lineage (NCBI taxonomy): Bacteria > Candidatus Saccharimonadota > Candidatus Saccharimonadia > Saccharimonadales (SeqCode) > Saccharimonadales bacterium (SeqCode). The sequence goes on from JBBDUI010000002.1 coordinate 644,050, forward strand.
TGGTCGACTATGCGTTATGTGATAGTTATCAGTTTTATCGTAGCCGCTATTATCACCCCTACACCGGATCCTATGAACCAGGCCCTAATGGCTGGTCCAATTATAATTATGTATATCATCGGTGTTGGCGCTGTCTGGTTGATTAATCGGAGTAAGGCAGTGTCGGTTACTGACCCTGATATTGACCCCAGTTATTTCGACAATCTAACTGAGACGGCTAGTGAATTAAGACCGGAGACTCCGGTAATCGGTCCAAGCCTTTGCGGTGCTAACTCTACTTCAGTAATAGATTATTCTCAGGCTAACGCTGAGTTACGAACCGAGACATCTAACTTACTTGATTTGACGAGCCGACCCCGAGCGAAACTTCAAGCAGCAGAAACTGTTGTGGACTTACCCCTGGTAGTGCCGGGCGCTCCTCTTGCCCCGCATATTGCAGATAGTGATTCTGGGCCAACTGTAAAACCGCCACTCCGACCGCGAATAGGGTCGTCTCACGTGCTTGATCCGCGCAGCTAGCTTGACAGCGCCTGCCAGACTAGTATTATAAGAATAAGCGTAAAGCAAAATTGAAGCAAAATAAAAAACTAAAAAGGAAACAACAATGAATTCCAACGACACCAAACAAGCTATTACTAATATAGTTAACACTCCGATGGATCGAAAACAGTTCCTGACCTATGTCGGCGCCGGCGCAGTAGCGGTATCGGGCATTAATGCCGGACTTAAGCTATTTAGTGGCAACAAAAGAGGTATAGGTACTGTAACTAGTGGTTACGGCGGTAGCGCTTACGGCGCCTAGTCGTAGCAGATTGTTCTACGTTTTACGAAACAAGCGTAAACATAGCGAGGGTAGAAATTAAAGATTTACCTGGCGTTAAGACTCTTATATGTTATTAGCTTAGAGAATTAAAATTACAATTTGGTTTATCTTACCTTCCAGCACTAAGCGAAAAATTGCTATAAAGGCTTCAGCTTGAAGTAGCGGCATACTTTAGTACTTATGCTAGAATGTGGTGCGTAATGAAAGGTTGATGAAGTGATAGTTGCTGATATACACAAACTTGCAGCGATTACTCTTGAAATTAAAATTGATTTGGCCAGGATTACTGCAAATGTTATCAGTATCAGCTGGGTTTCTCGTACTACTGCAGCTAGCCTCACCATGAGAGATGAGGCAGCATTTTTTATACACAGAGTGAGAGTCTGTAATGGCAGTTATTGATACCTCAACCGTATCTACCGCCACAGCTTACAGCAATCAGCGTAAGGTTGATCGATGTCAGAATGGTGTACTTTGGTCGTTCTTTAATAATGGTTCTGGAGTAGTTGAACCTTGGTATTCAGAAGATGATGGGGTTACTTGGACGAACGGAGGCGCTAATTTCTCTACCAACAACGCTTCATATACTCCTAATTTCTCAGTATTCATTGATTTAGATGATTATTGCCATGTTGTGTATAAGAACGGTAACTCTGGGTATATTGAATATCGACGAGGAACACCAAACGCTGGACGCACTGCCTGGACTTGGACGAGTGCACATGAAGTTTTTGGTCATGCATCCTTCAACTATCCCGATCTTGTCGCTCACCGGGAGGGGAGTGGCTGGGCTGTTCATCTAGCGGCGGGGTACGTAACTACAGGCTATGCCCAGATGTACGGCCACCGTTTCGATATTGACTCAGGGGGAACTATTACTCCGGTATCATTGGGTGTCATAACGAATAACTATAATAGTGGTGTACAGCTCTTTCCTTCCATCGATTTTAATCATACTGGTGACGGGAAAACTGTGGCTGGGAGCACTCCACATATTTATATGGCTTGGTCGGCTGGAGCCACCGGCACTGGTAATGGTGTTCGGTTCAAGAAAGCTACCTATTCCGGTGGCTCATGGACGTGGGGCACTGAACGGGAGATTGATTCAACTAGGTACTTCCCATTCTCTAATAGAAATGCAGTATGCTTATTTGACGGCACAAGGGTTATTATTGCTGGTCACGTGTATGATGCTAGCGGTAATGATGATATCGTACTATATGAACGTGATGTAGCAGACACTACTACAACTACTCGTATTTTATTAGATAATGCTAATTCTAATCAATGGCATTTGGTCGGCTCATATACCTATGACGGTGAAGGCAATGTGTATTATTTTGGAGTAAATAACGGTGAATTAATCTACCGTAAGTGGGTTAGAGCTACTACCACATTTGAAGCAGAAGTTATTATTGACAGCACTAATATAAGTAATAGTGCGGCTTGGGTATCAACGAAACGCGGCCACTCTAGCAACCGTATCGAGTACATCTACACCGATGGCGTTTCATCCCCATATAATATTACTTACGGTTCAATCCTACTTAACACTGCGCCCACTACCCCAACTATTCTTACACCGATAGTAAATGAGCGAGTTCACCATAACAGTATAGACTTCTCCTGGAGCTTTAACGATCCTGACGGCGGAGACTCTCAAAGTGCCTATGCCCTTCGGCGACAGCTCGATGGTGGGAGTGAAGAGTGGTGGGATGGTAGCACTTGGGTGGGTAGCGAGGTATTTGTCTCAACTGCTAGTACTACAGTGTCTATTCATTCCGACACTTTCGAGTCTGGTACCTATAGTTGGAGTGTGGTTACCCAGGATCAGGCCGGTGCAACTTCCGGCTACTCAATACCTCAGAACCTTAAGATTATTCGCTTTGAGCGGTGGGGAGCGGTACAGATATGATACTAATCGTTCATTATCACCGTAGAATAAGTATTGATTATGTGAGAAAAGAGATACAGTAAATGTCAGCACCCTCTTTCGTAAACTCAGCTTACTATAATAGCGGTGGCGGTTTGAATGCCACGGTCAATAAGCCTACCGGTACTGGCTCGGGACACCTAATGCTCGCTTTTATTCATACCGGGGGTGACAACCCGACTAGCATAACTGCTCCGTCTGGCTGGTCGACACTACAAAGTCATTTCGCTCAGTACGTAGGATTTGCGTGCTTCTATAGGTGGGCAGGATCATCAGAACCTTCATCCTATCAGTTTAGTTGGAATAGCAACGGATGGGGTGTAGGCGGAATCCTGACCTTCTCTTCGGTCGGCTCTATCGGTAGTAGTGCAAAAAATTATACTTCTGGTACGACAGTTAGTGTCAGTGCGCCCTCACTTGCGATGAATGCTAATTCGGTACTTGTAGCTGGATTTGGATTTAAGGGTAATGGATCGGTCTCTTCACCTTCCGGTATGACAGAGAGAATCGATGCGCCCCACACAAATAACAACTACCCGACTACGCTAGGGGCATCTACGCAAGATTACCTTTCAGCGGCTTCCTCAGGGGCAAAGACAGCGACAATATCCGCATCATCAGACAGAAGCGCGGCTGTATCGGTAGAGTTACTAGGCACCAACTCTAACCCAGACACACCAACTCTTCTTACCCCGGCTGACAATCTTCGACAGCAGGGCGGGAATGTAGACTTTAGTTGGTCTCATTCTGATCCAGATGGCAACCCACAAGCCGCCTATGCTCTTCGTCGTCAAAAGATTGGTGATAGCTATGAGTGGTGGAATGGGTCTAATTGGGTTGCTACTCAAACATTTGTTAGCTCATCTACAGGGTCGGCCACTATTGATGCATCAACGTTTGAGAGAGGTGTGTATACATGGAGCGTTGCCACTCGTGACAGCATGAATGCTACTAGTGCATATTCTTCGCAGCGGACATTAGAAGTCATTAAGTTTGAACGGTGGGGAGCGGTACAGATTTAAGGTACTTATCTGTTGTTTGTGTTGGTTATACATAGTAAAATAGACGCAAGCGTGAAGACCTACATATTCTTCTGGTAGTGCGCTCCAATAATATTTACTAAAAACTAAAAGCAAGGGATAGAGATGCCACGTTTACCGATACCGGGTTCTGATGAAGGAACATGGGGTGACCTCCTCAATGAGTTTCTTGAGGTAGAACATAGTGCTGACGGTACTCTAAAACTCACCGATACTATAGCTAGTAAATATGTGAAGCCCACTTCCGGTATTCCGAAGTCAGATCTAGCCGCCCCGGTTCAGTCTTCACTTGATGCGGCCGATGCCGCAGCGGCACAATCGGCTTTGGATGATCATGTTAACGACACTTCGGCCGCCCATGCTGCTTCAGCTGTTTCATTTGCGCCAGCTGGTGCTATCTCGGCTACTACGGTGCAGGCGGCTATTGAAGAAGTGGCAACGGAAGCAGGCTCTTCGATCACTTTATCTGATGCTAGCCCTTCAGCCCTAGCAGCGGCCGCAGCTGCTGGTGTGTCAAATGAGATATCTCGCCATGACCATGTCCATCCCGATACCGGTTTAGCTACTGAGACGGCTCTCGATAGCCATACTACTGCTACCACTGGCGTGCATGGTATTGCGGATACATCAGTACTTGAGACTAGTACCGGTGCTCAGACTAAAGTTGACGCCCATGCTGGAGACACTACCGCCGTGCACGGTATTGCCGATACTTCAGTATTAGAGACGACCACTGGAGCACAGGCTAAGGTAGACGTACATACTGGAGACGGCGTTGATGCCCATGCTGCTACAGCTATCTCTTATGATAATACGGCCTCAAGTCTAACTGCTACTGACAGCCAAGCGGCTATCGATGAGTTAGTAACTACGTTATCCAGCACTCAATTAGCCGACCTCGCCGATGTGGTTGAGACTGCTGCAAGCGATGGGCAGGTTTTAACCTTTGACACCACCAACGGTTGGCAGCCAGAGACTCCAGCAGTCGGGATAACCAGTCATAGCGGCTTAAGCGATCTTGGAGCTGATGATCATCTCCAGTACCAGATCGCCGATATAGCGCAGTTTGCTAGGGAGGGCACTCTATCGGTGGCTAGTGGACGTGGCCGCTACCGTTTTCCTTATACTGCTACTATCTTGGGTGTCTCAGCCGCCGTCGATACGGCGCCGGTTGGATCCGGGATAACGATCGATGTGAACAAGAACGGCACCACTATCTACACCACTCAGGGCAACCGTCCTAGTGTAAGTGATGGAACTAACGATGCTGCTGAGACTACACCGGATGTCACTGCCGTGGCTAGTGGTGATCATTTAACAGTAGATATCGATACGGTTGGCTCATCTACTCCGGGAGCGGATTTGACGGTTTTCGTCCGTTATGCACGAGCCTAAAGCTAGCGCCTAACGCGGCACAAATTGGAGGTGACGGGATTCACTCCCGAAAATGAGCGGTTGCAGTGCTTTTTGAGTAGTAACGTTAATCTGCTCGACGCTTTGGTTGGGCCAATACCAGTTGGGGTTGCTGCGCACGATGAAGCTCACTACACCCCCGCCTTGGAGGAAAAGCAGGATCGTTAGGGTGGCTAGGGCGATTTTGAGCTTGGGTTTAGCGGTGAATATTGGCGTCATAGCGTGGCCGAAAATAATGATGACGGCTGGGATAATTAACAGTAAATAACGGCCGTTAAGGGCTGATATACGACCCAGGCTACTGTAGCCAGCATAGCTTTGGTACCACAATATTAGGATGTAGCTTATTATTATGGCAGCTAGAAAGCCGAGGAAAGGTTTAGTGCGAAAGATCTGGCGAGGCCGTCTTAACACAGAGAGTAGGCCGAAGCTAAATATGGCTACAGCTGAGAGAGCCGGTAGCGGGAGGGGTGGGAAGTTGTGGTAGCGGTCGGCAGCTAGGTCACCGTTAATCATGAAGAAAAGGCGGTACCACATCCCACTGAGCCATGTACCGATGTGGGTTTGGGGCGAGGGTTCAAAGTTTGGGTCTGCCGTTTGTCGGTAGCCAGCGTTCCGCTCATAGGGGCCAAACTCCAGACACTGTTCCACACTGATAACCTGATCACAATCAGGCACTAGCGTGTGGTAGCGGAGGAGATTCAGACCGAAACGCTCAAAGCATAAGAGACCACCGATAAGTAGCATGATAGGGAGTATAACCTTCAGTGGTCGTGCGATTCGGTGCCAACTTCTGCGGATTAGAGCGATGGTTGATCGCAGTGAATAGGAACGAAAAGTTAAGTAGGTATAGAGCAAGATGAAGCCGACGCCACCGAGAAGAATCGGCAGTACGGCGTACTTAACGATAGAGGCAAAGAGGGCGACTATACCGATAATGAGCAGTTGCTGCAGGGGCAGCTGGTGCGCTTTTAGAGTACTTAAGGCGGAGTGAGAGACAAGCAGTAGCCAAGCGATGAGCAGCATCAGGCCGTTGTCGTAATTAATATGGGCGGCTAGCATAGGCACAATAGGGATTAAGGTAAAGAGCAGCAGACCGACATGGGTGAGAGCGTGAGATAGACCGGTAAGGGTAAATATCTTCCGATACAGCACGATCGTATAGGCGAAGATACCGACATTGATCAGTCGTAGTGTGATTATCTGGACGGTTGGGGATTCACTAAAGAGGGTGATTATACGGAAGGGAAAACTAAGCAGGTAGTTATAGAAGTAGGAGGGCTCACGGGTGACTGAGTTAAGGTTGTAGCCCTCCGGATGTTCACCTAAGAAGGGTAGCCATTGTTCGGAGTAGACGCGGATGAAATTAAAGTGGTAGGCTTCATCAAAGGCCATGGGATAGCGAGCCGAGAAGACAAACCACAAGGCTTGGACGAGGAAAAGAGCTAGGATGAACCAAAAGAATTTCGGTGCAGCTATGATACTGTAGGCCCGAGAGTAGACTCTATTCATTTATCTCATTGTACAGATTGAGCGTGATTTCGCCCAGCTGTACTGCTATGATTAGTCTATGAGCCTAGAAAAGCACCCTTATCGTACGCCAGTGATTCTCACAATTATTACGATTGCTCTAGGTGCTAGCTTCTATCACTTTTTTGAGCAGTTCTCCTGGGTGGATGCCTACTACTTCACGGTCGGTACGATGTTTACTGTCGGCTATGGCGATCTAGCACCTAGCACCGACCTGGGGAAGATATTCACGACTTTCTACATGTTTATCGGTGTCGGCATTATCGGTGGCTTTATCCGAGCTATCTTTCACCACCGTCTAGAGAACTCGAAGATTACCTATTTACATCGTAACGACGAGTCTGGACAGTAGCCAAAGGAGCTAGTTAAGACTAGTTGCTTGGGGTCTGCGCCGCCGAGAGATGAGGCTGCGGATATCGTAGCGCCATTCCCAGACACCATAGCCAGCGGCTAAGAGTACAACTACCCCGGCCACCCACCAGGAAAGTGGCGTACCTGTTGATTCGACTTTTATATCTTTAACGCCAGCTATAGTGCCGTCATTGGGAGCTCCGACTCGGCGACAGCGATTAGTCTCCGGATTACGCTCTTGATCGGGTCCGCACGGCACCAGTTCAGAGGTAGCGGCTGCAATCTTTCGACAGCGATTAGTGTCTGGGTTGCGCTCTCTACCGGGACCGCAATCGGCTAGCTCTGAGGTAGTAGGAGCGATATTACGACAGCGGTTGGTCTCCGGATTGCGCTCCCGTCCCGGTTCACAAGGGATTAAACTGGAGGTCGCAGTTACTACATTTCTACAACGGTTAGTCTCCGGATTTCGACTTTGTCCTTCTGGGCAAGGGCGGAGTGGTAATATCTCATTTAGTGCATTCGGTGTCGGAGTATATGTTAGTGCCCAGTCATCTCCATCCAGCCAAGCCCAGGCTGCATCGTCCGGCATGGCAGCCGGATAGCTGGCACTGTATAGCTCGTCCGTATCGGAATTAAGTAGAAATACCGTACCGCCAGAAGAAATAGTAAGCCAGACGTCGGTTTCGTAATCGTAGAAGGCGCGGTAGCTCCCCGGTGACAGTGTAATATCGTTGAACCAATAGATATTATCGTTGTGGGTGCTTTGGAGTCCGCAGCCCGCTAGATCAATAATGTCCGTGGTGGGGTTATAAATTTCTATGAACTGCCGGCCGGTCGCTGCCCCTTCCGGATTAGCGAAGATCTCCGATATTACGACTTCTTCACAGGGTGAGTCGGAGCTACTCCCTGTATCAGTCTCTTCATCGTCCTCAATTTCGTCCTGGGCCGTCGTGCAGGCCTGCTTGAGGCCGGGCTGCGGGGTTTCACTAACATGGAAATCGTGTGAATTATCTCGAGTATCGACTATATCGTCTCCATTAAAACAGCGATGGATCGACTGACCAGCTGCTGGTGGAGGGGCTGGAGCTCCGAGGTAATATTCCGGCATACCATAACCTACCATATCGACAACAGCAGCGGACTCATCTAATAGCTGTAGAGTACCGTCGTTATAATTAAGCCCTAAAGTCGACCCGAGCGTGATAAAAAAGTCCGCCTCAGCCAAGTAGCTCTCTCGACTGACGATAAAGTACTCACCCGGCTCTATCTCATAGTGTAGTTCAAGCGCAGGGTCGTCGTTAAATTCGGCGATGAACCGACTGCTACTACCACTTTTATTAGTGAACTTAAGCCGCCAACCGTCTAGCGATACTGTCATCTCACTTGCGTTGTACAGTTCGACAAATTCATCCGTACCAACTGAGCCGCCAGCATTATTCACGCCACGAGTTTGTAAGCCGCTAATTAATACGACGGGATCCTCAGGCAGCGGATCGGTGACGTCTTCACTGGCATAAATCTGGTTATTCACTGGCATAAGCCCCAGCGTTAAGACAGCAAATATAGGCAGTATAAGTTTCCCCATAAACTTCACAGCGTAATCTACTCTTTTTAATCTACCTGCTTACTTTTAGCGTATGGCACCGTTAAGAACTGGGTCAAATAATCTTCAAAAAGTGTCCGATCGGACACTTTTTGAAGATTATTATTGCAAGATCCGAGCTACAAATATGCGGACGTATTTTTCTAAGTCAGAGGCCCTACACTCCTGCTTCAAATATTGGCCATAGCGGTAGCGCGACACCCAGACACTTTTCTGTACTTGTTCGAATCCAAGCTCGCGGAGTAAAGTGCGGATGAAGCGTCGTTTATGCCGGTCCGTCTCCGGAATGTCGAACGCCACTACCAAGTAGCGGCCGTCTTTAAGCTTAGCTGGTTCACCTGCTTGCAGCTGACGCCGTCCTTCTTTGGTAAGTGACGGTCTGCGCTGCAAGTCGAGCTCTATCAGTCCTGATTTTACCGAGCGGTAGTAAGCCGACTGTAAGGTCTTTTTCTTGTATTTCGAGTGTTTTTCCAGTTCATTAAAGAACTTATTGGGTGTGAAAGACAACAGAAGATTAGGCCGTGTATACGGGATTAAAGCTTTGAGTATATAAGCCGTGCTGGGGCTTAAGCGCTTCATACTTTATTATCTTCAAAAAGTGTCCGATCGGTCAAATTCTGCAAATGAATTACCTAGTTAGAAGGGTTACACTATAGGGTTGTAGCGACGGAAGTTATGTTTGGTCACCCGCCAGAGGTAGACCATGAGTAGTGTGATTAGGACGTAGCTAATCGCTACAGCTGTGACGGAAAAGTTTAGTTCGCTAGTGGCATAGGGTGATAGGGCTAGCCAGTCGGTTACGGTCGTCATGCCGAGGAGTAAGGCGTAGGCCGGAGCACCAAAGATAGAGGCTAGAGAGGGAAGGAAGGCCGCTCCGAGACCGCTGAGTAGGGTCAGTCCCATTGTAATTGGGATGAAGGGTAGGAGTAGGAGGTTAGCCAGTAGTGCGAGTGGTGAATACTGGCCGAAGACGAGGGCTACGACAGGAAAGGTTGTAATCTGGGCTGCAATTGTGCCGACAGCTATATGGCGAACGGCTCCAGGTTCTTTGTCCGAACCCCAGAAGAAGTCGTGCAATAAAGGTGCTAGGATGATTACGCCGGTAAAAGCGGTGAAAGAGAGGAACCAGCCGATGTCACCCCAGATAACCGCCGGATCGATCAAGACAGTTGTGGCTGCAACAGATAGTAGTAATACTATCGGGTGAATCTGTCGGCCATAGTACCAAGCTAGTAAACTTAAACTGGCTACGAGAGAAGCACGTACCATCGAGGTACTAAAGCCGGTTAGCAAAAGGAAGCTAGCGATCACCGTGAGGCTAAAGAAAGTGGTTAGGTATTTTGAGATCGGCCGGAGTAGTTTATGAAAGTAGCGGGTCACAATCGTGAGATGAAAACCACTAGCTACGACGATATGGGCCAGTCCAAGTAGTCGTAGCTGCTGGCTTATATCACCCGGCAGTAGTCCCCGCTGCCCGGTTAAGTAACTGACACCGAGCAGGGACTGTGGTTCGGGAATAGCTAGCCGGACATAGTCGGTGAATCGATCTCGGACACGCCGCGCAATATCTCCAGGGCTAGGCCTGATAGCTTCAATTAGAGTGGCGCGGAAGAGGGTGGCGGACATCGAACCGAAACCAGGCTCGAGCTGACCCTTGAGCTGAATGTGATCACCGCGCTTGAGTTCTATTTGGGTCATGGTGCTTGTCCAGACCTCACCTGGGAGCCGGCGGCCGTCGATAGTTATGTGGTTGAGACGGAGCTGGAGCTCGCCGCGACTACTGTAGGTGGTGTCATCGGCTATATGTCCACTGAGATGAACCATCTGGCCAAAGTAAGGTTCATACTTAGCTAGACGACTATCTGCTACAGAGCCGGAGTATAGACCGAGAATGAGGCCACTAATGAATGCGCCGATAACTAACCACCGCTGGCGCCCTAGCAACAGTGGTAATAGTAGAGCTATCACCACTAAGAGCCAGCGACTGTCCGTAAAAGTATAGTCGGTTAGCACTGGAATTAATGCCGTCCCAGCTAGGATGCCGGCCGCTAGGCCCGTTAGATGCCATGAAAAGTGCAGGGGCTTATTGAGTAGAGTGCTTAATTCAACCTGCCGCATCTATCGGTTCTTCGATTGGTAGTACCTGGAGCGGGCAGGTGTTAAGTACGCGCCGCATCGCAGCTAGTTCAGTTCGAGTGATCCAGAGTAGATACTTTAGCTTGATGGCAGTTTGACGGGCTACGTAACGGCAGCGATAGTTTGGGTGCGGCAGCCAATGGGCGGCATCGGCATCACCTTTATCCATATTAGCTTCTGCTGAGGTAGCGATTAAGTTTAGGGGGTCGTTGTAAAAGGTGTGACGCTCGGCCGCGCTTAGGTCCTGGGCTCCCTTGCGCCAGGCATCAGAAACGGCGACGATATGGTCGATGTGTACCGTATCGGTCTGATTACCGTAGATGAACCCGACTTCAGTCTCGGTATAAGGGTCAGGATTAAGTGTACCGGCTAGAACCTGGCAATTATCAGCATCTAAGATAATATTTCTCAGATCACGCTGAAGAATACGGTTACGCATATCGCAGCCGTCGACTATGGCCCAGCCTGGGCTGAACCGTTCCCGACTGTAGCCGTGACGCGAGAGAGGGTCGGCTACAGGTAGGGTTTGGAGCGCATCACTGGCTAGCTGGTAGGGTGTATCAGGATCAAGCGGTAACTCGGATGCGGGTGCATTCTCACCGCTAGAGAACCAGTCAAGCGAGTTGAGATTTGTAAGGCTAATGTAGATGAGTAGCAGTAGCATGAGCAGTGCAACGGCTGAGAAACGCCGGCGTCGGGCAATGTAGGTGGATTGATCATCGTTCATAATGAGCGATCGTACTCGTTAGCTACCTTACTAATATTATGGAGTACTAGGTAACTATAATTCAAATTGAGCGGCCATCTAGTAGGTAGAAGCCGGTGGTAGATCGAAGAACTCTTCCAGAGTTGGGTTGTCTTGTCGGTGTAGCTCTCTTGCTAGTTCAGTCCCAACGTAGCGGAAGTGCCATGGCTCGTAGCTGTAGCCGGTAATGTCGGCCATCCCTTCACGGTAGCGGAGGATGAAGCCGTACTCATGGGCGTGAGCAGCTAGCCACTGACCTTCGGCGGTTTCATCGAAACAAGCTTCGATGAAACATTCGCCATCACGACGGACAAAATCGACGGCTAGGCCGCTCTGATGCTCGCTGTGGCCGGGACGAGCACTGAAAGTGTCGGCCGCTGTCTGGCCTTCGCGTTCGACATATAGATTATAGATGCCACTTTGGTAACTAGCGGAGCGGTAAGCACTACCGAGGGCGAGTTGAAGTCCCTCGCTGGTAGCGCTGGCTACCAGAGCTTTGAGGTGATCTGTAATCCGGCTGTCGACCTGCATGTTTTCTGCGTCACTTGGGCCGTAGAGTGGGATATCGGGTGTGGTGAGGTGAGGGACATAGCTTTCCGGTAGAGGGCGCTGTTTGTTGACGATGAACCAGAGGCTACCTGGTTCATCGAGTGAGTAAAGTTCACGGTCAAACGCTGCACTCTCGGCGTCTGGATTATTAGGGTCAGAGTTCGGAGAAGCTGCGCGCTCGACGAAGTACCAGCTTACAAGTCCAAGTAGGACAATTAGTCCGATGACTAAAGGAAAATGCGATCTGGTTTTTGTTTGTTTGATTGGTGGGCGCATGGAGTTAGATTATAGGGGATTGAAGCCAGCCTGCAAGCGGTGTGTAGTTGACATAATAGAGAGAAATATGTATAAAAAGTAAGTCTATACTTGATATAGTGCTGCTTGAAATAGAGTTAAGGTGAGTGAAATTTGAAGAGGGTTGAGTGGTTTTGGGCTTAAAGTCACCCAACCCTCTTCAAATTAGGAGGGTTAGTCGATCCTAGGTGAAAATCTAGGGAGAGGATATCGATCATGCCCATCACTGATCTCGCTACCAATCCCTTCTGGCTGCTGTTCTATAGCACCGGTCAGCTGGCAGGTGTCATCGCTATCGCCCTGGTGGTCGTATTCCTGCGCGCCCTATGGGTGAAGAGGAAGGTCACGCTTCTGTCCGTCAGCTACCTTGGTGCCGCCGGCGTCATGGGCCTCGCTACCTACGAGCTGTCCGCGTTCAGGATGCGATCACCGCTCGGGCCTATCCCAGGAGTAGCAGTCTTACTGCTGATCCTGTTGGTCGTGCTTGGCGGCAGACTCGTGCACGAGTCTGTGAACCAACAGCTGATCGGGTTGATGGTGACCTTCTTCATGGTGCTGGTTACTGCCGCCATGCTGGCTGAGCTACTGCCTGTAGGTATGGGCTCGGTGGCATTGGCCAACCTGCTGCTGTGGTTGGCGCTTCTGTTGGGGCTTGCGACGCTCTTGGTCCACTTCCGGCAACGACAGAGTCGAGACTCCCAGATCGCTCCTCGCAGTGGGTCACATCGGCGCGACACCTCTGGCTCCCGGATCGTCGATCAGTCGGCCTGAGACCCTCGCTAGTGCGGACGAGACGGCTCTTTGAGTCTGTACTCGTCCGCACTAGCGGAACTACTTAAGTTACATAACCTTATTTTTTATGCTTACTTCTTTATAACTAATTTATTACGCTTAAGCTGGACTGACTCAGCGTTCTTTGCTATATTTCAGCCTAGTTTCAATAACAAAAAGAGTCCGTCTTATGAATCGACCGAGTCAGAGCACACAGATTATCGGCATTATCCTTATTCTCATGACGGTGGTGGTCTTAGCAGTGGTGGGCTGGATGTGGCTTGAGGCGGCCGAGTCTAGTCGTCAAGTCGATAACACTCCCAGCGAGAATACTACCTTAGCTACCGAGTACACGTCAGAGTCTGGGGTGAAGGTTCGGGTGACTGCCCCGGAGAGTGGGGTAGTAGTATCCTCCCCGCTAGTAGTCCGAGGCGAAGTTCCAGGTAACTGGTCGTTTGAAGCCAGTTTTCCAGTGCGATTGCTGGATGAGGAGGGCGTTGAATTGGCAACCGCTATCGCGACTTTGGAAGATGACTGGATGACGGAAGAGCTAGTATCTTTTAGTGCTGAGCTGGAATTTGATGCACCTGAGAGCGAGCGCGGTACCCTGGTACTTGAGAAGAGTAATCCGAGCGGTTTGGCTGCCCAAGCCGATAAAGTCACACTGCCGCTGCGTTTCTAGCTTGCTGCTCCGGCTGAACTCGGTTTAGTCTGTTCGATAATCTTAATGATCTCATCGAAATCATCGGTTAAGGTATAGAGCTGAGTGTCGTTCTCTCCGATGGTTTGATTTTGTTTTTGCAGAGTGGTTTCGATGTAATCTAGTAGCGGCTGCCAAAAACTACTACCCACCAGAATGATAGGAATCGGTTTAATCTTTCCAGTCTGCTTCAAAGTTAAAATTTCGAAGAATTCGTCCATAGTACCGAATCCGCCCGGGAAGTAAACGTAGGCTCGGGCAGCGAAGGCGAGGGCGACTTTACGACTGAAAAAGTAGTAGAAGTCGCTGGAGTGAGTGACGAATTCATTTGTCACTTGTTCGTAAGGCAGCTCTATCGTCATACCGACCGAGTCGCCGTTAACATCGTGTGCCCCACGGTTAGCGGCCTCCATAATACCGCGACCACCACCACTGACTATAGTGATGCCTAGCTCTTGAGCGATTCGCTTAGCTAGGTGACGTGCTTGCTGATAGTACTCGTTATGCTCGTCGAAACGGGCCGAGCCGAAGAAAGATACGGTATTGGGGTGGTTCTGGATGATGCGAAAGCCGCTTTCAAAGTCAGAGTGGATCCGTTTCATACGGATACGAATGTCATCGTTGCTGAGTGCCCGAATCTCACGATCCTCACGTTCGGCTACGGTGCGAAGGGAGGAGTGGCGCCGGCTACTGGGCTGGAAAATCTGTTTGAGTTTTTTCTTCATATCTATTTTTTACACTTTAGGTTAGCTAGCGTTATGGTAGCAGATTACCGTCCTAAGATAAAAGAGTCTTTTCTCGCTTCAATAACTTGAATGCGTTAATATGGGGTGAGAAGTAAACATAAGCAGAAAAGTGAACTCATCCGTGAAGGCCTATTACCAACAGTCTACTACTGAGCTCTATGAGCAGCTTAAGACCGGCGAGCATGGGCTCAGCAGCGCTGAGGCTACCGCACGGCTAGCTGAGTACGGTCCTAATACTATTCAGGTAGAGACGGAATCGCTCTGGCATAAGCTCAGCGAACCGTTTCGGAGTGTCTTCATGTTGATCTTAGCGATTGCAGCCGGAGCCAGTCTTGCGACTAATGAGCAGCTCGATGCGGTGATAATTTTTGCCATTATCGTGATATCGGTCGTAATCTACTACTTACAGCGGTTCTCGGCCGATCGGGTATTGCGAGCACTGGAGCAGACTGACCGTCAGCTGATTAAGGTTTTCCGCGACGGAGTCGAGCATGAACTGCCGGTAGAGCAGTTGGTGCCCGGGGATGTGGTCGAGCTACATGAAGGAGAGAAAGTGCCGGCCGATGCGCGCTTAGTCACAGCCGATAACGTTCGGAGTGATGAGGCGCTACTCACCGGCGAATCGGCACCGGTCGCAAAAGTCATCCAGCCAGCCCGGGCGAAAAAACAGGTGTACGATCAGACCAATATGTTGTTTCGCGGTGCCTTCATAGTTTCTGGGACGGCTGTGGCAGTAGTAGTAGCCACTGGAAACGCTACAGAGTTCGGCCAAATCGCAGCCCTCTCTCGGCGTACCGACTTAACTAGTCCGGTTCGGGCTAAAATCGACCGGCTTATTTCGCAAATAGTCGGTGTAGTAGCCCTGATATCTCTGGGTGTATTTGGGCTGGGTTTTTATCGAGGGCTAGATCTGGCTGAGTCGATTCGTCTAGTACTAACCTTATCGGTTGCGGTGATTCCAGAGGGGCTACCGATCGCTATCTCGGTCATTCTAGTGCTTGGTATGCGGCGAATGGCCAAACAACAGGCGTTAGTCCGGAGTATGAGTGCCATTGAGAATATCGGCAGCATTACTACGATTGCTACCGATAAAACTGGTACTCTAACTCAGAACAAGCTATCGATCCAAGATGTCTGGTTGCCGAGTGAACCGCTTGAGTTACGTCAGGTGGCGGAGGCTGTCTATTTGTCGGTTAATCAGGGCAAAGGGGAGTTGTTTGATCCCTTGGATAGTGCCCTAATGGCGTTTGCGACTTCCTACCATGTCTCCAGCGTTACCGGACATGATCTGGTGTCTAGCCTGACTTTTGAGCAGGAACAGGCGATGAGTGGTAATGTCTGGCAAGATGCTAAAGGGTATGAGACTTATGTCAAAGGTGCACCGGAACGCATAGTGGCCGCTAGTTCTCTAAGTGACAAACGCCGCCAGGCAATCGAGGAGCGCCTGCACGCCCTCACGGCAAAAGGTTATCGAGTGATTGCCTTAGCCCGTATCCATCGGGGTAAGGAAGTGCCTCAGACATTAACGGCCGTCCGCGAAGAGGGGCTAGAGTTTCTCGCTTTAATTGCGGTAGCTGATGAGTTAAGAGCCGAAGCTAAACAATCGGTGCTGGATGCCCAAGCAGCTGGGGTGAATGTTCGTATGGTTACCGGTGACCATGCGGAGACAGCTTTTGCGATCGGGAAAGAGCTCGGCCTAGTCGAACAACGCAGCCAGGTGTTTGACTGTACCGCTATTGACCAGCTGTCCGAATCGGAGCTGAAAGAGAAGGTAAATAATGCCCAGGTCTTCGCTCGGGTGCTACCGGAGTATAAACATCGTATTCTCAGCATTCTAAAGACGAGCCAGATCGTAGCTATGACTGGTGATGGCGTTAATGACGTACCGGCCCTAACCAATTCTCATATCGGTATCGCCATGGGTAGTGGTTCGCAGATAGCCAAGGAGGCTGGTGATATCGTGCTCTTAGACGACAATTTTAGCAGTATTACAGCGGCGCTGAGGCAAGGGCGCGTTATATTCGACAACATTCGGCGCATGCTCTACTACCTGCTATCTAGTAATCTGGGTGAGGTTCTAACGGTTGTAGCGGCCTTAGTGGTAGGTCTACCGTTACCGCTGCTGCCGGTGCAGATACTTTGGATTAACTTAGCTACCGATACGTCAATGGTAATTCCGCTGGGTTTGGAGCCGGCTGAGTATGATGTGATGAGTCGTCCACCGCGTCCACCTAAGCAGCCGATTTTTACAAAAGCTATGATCTCAAGGATGGCTCTAGCCGGGGTAACGATGGCTATCGTTGCAATTGCATTCTTCCAGTATCATTTACAGACCGAGAGCGCTGACTATGCGCGCACGGTCGTGTTTAATATCTTAATCGTGATCCAGCTGGCCCACGCCTTTAATGCTCGGAGTGAGTGGCAGTCAGTTTTCGCGCGCCTAGGAGTGATGAACTTTAAATTTTATGTCGGACTCATACTGACTGTCGGCCTGCACGTTCTCTCTCTGCGTGGACCGCTAGGGCCGATTCTGCATCTTGAGCTGATTACACTAGAAGATATTATTATTAGCGGTGGGGTGGCTCTGACCGCTATATTAGCCGTAAGCGAACTACATAAGTTCATTGGACGCCGTTATTTTCAGCGGAACTAGTAGTTGACTGCGTAAACCATAAGCATATAATTAAGACCAGTTTAACTGGTAGTAGAGATGAACAAGATCGCTATAGTATCAACAGTAGTCGGAGCGTTATTTGTTACGACCGTGACTTTTTCTACCGTAACCGCTCAGGCTCAGCTAATCGATAGAGCAGCTGAGTCGTCTGAAGCGCTTCAGCAAGAAGTCGACCGGCGAGCTCAACAGACCCCACTGCAGAGGGGTAATTTGGCACCAGATACACCAGTAACCTCAGAAGACGAATCACCTGCGACCACCCCGATGCGCACAACTCAAACGGACGCGCGTGATAATCGATCAAGCTGCACCAACAGGGCCACCGCAGTTAATACTATCGCTGAACGATTTGTGCGCTTAAGTGAACGCCAGCTTTTAGTGATAGGCACGATCGTTGAGCGAGTGGATGGTTACTACAGAGAAAGTGGTCTAGAGGCGGATGGTTACGCTGACTACTTGGCTGCCAACCAAGAGCGACGGGTACAGCTGGAGACAGCGATCGCACAGATTACTGCCACTCAAACAGAGCTAGCCTGCCCTGAGGCTGCTCTGCGTGAGCAGCTAAGGGATTTACGTGTTCAGCTGCAAACAGTTGTGACCCGGGTAGGTGAATACCGACGTACAGCCCGGGAGCTAGTAGTGGTGGTGCGAACGGCTGCTCAAGCCGCCGCCACTGAAGGCGAGACCGAAGGAGAGAATGATTCCGCTCCGGAGGAGCCAGTTATCAATGCCACGGACAGCCCGGATGCGTAAGTATCGTCTTACCCCGATTGAGCTGTTTCTTATCGCGGCTACCGTTTTTGTGGTTGGGTTTGTCGGTTATGCGGTCTACCAGACCCAGCAGATTGCCGAACAGCCGCTAGAAGAGACGGAGATAGCCCCCCGCGATGATGCGGCCGATCGCGTCCCGGATGCGCCAGAGGTAGAGTCGGCACAAGATCTCGATGCTGCCGTTCAAACTTTAGACGAGATCGATCCAGAGGCCGGCCTAGAGGAGGATAGCGAGTTAGAATCTCAAGCCAGCGAACTCTAAGTTCTAAGTTTGCCGCCAGCTAGAAAACTCCCGCGAAATTATTCCGTGGGAGTTTTACGTCTGTAGTTAGAGTTGGTTGTCCTAGCGCCGGAGAGCGCGAACGATAGCTAGGAGGATCACCGCACCGACTGTGGCGACAATTAGCCTACCGATAATATTAGCATCTACCTCGAAACCGAGTGCCTCAAAGACGATACTGCCGATAAAACTACCGATAATACCAACGATAACGTTCATTACTAAGCCCTGTTGGGCGGCCGTTTTCATGATCAGTGAGGCTAGCCATCCGGCTAGACCACCGACAATTAAGGTCATGATAATTACAGGTCCATCCATAGTGATTTTCTCCTTAGCTTTATAAACCCCACAATTATAGCATTGAGATCCGTTGCAATTAAGTTTTGTTTATAGAAAAACCGCCCGAGGCTTTGATGGCCACTGGGCGGTTCTCTAAAGTGCTAGCGCGCAGGTTACTTGCGGCGCGGAGACTTTTCGCTACGTGTGTAGGCTCGCTCGATGATTCGAGCGGCGGTGTCGCGTCCACCGAGTCCGAAAGCGAGAGCGAGTCCTAACATTACACCGGCTACGATAACCGTAATGTTAGCGGTTAGGATGGTAGTGTCGAAGCCAAGCTGGTCGACGGCCATCAGTGAACCGAATGCTACTAGTGAGTAGAATGCTACAGTGGCAATCGGTGAGGCGAAGTCGACACTCATGCGGGCTAGTCCAACCGCAACGGCGTCCCGTACTAAGCGCGCACCAGCTACGGTCACAGTCAATACGATAGCGGCAGCTAGAACGTTAGGCAGGTAGTTTAGTAGCTCGCGGATCACATCGCGCATGGCGTTCAGTTCGAGCACATCAGCGGCAGTGAGGGCGAAGATGACGATTACTACCCAGAAGACTACTCGAGCGGCTAGGCCTACCCAGTCAGCTTCAAGACCGGTAGTTCTAAGCGTTTGAGCTACAGTTTTGTTAGTCTTTAGTTTGTTAATTCCAATAAATTCGAGCACCTTCTTAGTTAGGCTTTCTGCTAGCTTAGCCACTAGCGCACCTAAGATAATAAGTAGGATCGCTCCTAGCAACTTCGGCATGAATGTGCCGATTGATTGCCAGAATTCGTTGGCTGAATCCGTAACGAGATCGGTGAAGTTTTGTACTTCCTGCATCGTTTCCTCCTAATGTTTAATTTACAACGATATAAACATAGTATACCCAATCAAATTCGATTGTGCAAACGCATAAAACGCTATATATAGCGTTTTATGCCGTGTTGATAATACTAATGAGCTCCTATATACTCAGACAAAAAGGAGATGCACACTATGGCTAAAGACGTAACTATCTATACGAGTAATACCTGTGCTTACTGTCACGCGGCGAAGGAGTACTTTAAGCAGAAAGATGTAACCTACACTGAAATAAATCTCGACGAGCAGCCGGAAGCCCGGCAACAGTTGGTGGAGCTGAGTGGACAGATGGCAGTACCGGTAATCTTGATCACCCAAGAAGACGGCAGTCGGGAGATGACTGTCGGATTCGATATGCCGAAACTAGCCTCCGCTCTAGGCGTCTAAGTAGGTAACTATATGGCTCAGAAAAACCTCATTATATATGGTGCTCACTGGTGTCCAGATAGCCAGCGGGTTAAGCACTGGCTGGGTGAACACGATGTAAATTATGTCTGGAAAAACGTTGACGATTCTCAAGCCATTGTCGATGAAATGTTAAGTAAGACCGATAACACTAACCTGATACCAACCCTTGATATCGACGGCACTATACTAGTTAACCCTAGTGATGATGAGCTAGCGGCGGCTCTGCACGAACCGGAGGAAGCCGAGATTAACTATCACGATGTAATTACCATCGGAGCTGGACCGACCGCTCTTGCCACTGCTATCTATACTACCCGTGAGGATATCGATACCGTTCTCCTGGAGAAAGGTGTGGTGGGTGGCTTAGCTGCCACTACCGATCTGATCGAGAACTATCCCGGTTTTGATGAGGGGGTCGAAGGTCTACATTTAGCCCAGAATCTGCAAAAGCAGGCCGAACGCTTCGGAGCGTTGATAGAATTAGCAGAAGTTAGCTCGATTAAAGACGAAGGACAGTATAAGAAGATCATCACTAGCAATGGAACCTATGGCGCGCGCGCAGTGTTGATAGCGACCGGCAGCGACTATAAGCGACTTAATGTGCCTGGTGAGACTGAGTTCTACGGTCGTGGAGTACACTTTTGCGCTACCTGCGACGGAGCCTTTTATCGCGATAAGCGTTTAGTAGTCGTGGGTGGCGGTAATTCGGCTGCTCAGGAAGGCATGTTCTTAACTAAGTTTGCCTCTCATATCGATATGCTGGTCCGTGGTGATCACCTCAAAGCTAGCGAGGTACTAATTAAGAAGATTGAGAGTTCGGATAAGATTACCGTCCACTTTAATACTACGACAGATGAGATCTTAGGTGAGGAAGGTAAATTTGTCACTGGAGTCCGTGCTACCGATAAGCAGAGTGGAGAGTCACGGGTTATTGCGACCGATGGTGTATTTGTTTTCGTCGGCCTTAATCCTAACACCGCCTTTTTAGCCGATAGCGGAGTTAAGCTTGACGAACATGGGTTCGTCGAGACCGATCGGACATTACAGACTAATATTTCCGGCATTTTCTGTGCTGGAGATGTCCGGGCTGGAGCTACACAACAGATTGCCAGTGCCGTCGGTGAAGGAGCTACCGCCGCTTTGATGATCCGCGAGTATCTGGAGGAAATCGGCTAGCCCGTAGAGTGGCGCATGTAGTACCATGTGGGTAGAGGCTTATGCATAAATTTAAGGAGGGTAAATCTTATGGACGAGAAAAAAGCCAGCGGCCACTCGGTCGCCTTAGCTGTAGTTGCGCTGTTAGCCGGCATATTAATCGGTATTGTTGGCTCTGGCGCGTATGAAGTGGATGACCCAATCGATACCGATGGCACCGGAGAGATTAGTGCTACCGCGGTTAGTTTACGTACCGCGCTGCACGATCAGTGGGTAGAGCTTTCCGGTTTGAACGCTACTATGCTGACAAATGTTTATACCGAGCAGGCCGATAGTGCGGCTGTGCGGGACAGTGTGAGCGAAAGTAGTGCCGAGCTGGGTGGCTTATTAGCAACTTACTACGGGGAAGAGGTAGCGGCCGACTTTACGACAGCATGGTCGGAATATACCGATCAACTGCAGGTTTATGCTGTAGCGGCGCGAGAAGACGAGGCCGTAAATTTACGTTCCGGTGAGGTCGCACTAGCGGAAGCCATCGCAGCGGTAGCTGAGCAGTTAAGCGAGGTGACCGATATTGAGCGCGACGTATGGGATAAAAGCATCACCGAGTATGGTGATCATCTAGTTCAGTTCTTGACTAGTTTTGCGGCCGCTAACTATTCTGAAGCATACATGGCTCGGCGAGAGGCAGCCACTGCTGCTGCTGCACTGGCCGATATGCTGAGCGATGCTACACTCGAACGCTACCCAGACCAGTTTTAAAGACTGTCTGGCTGGCTCAAAGCCGCTCACTCGTGATTAAATAGAGATAATTTAAGCAATTAGCAAGGAGTAGCCGCTATGTCCGAGGTAAGTTATGGCAATGATGCGCCCGATAAGATAAATGTTGTGATCGAGATCCGCAAAGGGGGCGTAAATAAATATGAGCTCGATAAAGATAGCGGGCGGCTGTTCCTCGATCGTGTTAACGGTACTGCCAGCCTCGGCTATCCGGCCGATTATGGCTACGTACCGAATACGCTGTGCGAAGATGGTGATCCGTTGGATGCACTACTGATTATCGATGAGTCGGTACCGCAAGGTGTGGTTGTCCCGTCTCGCGCCATAGGTGTGCTGTACATGGTTGATGACGGTGAGGCCGATGAGAAGTTAATCTGCGTCGCCTCAGATGACGTAACTAAAAGTCACGTTAATTCGCTCGAGGATCTCGGGGCTAATTTTCAGCCGATGGTTGAGCACTTTTACCGACAGTACAAGGCCTGGAAAAACGACTGGCAGGGTACTAAAGTCGATTTTAATGGGTGGGGCGATGCAGCGGCAGCCCGTACGGTAATCTCCGATTCTATTAAGCGTGCCCACGGCTAAGGCCACGCCGGGCAGCTGCCTACATATACCGATAAGGCGCTACGTTACCTTGCAGGATAAGATAATGGCTTTTATAATACACCTTAGAAATAACCACAAGAGGAACATATGAAAACAAAAATTGCCATCAACGGATTTGGCCGTATCGGTCGTAACGCCTTTAAGATTGCCCGGGAACGAGAGGACTTAGAGATTGTAGCTATCAACGATCTGACCGATACCGCCACCTTGGCGCATCTACTTAGATACGATACTAACTACGGACGTTATGGCCGACAGGTTGAAGTGAGCGACGACGGCATTGTAGTCGATGGTCAAGTAGTACGCATTTTAGCCGAACGTGATCCCTCTAAACTTCCGTGGGGTGAAATGGAAATAGATATAGTAATTGAAAGCACAGGTCGCTTCACTAAGACTGAGGATGCTCGTCAGCACGTGATGGCCGGCGCTAAGCGAGTGGTGCTTTCTGCGCCAGCTAAAAGTGCAGGGGCTAAAACTTATGTCTTGGGAGTTAATGACGCCGAATTAGCTGAGGCCGGAGAAGTGGTTTCTAATGCTTCCTGTACAACTAACTGCGTAGCTCCCGTATCGGCCGTGATGGAGGAGAGTTTCGGTATCGACCGTGCTATGCTAACTACCGTTCACTCATACACTGCTTCTCAGATGCTACAGGACGGACCGGCTAAAGACTTACGTGAAGCGCGAGCGGCAGCAGAAAACATCATTCCCACTACGACCGGTGCAGCTATTGCGGCAGCAGAAGCGCTACCATCGCTGGCGGGCAAATTTACCGGTCTGAGCATTCGCGTACCGACCCCGGTCGTAAGTCTAATCGACGTTACCTACTTATTGAAGCGAGAAACTACGGTCGAAGAGATAAATGCGGCTTTCATTACTGCGACGCAACAGCCCAACTGGGACGGTATATTAGGGGTGACCGATGAACCGTTAGTGACGAAAGATTTTGTTGGTGACAGCCGCTCCGCTATCGTCGACCTCTCTCTCACCGATGCCGTGGGGGGTAACTTAGTGAAGGTAGTGGCTTGGTATGACAATGAGTGGGGTTACTGTAATCGACTGGTAGAGCTGGTAGCTCGCCTGGGTAATCAGACATGATCATCTTTCTAGCTGCTGATCACGCTGGTTTTGAATTAAAGCTTAAGCTGAGTGAACATCTAGTGCACCAGGGTTACGAGGTCGAAGATATTGGGCCGTATACGCTGGATAAGGAAGATGACTATCCGAACTACGCCTACGCATTAACAACGAAGATATTAGGTAGCGAGGACAGCGATGCGCGCGGTATTCTACTTTGCGGTAGCGGTCAGGGGATGGCGATGGCCGCTAACCGGGTGGCTGGGATTCGGGCGGCTCTAGCCTGGAATGAAGATATTGCCGCCTTAGCCCGTGAGCATGAAGACAGTAATGTACTGGCTCTACCAGCTCGCTTTATCGATTCGATTCAAGCCTTCGCAATTACCGATACCTGGCTAAAGACTAAGTTCTCTCAGGCGCCACGCCACCTACGGCGACTACAGGAGATTGAGCAGCTTTACGGCTAATGGTAAAGAAAGGAAAAACCAATGGTTGAGATCGCTACCGCTGTGCTGGCCGAGACGCCGGAGGCGTTTGCGCACGATTTAGCTCTGGCGGCAGCTTTAGGTGACCGCATCCAGTTCGATATCGCCGATGGAGAGTTCGCACCTAATAAAACGTTGAACTTAGTGCAGCTTTACTGGCCGGATTCGATCCGGGCCGATCTACATCTAATGGTTACCGAACCGCTTTCTCAGCTTGAGACAGTAATTGCGCTAAACCCGCATTTGGTAATATTTCATGCTGAAACACTCACGCTAGATGCACCAGAGTTGCGCGCGGCGAGTGAGCAGTTGCATGTACTTGGAATCAAGGTTGGTCTGGCTCTACTACCAACCACGACAGTCGTGAGTGTGGCGGCTAGTCTGTCGCTGTTTGATCATGTCCTAGTCTTTACTGGAGAGTTGGGTCACTATGGCGGTACGCTGAACGCAGATTGCTTACCTAAAATCGGAGAAATCAAACAGATCGATAGCCAACTCGAAGTCGGAGTCGATGGCGGGATTAATCCCGATACGGCTCCAGCCGTAGTTGCGGCTGGAGCGGATGTATTGAATGTTGGTGGCTACTTGCAGGGTGCTGATAATCCGGAAGCCGCTTATGCTACACTGAAAGCAGCCTTATAAGACATGAAACACACACAGTCCGAACTCCAGCTAATCGCTACAAGCATCCGCAAAGATATTATCGGTATGTTGCTGCAGGCTGGGAGTGGTCACTCGGCCGGTCCACTCGGCATGAGCGATATCTTTACCGCTTTGTATTTCGAAATTTTAAACCATCGTCCGGATGAACCGGACTGGAATGAGCGCGATATCCTGGTGCTTTCTAACGGCCACTGTGCCCCGGTACGTTATGCGGCTATGGCACGGGCGGGCTACTTTGCGAGCAGCGAGCTTAAGACTTTGCGTCAGCTCGGTAGTAACTTACAGGGCCATCCGGAGCGAACTCGCCTGCCCGGTCTCGAGACAACTTCTGGTCCTCTCGGCAGCGGTTTAAGCCAGGCAGCCGGCATGGCGTTAGCGCTGCGGATGGATGGCGTGCAGCAACGTTGGGTTTACTGCATGATGAGTGACGGTGAGCAAAACGAAGGTAACGTCTGGGAAGCAGCTCAATTTGCTGCTAAATACAAACTACATAACTTAACGGCGATTACTGATCGTAATAATATTCAGATCGACGGCCCAACCGAGGACGTAATGCCCCTGGAAGATTTACGGAGTAAGTGGGAGGCCTTTGGTTGGCATGTGCTTGAGATCGACGGTCACAACATTCCGGCCATTGTCGACGCCACCCAACAGGCTAAGGCCATCGTAAATAAGCCGGTTATGATATTGGCTCATACGATTCCCGGTAAAGGGGTAGATTTTATGGAGTACGATTACCACTGGCACGGTGCCCCACCCAACGCCGGGCAGGCGAAGGCGGCATTGCACCAACTTCGTACCCTGAGCGGGCAGATTAGGAGTGAGCATGAGTGAGATGAGATTGAATCCCGAACTGTATAATAAGACGGTCGAACAAGAGCCGTCTCGAAATGGCTTCGGACGCGGGTTGGTTGAGGCTGGCCGGCGGGATAAGCAAGTGGTGGCGCTCTGCGCTGACCTCACCGAGTCGACCCGAATGCAGGCTTTCGCCGAAGAGTTTCCCGACCGTTTTATTCAAGTCGGTGTGGCCGAGCAGAACTTAGTTACGGTAGCCAGTGGCATGGCTCATTTAGATAAGATCCCCTTCACTAGTAGCTATGCCGCCTTTAGTCCAGGCCGAAACTGGGAACAGATCAGAACTACTATTTGTCTGAACGAGCGCAACGTCAAGATTATCGGTTCGCATGCCGGCATTTCGGTTGGTCCAGACGGGGCGACCCATCAAATGTTAGAAGACATTGCCCTTATGCGGGTGCTACCCAACATGCAGGTAATCGTGCCCTGTGATAGTTTGCAGGCGGAAGCAGCTACTATTGAGATGGCGGCTGAGATTGGGCCGATGTATCTGCGTTTGTCACGGGCTAAGAGTCCGATTGTAACTACTAAGGATTCACCGTTCGAGATTGGAAAGTCTTATGTCTACCGTGAGGGCAGTGACGTTACTATAATCGCCTGTGGTACTATGGTGCACGCCGCCCTTAAGGCCGCCGCCGCACTTGCTCGGGCTAAGATCAGTGCCGAGGTTATTAACTGCTCTACCATTAAACCGCTCGATAGTGAGACGATCCTAGCTAGCGTTAAGAAAACCGGTCGAGTCGTTACTGTCGAAGAGGCTCAAGCGGTTGCCGGACTCGGTGGGGCAGTGGCCGAACTGTTAGGCGAACACTTGCCTGTGCCGCTACTTAGGATCGGTATGGATGATCGCTTCGGTGAGTCGGGAGCACCAGACGAACTGCTACGAGAGTTTAAGCTCGATACCCCCGGTATCACGCTGCAGGTAAAAGAGTTTATTAAGACTCGTCCGGCCCAGGCTAAGACTCAGTCCAAGGCAGCCCCTAGCAAAGCTAAGACTAAAAAGAGGAGTAAATCATGAGTAATATTCACGCCGCCCGAGCGGCTTACCAACGCGCTCGCAACGAGGGCTACGCAATCGGAGCTTTTAATATCGACAATCAGGAGACGTTGATTGCCGTAGCCCGGGCAGCTCAGGCTAAGAAAGCTCCAGTTATGGTGGAGGTCTCAGCTGGAGAGGTGAAGGCGATGGGACTGAAGAATATCCGTGCTATGGTCGACAACTACCGTGATGAGTATGGTATCGAGCTTTACATTAACCTCGATCATTCGCCATCGGTAGCCGAGGCTAAGGCCGGTATCGACGCCGGGTTTGAATTTATCCACATCGATATCTCCCAAGCTAACCATGAGGCTAGTGATGCAGAAATCATTGCCGCCACCCGAGAAGTGGTTGAGCATGCTAAGACTACCGGAGCTCTGGTAGAGAGTGAACCACACTACTTTGGTGGAAGTTCTAATGTGCACGATACCGAGATCGATTACGAAGAGATTAAACAGACTTTTTCTACTCCCGAGTCTACGGTCGAGTTTATCCAAGCCACCGGTATCGACACCTTTGCTGTAGCGATCGGTAACTTACACGGTAAGTATCCGGTACCAAAACAGCTCGATATTGAGTTGTTGCAACGAATTAATGCTCAGCTACCAGAAGATACTTACCTCAGTCTGCACGGTGGCTCTGGCACACCGGAGCATTTTTATCAGGCGGCAGTTAGTAACGGCATCAGTAAGGTTAACATCAATTCCGATATGCGTTACGCCTTCCGGAAAACCTTAGAAGCAGTCTTGAACGATAATCCGGATCAGTATGCTGTGGTCAAGCTAATGCCAGAGGTGATAGCCGCCGTCCAGGCAGTAGTGGAGGAGAAGATCGAGATGTTCGGTGCTAGTGGTAAGGCCGTTTTAAACTAGATACTCTTAGGCTTAAGCTCGGGTCTAAATCTTCAAAAATTGTCCGATCGGACAATTTTTGAAGATTTAGACCGAAGAAAATGGGTGCTGGGGCGCGCGAAAGTTAAAATAAAGGCAAAGAAAAAACTTGAGACGTACACCGTGATCGGTGGCGAAGGGTGACCTTCGCGTCTCAAGTTTGGCGTAAGGGTAGGACAGGTGGGGCAGCCGACGTGCACAGCTACGGTTACGGACACCGCGCGTACTAGAACGGCCGCCCCACCGGGGCAGATGGAGCGTGGCTGGAGCACACAAAAGACCGGGCGGCCTAGTATGCGGATAGCTACGGTCACCTGCCTACCGCCCACTAGGGGCGGTCCTAGCTCGTCGTCCTCAGTAGCGGACACCCGGGGTGAAGGTGTCCGCTGCATAGGAGCGCCGAGCGCCGAGCCGAGGCAGATATCACCTCAGTTCGGACAGTTTACCAAGAGCTTACGCCCATACTAGAGGGGCGTACCGCTGCACAAACGGTAGACGCGTGTGGCGTCCTAGCTCCTGGTTAGGTCCGGATGTTGGGTATGGAAAGTGCGGGCCGCCCCACTACCTTCCGATTCGAACCTATCCGACTCTCTGAGGGTAACGACTTTCAACAGGTCACTCGGATCACGAGCTTCTGCCGTCGGTACGTCGCCCCCCTACTCAGTCGGGTGCACTTTAACTATAAAGGTACTACTAAGTAATCCCGGGCAATTGGTGGATTACTGGCTATATATAATAGATGATTTGTCGGTCGTCTGGCAAGTTCAAAATCGAGACTGTGCGAATTGGCAGTCCCCGAGAGCTGTGTGACCGGTCTACAAGGGGCAGCTGACGTGCTATCATAAGCATAATGCAGCTAGCAAAAACCGTGAAAATCACTACGATCGGAGCCGCCGTCCAGGATGTATTCCTTATGGGTGAGGTGTTACGCGCCCGGCGGGACGTCAGGACCCATGATTTTGTCGAACAGTTTCCCTTGGGGGCCAAGCTAGAACTGGATAAGGTCATCTTTGACACCGGGGGTGGGGCCACAAATGCAGCCGTCACATTCGCCCGACATGGTTTTGAGACTCAATTTTTAGGTAAGATTGGCGATGACCCGGCTGGAGCGCACATTCTTCAGGACTTGCAGCGGGAGGGGGTGAAGACCGGTCGGATAAAGTGTGACTTAGATGGCACGACCGGCTACTCGACGTTACTATTGGCCCCGCGCGGAGAACGGACAGTGTTGGTTTACCGCGGTGTATCACAAGAGCTCAGTGCGGATGATTTCGATAACTTCGCTCGACTGAAGACCGATTGGCTATACGTCTCATCACTGAGCGGTAACTTCCCACTACTAGAGGCAATCGTGGCCTTTGCACAGAAGAGTGATGTCAAGCTAGCTATTAACCCAGGTTCAGCCGAATTAAAGCAGGCTGCGCGGCTGAAGAAGCTACTACCGAACTTCGCCGTAGTGAGTCTGAACAAGGAAGAGGCCGGTGAGTTGAGTGAGGCAAAGACGAGCGCACAACGGGCAGCAGATATCGCTCGTCTTGCCGACATAGCAGTGGTGACCGACGGAGCTAAGGGCTCGGCTGCTAGTGACGGGACGTCGATCTATCAAGCCGGACTGTACGAGGACACTCCAGTGTTAGATCGGACCGGAGCGGGGGACGCCTTTACCTCCGGTTTTGTGGCTAGCATCGCTCGTGGTACTGACATTCCGACCGCCCTCACCTTTGCCAGTGCTAACTCTACCTCTGTCGTCGGGCAGATCGGAGCGAAAGCTGGAATTCTGACGGCTACGGCCAAGTACAAGAAGATGGAGATTAGAGAAACCAAGATTAATACTCAGAAGGCCCCCGATGCTTAGTCGTCTCTTACTCGCTAAACAGCCGATGTTCGATCGTACCATCACTCAACTGGAGGCTCAGACTCATAACCGTTCGATCGATGCGGCGCTAGTAGCCGAGCTGCTGCATACGGCACATGCTAAGATGCGCGTCCTGAAGCTGGATCCGGCCGATACCACCGGACCTGAGCTATATCGCACTTTAGTTAACACCGTAGCTACTCATGACGAACATCTGGCGCGGGAGCTGGGCGGTGTAAATACTAGTGATATCCGCGAGATGGTGCCCTTAATAGTTAAGCGCATCGAGCAGCTTGATATACCACGGGATGGCTGGTTCTTAAAGCATGAAGTAGCGGAGCAGATGCTACTTCGTATGCCGCCTAAGACAATCATGGCTAAGCTAGGCTATACCAGCGCTAAGCAGATGATGAAGGAGGAGAATCTGTATGAGATTTACGGTGCTTTGCGATTTGCTGAGAAGGCCGATTGGCTGAATGAGTACAACCAACAGTATGAGACCTTAACGGCGTCTGACTTCGAACCACGCCGGATCGAGGTGGTGCAGTTCGATGCGGATAAGTGGGGAGATATAGCCTCCCATTTCATCGAGAAAAAACTGCACAACATCACTCATCTTAAAGAACTGGGAGTGATCATGACCATGCCGGTACTCGGTTCACAGCCGATGCCAGGCATTACGCTCAAGGTAATGCCCCTTATTCTACACTACTTTAATGAGATTCGACTCTATTCAGCTTTCTTCAAATTAATGCGCGAAAAGAAAAATTTCGGCGAGATCTTCGTCAACACACTGATAGCAGACCCTTCGCCGGTTGAGGTTACTCAAGGTGAATTTATCCACTGGCGGGTAATCCAACGCTATTTCGGTAAGCTCAAAGACGAGTATCATCCAGAGATGTTCGAGCCACACGTTCAGCCCGAGGATCTGCACTGGCGAAAAGCCGAGGATATTCTCTATGAGGTCGACCCCGAGCTCGAGTTTTGGCGAGAGCTCGACTACGTCGGGTTGTTTATGAATGATGACGAGCCGGTAACCTTCAACCTAATGGATGTCTCACTCAGCTATTCAAATCAGTTAGAGTTTGAAGACCGCTACCTGTATCACTTCCGGGAGTCGTTGTGGAACGAGGTGTTTGTGCGTTATCTAGGGCAGAAGAATCTCGAAGATCGTATCCTTAAACGCCTCGACAACGCCCTGATCGCGCCAGAGACGATTACCGACTTCAAGTAAAATTAAAGGCGGAAAGTTGCTGGCGCGTCTCGACTTAGATCGACTTGATAGTAGGTGCCTTACTGGCTGCGGCCAACTGATATACTGGTTTAAGTATGCAGAAATTTAAGCTAGCTTCGGACTATCAACCGACCGGGGATCAACCGGCGGCTATAGAACAGCTCAACACCGGCGTATCCCGCGGTGATACTGAGCAGACCCTGCTTGGTGTAACCGGTAGCGGTAAGACCTTTACCATGGCCAACATCATTGCCGAGCAGCAACGTCCGACGTTGGTATTGAGTCACAACAAAACCTTAGCCGCCCAACTGTACGGTGAGTTTAAGCGCTTCTTCCCTGATAATGCGGTGCACTATTTCATCAGTTACTTCGACTACTACCAGCCAGAGGCCTATATACCGCAGTCCGACACTTATGTCGAGAAAGATTCACAGATCAATGAGGAGATCGATCGACTGCGCCATGCTTCGACCAAGGCCTTGCTAGAGCGCAAGGATGTCATCATCATCGCTAGTGTCAGTTGTATCTACGGACTGGGGGCGGTCGATGATTACGCTTCACTAGCGATAAAACTGAAGCGGGGTGAGCTGCGCAAACGAGATAAGTTCTTACGTCATTTGACCGACATCCAGTATGAGCGAAACGATATCGATTTCAAACGTGGCACCTTCCGCGCTAAAGGTGATATCGTCGATGTTTTTCCGATTGGTGACGAATCGGCCTTTCGGTTCGAGTTCTTCGGGGACGAGATCGAGAACATTCGCCGCATCGACCCCTTAACTGGGGAGCTGGGCCAGAGTCTGGATACGGTGACGATCTTTCCGGGAAGTCACTTTGTCACACCGGAAAAGAAACTGAAAGCGGCGATGGGTAAGATCCGGACTGAGCTAAGTGAGCGCTTGCAACAACTGCAGGCCGACGGTAAGTTGCTCGAGGCCCAGCGGTTGGAACAGCGAACTAATTATGATCTAGAGATGATGGAAGAGACCGGTTTCGTTAAAGGAATCGAGAACTACTCTCGCTATTTAACTAATCGTGAGCCAGGTGAACAGCCAGCTACACTCATGGACTATTTTCCGGACGATTATTTAATGTTTATCGATGAGTCGCACATGACAGTGCCCCAAGTGAGGGGTATGTATAATGGCGATCGGGCCCGGAAGGAGACGCTAGTTGAACACGGTTTTCGTCTGCCCAGTGCACTGGATAATCGACCGCTGACCTTTACGGAATTCGAACGCCACATGAACCAGACTATCTATGTTTCCGCTACGCCGGCCGAATTTGAACTGTCGCGCTCACAGCAGGTAGTGGAGCAGATCATTCGCCCTACCGGACTGATCGATCCAGCCATCTCGATTCGACCTACGACGGGTCAGATCGATGATTTGATTGCCGAGGTGAGAGATACGGTGACTCAAGGACATCGGGTGCTGATTACGACCCTGACTAAACGTATGGCGGAAGATTTAACCGAGTACCTGGCCGAGCTGGATATAAAGGTGCAGTATCTGCACTCCGAAGTCGATACGTTTGAGCGTAGTGATATCTTGCGCGATCTGCGGCTCGGCACTTACGACGTCTTAGTTGGCATTAATCTGTTACGTGAGGGACTCGATCTACCGGAAGTCGGTCTGGTAGCTATCCTTGATGCCGATAAAGAAGGGTTTCTGCGTAGCGCTCAGGCACTGATTCAGACTGTCGGTCGCGCAGCTCGTCACGTCGAAGGTCGGGTAGTTATGTATGCCGATAGGGTGACCGATTCGATGCAGCGTGCTATCGATGAGACCGACCGGCGGCGTGAGATCCAAGTAGCACATAATAAGCAGCATGGTATTACGCCCCAGGGTATCAAACGGGCGATCGAAGCTCGCATGCATGAAGAGGAGGCGGAGAGTGCGACCCCGAAAGTCGATGTTAAGAAGATTCCTAAGGGCGAGCATGCCCATGTGATCCGGGATCTTTCGGCTCAGATGAAGCTAGCCGCCGCTAACCTACAGTTTGAGGAAGCGGCCGAACTGCGAGACCTGATAGAGCAGATTAAAACCGCTCAGTAATCTCCATTTGAGCTGATCGCTGAGGTACTATCGAGAACCGAGCATTATCTTCAAAAAGTGTCCGATCGGACACTTTTTGAAGATAATGAGATAGTAGGTGGTGTGGGCTGGGCGGTAAATTGGTTTGGCCGTGTTGTCGAGTAAGCGCTATACTAATTGATATGTCACAAATCAACCCCGAAGCTATTTTGAAACTTGGCCTGCTGGCGCGTCTCGGCATAGATGATGAGTTAGCTGCCGAGCTAGCCCCCCAGCTAAAGGAGATACTCGACTACGTAGCCCAGCTTGATTCTGTCGACACCACTGACACCCCCACTACCAATCAAGTCACCGGTCTTAGTGATATCTGGCGGGTAGACGAGGTGCAGCCGTCTTTACTGACTCGGGAACAGTTGTTACAAAATGCCCCCCAAACGCAGGACGGTTATATCAAGGTAAAGCGGGTGATACAGTGAGCTGGCCAACTTTAAGTGAACTGGTAGCTGAGCTTAAAGCCGGCCAACGAAGTGTGGAGGCTGTAGTGAGCGAGAGCTTAAAGCGAGCCGAGGCAGCTGTTGATTTCCACGCCTTACTGGAGCTTAATCCCGCTGCGCTGGAGCGAGCGAAGAGTCTTGATGCGGATTTGGCCGCCGGGGTTGTGCCGGGACCACTGTTCGGTGTGCCCTGCATTGTTAAAGACAACTTCTTAACTTCTGATACTAAGACGACGGCGGCCAGTAAGATACTAGAAACTTTTCAGGCGCCATATCAGGCTACCGCGGTCGAGCGATTAGAAGCAGCCGGAGCTATCGTTATCGCGAAGGCAAACTTGGATGAGTTTGCCCAGGGCTCTTCGACCGAGAATAGCGCCTTCGGTCCGTCGAAAAATCCCCACGATAAGAGTCGAGTGCCGGGTGGCTCTTCTGGCGGTTCAGCTGCAGTAGTAGCTCTCGGTATTGTGCCTTTCGCGCTAGGCACCGATACTGGTGGTTCGATTCGACAGCCGGCCAGCTTTTGCGGAGTGGTCGGTTACAAGCCGACCTATGGACTAGTGTCACGTTATGGCGTGGTAGCGATGGCTTCCTCCTGTGACGTGGTAGGTCCTATCACTAATTCGGTGAGTGATGCAGCCTATGTGCTAGACGTTCTGGCTGGCCCTGATCCGCGAGATTCTACCACTATTGAGCGCGAGGTCGATTACACTGTGACGCGACCGGCCGATTTGCGAGGATTAAGGGTCGGTGTCATCGCCGAGCATTTATCTGAAACGGTCGAGCCCGGGGTCAAGCAAGAGTTAGGCAAAGCCGTTGATAAGCTAAAGGCTAACGGTGCAGTAGTGAGCGATATCAAACTACCGTTGGACAAGCTGGCGTTAGCGGTCTATTACATTATCGTGCCGGCCGAGATTAGTTCTAACTTAGCCCGTTATGATGGGGTGAAGTACGGCCTATCGGTCGATAGTGCTAACGATCTGCTTGAGACTTACCTACAGACGCGTGGGGCTGGTTTCGGGGCTGAGCCTTTGCGCCGAATTCTGACCGGGACTTACGTTCTCTCCAGCGGTTATCAGGAAGCTTACTACCAGCAGGCGCAGAAGGTACGAACATTAATCCGTGAAGATTACGCGCGCATATTCTCCGATTATGATGTTATTCTCGGTCCGACGGTGGCGACTACGGCGTTTGAGTTGGGGGCTAAACAGGATCCGTTGAGTATGTATCTAAGTGACAGTATGACGATTGCTACTAACTTAGCCGGAATTCCGGCGATTAGCTTACCGGCTGGTGAATCGGACGGTTTACCAGTTGGTCTGCAGTTGCAGGCGGCCCAGCGTCAGGATAAGCGGTTACTTGAAGTTGCGGCGGCGCTGGAGGACATCTTATGATGGAGACAGTACCGATAGTATTAGGCGCAGCACTACTGTTTGGTTTAATGCTCTTAGCCGTACCTCGAGCTAGGGGTCATTCAATCAAGTCTATCGATAAAGCTCTTGTTAGACGGCGTTGGGATGAGATTACTACTATTGCGGCTAAGCCTGATCAGTCAGCACGGTACGCTATTATCGAGGCCGATAAGCTACTCGATTACGTTTTGAAAAACCGTGGTTATAGTGGTGAGACGATGGGAGAGCGGATGCGCTCGGCCGCCACTGATTTCAGTTATACCGATGATGTTTGGGAGGCGCATAAGCTACGTAATAAGCTAGTGCATGAGGCACAGTACGAACTTGAGAGTCATTTGATCAATCGCTCAATCACGCAGTTCGAGCGCGCCCTAAAAGACATGGGGGCACTGTAAATGGCTCGGCATGACTGGCAGGTAGATATCGGTATCGAGTGTCACGTGCAGCTGAAAACAGCCAGTAAGCTGTTCTGTGGCTGCAGTAATGATGCTCGTCTGGCCGAGCCCAACACCTTAGTCTGTCCGGTCTGCCTCGGACTGCCTGGTACCTTGCCAGTCCTGAACCGACGCGCGGTTGAATTGGCGATTATTGCCGGTCAGGCACTGAATGCTGAGATCGCTACGGAGACTAAGTTTGATCGTAAAAACTATTTTTATCCCGATTTGCCGAAAGGTTATCAGATTACTCAGTTTGATCAGCCAATTATCGGTAGGGGTGAAATCGAGGTTAGTGATAGTGATCGTAGTTCCTTCACGGTCGGTCTGACTCGAGCTCACCTCGAAGAAGATGCCGGTAAACTAGCCCATCCCGAGGGAGCAGATTATTCATTGGTTGATCTTAATCGTGCCGGTACCCCACTACTGGAGATAGTCTCTGAGCCGGATATACATAGCCCAGCTCAAGCCAAGGCCTATGCTCAGGAGCTATACTTACGCATGCTTTACGCCGGTGTCAGCGATGTCGATCTCTACCATGGCAACATGCGTTTTGATGTTAACGTTAGCGTGCGTAAGACCGGCACCACCACCTTGGGTACTCGGAGCGAAACGAAAAATCTAAACTCTTTCCGTAGTATCGAGCGAGCCTGTGAATATGAGATCAAGCGACAGACTGAACTGCTAGAACAGGGCGGGTCGGTAGTACAAGAGACGCGCGGTTTTGATGAGACGAGCGGTACTACTATCTCGCAGCGGAGTAAGGAAGAGGCGATGGATTACCGCTACTTTCCGGAGCCAGATTTGCCGCCACTAGTAATCACCCCGGTGATGAAGCAGGAGATCATCGATACCGCCCCCCCACTCCTTGGTACGATTCGTCAACAATTAGCCAAACTAGGTGTATCGGCTAGTGTAGTTAACGGTCTCCTAAACTATCCGACATTGGTAACTAAACTGTTTGTTGAGCGGGATGAGGCGCAGGCAGCTAGTGAGCATCTAGCGCGGATCGCCAACTGGTTAGCTAATGTAGTAATCGCTGAATTAGGCGAGCAACCCGGCGAGTTTATCGCGGAGCCGACTAACTATTTCATGTATCCGGGTGAGTTGACTAAACTTTCCGAGATGGTGGAGTCAGGCCAGATCAGCTCTACTGGGGCTAGGCGCCTATTAGCTGACTACTATACCGATTTTAAAGATCTAACGCAGAAAGCTGAGGAGCTAGGTCTGCTTCAGGTGTCGGATTCAGCCGAACTGGAGAAGATAGTCGATGCGGTTATAGCCGACAATCCCCAAGCTGCCGCGGATGTAGAATCGGGTGAGGAGAAGGCGATCGGGTTTCTGGTTGGACAGATTATGCAAGCTAGCCGCGGTCAGGCTAATCCACAGAAAGTACAGCAGATTATCCGAGAGCGGCTCGGCCGTGCGTAGACCGGCCGGCACATAGGTCATCACAACGGCTATCGGTTCAGGGAGACACAATCTGCTACGGCAGCGGTAATAGGTCGGGCTACATTCAAGCGGTAGTTGAGATGGCTTTAAGTTTAACCCTGACCCTTAGCTCGATTTGATGAATTTATACTTACTAAACAGCCTAAAATCGATAACTTATGGCTTGAAAAAGGAGGAGAATTTGCTATTATATAAGATATGGAAGCATTCGAAATATTAGTTGTAGTCCTCAGTATCTTGCTAGCCGTTTTTTTGATTTTGGCCATAGTACTATTAGTATTAGTTCTGAAGGTTGCTCGTAAGGCACAAGAGATTACTGAACGCATCGATAAGCTGAGCAGTAACTTCGGTAGCAGTATCGTTAAGGGGCTACGCAACAATCTCGATATGTCGGCCGTTTTCTCAGCGATGATTGCCGCCGGCCGTAAGGTTTACCGTAAGCGTGAACAAAATAAAGATGATAATTAAGGAGGTGCATGATGAGTAAAGACGACACCACTAAGAAAAAAGGAGGGTTCGCCCTGGGTGCCCTGTTTGGCGCTGCCGCTGGAGCGATTACCGGCTTACTGTTTGCCCCTAAGCGCGGCGATGAAACCCGAGCCGAGCTGAAGCAGAAGGCCCGTCAGGCCGAAGGCGAAATTAAGGAGCGGAGTACCACCGCCCGCGCTAAGGTGCAGGGCACTGCAGCAGAGGTTAAGCAGAACAGTAGTCGTTTAGGCAAAAAAGCCAAAGGCGTAGCTAGCGCCACTAAGGCAGCTATCACGGCTGAGACTAAGACCGGCTCTAAGTTGCGGCAGAAGGAAGCGGAAGCTCGAGCAAAAGACCTCAAGTCAGACGTTAAGCGTACGGTTAAAAAGACAACTAAGAAGTAGATTCCATACTTATGGCTAACGCTAAAACTCCGAGCGAGAAAGACTATGCCCGTCTCGGCAAGACACTTGAGAAAGTGCTCCTGCAGTATAATTTACAGGTTACGCGTCACTGGGGTAAGTTTATCGCACTTAGTTTTGTCCGGGGTCTTTTTATGGGTCTAGGTAGCATTATCGGCGCTACCTTGCTAGTAGCACTCATCGTTTGGTTACTTAATATTTTTGGTGGTCTACCGGTTTTCGGTGAGTGGTTCGATGCTCTGCGCGAATCGATCCGGCAATCTTCGACTTCCTAGCTACCTCATTTTCGTTGCTAAGGTTATGTAGCTGGAACAAAGTAAATTTCTAGACTTAGATTGAAAATCACGACTATAATCGTAGTGACACCTAGAATGACTGCGGTTTAAGAACCGGGCCGGTGAAGCTAGAGATGATACAATAGAGCGTAAGCATGTGAGGTGCCAGTTCAAATAAGACGGCACAGCGAAAATTAACAGGAGCGCTATGTCTGTAAACAGTTTTAAACCGGCCGATTTTGTCCATCTACACAACCATACCCACTACAGTTTGTTGGACGGTTTGCAGAAAGTGCCGGAGATGCTGGATCGAGTGGTGGAGTTGGGCATGGAGGCGGTCGCGATTACCGACCACGGCACCTTAAGTGGTGTAATCGAATTTTATAAAGAGGCGAAAAAGCGGGATGTGAAGCCGATCATCGGTATCGAAACCTACGTGGCCCCACGTAAACATACCGATAAGGAGGGCAGGAAAGACGCCAGTCCTTACCACCTTATCCTGCTAGCTATGAACAATCAGGGTTACGAGAATCTAATGCGCCTCTCTACCGTAGCCCACCTAGATGGTTTTTACTATAAGCCGCGCATCGATCGGGAGTTACTA
Organism: Candidatus Saccharimonadales bacterium; assembly: GCA_040903985.1. Classification (NCBI taxonomy): domain Bacteria; phylum Candidatus Saccharimonadota; class Candidatus Saccharimonadia; order Saccharimonadales (SeqCode); species Saccharimonadales bacterium (SeqCode). The sequence goes on from JBBDUI010000002.1 coordinate 682,219, forward strand.
GAGAAATACAGTGCGGGAATCATCGTGCTCTCCGGCTGCATTGGTGGTGAGGTCGGGGAGGCCCTGCGCAACGATCGCGATACAGAGGCGGAAGAGACGGCCAAGTGGTACCAGTCGGTTTTTGGTGATCGCTACTATCTCGAGCTGCAGGATCACGGCCACGAATGGTCGGAACAGGCACGGGTGAATGACAAGTTGCTTAAATTGGGTAGTCGGCTTGGTATCGAGCTGGTGGTGACAGCCGACGCCCACTATTGTTTGCCAGAGGATCAGGCAGCTCATGAGGTGCTGCTCTGTGTGCAGACCGCCTCGCAACTAAGCGATACTAGTCGGATGAGTCTCAAAGACATGCATCTCTATGTTACGGAACCGGAGCAGGTCGCCGTGCGTTGGAGCGATAATCTGGCGGTGCTTACTAATACTCGAGCTATCGCTGATCGGTGTGAGGTTGAGATCGAGCTGGGCGGGATTTTAATTCCGCGCTTTGACACGCCAGAGGGTGAGAGTGAGAAGGACTATCTGGCTAAACTGGCTTATCAGGGGCTGGTTTGGCGCTACAGTGAGCGGACAATTAAAGAGGCGGCACAGTTGACGATTGAAGAGATTAAACAGTTACTGGAACCAGACATCATCGAGCGCTTCGAGTATGAACTGGGTGTAATTAACAGCATGGGCTTTGCCGGCTATTTCTTAATCGTTTCCGATTTTATCCAGTGGGGTAAGTCGGAGGGCATTATTTTTGGTCCAGGTCGGGGATCGGCTGCCGGTTCAATCGTCTCCTATGCGTTGAATATCACTGACCTCGATCCTTTGAAGTACGATCTACTATTTGAACGATTTCTCAACCCAGACCGGATTTCGATGCCGGATATCGATATTGACATTCAGGACACGCGGCGAAACGAAGTAATCGATTATACGATTGCTAAGTATGGCGCCGACCGGGTGGCCAATATCGTTACGTTCGGTACGATGGCAGCGCGAAATGCTATTAGAGATACGGCCCGAGTCTTAGGTGTACCGTACGGTGATGCCGATCGGCTCGCGAAGATGATTCCGCCTCCGGTTCAAGGTCGTCACATACCGCTCAAGCGAAGTCTAGTAGATGTCGATGAATTGAAGGCGGAGTACGCCGGTAATCCGCAGTCGAAGAAAGTTTTCGATCTGGCGGTGAGGCTGGAGGGAACTATCCGTTCTCATGGTGTCCATGCTGCCGGAGTCGTGATTGCACCGGATGAGATAGTTAAATACACTCCACTCGAGATGGCCCAAAAGGGGGTAGTCTCGACCCAATATCCGATGAATCCGATAGAAGAGCTAGGACTTTTAAAGATGGACTTTCTCGGTCTGTCTAACTTAACGATTATTAAAAACGCACTGCGGATCATCCGTAAGGTGCATGAGGTCGAGATCGATATCTCAAGTATTCCCATGGATGATACGAAGACATTCGAACTGTTCAGTCGGGGTGATACTACCGGCGTTTTCCAGTTAGAGTCGGCCGGTATGAAGCGTTATCTTAAACAGCTGGGCCCGAACCAGTTTGAGGATATTATCGCGATGGTCGCACTATATCGTCCCGGTCCGATGGCCGAACTACCTCGCTATATCGAAGGAAAGAACAAACCGGATAAGGTCACCTACCCACATAAGTCACTAGAGCCTATCCTGGAAGATACTTATGGGGTGATGGTCTACCAAGAGCAGATTATCGCTATGTTGCAGTTGATCGCCGGCTATACAGCTGGCGAGGCCGACCTGGTCCGTAAAGCGATTGGTAAGAAAAAGCGTGAGATCATGGAGGCCGAAGAGCCCAAGTTTATCCAGGGCTGTATTAAGCAAGGGCTAAGTGAAGAACAGGCCAATGGTCTCTGGGCTTTAATCCAACCTTTCGCTGACTATTCCTTTAATAAGTCCCATGCCGCATGCTATGCACTGATTGCATATCAAACGGCTTATCTCAAGGCTCATTATCCATCCGCATTCATGGCGGCGTTGATGACCAGCGATTTCGATGACGCCGATCGGATTGCTATCGAGATTGCCGAGTGCCGTCATATGGGAATCGACGTACTCCCACCAGATGTGAACGAGAGCTTCGTCGAGTTTGCCGTGCGTCCGCATGAAGATAATTCTGGCCGGAGGGCTATCCGGTTTGGCCTTAGTGCAGTTAAGAACGTCGGTATTGGGGCAGTAGAAGAGATTTTACGAGCGCGGGAGGAAGGTAAGTTTAATTCGGTCGAGGACTTTGCTAAACGGGTCTCGGTCCGGAGTGTTAATCGTAAGGCGTGGGAATCATTGATTAAGGCGGGCGCATTCGATACTTTAGGCGATCGAGCTATTTTCCTTCTTAATCTCGATAAGATCGTGGCCTTTGCTCAGCGACTACAGAAAGATGCGGCCAACGGCCAGACCGACCTATTTGGTGACTCAGTGGTCGATACTTCATTGCAGCCACGACTCGACCTCGATACGCCCCAAGAGAAGCTAAACGAACGGGAGTACTTGCAGTGGGAGCGGGAGCTACTGGGTGTTTACTTATCTTCGCATCCCTTAGATGGGTTTAGCGACTATCTGGCTGAGAAGGCGATGCCGATCGAACGGATTACGAAGGACAAGGATGGTAATAATGTTCAGATCGGTGGCTTAGTGACAGCGGTTCGCGAGATTACAACTCGTAACGGCGCCCAGATGGCTTTCGTCAAGATGGAAGATAAGAGTGGAGAGCTGGAGATAATCGTTTTCCCGAAGACCTATGAGGGATCGCATGGTCTCTGGGAGGTTGATAAAGTGTTGTTAGTACAGGGTAAGGTTAATACTAAAGACCGGGACGGTAAACGGGGCGAAGAGATTAAGATCATGGCCGATAAAGTACGAGAGATTAACGAGCGCGAGCGACAGAACGGTGACGCTAAACCTGCCCTCTCACCATCCGCAGAACCGGAGCCACCTGCTCCCAGTGTAGCGGTAGAACAGCTTGATAATGATGACTCCGAGCCGACCGAGGCGCCGAGCGTATCAACTGGAGCCACCTCGATCGAGATTAATTTACCGGTTGCCGGAGGACGGGATCAGGCGACGCTGCAAGCTATCAAACGGATACTCGACAGGTACTCCGGTGAGGGTTCCGCTTTTATTGCGGTAGCTGGTCAGCGCATTAAACTGCCGTTTGCAGTGCAGGTTTGCGACGAGTTGATTCGGGCAATAGAGGGGCTAGAGTTGGTCGATAGTGTGAGTTCCATCTAGGAAGACCCCGATAGTTTAGCGAGGCAGGAGGTCACGCAAGGGGCCGAGTACCGGTTTCTGAGCCACAATCTTATATAGATTCTCGAGAGCGTCACCACCAGCATAACCGATGATGAAGGCGATGCCCGGGTTAATTCCTAGCCCTTCAGCGAAGCTAATACCGGCACTATCGATGGCCCAGATAACCACCAACCCCATAGCAGCCGAGATACCGACTGTCATTGAGAAGTATGACCAGCTGAAGACCACTCCCTTGTAGGAGAGGAAGTATTTGACGTAACCAACTAATCCCCTAGCGATACCGCCGAGGGCGCCGAAGATAAGCAAGCTTTCCATGTCTACTCCTTAGTAGTTTTATTATGCCGTTATAGTAGCAATCAGACCCAAGCATAAGCAAGTCAGGCGGTGAGGTAGGAGTATAGGTTACATATATCGATAATTATTTTATATAATATGATTAATGGAGAATCGATCTCAAGACCAACCCCGAGACTTATCGCGTATCGGCGGCTATGATCCGACTCGGATTGATTACCGTCGTGAGGACAATGAACTCGCAGATATAGGGGAGCGGTTCGCTGATTTACCGAACCGACGTGAAGCAGTCTGGGGTCGGGATGCCGAAGGCGGGTCGGTCTATTTGCGACATGCTATAGCCCGCAAACGGTATCGCTGTCCGAGCTGTCAGGATGACATTCCAATCGGTAGCGAGCATGCCATACTTGGCCGAGTCCAGTCAGCTCAAAGTTATGATCACCATCACCTCGACTTTAACTGCGTACAAAGCGTAATCCTGCCCAGCCTATCCAGACTTACTGTGGTGTCGCCCAAAGCCGCTTCAGCTACTGCCGTTAATAAGCGCTCTCGGCAAAAACGCAACCGCTCTCGCTCGTAACTAACTTATTATTTAGCTAAGAGGCTAGTGGTTTACCATCTGCCACATAGCCGAGCGGTGGTAGTAAAATTCACTGCCGCTATAGGTGCTTAGTTCTATCAGGAGGCTGGGTAGACCATATTTGTCGTGCAGCCAACTCTCCAGTGAGCCGGTAGTGTCATAGGCAAAGGTGTCCCCTTGGTCGTAGCCACCCAGGCTGTGGTAGCCGACGGCTTGACCGTACTGGCTGGCCAGTTGGCGAGAGTTGCCGGATTCATTGGCTATTACGAGTGAGGCAACAGCATGGTAGGACAGCACGAGTTTAGGGTTCTGGTTTAAGATGAAATTAGCTAAGGCGCTGGTCTCTGGCTCAGAAAGTGGAGATTTTCCACCACCCTCTTCAACTAGTTGGCCACCAGGCACAGTAACGTCTGACTTCCAGTCGTTAGCGGGAAAGTTACGGTTGAGGTCGACACCACGAGAGTTAGTGCGCCGACCAGCGGCGATACCATCGGGATTAACTTGCGGCACTACGATGATGGTTCGGTTGGCCGGTATCTGAGAGTAGTTGGCCTCAAGTTCGGCTATCCAAGCGTCGAGGATGTACTTTGAACTGGCCTCATTACCGTGCAGGGCGCCGACGTAGATAATCTTCTCCGCTCCATTACCAAAGCTGTAGGCTGGAATCGCTCGACCGGCGATAGAGCTACCGATATTTGTGACCTGCTGACAGACGGTGTGTGATTTGTATTCGTAGGCGGTACTACCGCTGACACCATGACGGTTTTCTAGGTTATCTGAAACTTTGATTGTGATTGGGCTACAGTGCGGCAAGAGGGCGGCGGGAATAAGGGTGACGCGGGCACCGTTAACGACTACGGAGTGCAGCGGCAGGTTCTTGCCGCCCACCTCAATAGTGAGGTGCTGCTTTAGATCTTGCTCCTCAGACAGAGGGTAGTCGAAGCTGATGAGAGGGTCGGCGTTACGAGAGACGGCGTAGCGACTAATGTTAACGTTCTCCACTTGGGGACCACCCGAGGTGGTGAACTGTAGTTTTAGGGGTGAGATCAAGAAACCCTTATCGGTAGCCGTAATATCACTGGCATTTAACTCATAGGTGGCTTCACGGGCTAATGGCGCACTTAGAGCTATAGTTATCTTCTTATCGGCAGCACTGATATCCAGCGGAATAGATTCCGGCTCGGTCTGATCGGTGCGCCGGAGTTCGAACTGACCAACTGAGGCGACTGATTTATTCATAGTTATAGTAATAGCATCGATTATTTGATGGACAGTTGACTTATGTTCTACCGATGCATTCTCCACTGCTATAGGTGTAACCGTTTCTACCTCAGTGCTAAGCAGGATAGCTGCTATTTGGTCCTGGACCGATCGAGTAATTGAAATACTATAGCGACTAGCCTGCTTAAGTTTCAGCTGTTCTACCGGACAGATAAGTTCGGTCATAACCGTAGTACAGGTGACCTCATCCTCACCCACCTGCAAGGTATAGTCAGATACAGTGTCGGCTTGATCTAGTTCCAGTACCAAAGGATCGATGACGGAAATTTGCTTTAAGTAGTCTGTAGCGGTGGTTAGCTGCGGGGCTGTTTCTGCCTTAAGCTGAATTGATTTATGTAGGATGGGTAAATGCAGGAAGTGTAGCTTGACCGTTTCGGTCTGTAGGGGTGGCGGTGCGAGGGCTGTGGCGCAGCTGTCGAGTGACAGTAGTGGATAAGAGCCGATTGAGATTAAGGGGGTATGGGTGAGCTCATAAGCTGCGCTGGCCGTAGTACGATGGAGGTTTGGAAGTAGTAGCGGGTTAGTAATGCAGCTGGGTTGGGCGTAGGTGAAGGTGAGCTGGCGAGGGAAGTAGCTCAGTGCTATCAGTAAGCCGATCGGTGCCAGCAGTAGGGCCAGTACCAAACGTGGTCGCTGTCGGGTGAAACTACGCAGGGTCTGCGGGGCTGAACGTAGTAGTGTGGTTACTAGTTTAAGTTTTTGTTTAAGCACGGCTACCTTCCCACCATAATCATCAGTAATCTAATAAGCATTATACGTTAAACCGAGAATTATATAAGCTAGGGGGCGCTATTTAAGCAACTCCTGAAACGGCAGTTATCTTACCGGTTCAGGAGTTGTCCCGACGGGGTGACGTTAGGTGGCCGAAGCCACCCTGTCGTCATCCCCGTCGGGCTAGTCCTCTGTTAGCCGGTGAGCCGAACCAGGCGGAGATCCGGCAGGATCTCTTCTCCGATCAGTTCAAACAGTCGAACGTGGTAGGGGCAGCAGTCTTCGCCACTGGCTGTGAGGTTCTTGCAGGTGGGTTCACCACAGCTGTTGAAGCACTTCTCGCCGCAGATGCCCGCGCCGCCACAGCAACTGAGGCAGCCGTTGAGCAGGACCAGTTGTGGACGGGGCTCAACCGGTTCGTCGAGCTCGGGTGGTTCCCACTCCATTCCTTCGAACGGATCGAAGTTCAGGAGCTCCCACGGCTCGAGGTCCGGATCGATCGGACTGCCGTCGTGTGGTTCGTCCGCATCGGCGGTGGCGCCGTAGGGCGCGAACAGGATCTCGACGTAGGTCGGTCTGGGGTCAGTCACCTGAATCCAGTCGCCGTCCTGGTCGTACCGTTCGAAGGCGATCTCTCCCAGATCATCCTCGCTACTGATGCCACTGGTCACTTCTGCGAGTGAACCGAGGTATAGTACCTCGCTCATCCCGCTTTCGAGTTCTACCACTCGGTAAAGCGTTTCCGACATCGTATGCTCCCCATACTGAATCCGGGACTCTCCCGGACGCGCTATCACTAGCCTTAAACCGGCGCCCTTAAAGGGTCAACTTAAGGCTAGTGATAGCAGTAGCTTAACAGAGGGCTGTAAAAGGGCTACCAGGTATAATCCTGATTATATGTTTATATCATATATATCATATAAATCAAGGGTGTAGGTATTTCTGATACGTTTGGCAGGCTGGAGGAGGAGCGATATAATGATCGTTAATGTTAATCGCTAACGGGCTTACCAAGCGCTATAAGAAGAAACTGGCTGTCGATGATGTCAGTTTTAAGGTCCGACCTGGTGTTGTGACCGGTTTCCTGGGTCCTAACGGCGCTGGTAAGACTACTACTATGCGTCTAATATTAGGGCTAGATAAAGGGCTAGGAGAGACGCGTTATGATGGTCAGCTTCTGCGTGAGTATGCGTCACCGGTACACGTCGTGGGTTTACTGCTCGATGCCAAGGCATTTCATCCTAAACGTACGGCCCGCAACCACCTGCGTGTTTTAGCCGCGGCCGGCGGCATAGATGATACTCGAGTAGATGAGGTGTTGAGTATTGTCGGTCTTACGGATGTGGCCGATAAACGTCCAGGGAGTTTCTCGATGGGCATGGGTCAGCGTCTAGGGATAGCGGCCGCAATTCTAGGTAAGCCGAAGTATTTGCTGTTGGACGAGCCTGGTAATGGCCTCGATCCGGAGGGTATATCCTGGCTGCGACGTTTCATGCAGGACTATGCTGCTGCGGGTAATGTAGTGTTCGTCTCCAGCCACTTACTAAGTGAGATGGCACAGATGGCTACCGATGTCATAGTGATCGGTAAGGGTAAGTTGCTAGCTGATACGTCGATCGAGGCGTTAATTAGTGGTAGCGGCGCTACCACTACGTTTGTACGAGTTAAGGCACCCAAGCGGTTAGAGCGAGCGTTAATTCAGGCCGGAGCTGAGGTGGAAAACAGCAATTCCGGTTTGTTAGTTCGTGGTTTAGACATCGATGCGGTCGGTCAGCTAGCCTTTAAGTTAGCTACCCCCGTGTTGGAGCTGAGTCAAAAAGCCGCTTCACTGGAAGAAGTGTTTCTAGAGATTACGGCTGGATCAGAGGAGTATAAGGCCAAGGTGGGCGCCGACAGTGAGGATAGTGATGTTTAAGTCCGAATTACGTAAGCTGCTTACCATACGTGCGAGCTACGTCATTGTGCTACTGGTCATACTATTAGCCGGATTAGATGTTGTAATGACGGCTCGCAATGCCGCTCTAGCGACCGAATCGATCGGAGCTGGTCTACTCGAGGGCTTGATTAGGTCGGCCTTAAACGCAGCAGCTATGTTTGCTGCGATCTATGCCGCACTTGTCCTTTCACATGAGTACCGCTATAACTTGATCTATCACACCTTGACCGTAGCGAAGACCCGATCACAAGTGCTAGTGGCTAAGATCGGTACGAGATAACTGGCTACAGCTTAGTATTGACTGGTGTAGCGATCGGAGTAGCCTATGTCGGTATGTACCTTGGGATTGAACTGGGTGGCGGCGGTGCGGTCCCCCTCCAGAATACAGCTTGGTTAGCCGTGTCCGCTCAAGGGGCTATCTATGTGGTCGGCTATGCCTTGATCGGGCTTCTACTAGCTGTGCTTTTTCGTAATCTAGTCGTTCCTTTAGTGATAGTGCTCGTGGTCGGCTCCCCCTTAGAGGCTCTGCTGGCTAATCTTATCTCCAACCTCGAGCCACACTACTTACCGTTTAGCGCTTTAGGACAGGTGATTATGGTAGAAGGCAGTCTCAGTCCTTGGGTTGCGGCCGGAGTGTTTGCCATCTACTTGGTAGTCGGCTGGTTAATTACATGGTTTACTTTTCTGCGTCGCGATGCCGCCAGCACCTAGTTAGGGATGATGGTGATTTGAACTGGGGAGAGCTATCCCGTATATATACTAAGGTATGAGTAAACGCGAGAAGATTAGAAATACTATTTTGATAATTGTGACGATTATCTTTATCGCCGCCACTGTTTCCCCGGTGTTCCTCTAGAGGTGTGAGGCAAGGGGCGTTTAGCGTGGCAGACAACGTCCGCTAGTCACCAGTTGGCTGGTAGCTGTAACCGACTCCAGAGCAGCACTTATCACTTTCGAGGTCAGGCTGTAGCTGACTTCCGCTACGCTTTCGGAGCGAGCCACAACTAGGCCAACTACGGTGCCATTCGGTAAAACAACGGGTCCGCCCGAATTACCGGAAATAACCTCTGCCTGCAGCTCATACATCGAACGAGTAACGGCGCGCCGACCATAGATATCAAGCCCTCGTGCCTCTATCTGTCTCAAGATACCGGCCGGCGTACCTTTAAGCCGACCGCCACCCGGATAGCCTAACACTACGGCCGTCGTGCTGCGGGGTTCAAGTTGGCTGGCAAGCGGGAGTGGTAAACCGGCCAGGCTTAAGGTTCGGACCATGGCAATATCCTGATCAGGGTCGAAGTAAACTATTTCACCTGATCGTGATCCGTTTGCATCGATAATGGTAGGGCTTGTGATACCGGCCACCACGTGGGCGTTAGTTACTACTAAATTCTCCTGAGCCACGAAACCAGAGCCAGTGATGATTCCGCCACAGCCTAGCCCTTCGATCCGGACGGTGGAGGCGCCGGCCGTGGCCAAGACGGCTTCGACTTCCGCGCTCGTCGACTGATTTACGGGCTCGACTGGGCGCGGCGCTGGACCGATGAATATCCGGGGAAATATCTGCTGATTGATTAGTCCTCCGATACGAGTCAGTATGGCCGGGGTCGGTGGGAGGGCGCGGTTCAGCTGATGTATGATGGTCGACTGCTGTAGTTGGCGGTTTAAGCCAGTAAATGGTGAACCACTTAGCAGAGAGGCACCGAGCCAGATCGTAGCGAGGGTTATCACTACGCCGAGCAGCGCACCTAAGCTGGTATCTAACCAACCGAGGCGTAAGCGATGTGTGAGCTGACCGAGTCTACGCCCCATTAGCTGTCCTAGTGATCCGCCGAGGGAGGCAACTGTAAGTATCACCACTATAGCCAGCGCCATTTGTACCCAAGCGCCGGCAACCAATGTCATCAGCACAGGGGCCAGCAGGGTACCGATAACGAAGCCTAGCCAAAATCCGCTAAGAGAGAAAAGACTATGCATGAAACCGGCTCGTGCCCACCAGGCCGCCTGGAGTAGCGCTAGGATGATAATGAAGATATCGAGTGAACTCATACTTTTATTGTAACGTCGCTAGCGTTGCGACGACCAGAGGCATGGTATAGTAATAGCACGATGAAATACTGTGGAAACTGCGGCCAATCCATAACGACCGATAGTAATTTTTGCACAAGCTGTGGCCATAAAATAAGCGCAGCGGTCGACGGTGCTCCGACTAGAGCGGTCTTCGACTATACCGATCAGGGTCGGCACTCCCGGATCGTTAAACACACTCCTAATAGCGGCAGCTTGGTTCAGGACGCCACTATTGAGTTTGGTGATCTACACCCGAATGCGATCTGGCTGTTCTTTATCTACTATATCGGCCATTCGGTCTTCTTATTACCTTTAATCCTCATCGGTGCGTTCTTCGAGCCTTGGCTAGTCGTTTTACTCGGGGTTTATTTGGTAGTGCACTATGTAGCCGCCCGAATTACTTATAAAAACTATCGGTTTGAGATCACCCCGGTAGCCTTTACTAAGGAGTATGGCATCATTCATAAACAAGCGGCAACGATACCACTAGAGCAGATAGAAAACGTTAACATCAGTCGTAACTTAATCGATCGGATGCTGGGTCTCTCGCACATTGAAATTGAGACGGCCGGAACCGGGGGAGCTAAGAGCCGAATGATTTTAGGCGGTACAACTTCAGCATCAGAGGGCTATATTCCTGGTGTGGCGGCGGCCGAAGCCGATGATTTACGGGATTTGATGCTAGCACGAGCTAAAGGCTAGCGAAGGCATTTAGAAAGGAAGGCCGCCTGCGAGTGAGAGAGGGTTCTGGTGTGTAGGAGTGAGCGTTTCCGGGTGGAGTCGAATTTGCTACAATGGTACTAAACTTATCGCAGTTATTCATGAAAATCATAAAATTTATTAAAAACAGCTTAGTCCCTAACCTGCAAAACTCATGGCATCCTTATCTAATGCGTACCCCGGCGTTGGTAACGGTAGCAGCTAGCTTACTACTGGTTCAAGTGGTAGTAAATATTCAGGAGCACAGCGGCCGTATACTGGGTGCTAACGGCACGATCGAGAGCCAACAGCTGGTAGATATGACCAATCGCTTGCGATCTGAATCTGGCGTAAGAGAGTTAGAAGTTAACGGAAAGCTACAAGCCGCCGCTCAGGCCAAGGCCGAGGACATGCTGGTGCGTGATTACTGGGCTCACTATGCTCCGGATGGTACCTCACCCTGGATGTTCCTGGAGCAGAATGAGTACGGTTATCGTTATGCTGGCGAGAACCTAGCCAAACAGTTCAGTACCAGTGAGGGGGTAATTCAGGGTTGGATTCAGAGTCCGGCTCATCGAGACAACCTGCTAGACGATCGCTTTAGCGAGATCGGTATTGCCACTGCTAGCGGTCGTCTGAATGGCGCTGCTACTACAGTAGTAGTAGCACTTTATGCCGATCCGCAGCCGCTACAGCTGCATGTTGGTGAAGTTGCAGCGGCACCAGGCGAGGTGCTCCCGGCAGCTACTGCCTACTCGCTTGTGAATCCACTTATGTCGGTGGCTATTCTACCGATTGCAACCCAGCTTACCGTATTTACGACCTTTGGTTTCTCCACTTTGTATCTCTTTCAGCATCTGGTTATCCGTAAACGGCACTTGCTTTGGGATCAGCATGTGCATCCACGACCACTGCTGCGTAGCCTAGTGCTGCTGGGACTAGCGGTGTTAGTTCTTCAGGCCGGATGGGGGGCAGTAGGATGAGTCGGCAGCAGCTTTACTTCGGCTGGTTACTAGCCGTTTTAACCCCGGTCTTACTGTGGCTCAGTTGGCGTTATGTGCCATATCCCGGCTCGGCCTTGGCTGGAGTGGTAGTGCTAGGGATCTATTCTGGATTTATACTGTATGAACACGCCCGGGCACGGAAGCACTTACCGCCAGGAACGGTGAGCGAGCAGTTGGCACTAGCGGCACTGCTGTTGGTTGGGTTTAGTTTTATCCTCTAAGTTGAGTTGAGAAGTGGTAGAGGGCGATACCGCTCGCGGTAGTGACGTTAAGAGACTCTTTGGCCTCTGTATGCGCAATTTGAATAACTTCATCGACTGTCTTTAGCAGATCTGAGTGAATACCATCAACCTCGTTACCAAGGATAAGAGCGGCCGGTAACTCAGGCTGGAAACCGGCTAGATCGCGAGCTTGAGGCTGCAACTCCAGAGCGTAGATCGCTGCCCCCTTATTCCGGGCAGTGTGTATGGCAGTTGTGATTGCCTCGAAGTGGTGGATATGACACAACTTTTCTGCTCCAAGAGCGGTTTTACGGATCTGCTCTGTCGCTCGGCGACTGACGTGGGGTAAACGATGGTCGCTTGTGAGTAGCGGGTAAGGAGTAATGCCAGTGCAGTAAATTTCTTGAACCCCAAAGGCCACGGCGTTGCGCAGGATGCCGCCGACATTATGGGCACTGCGGATATTGTCCAAGATAAGCGTTAGTTGTTCCATGATGGGGTTCATTATATAATAAACTTAACCCAGTAAGGTGGGGTAGCCCCAATGGAACAGCGATCACCAGATTTAGGACCAGAGATTACAGCCGAAGATTATTCTTCGGCTGCTTCATACCTGTATGCCGCGGAATATGGAGTAACAGAGCGGGCAGAGGAGTTGCGACAGGCTTACTCGGATTTGATTAATATACGCAGAGTCAAAGTGCCAGATGATGGCGGTGATACAGTAAAGGAAGAGGTTCTCGGCTTAGTTGATGAGTCGTATTTTGAAACTAATCTACCGGAGAATGGACCGAATCTGCACCATATAGTTCGGCGCATCTATAAAAATGGCGAAGATGTGGTAGAACTGGACGAGATTGTACTCTCAAACGGCGATAAGCTTGAAGCGGTGCTTTACCAGCTGGATAAGGCAACCGTAGCGGCTGAGATCGTCGGTGATAGTGCTAGGGATGAGGCAACGGTGATGCGACTGTGGCGAATTCGCCTGATGCAGCGGGCGTTAGATACTCTAATTCATGATATGGCAGCTGCAAAGAGTGAGGAAGGCTGCGCTTAATCCTCTTGATGAGCGCCATTTCTCGTGGTAAGGTTGTATAGTTATGTCGACATTATTAGAAAATTTTGAGAAGACCTACCAGAAGCCGCAAGTGGCCGATGTACGTTCTGGTGACACGGTACGGGTACACCAACGAATCGTTGAGGGCAGTAAAGAACGCGTTCAGGTCTTTGAGGGCGTAGTGATCCGTACTCATCGTAAGAGCTCACTTACCGCTACTATCACGGTGCGTCGAGTGGCCAGTGGTATCGGGGTAGAGAAGACCTTTCTGACTCATGCACCTAATATCGAGAATATCGAAGTTGTGCGTCGCTCTAAGGTACGCCGTAATTATCTGAGCTACCTCCGACGACGCTCTGGTAAATCAGCCCGTTTGCAGGAAGTCGGTTTTGATCGAGCGGCGGCCGAAGTAGATGAGATCGTAGAAGCTTCCGAGCAGCCCGGCTCGGATAAGAAGTAACTTAAGTCTTTAGGCTTAAAATTAAGTCCCGACTACTGTCGGGGCTTTTTTATAGCTGTATGCGCTTTTGTTAAAGTATAAGTATGATGGAGAATTTAATAGTCGGAATAGATGAGGCGGGGCGCGGTCCTTGGGCAGGCCCACTGACGGCAGCAGCAGTTTTGCTACCTGTGGAGTGTGTAATGAACGGAGTCAAAGACTCTAAGCAGTTAACTATAGATGGGCGGAGCAGGTTAGCTGCGGTCATCGCCCGTACTGCTCAGGCAGTCGGGTTAGGCTGGGCCTCCCCGTCCGAAATCGATCAGCTTGGCCTTCGTATCGCCACCACTTTGGCCATGGGCCGGGCCTACGCCCAGCTAGGTGAGTTGAGAGCGCGGATTATTATCGACGGCTCGATCAACTATCTGCCGGATATTCCTTTGACTGAGACTTTAGTGCGCGCCGATCAAACGATCCCAGCCGTGAGTGCGGCTTCGATCATCGCTAAACACTACCGCGATCAGTATATGAAGCATCTAGCTCACCTCTATCCTGAGTACGGTTTTGAGCGGCACGTTGGTTACGGCACATCAGCACACGCGCAGGCTTTAGCGCAGTATGGCGCCTGTCTCTTGCACCGTCACTCATTTGCACCGGTGCGCCGAAGAGTAGCAGCGATAGGTTAAAGGTATGGCTAGTGCGGGGGAGCGAGCCGAGGCTGAAGTTGCAACCTACCTTCAGGAGCGTAGATATAAGATATTAGATCGGAACTGGCGAAATAAGTACAGTGAGATCGACATCGTAGCCCGTCAGGGACAGCGGATATATATAGTGGAAGTGAAGTACCGCCGCAACTTAGAGTATGGTGATGGCTTCGACTACATTACGACCGAGAAGAAACGGCGTTTGCGTCGAGCGGCTGCAGCCTGGGCGCTAGATAACGATTGGACTGGGGATATGCAAATAGATGTGGCGGCAGTGACGGGCGCTGAGTTTAAGATCGACTATCGCGCTAACGTTATCGAGCCGGAATAACGGTTTGATTTGCCGATGTCCAGCTGTATAGTAGGAGCTGTTATTTATGCTAGAGAGGTTACCTTGAAGAATGCATTCCTCGGTCCGGTAGACGAACTGCGTTTCGGACAGTATCGGCCGGAAATGGTAAAAGAGTCTCTGGATGCGACCGAAGCGGTCGCCTGGAAACGAGTTGAGCAGTTGCTGGCGTTCGAGACAGGCGCACGCACGATCGAGAATACCCTCCTAGCTCTATATCGGGCGGCCGAAGAGTTCAATGCAGTCGTCAGTATTTGCTCTCATCATATGAGTGTACTGGGAAAAGAGTGGAACGCTCCGGCTCAGCTAGCCTCCCAACGTGCGGCAGCTTACAGTAATGAGATCAGTTTTCACGAGGGTATCTATAAGGCACTGGTAGAGCTTAGGGCACGCCGAAACTATCTAGCCACAGTTTCTGCGCCTCGGCGAAAGCTACTGGATGAGACGATTCTTGACTACGAACGGAACGGGATAGCTTTAGCGCCGAAAAAGCGGAGCGAGCTAAAATCGATTCGTGCAGCTCTCGATGCGGCTACCACTATGTTCGATCAGAACGTCGTCACCGCGACAGACGAGGCCGAGCTACGGGTAGAGACTAAGCAGGACCTGGCCGGTCTGGATGAGGAGTTTATCATTGAGTGCGCCCAGGCAGCTAGCGGCGAGGATAAAGCGAGCTACCGGATCGATTTTAATCCGCCTAATTACATCAAAGTTATGTCCGAGTGTCAGGTGCGTGCTACCCGACAACGGATGTATCATCTATCGATTCAGCGCGCAGCGGAGTTAAACAGAGATCTAGCTAAAGAGATCTTAACTTTGCGCCGTCGCCAAGCCCAGCTGCTCGGCTATAAGCACTATGCCGATTTTGTCCTCGAAGAACGCATGGCCGACAAGGGCGTAGTAGCGTGGCGATTTATCACTGAGCTAGCGCAAAAGTATCGCCGCCAGGCTGGGGCGGAATTTGCCGCGCTGCAGCGTTTCGCCCGCGACGATGAGGCTAATCCAGAGCTGGTACTGGACGCGGCAGATATCGATACCGGACTGAATTTCTACTATGCCCTCCGCCTCCAGAAGCAGAACTCAGGGTTGGATCAAGGCACCATTAAACAGCATTTTCCCTTGGCGGCAGTGCGGGACTATATGTTTGCGACCCTTACTACTCTATATGGGTTAAGGTTTTCACTCGGTGATCAGTCGACTTGGCATGAGGACGTTGAGGTATATGAAATCAGTCGGGCCGACGGAAGTCATATAGCGACCGTTTGGTGCGACTGGTACGCCCGCAAAGGTAAAAAAAGCGGCGCTTGGATGAATAGCTACTATGTGGCTGACCGGGCTGGAGGGGTAGTTAGTAAGCCGCATTTAGGTTATGTAGTCACTAACTTCGACCCGCCCCGAGGAGCTAAACCGAGCCTGCTGTCACTGCAGGATGTCGAGACGCTGTGGCACGAGTTCGGGCACTTTATCCATCTTGCGACCGGCGAGACAGAGCTGGAAGAGCAGTCGATGATGAGCTGTAAGTGGGATTTCGTCGAGGCACCGTCGCAGATTATGGAGAACTGGGTGTGGCAGCCGGAGATTTTAGCCGGTATGTCGCGACACTACCTTACCGGCAAGCGACTATCAGACCGGCAGGTAGATACGTTGATTAGGGACAAAAACTTTATGGTGGCCTCTAAGGCGATGCGGCAGTTTGGTCTCGCCACAGTCGATTTATCCCTACATATCGATTTCGATCCTATGAAGGACGAGGATGTATTAGCCTACGCTCGGTCGGTTAAGGCTAACTTCTTGCCAGTAGAGGTCTACGCTGAAGATAGTTCGATCACCACCTTCTCCCATATCTTTGCCGGCGGTTATGCCGCCGCCTACTATTCATACAAGTGGGCCGAAGCGATCGAGGCCGATCTCTTTTCTCGGTTTAAGGAGGAGGGAGTACTCAACCCACAGACCGGTACCGACTATAGGCGTCTGGTCTTGGCCCGGGGCGACGAGGTAAACCCTCAAATATTGATTAAAGATTTCCTGGGCCGTAGCAGTAGTAGTGCCGCTATGCTAGAGCGTGATGGTATAGGAGTATCTACGGGCACCTCGAGTGATGAGGCGGTGGATTGATCGACGTCCTTTTGACTTCTGCGTTAGATAGCCTACAATAGTAAGTGATAAAAGTCGGCCTCCCGGGTCGGCTTCTTTACTTGATAACCCCAAAGGAGACCTAGAATGGACGGAACGATGGACACCAAACAATTTATTATGACGATGAAACAGATCGCCGAGGAGAAGAATCTGCCTTATGAGGTAGTTGAGGATGCTCTGCAGCAAGCGATTGCGGCGGCTTATCGTAAGGATTATGGCGAGCGGGAACAGAACGTGCGAGCCGAGCTAAACGCTAAGACCGGTGAGTTCACTATTTTCATCGTCTATGACGTAGTCGATGAGGTAGAGGATGAGTACACTCAGCTTGATCTAAAAAGCGCTCAGCAGAAAGACAAAATGGCCGAGGTCGGAGGCGTGGTTGAGGAGCAGGTTAGCTACGACGGCTTCGGTCGGGTAGCCGCTCAGACCGCCAAGCAAGTTATCCTACAGAAACTGCGGGAAGCTGAGCGCGACGTTGTGTTCGCTGAATACCAGGACAAAGTCGGGACCATCCTAAACGGTACCGTACAGCGGGTCGAGCCGCGGGTGGTCTATATTGATGTCGGTAAGGCCCAGGGTATCCTACCCCAATCAGAACAGATTCAGGGTGAGCATTATCGTGCTACTCAGCGTCTCAAAGTCTACCTTCGTGAAGTAGAGAGTTCACCCCGCGGACCGCAGTTGATTCTCTCCCGGGCTACGCCAGATTTCGTCGCGTTGCTCTTTGCCCGAGAGGTGCCGGAAATGGAGAGCGGTGCGGTTGAGATTCGGGCAATTGCTCGTGAGGCCGGCGTGCGCACTAAGCTAGCGGTTGCCTCTACTGTGCCGAATGTCGATCCGGTCGGTACCTTTGTTGGTGGTCACGGTACCCGAGTGCAAGCCGTCATGAATGAAGTTGGTGAGGAAAAGATCGACATCATCATGTTTGCTGAAGACACCGCTACTTTCATCACTAATGCACTGGCGCCGACTCAGATTAAAAACGTCAAGCTAGATGAAGCCGAGCAACGTGCTATCGTCGAAGTGGCCGAAGACCAGCTCTCAATTGCGATCGGTAGAGCCGGTCAGAACGTTCGCTTAGCTTCAAAATTGACCGGCTGGCAGATCGACATCATTAGTGAAGGTGGAGAACTGCGTACGCAATCTAAACCGGCTGAGCCAATAGTTAAGCCGGAGCTAGATGCGACCGCTGCTACTAAGAAGCCGGCCAAATCGGTACCAGAGAAGACACCGGAACGGAAGAAGAAATACGTCACTAAGGCCCAGCTGGAAGCTTCATTACTGGAGTCACTCAGCAACGGCAGCGATGCCTCCGAGGAAGAGTAAATACGGAGCCGAGGCTGCTCACCTTAATTAGCACTCTTGACCATTGAGTGCTAGCTGGCCTATAGTAGAAAGTGGTGACAGCCGTGACGATTCGATACAATATATAGGTATAGGGGGTCCATGTGGACGAGCAATTTTTTGAAGATAATTTAACTGAAAATGCGCAAGCTAGCTTGGCTCAGGCGAATGAGATCGCTCGAGCGTTGGGTAGCACTTATATTGGCACCGAACACATTCTACTTGGTGTGTTGCGTCAGAATAGTTCTATAGGAGCTAAGGTATTAAAAAACTCCGGCGTAACCTTTGACAAGGCGCGTTTAGCGCTGAGTTTGACCCCGAAGTCACTACAGAATCTCGAGGGCCAAACCCTGACTTCTCGAGGTCTGAACGAAACAGCTAAGTTAACGTTAACGCTGTCGTGGAAAATCGCCCGAGATTTCGGACAGAAGATGTGCGGTACTGAACACATTCTATTTGCCACTCTGAGTCAGAAGAATACACGGGCTACCATCTTGCTCCGCGATATGGATATCGACTTAAGTGAGGTGCGCGAAGAGCTACAGGAATATTTGCGCAATCAGCAGTACCACTATGAAGAACACACAAAACAGCGACGAGCTCGGAAGAAGAGTAAGACACCAACTTTGGATTATTTCGGTATAGATCTAACCGCGCAGGCCGAGGCCCGCAAATTGGATCCAGTAATCGGTCGCAGTGGTCAGATTCAGCGTATGGTGACGATCCTTAACCGGCGGACTAAGAACAATCCGGTTCTAATCGGTGACCCCGGCGTGGGTAAGACAGCTATTGTAGAGGGTTTGGCACAGAAGATAGTGACGGAGGATGTGCCCCAAGATTTGCTAGATAAGCGTATCGTAGCGCTCGATCTCTCTAGTGTAATCGCCGGCACTAAGTATCGCGGTGAGTTTGAAGAGCGTTTGAAGCGGATATTAGAGGAACTACAAAGTGTGGATGACATCATTCTCTTTGTGGATGAACTGCACTTAATCGTTGGAGCCGGTGCAGCTGAGGGGGCTATCGATGCCGGTAATATACTCAAACCGGCTCTAGCTCGCGGTATGATTCAGGTTATCGGGGCTACTACGACCGATGAATACCGTAAACACATTGAAAAAGATGCTGCCTTAGAGCGGCGCTTCCAAACTATTATCGTCCCGGAAACGACGACTGAAGAGACACTTCAGGTGCTACGGGGATTACGGAGTCATTATGAGAAGTATCACCGAGTGAAGATCAGTGACGATATCATCGCCGAAGCCGTTAAGTTGTCTCGGCGCTATCTACCCGACCGTTTCATGCCGGATAAGGCGATCGACCTGATTGACGAAACTGCGGCTCAGGTGCGGGTCTTACGGGGCAGCGAGACCGGTAGCGAGTCGCGCGAAATACGGGCCCAAATTCGAGAACTTCATACGGCCGTCGATGAGGCAGCCACGGATGAGAATTATGAGCAAGCTGCTCGCCTGAAGACCGAGATTAGTATGCTGGAGCAGAAACTAGAGCGGCAGGAGGCGGCCGAGGCTAGAAACGGTGAAGTACTAGAAGTGACCGATGAAGACTTGGCCGAGGTGATCTCGACCATTACCGGTGTACCGCTCAAGCGGTTAGTTAAGTCGGAAGCTCGTCAGTTAATTAACCTTGAGCGCACCTTACAGAAGTCGGTTATCGGTCAGGAAGAGGCAGTGAATGCCGTAGCTCGAGCCATTCGTCGAAATCGGTCCGGAGTGGCCGACGCGCGCCGCCCAATCGGCTCCTTCCTTTTTCTGGGGCCTAGCGGTGTTGGTAAGACTGAGTTAGCTCGGGTACTATCGCGTGAGCTCTTCCATTCTGAGGATGCTCTGATAAAGATAGATATGAGTGAGTTTATGGAGCGCCATAATATGTCACGCCTCTTAGGCGCACCGGCCGGCTATGTCGGTTATGAAGAAGGAGGTCAGTTAACGGAGAAGGTTCGTCGTCAACCTTACTCACTAATTCTTTTCGATGAGATTGAGAAAGCCCATCCGGATGTATTTAATATGTTGTTACAAATTCTCGAAGACGGTTCCGTCAGCGATGCCCAGGGTCGTCGGGTAGACTTTACTAATACCGTTATCATCATGACCTCTAACATCGGTGCCGAGTGGCTACAGAAAGAAGCGGTACTTGGTTTCAGGCCTGCTACCGATGATGCGCAGGATCTTGCTGGCTATCACGAGCAGGTGGCCACTCGCGTCAAGGAGGATCTAAGTAAGCAGATGCGTCCTGAGTTGTTAAATCGGATTGATAAGATTATCGTCTTCAAGGCGCTGAGTCGTCCAGAGGTAAAGCGTATTCTTAAGTTGCGTATTACCGAGCTGGAGCGTCGCTTAAGTGAGCAAGGACTAGGCATAATCTTTACCAATAGTGCTCGTCGCCACCTAGTAGAGGCCGGTTATGAGCCAAGCATGGGGGTACGACCACTACGCCGAGCCATTGAGGAAATGGTGGAAGACCCGATTGCTACCAAGCTCTTAAGTGATGAGTTTAGTAGTGGTGATGTCATTCGGGTCAGCGCGGAAGCTGGCGAGTTGAAGTTTAGTTTAGTGACTGAGGAAGTGGTGACTAGCAAGAAGTAACTTCATGGCTTCTACCGACGCACTGGGGTTCAGTGCGAGCTAGTCTGCGAGTTGCTATACTGAAATCTATGAAGAGACGCATATTAGTAGTTACGGTACTAACACTATTCCTAGGACTAGCCTGGAACCACCAGGCAGTAGTGGACTGGTGGTTCTTACGTAGTTATGATCCTCCTCAAGAGGTAGAGACGCTAGCTGATAGCTCATATTTCAGTGAGACCGGGCGGCGTCTGTTCTATCTGTCCGACCCTGCCGTGAACGACAAACAAGAGTTTAACATCAACTGTCCGATTTTTGAGAAAAGCTATGTTTTGGGTTGCTACTCTCAGCAGCGCATATATATTCTCGAGGTAGAGCGGCAAGAGCTTGAGGGCATTATGGAGGTAACGGCGGCGCACGAGATGCTACACGCCGCCTATGATCGGTTAAGTACGCGAGAACGTGATCGCGTGGTTGAGCAACTAGAAGCGGCCTATGCTGATATCGACAACGATAAGTTACGGAGCTTAATTCGCAGTTATGAGGAGACAGGGGGTGAGAGTGTTCGTCAAAACGAATTACATTCAATTATGGCGACTCAGGTCATCGAGTTGCCAAATGAGATAGAGACTTACTACGGTCAGTATTTCAGTGATCGTCAGGCAGTAGCCGAAATCTACGCCGAGTACGAAGGTGTATTTAGCGAATTGAATCGTGATATAGATCGCCTGCAAGCCGAAGTCACCGCAGTGCGGGATCAGTTGGCCAGTTTGGAAGACCAGATTGTGACTACTCGAGCTGAAGTTGATGGGCTAAATCGCGAGATGAGTCGGTTGGAGGACGAAGGCGAGATTGCGGCCTACAACCAGCTCGTCCCCCGGCAAAACGCCGCGGTTGATCGTTATAACGGCTATGTCGATCAGTATCGCGGACTAGTCAGTCGGCATAACCAGTTAGTCGATGGGCTTAACCGTACCGTGTTGTTGCAAAAGGATCTAGTCAACAGCTTGGATAGCAAGTTCGAGTCGCTGTAGGAACTTAGGGGTATGGGGTAGATGCTACTCGTGGTCAGCAGCCTACTTAATACTGTATAACAAATACTCTATACTGATCTTATATGGCTAAAACGATATTCGTCTGTCAGGAGTGCGGCACTACTGCTCCGCGGTGGAGTGGTAAGTGTAGTGGTTGCGGAAACTGGAACACTTTAATCGAGGAAGTAAAGAGTGGTGGCTCTAGGGCGGGTAGTTCCGTTAGTGCGCGCGCAACGCAGAAGTTAGCTGATATCCCGGACACACAAGCCGTCGGTCGACTCGATACTCAAGTTACAGAGTTAAACAAGGTTTTCGGTGGCGGGATTGTACCCGGCAGCATCACTTTACTGGCGGGAGAGCCGGGAGTGGGCAAGTCGACTCTGCTACTGCAGTTAGCGGCTAATCTCGCTGTCAACCATAAGGTGCTCTACGTTAGTGGTGAGGAGTCACTACAACAGATTAAGCTTCGAGCTGAACGGCTTAAGCTGCGGGAGGTTAAGCTTGAGCTACTGGCCGAGATCGATATCGATACTATCGCCGCTACACTGAAGCACGGCCAGTATGATTTCGTTGTAATCGATTCGGTTCAGACCATGCAGACCAGTGAGTTGAGTGCTAGCGCCGGTACCGTGAGTCAGATTACGGCCAGTACCCATCGTCTACAGAGTGTGGCCAAGGCCAGTCAGACCGCTGTACTAGTAGTTGGCCACGTGACCAAAGAAGGTAACATCGCCGGCCCGAAAATTCTCGAGCATCTGGTAGATGTAGTGCTCTATCTCGAAGGTGAACGTTTTGGTAGCTTCAAACTACTGCGGGGGGTGAAGAATCGTTACGGCTCCACCCATGAGGTCGGTATCTTTGAGATGGAAGAAGGTGGGATGGTGCCGGTAGATAATCCTTCAGCCCGTTTTCTGCAGGAGCGTGCACCTGGAGATGGTTCAGTGGTCTTGGCTACGGTAGAAGGGACCCGGGCTTTACTGGTCGAGGTTCAGGCCTTAGTGAGTACTAGCCCTTTTGGTTACCCCAAACGTACGGCGGCTGGTTTTGATCTTAATCGACTCAATTTATTAATAGCGGTTTTAGGCCAGCGGGCCGGTATAAAACTCGCCGACAAGGATGTCTATATTAATATTGTTGGTGGTATGAAGCTGGTCGAGCCGGCCGCTGACCTAGCTGTCGCACTAGCGATTGCTTCAGCCGCTAAGCGCCAGCCGCTAGTTGATGGACTGGTGGTTTTCGGGGAGGTCGGACTTAATGGTGAGATTCGTTCAGTGAGTGACACCGCTAAACGAGTGAAAGAGGCGCGGAAATTGAAATTCAAATCTGCGCTAGCTCCATCTGGCACCAATGCAGAGTACATAGAGGCTGTGGTTACGCTCAAAGAGGCGATTAAACGAGGGCTAGTTTCTTAAGCGCCGCCACCAGCTTAGTCCACCACCACTCCCGCCATCACCTACCTCACTACAGCTACCACTCTCAGGACAGGTAATAGTAGCGGTATCGAACAAGCCATCGCGAATGACCACTGCTTCGAAGGTGTAGCTGCCGCTGCCACCTTCAGGAGTGTAACGGAAGATGTAAGCCCCACCAGAATTACCGTCGGCCGAGATGCCGGCTGTACTGCCGTTGTAGGTTAGTCTTACCTCGTCGGCCACCCCACCTTGGAGTGCGACCCGGATAGTAATCTCATCGTTATCGTATTCGGCGCTGGATTCACTCTCGTTGATTTGAGGTTGACTGTTGCAGTTATCTTCGCGTTCCGGTATCTCACCGCCACCGCGTATGTCCAGACGACTAGCTAAGGCTTGGACCGGGGGATTCCAGCGAGAGAAGGCTGGGTCTGCAGGTGGAATCTCAGCCCGTAGTCCGTAGCTGGTGATACGGGAGGTAAAATCCTCGTGCGCCGGACAGCTGTCGTTGATGCGGCGATTAGTAGCAGTGTTGACTAGAGCCGATTCTAGATCGCTCCCACCGCGGGGGGTATACCAGCTAGGAAAGATATCGGTAACAGTAGATGAGGAGTTATCACTGGCCCGATCCCCAGTGTAGCGATCTAGGGTGACGGTCTTTATGCCTTCCGGTCGTTCGAAGGGTTGGTTCGCTTGACCCTCCAGGGCAGTAGCCATAAAACGGGAGAAGATCGGTCCGGTCATGGTATCGGTCGGAGCGTGCATGGCCTCATTATCGTTATGTCCGACCCAGATACCGGTAACTAGACTCTTAGTGTAGCCCATGATCCAGCCGTCTTTAAAGTTATCGGTGGTTCCGGTCTTAGCCGCGACGGTGTGACCAGGAATGTTGAAGTAGGGAGAGTTAGCACCGAAGGTCGGAGCCCGCGCTGAATCATCGGAGAGGATGCTAGATATGAGGTAGGGGACCTGTGGGTCGAAGATACGTTCGCCTTCACTCTCCTCCCATTCTTCGATGATATTTCCGTCTGGGTCGGTGATCTTCAGTATCGTAACCTGCTCGTGGTGCAGACCACCGTTAGCGAACGTTTCATATGCGCTCACATGCTGATTAAGCTGCACTTCACCGGCCCCGAGAACTAAGCTGAGGCCATAGTTGCTTGGATCGCCTAAGGTGGTAATACCCATACGCTCCACTAGGTTGAGCGTATTCTCGATTCCGGCGATGTAGAGCATCTTAACGGCCGGGATGTTACGTGAACGCGCTAGGGCGGAGCGAATAGTCATATTGCCGGCGAAACCACCATCGTAGTTGTTAGGAATGTAGCCACCGCCAAAATCGGTGCGTACGTCGTACATGATGCTGCCTGGCCCCCAGTCTTTAGTCTCAGCAAAGGCTTGAGCGTAGGCGTAGGGCTTAAAGCTGGAACCGGGCTGGCGCTTAGCAGTAGCTGCGTTGTAGGCGCCATAGCCCGGTTCGGAGAAGTCGCGAGAGCCAACCATGGCTAATACTTGCCCATTATTTGGGTCTGAGGCTACAAGAGCGGCGTTGTTACCGCCGCCGGCCTCTACGGCTGCTATACCGGCCTCTACGGCTGCTTCAGCTTTATGTTGTAGGTCGAGATCGATCGTAGTGATGATTTGTAGTCCACCCTGGATTACTTCTTGAGCACCGTATTTTTCTTCCAACTGTTCTTGAGCCCGGATGACGAAGTGAGGTGCCTCGATATTTCGGAATGCATCTGGAGTCTCATTTACGTTTGCAAGCGTGTCGACTTCCTTAGCGGCGGCAGCTTCCTCCTCGGTGATATAGCCTTGTTCAGCCATTAAGTCGAGCACTATGTGCATTCTAAAAACTAGATCTTCGGTGTTCTGGCCGTAGGGTGAGTAATAGGTCGGTGCTTGGGGCAGGGCTGCTAGTAGTGCAGCCTCATCTAGGCTTAATTCGGCCGTATCTTTAGAGAAGTACATTTGTGAGGCGGCCTGAACACCGTAGGCTTGCGCTCCGTAACCGATCTCATTTAGGTATAGTTCGAGAATGTCGTCTTTCTCATAGAGCTGTTCGATTTGGATAGAAAGGATGAGCTCTTTAATCTTGCGGGTAATAGTCTGCTCTTTAGTTAGAAGTGCATTCTTGACGTACTGCTGGGTGATGGTAGAGCCCCCCTGCAAGCCGCCCCGATCGATACTTAGGACGTTGTAGATGGCGGCCCGGATAATGCCTAGTGAGCTGAAGGCCCCTTGGTTACGAAAGTTCTTATCCTCTACCGCGATAGTGGCGTCGGCGACGTAGGGACCCATGTCCTCTAGATCAATATAGGTACGATTTTGGTCACCATAGACCTCATATAGAACCTGCTCGCCGGTGCGGTCATAGAAACGAGTCGTTTGATCTAATTGTCGGGCATTAATCTGACCTGGACTGGGCAGGTCTTTAGCGAAGTAGAGGAACAGGCCGACGATAGCTAGTAAGATTATCCCAGTCGCCACCCCAGCTATCTTGAGTGCAGCCAGTGCGCCTGGTCTGGTGAACCACCAGTCTCGAAAACGCTGCGGGTGGAGGTACCACAGCCAACGTCGCCACCACAAATCGGGCGGGGTGGCAGACTTATGCGCCGCCGTGCGCTTCCGAGGTGCAGCTTTTGCTTTTTTACCCTTCTGCTTGGTGCCGTTTGAGAATAATTGCTTTAATTTTCGATTAAGTTTAGTCATAACTAGCTGGCTTCCTCCCCATAAGAAACGTTCGTGACTTATTATAGCAAATAAGCCGAAGCATATTTAGTTAAAATTTTGCTCCGTTGCCAGTCAGTAAGCTATGATGTCATATATGAATGATTTAATATTTCGGGCCAGCAAGGAGATAGTAGTCCGTTCTGAACTGGAGGCTGCCCTGGCAGAGGGTCGAAAACTGCGGATTAAGTTTGGTATCGATCCTACTGGAGAACGGATCCACCTCGGTCACGCCGCTACGATCCGTAAACTGAAACATTTTCAAGCCGCCGGACATCAGATCGTACTGATTGTCGGTAGTTTTACTGGACGCATCGGAGATGCTTCTGATAAAGACAGCGAGCGACAGATTTTAACCGCTGAGGCCGTCGAACGTAATATGCAACGCTATGAGGTGCAACTGGGTCGTATCTTTGATATTTCGGCGGCAGAGATACACTATAACCATGAGTGGTTCAACCAGATGGGTTTGGATGAGTGGCTCCGGATCAATCAGCTGTTCTCGGTAGCGCAGATGATTGAGCGTGATAACTTCGCGCAACGGTTTAAGGCCGGTAGTCGGATCGGTCTGCAGGAGTTTCAGTACCCACTGTTGCAGGGCTATGACTCGGTGGCCGTGCGCGCCGATGTCGAGATCGGTGGTACCGATCAGCTGTTTAACCTACTTGCTGGTCGACCACTGCAGAAAGCCTATAAGCAGGCTCCGCAGCATGCGATAACTTATGAGCTGCTCTTAGCTGATGACGGCCGCAAGATGAGCAAATCTTGGGCTAACTGCATCTGGATCGATGATGAGCCGGCCGAAATGTACGGCAAGCTGATGCGGATTAACGATGAGCTCGTTATGCACTATTTCGAGCTATGTACTGACGTACCGGTGGCTGAGCTTGATGAGTTAAAAACGGCCCTCGAGTCCGGTAATCCGCGCGACGTTAAAGCCAGATTAGCCCGCGAGGTAGTAGCTATCTATCACGATGAGGCAGCGGCCGACCACGCTGCTGCGGCTTTCATGCGTCAGTTTAGCCAAGGAGAGCTTCCAGAGAATATACCTGAAGTTCAGCTGGATCACGCCAGCTGGGAGGTAGAAGCGCTACTGTTAGCTACTAAATTAGCCGACTCTAAATCGGCTGCTCGTCGATTATTGGCACAGGGCGGTGTGCGGTTAAATGGCGAAAAGTTGACGTCTACTACTGTGAACGTTACACCAGGGGATGTACTGCAAGCAGGTAAACGTCGTTTCGTGCGGCTTATCCTGAGCTAATCACTTATAATCTAAGTTTGTTAGTATGAGCATATGAAAATGGATTCATCTGTCAGTGAACTCAGTGGGGTTGGGGCGGCTGTCGCTGGCAAACTTACCCAATTGGGGATTGAAACGATTGCCGATCTATTACGACACTACCCACGTCGCTACGACGACTACTCCCAAGTTACTCCGGTCGCCCTACTTCATCCAGGTCAGGTGACTGTAAAAGGTCGAATCAGCCAGGTCACCAATCGCCGAACTAGAAGCTCTACTACCTTAACCGAGGCCTTGATTAGTGATGATAGCGGCGAGGTTAAGGCAGTTTGGTTTAACCAGCCCTACCTAGCTAAGCAACTACCGCACGATGGGGCCGTTTATCTCTCTGGTGAGTTGGCCTTTAAGTACCAACAGTATGCTTTGCAGAATCCGGTAGTGGAGCGAGTTAGTAATTTCACTAAGGATACGGCCCGAATAGTACCGGTCTATCCGGAGACGGCCGGTTTGAGTTCAAAGCAGCTCCGTCGCTTACTGGCTCAAGCCCTACAGGTAGCCCTACCGGAGGTAATACCGCTTGAAATCCGGCAGCAATACCGTCTGCTGTCGATTAACCAGGCTATAGCCCAGATCCATTTTCCTAGTTCAGTAGTTCAGCTGGAGGCGGCTAAGTACCGGCTGGGGTTTGAGGAAGTTTATTTGTTACAGCTGGTCGCACGTTCGCTGCGGGATAAGTTGTCACATGAGATTGCCCCACGCATTAAGTTTGATTTAGAAGCTACCACTAACCTGCTAACACAGTTGCCTTTTAAACTAACCAATGACCAGCGCAAGGTGGCTTGGCGCATTATGCAGGACTTAGACAGCGAACGGCCCATGAACCGTTTACTACAAGGTGATGTAGGGAGTGGTAAGACGGTGGTAGCGGCCCTGGCGGCTCAGCAGGTAGCCCGAGCCGGTCGGCAAACGGTATTGCTGGCACCGACCGAACTGCTAGCTCGTCAGCACTTCGAAACGTTATGTTCTACCCTCTCTGGAGAGGAGATTAAGGTCGACCTCTTAGTTAGTAGTATTAAAGGAGCCCAGCGCAGGGAAGTATTGCAGGGTTTAAGTGAGGGGCGTACCGCTATAGTAGTCGGCACGCACGCCCTGCTAGAGAAAGAGGTAGTGCTCGCTAATCTCGGTCTAGTAATAATCGATGAACAACATCGCTTTGGTGTTAGGCAGCGTCAAGCTATTCAACAGATGTCGCCTACAGCACCGCATCTGCTCAGCATGTCAGCTACGCCGATCCCGCGTAGTTTAGCCCTGACGGCTTATGGTGATCTCGATATCTCCAGTATTCGTGAACTACCGATTGGGAGAAAGCCGATTAAGACTGAAGTGAGCACTAATGCCCGTCAGGTGTACGCTCATATCTATGAGCAGATTAAGTCCGGTCGACAAGTGTATGTGGTCTGCCCTTTAATTGAAGACTCTGCCAAGTCGGAAGCTACAAGTGTGGCTACGCAAATCAAACAGCTTAAGCAATACTGGCGTGATGTGCGGATTGCTCCCTTGCACGGTCGCCTGAAGGCCGAGGAGAAAGCGGCTACTATGCGTGACTTTAGTAAGGGTAAGATCGATGTTCTGGTGGCCACGACTGTGGTAGAAGTCGGAGTTGATGTCAGTAATGCTACTATCATGCTAATTGAGGGGGCCGAGCGCTTCGGATTGGCTACCTTACATCAGTTACGGGGCCGGGTTGGTCGAGGGAGGGCTCAGTCCTATTGCTATCTGAAGACTTCAGCTAGCGGTCAAGCCAGGCAGCGCTTGCAACTAATGGAACGCTATCAGGATGGTTTCATTCTCGCCGAACAAGATCTAGAGTTGCGCGGTCCTGGGGAGATCTATGGACAGCATCAACACGGCGCCTTAGATTTACGCATGGCTCGCTTGAATGACCTTGAGTTATTAACCGCGGCCAAGACGGCCGCTCAAGATACCCCCTTGCCAGTTAGAGATGCGACCCTA
Organism: Candidatus Saccharimonadales bacterium; assembly: GCA_040903985.1. NCBI lineage: Bacteria > Candidatus Saccharimonadota > Candidatus Saccharimonadia > Saccharimonadales (SeqCode) > Saccharimonadales bacterium (SeqCode). Next base: position 711,316 of record JBBDUI010000002.1, read on the forward strand.
CGACAGACATTGGCTCGCTTACAGACGAGGCTCGGCACTAACTAGCTGCCGTTAAACTTTGCTATACTATTGAGTAATTCCCGCGTCGATAATTACTATATCGACACCAATAAATACAAACTAATAATCTAAGGAGAGCAGTCCAAATACATGTATGCTGGCTTTATCACGTCCAAATATACCGCTGATTGGTTAGGCGCCCATCAAAAGTTTAACAAGATGGCCTACCGTAAGGTTGTGCCCCATATCGAGCTGGCTAAATTTCCACCGTTAGATAAGATTCAACATTTCGAGGGCTATAACGGTCCGGACGGTATTAAAGTTAAAGCGTTACACCGGCACGAAGACCCTAGTCACTTCTACGATCCGACGCAAGAGTCCGGCCCAATAGTGGAGCACATTGATAATCACTACCACTCCTTAGTCAAGGCACTGAAAAGTGGGGCCGTAACCAGGGCGGCTTTTGAGTCTGCTTGGCTGGCACATGCCGTCGTAGATGGTCTCACTCCGGCCCATCATTATCCCTATGAGGAAGAGCTCCATGTGATGTATGCCGCCGGAAAACAGGAGTTTAGTAAGCGTAGACATAAGGTAGTTATTCAAGGTGACAACCGCCGCCAGGCCATGCGTAATAACTGGCAGATGTGGGGGAGCAAGGGTTTACTCTCAACTCACCTGCACTTTGAAGCTGGCGTAGCGGCGGCGGTTTTAACCGGTAAGTTTCCGGAGGCGATTAACCCCATGAAACTAAAACAGGCGCGGTTGCAGGGTCCACTCGCTTTCTTTAAGGGTGAAGCTGCAGCTATCCATCGCTTGAAGCTTTACGATAAGTTCTATAGGACCAGCTGGACGATCGGCTTGGCTCGGCTGGTGCGGCATCAGTTAGCCCCAGCCATTATTCAGACAGTAGCTATCGAGTGGATACTGGCGGCTGAAGAGGCCGGGATCGGTAAGTAGTGCGGATCATCGGTGGACAATACGGCGGTTACAAGATTCAGGGTCCGAAGACCGCTGCTACGCGGCCCATCTCGGATCGAGCTAAGGAATCACTGTTTAATATGCTAGGAGATATAGCAGGGCTCAGTTTTGTCGACGCCTATGCCGGCAGCGGTAGTGTGGGTCTGGAGGCTATCAGCCGTGCTGCCGAACCAGTGGTAGCGGTTGAGAGCGGTCGAGAAGCAGTTGCAACTATTCAGGTTAACGCCCAGCACCTGGGAGTGGCTAACCAGCTAGAGGTGCGGCAACTTGCAGTTGAGTCTTGGCTAGCGGCTGACGCGCGACGGTTTGATATCGTCTTTGCCGATCCTCCCTTTCAGGCGGTCGATGAGGTGGTGTTGCTGCGACTAGCAGAACGGGCAGAGCAACTATTTATTTATAAGCATGCCCGTCGTACTCGACCTATCGATATCCCCGAGCGTGAGTTAGTGCGTAGTCGCCGATACGGTGATAGTGTACTCTCCTTCTACCGCTAAAGAAGTGATCGGGTATCAAGCTTCAGTTATGATTTACTCCCCAGCGTTGGTAAAATATTGGCTAGGTAGTAGAATACAGGTTGCAACTTAACTTTAAAGCAGTTCTCAATTAAGACACTGCACAGAAACTATCCAGCTGATGCCGCGGTGGCGGAATTGGTAGACGCGCTAGGTTTAGGACCTAGTGAGGTTACACTCGTGAGAGTTCGAGTCTCTCCCGCGGCACCATCTGGATGGCCAATCGATGCCAGCGAAAATTCCTTACCATAGGCTCATCTGGTAATATAGAGGCAATGACAGCTATATCTACTCAAAATTATAAGGGCGCCCGGGACTTTTATCCGGAAGAGATGCGCCTGCAGCACTATATTTTCACCACCTGGCGTCGGGTTAGTGAGCGCTACGGTTATGCTGAAGTGATGGCTCCGATCTTAGAGTTTACCGATCTCTATCGGGCCAAGACCGGAGAGGAGATTGTGAGTGAGCAGACTTACAGTTTTAAGGACCGGGGCGGCCGTGATGTGACGATTCGGCCCGAGATGACACCTTCAGTGGCTCGCATGGTGGCGGCCCGACAGCAGGAACTTAGCTTCCCGCTCCGTTGGTACTCAATTCCGAATCTGTGGCGTTACGAACGCCCTCAGCACGGTCGGCTCCGTGAACACTGGCAGTTGAACGCCGATATCTTTGGATTAGATGATACGTCTGCTGAACTAGAGATAATTAGCCTAGCCCATGCTCTGTTGCTAGAGTTTGGAGCGACTGAGGATATGTTTTCGATTAAGCTGAACAGCCGGGAACTGATGAGCTATATCTTAGGTGAGTACCTCTCTCTGCAGGTAGACGCAGCTCATCGGGTCGGTAAACTGCTCGATCGGAAGAGCAAAATGAGTGATGAGGCTTTTATCAATCAGGCCGATGCCATACTAGGTGCAAAGCTGGAACTATTTCTAGATTTAATTCAATCCAGCAAGCTACACGACCTACCGGATGAGGTGCGTAACAGTCAGGCAGCTACTGAGCTGGCTGAACTGGCCCGGGCCCTACACCGTCGCGGAGTGAGCAACATTAGCTTTGATCTCACTATTCAGCGCGGTTTTGATTACTATACCGGGATCGTATTCGAGATATTCGACACCAGTCCAGAGAACCAGCGCTCACTTTTTGGTGGCGGTCGCTACGATGATTTACTACAGATCTTTAAATCACCACGCGTTCCTGCCGTCGGTTTCGGGGTGGGTGATGTGACAATGGCTGATTTCCTGCAAGTGCATCAGCTAGTGCCTCAGCTTGATTCGGCTACAAAGGTAGCGATCGTTGCTCTAGAGCCGGAGCATAATGAGGATGCACTGGTTCTTGCTGATCAACTGCGTCAGGCGCAGATCGCGGTGGCAGTCGATACGACTGAACGCAAAGTGGGGACTAAGATTAAAGTGGCCGATAAGCAGGCAATTCCCTATGTGCTAGTGCTGGGTCCAGAGGAAGTGGCTAATCAGCGTTATAGTTTGAAAGAACTTAAGACAGGTGATGAGTTTAACGGTAGTTTAGAGCAGGTAATTGCCCGACTAAGTTAAGGTATGTTAGAGTAAGCAACTGTGAATGTTAAAGTAAATCGCACCAAAGACGAAGTTGTCATTAATATTACCGCTAACACCGATGAGTTAGCTCCGACGGTTAAATCTACCTTTAACCGACTCCGCGGCAGTGTTTCTGCTAAAGGATTTCGCCCGGGCAAGGCCCCAAATAACATCATCGAACGCGAGCTAGGCGCCGAACAGGTTCAGGCCGAAGTAATCGATGCTGCAGCGGAGAAGTTTTACCGTCAGGCTTTGGTCGAACACGATATCCGTCCCATTGCTAATCCGCATGTCGATGTGAAAAAATTTGTTCCCTACACCGAACTGGAGCTGGAAGTAAAAGTAGCTGTCATGCCTGAGGTTAAGCTAGGTGATTATAAGAGTATTTCGAAGAAACCGCCCGAGGCCGAGGTGAGTAGCGTCGAGGTTGACGAAGTTGTAACTACCATTCGCGATCGATTGGCCGAACGTCAAGAAGTCGAGCGGGCCGCCCGCGAGGGCGATGAGGTCGTAATTGACTTTCATGGTCGTAAGGACGGAGCCGATGTAGCCGGGGCTCAGGCTCAGGATTACCCCTTGCTGCTAGGTAGTAATCGTTTTATACCGGGTTTTGAGACCGAATTAGTTGGGCTTAAATCGGGTGAAGAGAAAGTGTTTAAGATTAAGTTTCCGGTCGAATACGGTGAAGCTTCATTAGCGGGTCAGGAAGTCGAGTTCAGTATTAAGCTACATAAGGTAACTGAACTCATAGCGCCAGAAGTTAATGACGAGCTAGCTAAAAATGCCGGTCCGTTTGAGAGCTTAGCGCAGCTTCGTGACGATGTAACTGCTCACTTGAAGAGTGAGAAGGAGCAAGGGTTGCAACGAGAGTTTGAGAACACAGTGATTGAGGCCGTGGTTGAATCAGCCAAAGTCGAGTTACCTCAGAGCATGTTGGCTGCTGAACGCGAACGCATCGCCGCCGATTTCGACCGTAGCCTTACCGAGCAAGGTCTAACTGAGGATGAGTACCTCAAGCAAACCAAACAGACTGAGAAGCAACATCAGTCTGCTTTGGATGAGCAAGCCGAGCGGCGGGTTAAGACTGCCCTAGTACTAACTACTGTAGCTGATGCTGAAGCTATCGAGATCACCCCGGAAGAGTTGGAGATCAGATTGCAAGTGTTAGCCGGTCAGTATCAAGACGAGAAAGTTCAAGCCGAGCTACAGAAGCCGGAAGTCCGTCGTGAGATTGCTAACCAGATGCTAGCCGAGAAGACGGTAGCTAAGCTAGTAGAATATGCTACCGGCGTACCCGAGTCTGACCAAGCGGATAAATCTACCTCGCCTAAGACCAAGTAGAGGTAAGGAGTGGGTAGTTTTAGCACTCTTGACTCTGGAGTGCTAAGGTAGCTACAATTAATACTATGATTATGCCCACTAACCAGATTCTAATACCCACAGTGCTAGAGAAAACGCACAACGGCGAGCGAGCCTATGATATTTACTCGCGCCTACTAAAAGACAGCATCATCTTTCTTGGTACTGCAATCGATGATCATGTCGCTAACCTAGTGGTAGCGCAACTGCTGCACTTATCTCATGAGAACCCGAAGAAAGACATTAAGCTTTATATTAACAGCCCGGGCGGTAGCGTCAGTGCTGGGATGGCGATTTACGACACGATGCAGTTTATTAAACCGGCCGTATCTACTATTAACGTCGGTATGGCGGCTAGTATGGCGGCGATTTTGCTAGCTGGTGGTGCGCGTGGTAAGCGCTTAGCTTTACCACACTCGCGGGTGATGATTCACCAACCTTCACATGGTTTCGAAGGCACAGCTTCCGATATAGAGATCAGCGCTCGGGAGACTATCCGCATTAAGGAAGAGCTGATTAAGCTGTTTGCTAAGGATACTAAAAAGACAGTAAAGACCGTTGAGCGCGATATGGATCGTGACAAATGGATGACAGCCGATGAAGCGCTTAAGTACGGGGCTATCGACACGATCATTAAATAACTTAGGAATGAAAGCGAAACAGCACCGATTTTGAGTGGCAGAATCAGATAGCTTAAGCTTTAAGATTAGTCCCAGTAGCTCGTATTTGCTGTCGACCGCGGCCTTAATTTAGGTGGTATGGGGGTTGACTCTTTGACGCTGAGCCGTGATAATGGGATTAAATGAGGCAGAATAAGCGTTTATTCCTGCATGTAGCCGGGCCTTAGTAGTTCCTCAAGAAAACGTTCAACCATACCCAAAAAAATAAGCACTATTGCTTTATGGATTGGGAAATCAACCTAAGGATTATATAAGGAGTAGCTCTGTCTATGAGTGCAAATGCCAATCGTGTCTCATTCTCGAACCAAACGCCGCTAATCGAACTGCCGAATCTACTGGAGAGTCAACACCGTTCATTCCAGTGGTTCCTTGAAGAGGGTCTGAGCGAGCTCTTTACTGAAATCAATCCTATCGATGATTACACCGGTACTAAACTGGAACTATCTTTCAAGGGTCACCGTTTTGATGACCCGAAGGTCACAGAAGCCGAAGCTAAGGAAAACAACATCTCCTATGACGCCCCTCTGTATGCAACGGTTGAGTTGATTAACAAGGTCACCGGCGAGGTCAAGGAACAGGAGATCTACTTGGGTGACTATCCGATGATGACCGAACGGGCCACGTTTATCATTAACGGTTCTGAACGAGCGGTAGTCTCTCAACTAATTCGCAGTCCGGGCGTAATCTTTACGGCCGACCGTGGCGGTGACCGTAATCTATATGGAGCTAAGGTCAACCCGGCTCGCGGTGCCTGGCTAGAATTTGAGACTTCGGCTAACGGTGAGATCTTCGTAAAGATTGACCGTCGGCGTAAATTACCTGCCACTACGCTTCTACGGGCACTAGGCATGAGTACTAATAAGCAGATTGAGGCAGCCTTTGCCGAGGTCGAGGCGAATGATGTCGATTACATCAAGAACACTATCGCTAAAGATACTGCTAAAAATACTTCCGACGCCTTAATTGAGGTCTACCGTCGCCTCCGCCCGGGCGATTTAGCAACTGTTGAGAACGCTAAAAGCCTGATTGATAACACCTTTTTCGACTATAAGCGTTTCGATTTTTCTAAAGTCGGCCGCTACAAACTTAACCGTCGGCTAGGAATGGACGTGCCGAACGATACTGCGCACCGTGTGATGCGGGTCGAGGATGTCGCTGCTGTAATGAAAGAAATTATTCGTCTCAATAATACTCAGGATGATCCTGATGAGATGGACTCATTTGCTAACCGCCGCCTGAAGCAGGTCGGTGAGCTGATGCAGCGGGCCTTTCGAATCGGACTACTGCGCATGGAGCGGAACGTAAAAGATCGTATGAGTGTGTACGATATCGAGGAAGTAACTGCCCAGCAGCTACTTAATGCCCGACCAGTGGTTGCTAGTGTTCGGGAGTTCTTCGCCTCTTCCCAGCTTAGTCAGTTTATGGATCAGGTAAACCCATTGGCTGAGCTAACGCATAAGCGGCGGCTTAGCGCTACCGGACCAGGTGGACTGAGTCGTGAGCGAGCCGGTTTCGAGGTTCGTGATGTACACCGAACTCATTACGGTCGAGCTTGTGTGGTGGAGACACCAGAAGGATCGAACATTGGTTTAGTGTTGACCCTGACCTGTTACTCGCGCGTTAACGAGTATGGCTTTATAGAAACACCGTACCGACGGGTGATTACCGAGCTCCCTCTAGAAGAGGCGATCGGTAGTGCTGTCAGGGGCGACTTAACTGACGACAAGGGCAAGATTTTGCTAAAGAACGGTACTAAGGTCGCTAAGGCAGATGTCGCCAAATTACGAACAGCTAACGTCGAAGCCGTTCCGGTCAAGCCTCGGGCAACAACCGATGTCGTTTATCTCGACGCTCAGGATGAAGACAATACGGTTATCGCCTCTATCGGTAATGAGCTGGATGAGAATGGGTTCTTTGTTGAAGATCGTGTCGCCGTCCGACGTAACGGACGACCCGGCGAAGACGAGGTGGAGCGAGTGACTCATATGGATATTTCGGCTCAGCAGACGATCGGTATCTCAGCCGGTTTGATTCCTTTTATGGAGAAAGACAACGTAACCCGTGCCCTAACCGGTGCAAACCAGCAGCGCCAAGCTGTTCCCCTGCTTCGTCCAGAGGCTCCGATTGTCGGAACTGGCATGGAGGCCCCGGCGGCCCATAACTCCGGTCACATGATAGTGGCCGAACACAATGGTGTAGTACGCAGTGCTACCGCTCGAGAAGTCACAGTGGACTACAAAGATAAGATTCAGAAGACCTACCCGCTACAGTCATTTGTACGTAGCAACGAAGGCACCTCACTAACACACCGGGTGATCGTTGAGTCTGGACAGAAGGTAAAGCGTGGGGACGTACTGGCCGACGGAATGAGTACTGATCATGGTGAGCTAGCGCTCGGCGCTAACCTGCTGGTCGGTTTCATGCCTTGGGGCGGATACAACTTTGAGGACGCTATTATCATCTCGCGCCGGTTAGTGCAGGACGATACGTTAACCTCGATTCATATCGAAGAGTACAGCCTTGAAGTACGGGAGACTAAATTAGGACCGGAGCAGATTACTCGAGATATTCCTAACGTTTCCGAAGAGGCCTTAGCTAACTTGGATGAGGACGGTATCATTCAGGTTGGTGCTGAAGTTCATCCTGGCGACGTACTGGTTGGAAAGATTACTCCAAAGGGTGAACAGGAGCTGTCCAGCGAAGAGAGACTCCTCAGAGCTATCTTTGGTGAGAAGGCTAAAGACGTGCGTGATTCTTCTCGCCGGATGCCGAACGGCAAGCACGGTAAAGTGGTCGGAGTGAAGATATTTAGCCGCGAAGGTGGTCACGATCTGAAAGCCGGTATCTTACAGCAGATCCACGTTTATGTGGCTCAGATGCGCAAGGTTTCAGTGGGAGATAAGCTCGGTGGTCGTCACGGCAACAAGGGTGTAATCGCCCGGATACTACCGGTAGAGGACATGCCTTTCATGGCCGACGGTACTCCAGTTGACATCTTGCTTAACCCACTTGGAGTGGCACAGCGAATGAACATCGGACAGATCTTTGAAACTCACTTGGGTTGGGCGGCTCAAGCCCTTGGCTATACTGTAGCTAGCGCACCATTCGATGGTGTTTCAATCGACAAGATTAAGTCAGAACTTAAGCGGGCCGGCCTACCGGAAGACGGCAAGACCCAGCTTTTCGACGGTCGCACCGGTGAGTCCTTCAAAGAGCGCACTACTGTCGGTTACATCTACATCAACAAACTCAAGCACATGATCGATGACAAGATACATGCTCGTTCGACCGGACCTTACACGATGGTTACCCAGCAACCGCTGGGCGGAAAGGCCCAAAACGGTGGTCAGCGCTTCGGTGAGATGGAGGTCTGGGCGCTGGAAGCTTACGGTGTTGCTAATATCCTCCAAGAGATGCTGACGATTAAGTCCGACGATGTGATCGGCCGCTCTAAAGCCTATGAGTCTATCATTAAGAATGAAGAGATTCACGGTCCACGTTTGCCAGAGTCATTTAATGTGCTGGTCAAAGAACTGCAGAGCTTAGGCTTAGACGTCGACCTAGTTCAGGATGACAAATTGATCGATGCCGAGGAGATGTTGGAGCGGGAGTACAAGAATGAAGACTCGACTGCGCCTATCATTAGTGATGACCCCGGCCCAACCGTGGATGTTACCGAAGATGCCGCTGCGGCTGATGAAGAAGCGGTGCTAGATGAAGAGGAAGCGAGTGAAGAGCAGGAGTCAGTGAGCGTAAGTAGCGACGATAAGGACGAGGAGTAGAATATGAACAACAACCTATACGAGAAGACCGCTACCGACTTTGACGCTATCCGTCTCAGTGTTGCCAGCCCAGAGAACATCCTAGACTGGTCTCATGGTGAGGTTACTAAGCCGGAAACTATTAACTACCGTACCCAAAAACCGGAGAAGGATGGCTTGTTCGATGAGCGAATCTTCGGACCGAGTAAAGACTTTGAGTGCTACTGTGGTAAATACAAAGGCTCTCACTATCGTGGCGTTACCTGTGATCGTTGTGGCGTGTTGGTTGCACGTTCGATCGTCCGCCGAGAACGCATGGGCCACATCAGTCTAGCCGTACCAGTGACACACACTTGGTTCTTACGCGGTGCCCCTTCGAGTATTGGACTCATTCTTAACATGACCGCCAAGAATTTAGAGAAGGTTGTATACTTCGCCAACTACGTTGTCACTGAAGTTAATGAGGACAAGAAGGAAGAGCTGCTGCACGAGCTGGAGTCGACTTTCGAGAACAACAGAGCGGCATTGAAACAAAAGTTTGAGGCTTTAGCCGAGCAGGAGGAGTCCGACATCAAACAGTTGGCTGCTCAGCAGACGGCTGAGACCGATCAATTGGAGGATGAGTACACCACCAAACGGGCTCGGATCGAAGCATTAGTAGTTAAAGCTCTCCTAACTGAGGGCGAGTACCGCGATATTAAGCGCGAGCATGGCAATATATTCACCGCTATGATCGGGGCTGAGGCGGTCGAACACTTACTAAGTCAGATCGATGTCGACGCTACCGTAGCCGAGCTAAAGGTCGCTACTGAAGAATCACAAGGTCAACGACGTCGTAAGCTAATTAAGCGCTTGAAAAAGTTTGAGGGTATGCAAAAAGCCAACATCACTCCTTCTTGGATGGTGATGCGCCACATTCCAGTCATCCCACCGGAACTACGACCAATGGTGCAGTTGACCGGTGGACGTTTTGCTACTTCGGATCTCAACGATCTATATCGTCGGGTTATCAACCGTAACAACCGCTTGAAGAAGCTGGTCGACCTTAATGCGCCGGAAGTTATTCGTCGTAACGAGATGCGGATGCTCCAAGAAGCAGTCGACGCTTTAATCGATAACTCTCATGCACGTGGCGGCCGTTCGGTCAGTGCTACCGGTGGAAGACGCAAGTTAAAAAGTCTGAGTGATCAGCTGCGCGGTAAGCAGGGTCGCTTCCGACAGAACCTGCTAGGTAAGCGGGTCGACTACTCGGGACGTAGCGTTATCGTTTCTGGCCCTACTCTGGGCTTAGACGAGTGTGGCCTACCGAAGATGATGGCTCTCGAGCTATTCAAACCTTTCGTAATCGGTAAGCTAATTGAAGAGGAGGCGGCTCATAACGTTAAAGCTGCCGGCCAGATGATTGAGAGTGGTGAACCTGTAGTCTGGGATGCACTGGACAAAGTGATTGAAGGCAAATACGTTCTACTTAACCGTGCGCCTACCTTGCACCGTCTCGGAGTTCAGGCTTTCCGTCCGAAACTAATTGAGGGTAAGGCCATCCAGCTACACCCGTTGGTCTGTATCGGCTTTAACGCTGATTTCGATGGTGACCAGATGGCCGTTCACTTGCCGTTGGGTGATGAGGCTCAGGCTGAGGCTAAGAACATCATGGCTGCTAGTAAAAACTTACTTTACCCCTCTAGTGGTGAGGTTTACGTATACATCGCGCAGGATATGGTGCTGGGTGCTTACTATATGACCTACGAGAGATTAGGTATGGATAATCCAGCCTATATCTATACTGGCGCAGCCGAAGCTATGCACGCCTATGACAATGAGACTATTACCTTACATACTCCGATTCAAGTCGAGATCGAGGGTGAGCTTACCACTACTACTATCGGGCGGATTATTTTCAATGATATTCTACCGGTGGATCTACCATTCCAGAACATGACTTTCGATAAAGGTGAGCTAGCCGGACTATCAACTAAAATCTTTGAGCTTTACGGCATGGAGATTCTGGCTGAAGTGGCCGACGCCATTAAGACGCTAGGTTTCGAGTACGCTACAGTTTCCGGTCTTTCCACTGGAATGGACGACTACATCGTACCAAGTGAGAAAGGGGCGATTCTAGAACGCGGTGACGAACGGGTGAGTGAGATTAGTGAGCAGTACGATCAAGGTCTGATCACGGAGGAGGAGCGCTACCGCTTAACCATCGAGTCTTGGCGTAATATTAACGAAGAACTTCAGGCAGTGGTAAAAGAACGTTTTGCTGAGCAAGATAACTCGACCACCGTTACTGTAGTCTCTGGGGCTCGAGCTAAGCTAAGTGCTGTCAGCCAGATCATAGGTATGCTAGGTAGTGTGATCGATGTTTACGGTAACACCATCGAACTACCGGTTAAGAGTAACTATAAGGAGGGCTTAAACGCTCTAGAATACTTCTCAGCTGCTCGCGGTTCACGTAAGGGTCTAGTCGACACCGCCCTGAAGACCGCCGATTCCGGTTATCTGACGCGCCGTTTGGTTGATGTTTCCCAGGACACCTTCACGATCGAAGAGGATTGTGGTGATAACATCGGTCTGATAGTTGATCGTCATGAGAGTGAAGAGTTGGGTGTTAGTTTCGCCGATCGTCTTACCGGTCGAGTAGCGGCTGAGGCTCTAAAGGGTCAGATCAAGGTCGGTGAGCTGATTACGCGAGATAAGGCCGAGGCTATAGCAGCCGAGACTGAGATCGAACGCTTCCGGATCCGTAGCTTACTAAGCTGTCAATCGATTCGCGGTGTCTGCCAACACTGCTACGGTGTCGATCTTTCGACCGGCCGTATGGTCGACTTACGAGTTCCGGTGGGAGTTATGGCCGCTCAAGCTATCGGTGAGCCCGGTACGCAACTTACCCTCGACACCTTCCATAAAGGTGGAGTTGCCGGCGATGACATTACTCAGGGCCTACCTCGTGTCGATGAGCTGTTTGAGGCGCGTAACCCGAAAGGACAGGCTCAACTGGCCGATGCTACTGGCACCATCTCTATTACCGAGGAAGAGTCGCGCTATGTAGTCCGACTCTCACCGGAAGGTAGCAATGAGAAGAGCTATCCGCTGAAAGGGCTGAAGCCGACGATCAAGACTAACCAATCTGTTAAAGCTGGTGACGTTCTCGCTACCAGTGAGGACCACAAGCACACCATTACTGCTACTTTGGACGGTACTGCTAAGGTCAATAAAACCAAGATTACTATCAAGGCCGAGAAAGTTGGCGTCCAAGAGTACACCATCCCGCGCTATCGTAATCTGTTAGTTAAGGACGGAGATCAGGTCACTGCCGGAGCGCAGCTAACGACTGGTTCGGTCAACCTGCAGGATCTGCTTAAACTGGCCGGTACCGCCGAGGTGCAACGCTACGTGATGAACGAAGTTCAACGGGTATTTAGTCTGCAGGGTGCGGGAATTGCTGACAAACACCTCGAAACCGTAGTGCAGCAGATGACCTCTCGCGTACACATCGAAGACCCCGGCGATAGTCTATTTGTAACCGGCGACGTGGTTAGCCGGGCTACCATCGTCGAAGAAAACCAGCGCTTAAGTAGCGAAGGCAAGCAGCCCATTACCTATAAGCAGCTACTGCTAGGAATCAGTAAGTCCTCGCTCAGTACCGACTCCTGGCTATCGGCTGCATCTTTCCAGGACACGACCCGGATTCTTATTGCCGCTGCTACTTCCGGTAGCGTCGATAAACTCTACGGCCTGAAAGAGAACGTGATCATCGGTCGTAAGATTCCAGTCGGAACCGGCTACACTCCCGAAGCGGATTTGACTGACGAGAGTCAATCTGATTAACTAACTACTGTTTGAATATTTGAAAGAGAGTTTCTGTGCCTACAATTAACCAGCTCATCACCAAGCCGCGTAAGAAGAGCAAGTCGAAATCCAAATCGGCCGCCCTGCACCATGTAAACAATCAGCTTGGTAACAAGAACTACACTAAACCATCGCCGTTTAAGCGCGGTGTGTGTTTGCGGGTGACGACTCAAACACCGAAAAAGCCTAACTCGGCTTTGCGTAAGATTGCCCGAGTTCGGTTAACTAACGGCAAGGAAATCACAGCCTATATTCCTGGTGAAGGGCATAACTTGCAGGAGCACTCCGTAGTTCTCGTTCGCGGTGGTCGGGTTAAGGACCTTCCGGGAGTGCGTTACCACATCGTGCGCGGCACTTTCGATACTGGTGGTGTCAGCGGACGGTCTACGTCGCGCTCTAAATATGGAACTAAGAAGGAAAGCTAATGCCACGCAAGAAGACTAAATCCCTCCAACGTAATATCCAGCCGGATCGCAAGTACAATAGCGTACTGGTAGCCCGTTTGATTAACAAGGTCATGCTGGATGGCAAGAAGCTTAAAGCCGAACGAGTAGTCTATGATGCCTTAGAGGAAGTGGAGCGCCGCACTAAGCAGCCGGCACTCGAGGTTTTTGAAGCGGCTTTAAGGAACGTCTACCCTCAGGTTGAGGTTAAATCGCGTCGCGTCGGCGGTGCTAACTATCAGATTCCTTACGAGGTTAAAGGTAGTCGCCAGATACACCTTACACTGATGTGGATGGTGCAGGCGACACGAAAGAAGAAGGGTAAGCCGATGAGCCTGCGTCTAGCCGATGAGCTGGTAGACGCCTATAACAATGCCGGTGAAACCTTCAAGAAGAAGGAAGATGCTCATAAGATGGCAGAGGCCAACCGTGCTTTCGCCCACCTTGCGCGGTTCTAGGGTTCAAGCATGAGTGGTATTTGCGAAGAGCGCCCCTTGCAGGCTACGCTGGATAGCGCTCAGGAACTGGTCGAGCACTATCCAGAAGATGTGCATCCGACTCAGGAGCAGTCTCTGGGTGGTATAGCGGTTACCGCGAGTAGCTTAGAGCGGGTAGCTAAGCGATTGAACTGCCCGGGACCGATTACCAAAGATCAGCTCGACTGCCCCTTGCGGGACTCCGCCCTCGGTGCTCGTAACTACGGTTTAGGTAAATGGGATCTGCAAGTTGACCTGAATGAAGATAGGCCGGGATATCATGGATGAATCAGGGTCTACTGGATCAAAATCTAGGATACCGCATCATCCAGGACAATATTTATAAATTTAAGCTAATAGATTTGATAAGGAATTAAATATGACTAAACGTGAGCATGCATTAGAATCAACTAGAAATATCGGCACTATCGCCCACATCGATGCCGGGAAAACTACCGTCACTGAGGGCATACTTTATCGCACTGGTTTAACCCATAAGATCGGGGCCGTGCATGAAGGTGAAGCTACCATGGACTGGATGGAGCAGGAGCAGGAGCGAGGTATTACGATTACCTCAGCTGCAACGACCTGTTTCTGGAAGGATCATCGGATTAACATTATCGACACTCCGGGCCACATCGACTTTACCGTCGAGGTTGAGCGCAGTTTACGTGTACTTGATGGTGCCTTGGTGATTTTCGACGGCAAGATGGGGGTTGAGCCTCAGTCAGAGACCGTCTGGCGCCAAGCTGATAAATACAAGGTGCCGCGCATCTGCTTTATCAATAAGATCAACCAGACCGGTGGCGATTTCTATTCGAGTCTAGAGACGATACATGAGCGTCTAGGCAAACATGCCTATCCGATTCATTTACCGATAGGCTTCGAGCAGTCGGTCTCCGGTATCGTCGATCTCATCGAGATGAAGGCTTACACTTACGATGATTTTACCGATAAGGAACTAAAAGTTAGTGAAGTACCGGAAGATATGCTGGAGAAGGTAGAGCGCTACCGCCAGCACTTGATCGAAGGTGCATTGGAGCACCACGACGAGCTAATGGAGAAGTACTTGGAGACCGGAGAGCTAAGTGAAGCAGAGATTAAGTCTGCCGTGCGGGAATCGGTACTAACCGGTAAGTTCTATGCCGTATCTGGCGGTGACGGTCGCGGTGTCATCATGGAGAAAGTCCTCGATGCCGTAGTTGACTACCTACCTAGCCCGTTAGATGTTCCACCTGCCAAGGGTGAATCACCGAAAACCGGTGAAGAGATTACGCGGAAGACTTCTGATGATGAGCCGTTTACGGCCCTAGCTTTTAAGGTCGCCACCGATCCGTTCGTCGGAAAACTAACTTTCTTCCGGGTTTATTCCGGTACCATGGAGGCCGGCTCCTATGTCCTAAATGCTAATACCGGCAGTAAAGAGCGTTTAGGCCGTATCGTTCGTCTGCATGCTAACACTCGCGAAGATGTAGACAAGGTTTTTGCCGGTGATATCGCAGCCGCCGTCGGCTTGAAAGGTACAACTACCGGGGACACCCTGTCCGATGTTGATAACCCGGTAATGTTAGAGAACATTACTTTCCCAGACCCGCCGGTAGCCGTAGCGATCGAACCAAAGACTAAGGCTGATCAGGAGAAGATGTCGACCGCCTTGCAGCGCCTAGCGGAAGAGGATCCGACCTTTAGGGTCCACACCGATGAAGAGACCGGCCAGACGATTATTGAAGGTATGGGTGAATTACACCTTGAGATCATCATCGATCGAATGAAGCGTGAATTTAAAGTCGAAGCTGACGTCGGTAAGCCTCAGGTAGCTTACCGGGAGGCTATCACTAAGCCGATAGCTAACGTCGAGACTAAATTTATTCGTCAGACGGGTGGTAGGGGTCAGTACGGGCACGTCATCATCGATGTCGAACCACGTGAACGTGGGGAGGGCTTCGACTTCGAGAACGCTATCGTCGGTGGTTCAATTCCCCGCGAGTACATCAAACCAGTGGAAGAAGGCATCAAAGAGGCCTTAGCCAGTGGTATCATTGCGGGCTACCCAGTAGTAGACGTGGGCGTTAAGCTACATGATGGTTCATACCATGATGTCGACTCTTCGGAAGTAGCCTTTAAGATCGCCGGCTCTATGGCTATCCAAGATGCCGTGAAGCGAGCCGGACCGGTTCTGCTTGAACCGGTGATGAAGATTGAAATCATCACTCCGGAAGAGTTCATGGGAGATGTAATGGGAGATGTGAATTCACGTCGAGGCCGGGTAGAGAAGATGGAGGACCGTGCTAAGGCCAAGATCATCGAAGCCTATGTGCCGTTAGCTGAGATGTTTGGCTACACTACGGACCTACGCTCTATGACTCAGGGGCGAGCTGCCAGCTCAATGGAGCTATCCCACTACGAGCCGGTCCCTTCCCAGGTGGCCGAGGCAGTTATCGGCGAACGCGGATCGAAGTAGCGACTGAGTGGGGTGTCGTGATCTCTGATCGACACCTCGATTCGTTACCACATACATTTGCCAGTTAAGAGGGCTTGCCAAACAGATGTAGGATCAGTATAATCAAAAGCTGATGATAATTCGGTGTGCCTAGGGCACACTTTAATATAAGTAAATTTTAAGGAGTTAGCAGATGGCTGATTTTAAGCGCGATAAGCCGCACATTAATGTAGGTACTATGGGTCACGTCGACCACGGTAAAACTACTCTAACCGCTGCCATTACCACAGTTTTAGCAGAGAAAGTTCCTAGCGACATCAACAAGATGGTCGCCTATGATGCGATCGACAAGGCACCGGAAGAGCGAGAGCGGGGAATTACTATCGCTACTTCACACCAGGAGTACGAAAGTGAAAACCGACACTATGCCCACGTCGATATGCCGGGTCACGCCGACTACGTCAAGAACATGATTACTGGAGCTGCCCAGATTGATGGTGCCGTCCTAGTAGTATCGGCTGCTGATGGCCCAATGCCACAGACTCGAGAGCACGTTCTATTGGCTCGCCAGGTTGGTGTGCCAAGTATCGTGGTCTACCTGAATAAGACCGATCTTGCCGACCCAGATCTTGTCGAATTAGTCGAGATGGAAGTCCGTGAACTCCTTGAGAAGTACGAATACGACGCCGACGCACCAATTGTGAAGGGGTCTGCCCTGAAGGCTATCGAAGGTGACGCTGATGCTCAAGAGTCAATCATGGAGCTGGTTAAGGCAATGGATGAATTCTTTCCCGAGCCGAAGCGCGAAATCGAGAAAGACTATTTAATGCCAGTTGAGGATGTTTTCTCAATCAAGGGCCGTGGAACTGTTGCTACCGGACGAATCGAGCAGGGAATCGTTAACGTTGGTGACGAGATCGAGATTGTCGGTTTACGCGACACCACCAAGTCGACCGTTACTGGGGTTGAGATGTTTAATAAATCCCTTGATCAGGGACAGGCCGGCGATAATGTCGGTATCTTGCTTCGTGGTATTGAACGCGACGATATCGAGCGGGGCCAAGTGCTGTCTAAGCCTGGTTCGATTACTCCACACACCGAGTTCGATGCGGAAGTCTACATTCTTAACAAAGATGAAGGCGGACGCCACACTCCATTCTTCAAAGGCTACAAGCCACAGTTTTACTTCCGTACCACAGACGTTACTGGCGAAGTAGAGCTCCCAGAGGGCACTGAGATGGTGATGCCGGGTGACACCATTACCTTTAAGGTTAAACTGATCCAGCCGATTGCCATGGAAGAGGGTCTCCGCTTTGCTATCCGTGAGGGTGGTAAGACGGTTGGGGCCGGTGTGGTAACGAAGATCAATAAGTAGCATCAATGGCAGCTGATACACCTAACAAACAGCGCATTCGTATTAGGCTTAAAGCCTACGATCATAAGTTGATAGATCAGTCTGCTAAGCAGATTATCGAGACGGCACTACGGACCGGTGCGACGGTAGCCGGTCCAGTACCGCTGCCGACCGATCGTAGTAGTTACACGGTGATTAAGAGCCCGCACATCTTTAAAGATTCGCGCGAACAGTTCGAGATGCGCGTTCACAAACGTTTGATCGACATCACTGACCCGACAAACAAGACTATCGATTCATTGATGAGTCTAAGTTTGCCCGGCGGGGTCGACACCGAAATCAAGATGTAGTCTTAAGTTGTTTAAGTAAAAAGGAGAGCGCTAGCTCTCCTTTTTACTTTTCTGGCTAGTCCATGCTCGCATAATCGCCAGGTCTTTGCTTAAATAGGAGTAATGAAAACGCCTAGTAGAGTTCAACCAAGTGAAGCGGACAGTGTCTACTTCTTAAAATTACTACTCTTCTTTATCTTGGGGGCTATCTGGCTCTACCTACCTTTCACCTCCGTCCCGCTTCCGATCGGTTTTGTGCTGGGAGTGCTGTTTGCCCGTCATGACCACTTCCAGGTGGATCGGAAAATCGAATATGCCATATTATTGGTAGCTGCTATCTTAAGTCTGGTAGCTCCGATAGGGATTGTACTCGACGCTACAGCTCTATGAAACGAATCGGGCGGCTGTTTACCAATTATTTAAGCCGACGATCGACTCGGCTTGTCCTAGCGGCAGTAGCTTTACTCATAGCAGCTTTAGCCTTGACATGGGTTTACTACCAACCGGTGCGAGCCGAAGTCGACTACACCGCCTGTGATATTAGCTATGGTGAGGTGGTAGGTGAATGGAGTGGTAGCGAGGATAGCGAGTGGGATCGTTCCGGTGTGCACTATCAAGTGCGCCGTTTCTCACTCCAGGCGCATGCACCTGATGTGGCTCGGCCCAATACAATTGAGGCCGTACCGTCCCGACTTAGTACCGGAGGAGGGGATGGCTGTATCGAGGAGTTCGACGAAACTATAGATACGACGGCCGAGTTCTATCGCTACAACGGAGCCCGCACTCAGGCTATTCGCTTCGGTGTGCCCGATCTGGGTGATACCAATACGGGTGGCAGGTTTTTCCGTCCGATCAGCCGAGCAGAGAGTAGGGCTGATTTAAGCGTTCCGGTTTATGCCACTCATCCTACAGCGGCCGCAGTTTGGGTTGATGATGGAGGGAGTGCCGAGATACTAATAGAGGCCGAGGCGACACCGCTCTGGTGCATTAATGGTTCAGACTGTCACGATATTATCGACCATGAGGCCGCTCCGTATCCAGCGAAAGGGCAGGGCTATCAGTTTGTGACCGATAACTGTCCGGCGGCAATTAGCTGTAACGCTGAATGGTACGATGCCACTATTCTTTCCCGCCTCACTACAGCTGAGGCTACCCCAGTAGCACCTTTCGATCTTCGACTCTCGGCTGTTTCAACCTGGGCCCCGACTATCGGGACTGAAATGTTGTTGGTCTTTGCCTACCCTACCGAAGTAGAGTTAGATGTAGCCTTGAATGCTGAGAGTGATACGTTCGATCCAGGTGCTAGTTTCGACCTCACCGCTCATATCTCTAAGGTAGGACCTCTTGTTACGGAGGGACAGCTCCAGCTAGAGACAGCCGAACAACCTGCCGACTCCCCGGCCTCAACCCGGGTGTTAACAGCCACAGAGTTAGCGACCTTAAATCAAACCGATGTGCTTAAACTTACATTTCCGGTCACTATTGCTCCAACTGCTGAGCGCGGAGCCTGCTACCAGCTACAGTTAGCTCTTACTGGTGTTACGGAAAATCGATCTATAACTGGATTTGACTACTGCATTACTCCGCCGGATCCTGAACCTACCTCACCAGCATCACTCGCAACACACTTTACCTATAGTGTTAATACCCGGGGTGAGACGGAGTCTGATTTGAGCCAGTTTAAGGCTCAAGCGGCCGCTACCTTGAATGATGCACGTGGTTGGGCACAGGCCGGGGTTTCAACTACAGCTGTATCGAGCGGTGGCGATTTCATTTTATGGTTAGCTGCACCAGATACTATGACTAGCTTCTCATCCGCCTGTTCGGCCGAATACAGCTGTCGGGTGGGGCAGAACGTGGTAATTAACGATGCACGATGGCAAAACGCTACGTCGGCTTGGAACTCGGCTGGTGGTAGTTTGCGTGACTACCGTCATATGGTAATTAACCATGAGGTGGGACATTTCTTAGGTCATGGTCATTATGGCTGCCCAGCTCCAGGTGCTCGCGCCCCTGTGATGCAACAGCAGTCGATCGATTTAGATGGCTGTAAGTTTAACCCCTGGCCGTTGCCGTTCGAACTAGCTGCAATTTAAGTTGACACCCCTTAGGGAGCGCTGGTACAATTAATCGGTACGTATTCGCTATGTAATCTTGCGAAAACTGCTAGAAGATATCCTGCAGCTATTCAAGGGGTATAATTCGTAGCAGTATTTTTATGTAAAGTGGACTTAAATGAGCCCCGTAAGCAGCTTGCTTGCTGCAACTAAGGAACTATTTGCTATGGCAGACCAGTTAGACAATTCAGCTGAGACCAAAAGCTCAACTACTACCGCCGCCCAGCCAGCAGCTAATGGGGTAAAGGCGCTACTCGGGCGTAAACTCGGTATGACGCAGATATTCACGGCTAACGGTGAGGCTAAGGCCGTGACTTTAATCCAGGCCGGCCCCTGTGTGGTAACTGCTGTTCGTGATCAACTCAAGGACGGTTATCAGGCGGTACAGATCGGCTACGGAGAGGCCAAGCGGCTCAACCAAGCCCAGAGCGGACACTTAGCTAAAAGTGGAGCTAACTCGGCTGTCTTGCGCGAAATTCGCGGTGAGTTCGAGTGCGCTGTTGGCGACACTCTCGATGTAAATACCTTTGTACCTGGGGAGAAGCTGACAGTGAGTGGGGTCAGTAAGGGAAAAGGTTTCGCCGGCACAATAAAGCGCCATAATTTTAGCCGCGGCCCAATGAGCCACGGCTCTCGTAACAAGCGCCGTCCCGGTAGTATCGGCTCGATGTATCCGCAGAAAATCTTTAAAGGTAAGAAGATGGCTGGGCGGATGGGTAATGAAAACGTCACCCTTAAGAACCTGTCTATCGAGGTGGTGGATAGTGAAAATCATATTTTAGCTATTGCCGGCGCTGTTCCGGGTCGCCGGGGTAGCTTACTCTTAGTGAAGGGGCAGAACTAATGGCTCAGGCGATTACATTTACTAAAACCGGGGCTAAGGCGACCAAGCAGACTACTCTGCCGAAAGAGCTATTTGACCATGAGGTGAAGAGCTATACTTTGCTACGTCAAGCCTACGAAGCTTATGAGCACAATGGCCGCAGCAGTACTGCTCGGGTTAAGACTCGCGGTGAAGTTCGGGGTGGTGGCCGTAAACCATGGCGCCAGAAAGGTACTGGTAATGCGCGGGCTGGATCGATTCGTAGCCCTATCTGGCGTGGTGGTGGTATTACGTTCGGACCTACCGGTGAGGAGAACTACACCAAGAAACTCAATACTACCGCTAAACGTCGGGCTTTAACACAGGCTTTATCGCTTAAAGCCGCGGCTAAGTCGGTATATACCATCGAGACGATCGAGCTGAAGGAGAACAAGACAAAAGAGCTAGCCCAGCTGCTGGCCAAGCTAGATATGGGTCGTCGGATCATCGTTGTCGTCGAGAACAAGACACCGGAACTAACCCGTGCTGCAAATAACTTACCAGAAGTCTCTTTGATGCAGGCTAGTTATCTTAACGTAAAGACTGTGCTCGATGCCGACGGACTGTTATTTGTTGGTAAGGCTATGGAAGTTTTAGCTACACAGATGGAGAAGAAGTAATGATTTTACGCCCAGTAATCTCTGAGAAAGCAATCACCTTAACTGATAACGACAATACTTATGCTTTCTTCGTGCCCAAGACAGCTAACAAAATCACTATTAAGCAGGCTATCGAGGAGCGTTACGGCGTTGGAGTTGAGCTAGTGCGTACCAGTGTAGTTAAGGGCAAGTCGAAACAGATGCCGGTGAAAAGGGGACGACTCGTCATTACCGGTCGTCGCAGTGACCAGAAGAAGGCCTATGTCACACTGAAGGAAGGCGACAGTATCACTATATTTGAGGGGAGTGAATAATGGCTATTAAGAGTTATAAACCCACCTCGCCAGCCCGACGCGGCATGACTACGCACGATACCGCCGCCGTTACGGCGCAGCGGCCCAAGAAGTCACTGACCGTGGCCAAGAAACAGCAGTCAGGGCGGAATAACACCGGAAAGATTACTACCCGTCACCGCGGTGGAGGTGCTAAACGGCGCTACCGCAAGCTAGATTTCAAGCTGAACGATGGTGTGGTAGCTACGGTCGAATCGATCGAGTATGACCCTAATCGTAGCGCTCACGTCGCCTTAGTGAAGAGTGCTGATGATGCCTACGCCTATGTCTTAGCCACTAGTAAGATGGGAGTCGGCGATAAGATCGAGGTTGGACCTGAAGTAGCCATTACGGCCGGCAACCGTTTACCACTTGGCAGCATCCCGCTCGGAAGTACGATTCATAACATCGAGTTGACGATCGGTCGCGGCGGCCAGCTCGTTCGTAGTGCCGGGGCGCGAGCCCAACTAACTTCAAAGGAAGGCGACTGGGCCTACGTCCGCCTGCCCAGTGGTGAGGTGCGCTTGATTCACCAGAACTGTTACGCTACACTAGGCAGCGTTGGTAACGAGCAGCACCAAAATATAAAGATTGGTAGTGCTGGTCGTAATCGCCGTAAAGGCAAACGTCCGAGTGTACGTGGTAAAGCAATGAACCCAGCCGATCACGGTATGGGCGGTGGAGAAGGCCAGTCAAGTCCTGGTCGCCACCCTGTTACACCTTGGGGCAAGAAAGCCATTGGCCGTAAAACCCGCCGTCGTAAACGTGGCGATGATATGATTATTCGCTCACGCAGCAAGAAGAGGAGATAGATGAGTCGTTCACTGAAAAAGGGACCATATATAGATGAGCGCTTGCAGCGCAAGATTGAGGCGATGGATACGGGCGACCGTACCATTATTAAGACTTGGGCGCGAGCCAGTACCATTACGCCAGAGATGGTCGGTAAGACTATAGCCGTGCACAACGGTAAGGTCCACGTGCCGGTCTTTGTCAGTGAGAACATGGTAGGTCACAAACTTGGTGAGTTCTCCCCTACGCGTAAATTTAAACGTCATGGCGGCAAACTCGCCAAGGGAGAGTAGTCGTGAAAGCTATTGCTAACGGTCTCCGGGTTCCACCACGCAAGATGAATATGGTAGCTGCATTGGTGCGTAAGCGCGACGTGACGGACGCTTTAGTTATTCTGGACCATACCCCCCGTCGGGCCGCTCAGGCTTTACGTGAAGTTATCAAGAGTGCCGCCGCTAATGCCGAACACAACGATAAGGTCGACCCATCCAAGTTAGAGATCGCCGCTATAAACGTCGGTACCGGCGGTATGATTAAGCGGATGCGGCCCAATGCGCGTCTCAGCGTTCGTCCCTATCGTCACCGCCTAAGTAATGTAACCGTCTCACTGCAGACGAAAGGAGATAAGTAATGGGTCATAAAGTTAATCCCATCAGCATGCGTCTGCAAGTGAATAAGGACTGGAAGTCCAAGTGGTTTGCTAACAAACGCGATTATGCCAGTGCACTACATGAAGATATTAAGATTCGTGATCTAATTGAGCGCCAGCTTGACCGCCGCGCCGCTGTAGATCGAGTTGAGATCGAGCGTTCACCAAACGCCATAGCCGTTAATCTCTTCACTGCTCGTCCCGGGGTAGTAATTGGCCGCGGGGGCGAAAATGTCGATGCCTTAAAGCAAAAGCTGGCCAAGCTGATCGACTCTCCTATCACTCTTAACATCGAAGAGGTTAAGAAGCCGGAACTACACGCCAAACTAGTGGCTGATAATATCGCTTCCCAGCTCGAGCGGCGTATCTCTTTCCGTCGGGCGATTAAGTCTACAGCCGATGCCACTATGCGTTCCGGTGCTAAAGGGGTGAAGATTATCGTGTCTGGCCGTCTGAACGGGTCAGAGATGGCGCGCACCGAGAAAGAAGTACTCGGATCGATTCCGCTACACACTATCCGAGCTAATATCGACTACGCTAAGGTTACTGCGGTCACCACTTACGGCGTTATCGGCGTTAAAGTATGGGTTTACCAGGGCGAGGAGTAAGTAATGTTATTACCGAAGAAGACCAAATATAGAAAGGCGATGAAGGGACGGATTAATGGTGTAGCTCAGCGAGGCAATGCTATCAGTTTCGGTAGTTATGGCCTACAGTCGCTCGGCACCGACCGGGTAACCTCTCGCCAAATCGAGGCCGCCCGTCGGGCTATGACTCGCTATATTAAGCGGGGTGGTAAGATCTGGATTCGGATCTTTCCGGATCTGCCTGTCAGTCGCAAGCCGAACGAGACCGCAATGGGTAAGGGTAAGGGCGCGCCAGAGTTCTTTGTGGCTCGTGTCCGTCCCGGTACTATGCTGTTTGAAATGTCTGGTGTGACGGAAGAGATCGCGCGGGAAGCAATGCGTCTGGCGAGCCATAAGTTACCGGTTAAGACGCGCTTTTTAGTTCGTCACGTACCTGGGGAGAGTGAATGATGTTGGCCGATCTACGTAAAGAATCGACTACGGAATTAGAGAAACTGCTTGCCAAGACCCAGGGGGAATGGTTAGAATTTATGACTGATGTCCGTACTAAGGAAGTGAGTGATAATCGTCGGGGCCGTAAATTGCGCCGGGATATTGCTCGTATTAAAACGGTCATTCGGGAAAAGGAGCTAAACTAATGGCACGCACACTAATCGGAACGGTAGTTTCAAACAAGATGGATAAGACCGTTAACGTCGCGGTGACGCGCCTGCGTAATCATCCTCTCTATCGTAAACAGTACAAGATAACCAAGAAGTTCCTCGCTCACGATGAGGCTAATGCTTGCAATATCGGTGATGTCGTCGAGCTACAGGAGACTAGACCGACTAGTAAGCGTAAGCGTTGGAGTGTCAGTAAGATTGTAGAAAAGGGCCCGAACGTATGATTCAGCAAGAGACAAAACTTAAAGTGGCCGATAATAGCGGCGCTAAACAGATTCAGTGTATTCGAGTGCTCGGCGGTACCGGTCGTCGTTATGCTAAATTGGGCGATGTCTTTGTAGCTAGTGTTAAATCGGCTACGCCGGGTGCTACTGTGAAGAAGAAAGAAGTAGTTCGGGCCGTACTAGTCCGTTCGGTACGAATTAATCGCCGCCCAGACGGTTCCACTATTCGGTTTGACGATAATGCTGCCGTTATCATCGATGCCGGTAACAATCCCCGCGGTACTCGTGTGTTTGGTCCGATCGCTCGTGAGCTACGTGATAAGCAGTTTACCCGAATTATATCCTTAGCTCCGGAGGTACTGTAATGCCAGCAGCAAAATTCAAGGTTTTAGGTTTTAGCGTAATGGAAGTAATATCTCCTGCTGTTCCCTGCAAATTAGCCACCAAAGCCCCTAATGGATATGAGGTACAAGCATGAAAATCAAAAAAGGCGATACTGTTATCATTCGCTCTGGCCGCGACAAGGGCAAGACCGGTACCGTGACCGAGGTGTTGCCTCAGTTGAATAAGGTAGTGGTGGATGGTATAAATATAGTAAAGCGTGCCCTGAAGCCGACACAGAAGCACCCCAAGGGTGGCATCGTTGAATCGCCAGCACCACTAGATGTGAGTAACGTCGGTTTGGTCCATCCGGACGATAAGCAACGAGCCAGCCGGATCGGCTATGTAATTAAAGGTGATAAGAAAGTACGCGTCTATCGCCAGTCTAATGATAAGGAAGTTAAGTGAACCGTCTCCAAGCTAAATATCAGAATGAGTTAGTCAGTCAGCTCCAGAAAGAGCTGAAGCTGTCCAACGTCCATCAAGTTCCACGCATCGAGAAGGTGGTGATCAACGTGGGTGCTGGTCGTTCTCTTAATGACAGTCGAATTCTCGAGACTGCTAAGAATACTCTATGTAAGATTACCGGTCAGCAGCCAGTTGTGACTACTGCCAGTAAGAGCATCGCTGGGTTTAAATTGCGCGAGGGTCAAGCTATCGGCACCAAGGTGACACTACGTGGACAGAATATGTACGAGTTTCTCGACCGCCTGATTAGTATCGTTCTACCCCGTACGCGTGATTTTCGTGGCCTGTCGGTAAAAGCGTTTGATCCGCACGGCAACTACAGCCTAGGCTTAACCGATCAGAGCGTCTTTCCTGAACTGTCTTACGAAGATGCCAATGTCTTACACGGTCTACAAATTAACGTAGTAACTAACAGTAATCCAGCCCAAGCCCAAGCTTTACTGCACGCACTGGGACTACCCTTTGAAAGGAGTGAAAATGGCTAAGAAATCAATGATCGCAAAAGCAAAACGCACTCCGAAGTTCAGTACTCGGCAGGTCAATCGCTGTAATAAGTGTGGCCGTCCTCGAGCCTTTATGCGCCAGTTTGGTCTGTGCCGTATCTGTTTCCGTGAGTTAGCAAGCGACGGTAAGATCCCTGGGGTCACGAAAGCGAGTTGGTAATGGTAGATCCGATAGCTGATATGTTAACTCGAATTAGAAACGCTCTAGCGGTCAATAAGACCGAGGTAAGCCTGCCGCACTCGAAAACCAAGCAGGCAGTAGCCGATGTACTGTCGCAGTACGGCTTTCTAGCTGGCGTTAAGGCCGATAAAGAAGCCAAGAGGACCTTACAGCTGCAGCTAGTAGAGGGCGGTAAAGGAGTCGGTATAACCGAAATCCATCGTATCTCTAAGCCTGGTCGGCGAGTATTCGTTACGGCCGGCGAAATTCCAACTGTCTTACGGGGACGCGGTATCGTTGTCATCTCTACGTCGAGTGGTATTATGAGTGGTGGCGAAGCTCGCAAAAAGGGCATCGGCGGCGAATTAATCTGTAAAGTTTGGTAGTAGTATGAGTCGAATAGGTATCCTACCGGTCACAATTCCTAGCGGTACCACCGTTGATATTACTGCTACGGAGATTATCGTTCGCAGCAGCAAGGGTGAACTCAAGGTGACTCAGTTACCCGATGTGGCTGTCGATTCAACTGATGAGGGCATTGTGGTGAGTCGTAAGAATGAATCTCGTCCTGCCCGGGAGCAGCATGGTTTACAGCGCACATTGATTGCTAACGCCGTTCAAGGTGTGAGCGAAGGTTTTAGTAAAGAACTCGAGGTCAACGGTGTCGGATACAAGGTAGCCGTGAGCGGTAACAAGATTACCTTGAATCTCGGCTATTCACATCCTCAAGTAGTGACACTACCGGAAGGGATTGAGGCCAAATTCGAAGGTAATCGCCTAACTCTAAGTGGTATCGATAAACAGCTAGTCGGTCAGATCGCAGCCAACATTCGCGAGCTTCGAAAACCGGAGCCGTATAAGGGCAAGGGAATTAAGTATGTTGGTGAGCGGATAATCCGTAAGGCCGGAAAAGCAGCAGGAGCAGGAAAATGAGTAAGACTATTCGAAAGATTCGTATGACCGGTACAGCTGAGCGTCCTCGCTTAAGCACATATGTCAGCAATCGCCATGTTATAGCCCAAGTGATTAATGATATTGACGGTACAACTCTGGCTTACAGCTCCTCGGCTGCTGCCGCGGTCAAGGGAAGCTTAAGCGAGAAGGCCGCTTGGGTCGGAGCCGACATCGCTAAGAAGGCTAAGAAAGCTAAAGTAAGCCAGGTGCTATTCGATCGTGGCGGCCGACTGTATCACGGTCGAGTCAAGATCTTAGCTGAAGCTGCCCGTAAAGAAGGACTGGAGTTCTAGATGGATCGACGTAACGAAAACCAATCTGAGTTTAATGAACGCGTAATAAATATCGACCGGGTTGCCCGTGTGGTAAAGGGTGGTCGGCGTTTCCGCTTCCGTGCTTTAGTAGTTATCGGTGACGGGAAGGGAAAGATCGGCATGGGTATTTCTAAAGGTGCTGATGTAACTACCGCTATTAGCAAGGCCGCGCTACAGGCTCAGAAACGCATGGTCAAAATTCCGGTTGTTAACGGTACTATTCCGCACGAAGCTTATGCAAAACACTCCGGAGGCAAGGTATTACTTAAGCCAGCCGGACCAGGTACGGGAGTAATTGCCGGTGGTGCAGTACGTGATGTACTGGAAGTAGCCGGTGTGACCGATATTCTATCTAAGTCACTCGGTTCTTCTAATAAGATAAACTGTACTTATGCCACTTTTGCGGCCCTAGAACAGCTAGTAAAAGTTAAGAAGGTGGAAGCATGAAATACCACGAGTTAGATATAACTAGTAGCAAGACCAAGAAGCGAGTCGGTCGTGGTATCGGTAGTGGTCGCGGTAAGACTGCCGGTCGCGGTACGAAGGGACAGAATTCTCGTACTGGCGGTGGCGTGCGCCCAGGTTTTGAGGGTGGCCAGAATCCGCTGTTAAAGCGGTTACCTAAAGTTCGTGGATTTAAGGCACCTAATAAGAAAATCGCCCTGGTTCATACTGACCAGTTGAATGACTTTCGGGCTAATAGCACCATCGGGAAAGAACAGCTTCATAGTGCCGGACTTATCTCTAAGCCAACTAAAGTAGTTAAATTGCTGCATCGGGGCGAAGTCGGTAAGGCCATAACCGTTTCGGTAGATTACGCTTCAGCCGCCGCCATTGCTGCCCTAGAGGCCGCCGGCGGTAGTTTCAAGAAGGACGAATAAGCTTTATGCAGCAATCGCGCTGGCGACACATCCTTCGTAACAAAGACATTAGGACTAAGGTTCTGAGTGTCTTTTTTATGATCTTCCTTTACCGGATTATGACCCATGTACCGATTCCGATCAGTGATACGACGACCTTAAGTAATTTTCTGCAGAACCTCCTCTCTTCTAACCGACTCTTCGGCCTGGTCGATCTATTCTCCGGTGGTGCGGTAGCTAACTTCTCGATCGCCCTTATGGGCCTAGGACCCTACATTAATGCCTCGATTATCATGCAGCTCTTAACCCAGGTAGTGCCGAAATTTGCCGAGCTTAAGAAGGAGGGTGAAGAGGGTAGTCGTAAGATTAACCAGTATACCCGTTATCTGACCCTGCCACTGGCTATCGGTCAGTCGATCGGCACCGTTTTCTTTATCCGCCAGTTAGCTATTCAGGTCGGTCAAACCGATATTATCGGTTCACCTTCCTTAGGAGAGTGGGCCTTAATGATTACCGTAATGACGGCCGGTAGTATGTTGCTGATGTGGATGGGAGAGCTAATCAGTGAGAAGGGTATTGGTAATGGTATCTCAATTTTAATCGCGGCTAGTATTATCGCTCAACTACCGGGAATCTTCGGCCAGGCGTTATCGATCATTCAAGCCTCTCCCACCGAGATAATGCAGATAGTAGTCTTTGTTCTTGCCTCACTCCTAATCACCTATTTCATAGTGAAGCTTAATGAGGCCCGGCGCACAGTTAAGGTCTCTTATGCTAAGCGGATGCAGTCCAGTGGCTACGGCGGTGTGGAGTCCGAGTTGCCGATCCGAATCTTAACGGCCGGGGTTATCCCGATTATTTTCGCTGTCGCCTTCTTGTCCGTTCCTACCTTCTTAGGCCAGGTGTTTGCTAACGCTGAGGCAGCATGGTTAGCAAATCTATCTACTAACTTGACGGTATGGTTTGATCCATCGAATCTAGTCTATGCTTTTGTATACTTCGCTCTTGTGGTTGCCTTTACCTACTTCTATACCGGTGTAGTCTTTAACCCTAAGGATATAGCTGAGAACCTACAGAAACAGGGTGGTTTTATCCCAGGTATACGTCCAGGTCAGCAGACTGAACAGTATCTACGCAAAATCGTTAATCGTATCACTCTGTTTGGTTCGATCAGCCTCGGTATTATCGCTGTTTTACCGTTTATCGGGGAGGCGATTACCGGTAGCCAGGCTCTAACCTTTGGTGGTACCGGGTTGCTGATTGTTGTCAGCGTCGGCATCGAAACCTTGCGCCAGCTCGACTCGCAAATCATTAACGCTTCATACCAATAGTGGCGTGGCTAAAAACAGATATGGGTGCTAGAATGCATATGATATATAATTTTCTAACTCGATTTAGTGTTGGGGGGGTTTACAAGCCTGTCATCACTACTTATAATAGGAGCTTGTAGTTTATGGCGAGCAATAAGCAGGTCATTGAATTTGAGGGAACGATCCTAGAGACCCTTCCCAATGCTATGTTTCGTGTGCGTTTAGACAACGACCACGAGATTACTGGCATCATCGCCGGTAAGATGCGCATGCACTACATTAAGATCGTCCCAGGAGATAAGGTGACGGTCGAGATGACCCCTTACGACCTGACCAAGGGTCGAATAACTTATCGGCATAAATAAGGATTATCAATGAAGGTTCAAGCAAGTGTCAAAAGAATGTGTGTTGACTGCAAGATTATCCGCCGCGAAGGCGTGGTAAGAGTCATTTGCTCGAAACCGAAACATAAGCAGAGGCAGGGATAGATGGCGCGTGTAGCAGGGGTAAACATTCCAGACGACAAAAGGGCGGTAATCGCCCTGACTTACGTGCTAGGTATCGGGCTGACCAGCTCGAAAAAGATTTTAGATAAGGTCGGAGTGAATCACGATACTCGCATCAAGGACTTAACCGAGACTGAGCTAACTAAGATTCGAGAGACCATCGATGCTGACTATGAGGTAGAGGGTGATCTAGCCCAGCGTCGTCGCGTCAGCATCAACCGCCTGCGTGAGATTAACAGTTACCGCGGGTTACGCCACAAAGCTAATCTACCGGTTCGCGGACAACGCACTAAGACTAACGCCCGAACTCGGCGTGGTCGTCGTGCAACTGTCGGTGGAAATAAGAAGGTATAAGGAATAATATGGCCCAAGCTACTAAGAAGACTACCGTTAAGAAGAGCCGCAAACGTTCAGTACCGAACGGACAGGTTCATATTCAAGCTAGTTTTAATAATACGATCATCAGTTTTACCGACCCTAAAGGTAATGTGTTGGGCTGGTCTAGTGCTGGAGCTAACGGTTTCAAAGGCTCACGCAAGGGTACGGCCTACGCCGCTCAGTTAGCTAGCGAGACTGCTGCCGAGAAGGTGAAAGACTATGGCGTTAAACAAGTAGAGGTTTTCGTCCGTGGCATCGGTCAAGGGCGCGAAGCCGCTATTCGAGCTTTGATGAATACCGAGATTATGGTAACTAGCATCAAGGATGTAACCGGCGTCCCTCATAACGGTTGCCGCCCACGGAAGGCAAGGAGAGTCTAATGGCACGAGATTTAACCCCAATCGTAAAACGCAGTCGCCGTGAAGGCGTCGCCCTACACCCGAAGGCTCATAAGATTATGGCGCGGCGTAAGGCTCTACCTGGTGAACGGGCCGGCGCCCGTCGCGGCAAGGTAACCCAATACGCCCAGCAGTTACGTGAGAAGCAGAAGGTTAAGCGTATGTACGGACTACTCGAAAAGCAGTTCCGCCGTCTAGTCCAAGAGGCCGAACGGCGTGATGGCGTGACCGGAGAGCTCCTGCTTGAGTACCTAGAACGCCGTCTGGACAATACCGTCTATCGACTACATCTAGCACCTAGCCGTACAGCTGCCCGACAGCTCGTGACACACGGCCACATTATGCTTAACGGACGTCGGGTCGACATTCCATCGATTCGAGTGAAGCCGGGAGATGAGATCGCGGTCAGGCCTAAAAGCGCTAAGAACGCTTATTTTGAAGCCCTCGAGATCGATGAGGAACCTAACCTTAGTTGGTTGTCACTTAATAAGAGTAAGATGACGGCAAAGGTGACCGGGATACCACAGCGGGAAGAGGCCGAACCAGAGATCAGCGAGCAGTTAATAATTGAATTCTATTCAAGATAAAGGGAGCACATTCATGCACAACATTCACTTACCAGATATTATCACTACCAGCGAAGATCCACACAAAGGCTCTTTCGTAATCGAACCTTTGCACCGTGGTTTCGGTGTAACTATCGGCAACTCACTGCGACGAGTTCTACTCTCATCGCTGGGCGGAGCTGCCGTTACGGCTTTTAGCGTTGCAGGGGCTAGTCACGAGTTCACTACCCTAGAGGGTGTTAAGGAAGATGTCGTCACAATTACGCTTAACCTAAAGCGTCTGCGCTTACGCGTCTTCTCCGATGCGCCCCAGACTATTACTTTGAAGAAAAAGGGGAAGGGTATAGTCACAGCTGCCGACATTACCACTAATGCCGATGTTGAGATAGCCAACCCCGAGCAAACTATCGCAACCCTAGACAACGACAAGGCCAGTATCGACATGACTATCCAGGTCGAGAAAGGTCGCGGTTACTCCCCGGTAGAAGACCGGGGCAACCAACTACCGATCGGCATGATCGGTCTAGACGCTCTATTCTCTCCGGTTGAGCGGGTACGTTACAAGGTAGAGAACACTCGTGTGGCGCAGGTTACTGACCTTGATAAGCTGATTATTGATATCGAAACCGACGGTACAGTATTAGCTAGCGAGGCTCTACGTAGTGCAGCCACTATTCTCGTTAACCAATTCAACACCATCGCCGGTGGCGAAGCTAACTCTGCAAGCGATGTACCGGTAGAAGAAAGTGACGAGCTAAATATTAGCGTAGCCGACATGGAGCTATCTCAGCGCACCCTTAACGCGCTAGAGAAGAACGATATTACTACTGTTAAGCAACTGATCGGAATGAGTGAGTCCGAACTTAAGAACCTTAAGGGCTTCGGCAGTAAGGCGTTCGAGGAAGTTATTGGTAAGTTAAAGGAGCTGGAGCTAAAGTAATGTCACGTCCTGCGCAACGCCACAAACTATCACGTACTCGCGACCAACGACGCGCTCTGCTTAAAGGGATGGCTGAATCTCTGATTATTCATGAGAGTATTCTTACTACTAAGCCTAAGGCTCGGGCATTACGACCGTATGTAGAAAAGCTTGTGACTAAGGCTAGAGTAGATAATCAGCACGCTCGTCGCCTAGTACGCAGTCGGATATCAACCGATGATAGCTTGCGCAAGCTATTTGAAACGATCGGCCCTCGTTTTGCAGATCGGGCCGGTGGTTATACTCGTATCGAAGCCGCTGGCTGGCGGCGTGGCGATGATGCCCCTATGGCCCGAATTAGTTTTGTCTCGACCGACACGGAAGAAAGCCAGAGTACAGTTGGTGTTCCAGCTACTACCGATCCCGTAGAGCCAGCAGTTAAACCGGCACCGGCTAAACCAGCTGCGACCAAGAAGTCCGCTACTAAAAAGGCCGCGCCTAAGCCAGCAGCTAAATCCGCTGCTAAGAAGCCTAAGGAGGCATTGGCATGAAAACTTATTCTCAAAAACCGGTTGAAGTAGTTCGTAACTGGTATGTGATCGATGCTGAGGGCGTACCGTTGGGCCGACTGGCTAACCAGGCTGCTCGCTATCTGCTCGGTAAGCATAAGCCGACCTACACGCCCCACATAGATGGAGGAGATACTATTATCGTTATTAATGCCGATAAGATTAAGATTACCGGTAATAAGCTTCTGCAGAAGCGTTACTACCGTCATAGCGGTTACCCGGGCGGTATCTACAGCAAGACGTTGGAGCAGCAGATGCAGCAAGACTCGCGGGAGGTTATCAAATCGGCTGTAAATGGCATGCTACCGGATAACCGCTTGAAGTCAGATCGGATGTTACGATTAAAGATCTATAGTGGTACTGAGCATCCGCATGATCCACAACAACCGAAGAAGTTAGGAGTTAACTAATGGCAGTAGATAAGTACTATTACGGCGTCGGAAGACGCAAGGAGTCAATTGCGACTGCCCGTCTCTATAGCGGCGGTGATGGTGAGGTGAGTGTAAACGATCAACCGCTCGAAGTGCACTTCAATCACCCGGAGCAGCAAGAGCGGGTGGTGCAGCCGCTCACACTACTCGATAAACGTAGCAGCTATCGAATCTCATTGCATATTAAAGGTGGTGGTCTCAGCGGTCAGGCTGATGCTGCTAAATTAGCTATAGCGAATGCTTTAGTTGAGTCGAGTGAAGACCTACGACCAACCCTCAAGCGAGCCGGCTACCTGAAGCGCGATGCTCGAGTTAAGGAGCGTAAGAAGTACGGTCTTAAACGCGCCCGTAAGGCACCGCAGTTTACCAAGCGTTAGCTATTCTTAACTTCAGGCGGGAACGCCCTCAACCTAACCAGGGGCTAACATGTCCGTAGCTATAATCTATCAAAATGATGATCTACTAGTCGTAAACAAACCGGCCGGTATGCTGGTACACCCAGGTAACGGCACTCCAGATAGTGAACCTACTGTAATGAGCGAACTAGCAGAGTTGATTGATGACCCCGGTAGTGAGCGACCAGGAATAGTACATCGTCTAGATAAAGACACTTCCGGAGTAATGGTAGTAGCTCGTACAGCGGCTACTCGGGACTACTTGCAGGCTCAGTTCAAGCAAAGACAGGTCACTAAGGTCTACCTAGCCGCCGTACATGGCCACTTAAAGCACCCACAGGCGCGGCTAGAGTGGCCACTTGGGCGACACTATAAGAATCCGATGAAACGTACAGTACGTCCAGACGGACGTATGGCCGTTAGCGAATACCAAGTCGTAGAGGAGCTGCCTGGCTATAGTTTGTTGCGGGTTATGATTATGACCGGCCGCACCCACCAGATTAGAGCCCATCTTCAGCACCTCGGCCATCCGGTAGTGGGAGATCGACTTTATGGTAGCAGCGAGACCCTATTAGCCCGACAGTTCCTCCACTCCCTAGAGCTTACTTTTACCATTGCCCAGAATGGGGAGAAGAGAACGTTCATGGCCGATCTATCTCGGGATTTACAGCAGTTTTGGTATAATAAGGCGCAAGATGCAACTACTTCTACATCCCAAAACCGTTAAAGAGCTGGCCCTACTCGATACAACTGGGGCGTTTGTTGTTCATGGTCCTGCTGGTGTAGGAAAGACTACTGCTGTACTAGAGAGGTTGGTGCCTCACCGTCCTCAGGTTATTGTTCCTGAGCCGACTGCGATTAAGCTGGCAGCAGTTCGTGAGCTATCATCTCATTTTCATTTAAAAGGTCGTGTGAGCGAACGTCGCATTATTGTGATAGATAGGGCCGATACCATGACCGTGGCGGCGCAGAATGCACTCCTTAAGACCCTAGAAGAAGTTCCGGCTCAAGCCCAGATAGTCCTGATAGCCGATGAGCTTGGTCGTTTACTTCCGACCATTCGTTCGCGCTGTCATCAGATTTATTTTCAGGCCCCTACTTCAGACCAGGTGGCCGCCTGGCTTGCCGAGCAGGAACATGGTTTAAATAGCGAAGAGATTGCACTGTTCGCCCGCAACCTGCCGGCGCGAGTAACCAATTTACTTGCCGATCCGGAAGTTCTAGCAGCTACTAAACGACGCTATGAGTTGATCGAAAAACTATTTAGTACCAATCACTATGAGGCGCTGCGATCTGCTCGAATCTTGCAGCCAGAAACGATCGAAGTGCTAGAGGACTGTATTGCCTATGCCCGTCAGCAGCTCCGTTTGCAATCCGGGCGCTATTGGGAAGATGCCATCCAGTCTTGCCGTTATGCTCAGGATCTACTCTCCGTTAACGCCAACAAGCGTTATATTCTAGACGCTATCGCCCTTAGCTTGAGGCCGGCATGGTAGAAATCGGCTTAATCGTTCTAGCCTTCATACCAGTAGTAGTTATTCTCTTCCGCTATCGTCAGCAGAGTCTGCACGATGTCACTACCCCAAAGCAGTCGCAAATCATTAAACGATTATGGGAGTATGCAGAGACCGCTATCGGCAAGCAGCGCTACGAGTTAGCAGAGAAAGCGCTACTGAAGATATTAAAAAATGACCCTAAGAATACGGCAGCCTACAACCGACTCGGGCTACTCTATGTGCGAATGGATCGAGCTAAGGATGCAGTTTCCTGCTTCGATATTGCTTCTAGCTTAGCCCCATCTGTAGCAAGTCTGTATAACCTAGGCATCGTCGAGCTTCAGAGCGGTAACCTCACCCAGGCTGCTTCAGCTTTAGAGCGAGTTATCGACTTAGAACCGACTAGTAAGCGTTTACTGGTTTTCGCCCGGGTACATCAGCAGCTCGGTAACCATAAAAAGGTGGTCGACATTTTGCAGCGGGTGGTCGATGAGGAGCCCAGTCGTCGCAATCTTGAGTACTTAGCTGAGAGCTACGAAGCGGCTAAACAGTATAAGAAAGCAGAAGAGGTACGTCAACGGTTGCGAGGTGAGGCCATAATCTCGAGTCCGGATGGAGATGATACTGGAGAGGTGGCTTAGACTCCGCCCGTGCTGGTCTCTAAATTGTTTAAGCGTCGTATATCTGCTACTATTTTAGTTGCTTTAACAGCTTAGAAGCTTACTAAATAACAATAGTTTTTAGAATTATTATGCCGCCCTAGCTCAGGGGTAGAGCGCTTCCATGGTAAGGAAGAGGTCGCGGGTTCAATTCCCGCGGGCGGCTCCACGTCAGACTAAACCTACAGCTTCCTCTAAAACAGCGGAAGCTGTTTTACTTT